>SVAH01000003.1 GCA_015059485.1 Bacillota bacterium
ATTCTTTTATTTTGGTTTTATATAATAAAAAAGACTGTCATACAAATATAATATCTATATTTGTCAACAGTCTGAAATTAGAAATAATAATATTCTAATTTTTCAATTTAAGCTATTACCAGCCACCTGTTGTTGTTGGATCAGATGGAGTTTGTACTGGTCCACTTGGTGTTGGAATATCTTTTACAGTTGATGGTGAAGTTTTTTCATTAGATCCTAAAACAGTACCTGTCGCCGGATCTGTATTAACATCAACAATCTCAGTATTTCCTTTTGTCTTATAAGCTTCAATTATTTCTCTTTGTGAATTATTTAGTGATGATACAATCAATGCAGATAAATCAGCATTGCTTTTTACATGTCTCTTACATCTATCAACCATTTTATCCGCTGATTTTTTTACTGTTCCTTTAGTGCTAGGACTATTTGCAAATTGTGAAAAAATATTTTGCAATTTTCTATATATTGTATCAAGTTCATTTAATTCATTTTTAATTCTGTTAGCGTATTCTTCTGACTTTTCAGGATCAACGTAAGGTTTATCTGTATCTAAATGTGTTAATCGCAATGTTTGAAATCCTTTAGAAGCAACTGATGTTGTTCCAGTTTTTGCATTTGCCATTTATATTCTCTCCCTTCTTTATTATCTTGATGCATTTTCTATTTTTCTAATTTGTGTATTTAATGATGTTTGTAAATTAGTTGCTGCTCTTGAAAATTTAACATCAGAAATATAAGCAGTATCAGCTGCTTGATACCATTTAATTGAGCTTTCTCCACCATACCAAACATCTTGATTCATTTTCTCAACAGCAATTTTAAATCTTCTTAAATCGTCATTTAATTTTTCTATGTCTCTGTTTGCTTGTTTATAAACAGCATTCATTAAACTTTTACTAACGCCTGTTATTGCCATAATATCCTCCTTATTCTCCTGTTAATTGATCTGCAGCAGCATCAAGTTCATTAAATGAATTCATAACTTGCGCATATTCACGAACAGATTTATTCATTTGTGATTCTAAATTTTGTTTTACAATTTCATTGTTTTTAATAAATTTTTTGCAACTTTCTACAATTCTAATTGCTTGTTCTTTTACAGTTCCTTGTGTTGATGGGTCTGTTGCTAATTTTTGATAGCTAATTTTTAATTTTGTTAAATCATCATTGATATTGTTTAAATAATTTTTTACTGTCTTAATGCTAGCTTCAGCATTATCACTATCGATATACATATCATCAGCATTCATATTTACTAAATTTAATGCCATATCCTATTCCTCCTCTATTATTAATCTAAGTTTAATACATTTTTACTTAGATGTCAAATTAATTAAGAACATTTATGTAAAATTAATGTTAAAAGATGATTATTCTACATAATCATCTTCTATACCATCAAATTCAGCTGTATATTTATTATAATTATCTTTTAATTTACTAATGTTCTCTTTATTTGCATATATGTTTACTTTTATGTCATCTATATAAGTATATATTTTTCTATTTTTTAACATATTAAGTAATTTGTCAAAACTTTTTTTATTCCATGATAAGCTATATGTCAAATGATAAACTGTATAATTATTTTCTTCTGTAATATATTTATATGGTTCAAATTTCATAAAATCCATATATTTGTATTCTATTTTAACTTCATTATTTAAGCTTTCATCTTCTATATAATTCTCTATTAAATAATCTGTTAAAGCCAAATTATCTTTCATTTCTATCTTTTCTGTATAAGTTTTATAATCAGCATCAGAAAGGGTGTTATCAATAATTTCTGTATTTGCTATTTCTATTGTTGTTATACCAATTCCAGCTCCACCTAGTATCAAACTTATTAATAATGTAATTATAAACCTTGTAGATTTTTGTTTATAGTTAAATATAAATCTAATAAATAAATCTAAAAAGCTAATTCCAAATATTAAAAGTGCTATTATTGTCATTAATGGTCCAAAATATGTAACTCCTTTAATAATCATATAAATCATTATTACAAGTGAACAAGAGATTCCTACTACAAAGAATATATTTCCTATTGAAATTAATGAAACAATAAATTTAATAAATAAAATAACTATATCTGTTAATAAATCTAATAATCCTTTTTCATTTTTTTTATTTACCTCAACTTTTTTCTTATCTTCTTTCTTTTCATTTTTAACTTTTTGTTCTTCTTTCTTATTTTCTTCTTTTTTCATTTCTTTTTTAATATCATTTCCTATTATTTTTTCGTCTAATATTTTAAAGAAGAATATAAATGCTAATATTATATATATTATATTAACTATTACTCTTATTAAATAAAATAAGTAATTTCCAACTGCATTATCAAATGGATTAATAATATCTCTTACTCCATCTAGTAATACATCAAATGGAAATTTACATATTCTTATTACTATTGCAAGTAAGAATATTTTAATTAGCATTTTTACTATTTCACTAAAATCTTTATTTTCAAAAACTTTTATCACAGCATCTATATAATAAATAACTTTATCCATTACTTTATTAATAATATTCTTATCTTGATAATTGTCTTTTATCTTATATGCACTGAGAAGATCACTAGCTATTTCATTAATATTCCCAAGTGCTTTTACAGCTTCTTCTTCACTCATACCTGAAGACATTTTTTCTTCTATATATCCTTCATATTCAGATATAATATCATTTATCTCATTTTCATCTAATATTTGTAATTTTTTCCTTAACTTTTCTACAAACTCATTTTTTGTCATTTTTCGTCACTCCTTTTTTTATAAATTCATTTACACTACTCTCAAATTTTAGCCATTCATCTAGTTGTTCTTTCTTTTTTTCTTTTCCAGAAACTGTTATATGATAATATTTTCTAACAGGTCCTTCTTTTGATTCTTCTAAATATGTTTCAAAAAGTCCTTCATTAGTCAATCTTTTAAGTATTGGATATATTGTTCCTTCATTAACATCTACTATTTTTGATACAGCTTCAACCAATTCATAGCCATACATATCTTTAGCTTCTACCATAACAAGTACAAGCAACTCCAATACTCCTTTTTTAAATTGTGTATTGATAATATCACCTCTCTTGTACTTACATTTTATATCCACTACTTGGCTTTGTCAAGTACTAAATTATAAATAATAAAAAGGTCATATTAAATTATATGACCTTTTCTATTTTTAATAACTTGTCTTTTTCAAAAATCAACTTGATAATTAGTGATTTATTATGAAGTCCATCTATGATTACATTATCTTCATAAGTTAACATTAATTTTTCATCCATATTAAAATCTTTATTACACCAAATTGATAAAAGTGAAATCATAGGTATATTATGTGTATATATTGCTATGTTTTCTCCTTCTCTATTATTCAATATTTCTTTTATTGATTCTCTCATTCTCTTCTTTACATCATCTAATGATTCACCATTTTCAAGTTTATATGTAAAATCATGTTCTTGTAAATTCCTTAAATTAATTGATGTATCTTTTAATATTCCAAGTTTTCTATCGTCAAAATTAGCATCAACTATTAAATCTGTATCATTTTTTTCTATTGTATATTTAGCACTATCAATAGCTGAATAATATGTTGATGAAAATACTGAGTCAATGTTCCCTATTTTTTTTACAATCTTTAAAGCTTCTTTTTCTCCTTCAGTTGTAAGAGGTCTATTTTTTTTCTTTTTTTCTTCATCAACAAAGTTTTTATAAATTATTAAATCATCAATAAAGCAATTATTTGCTATTAAATATAAAGTTGTCATTATACCACCAACCCTAATACTCCATAACTAAATATTAACATTATTATTCCAGCAAGTACAACTCCTAATATTGCTGCTAACATCGATTTTTTCTTATCCATTCCTATTAACGAAGCTATTAAACAACCTGTCCAAGCTCCTGTTCCTGGAAGTGGTATTCCAACGAATAAAAATAATCCTAAATATTTTAAATTTTCTATTTGTTCTTTTTTTGAATGTGCTTTCTTTTCACACCATGTTATAAATTTATCAAACCATTTCCATCTTTTTAAAAAATTAAATATTGGCTCAATCAACCACAGTATTATTGGAATCGGTAATATGTTTCCAATAAAACATATTATGAAACTTTGTACTGGTGGAAGTCCAAGTAATTTAGCTGCTATAAGTCCACCTCTTAGTTCTAATATAGGCATTAAACTAATTATAAAAATTGTTATATATTTGCCTACTAGAGCTCCTCCAATCCCTCCAAATAATTTAACCATTAACTTTGCAAATTTTTCTGTCATTTATACTATCACCTATTAAATTTTAACATAAATAAAAGAAAAAGACTATATGTATTCGTCTTTTTCTAAAAAGTTTAAAAGTGTGAGTTTGAGTTTATATTTAAATTTATATCATAGAGTTTATTTGTGAGTTTAAAGTTTTTATATTCTAATTATCACTTCCTTTCATGTTTTAATGATAACTTATGAAAGTGAAATATATGTGAAGTTTATGTGAAAGTTATTTTTTTATTTTAAAATAGAACGTTGTCCCGTTATTTTTCTTACTATTAACCCCATATTCATAACTATGTCTTTCAAGTATAGATTTAACTATTGAAAGTCCTATACCACTACCAACAACATTACGTTTATGATTTTTTTCTTGTTTATAATATTTATTCCATATATATTTTATGTCTTTTTTATCTATTCCCTTTCCTGTATCTTTTATTTCAACTAAATAATCATTTGCTTCTTCACTAATTTTAATTGTTACTGCTTTATCATCGCCTGTATAATTAATAGCGTTATTAATTAAATTATATATAACTTGATTTATTTTTGATTTATCTGCTTTAACCAATACTTCATCTGGTGATTCTAGTAATATTTTATAGTTTTCTGTTTCCTTTATTATTTCATATTTAGAAATAATATTTTTTATCTCATTTACTAAATCATATTCTTCACGTTTTAAAAAATCTGCGTTAGCTTCTTCTTTAGTCATATCTAAAATGTCATTAACAAGTATTGTAAGTCTATCTGTCTCATCTATTATAACATTTAAATGTTCTTCACGCTTTTTATCATCTTTATACGATATATCTCTTATCATTTCAGCATAAGCCTTTATCATTGTAAGTGGTGTTTTTAAATCATGTGAAACATTCGCCATTAAATCTCTTCTCATTTCATCAGTTTTAGATAGTTCCCTTCCAACTTCATTAAGAGTATTTGATAATTCATCTATTTCTATTATATCTGATTCTTCTAACATCAAGTTATAGTTTCCATTACCTAGATCTTTTGCTTTTTTAGTTATATTAGTTATTGGATTAGTAATCTTTCTTGATAAATAGTAAGAAATTATTACAGAAATAATCATTATTATAATTGTTATATAAATAAGTTGATCTTTTAAAATTACTGATGTTGAATTTATATCTTCAATCGGACTAAATATAAATGCAGTGTAACCATTATTTTTTACTGCATATATTATTCCTCTAGTTTCAAAATCAGTTCCAATGACTTTAGAACTTGCCACTTTTTCATTTGAATTCTTTACTTTATCTATATATTCTTTTAAATTTTCTCTTCTACTTAATAAGCAACCATTCATCATGGTATTATATTTTTCAAATGTACCATCATCATAATCTATTTCAATACAGACATTATATTTATATGCAAGCATTTCTGAATCTTCTATTTTATCTTCTTTCATTTGCAATATTGTACTTGCTACTTTTTCTGTATTTTTTATCTGATATTTTTCATAAAAAAAACTTAAAAACATTATTTGAAGTAACCATAACACAAAAAGTATAGAAACACTAAATATGCTTAAATACCATAGTGTCTTTAAATTAATACTGCTTTTTTTAGTTACTTTTGTATTCAAATTTATATCCTACTTTTCTAATCGTTTTTATAAAATCGCGATAAGGTCCTAAATTACTTCTTAATGTTTTTATATGTGTATCTATAGTTCTATCATCTCCATAAAAATCATAACCCCATATTGTTTCAAGTAATTGTTCTCTTGATAAAACAATATTCTTATTTTCTATTAAATATTTTAATAATTCATATTCTTTTGGGGTTAGTACAACCTGTTTTTCATCAACAAATACTTCGAAAGATTTTGTATCCACCACTAAACCCTTAAATACATATTTATCAGTTTTCTTTTCATTTCTTTTTGTCACTGCTTTTATTCTTGCAATTAATTCTTTAGGTGAAAAAGGTTTTGTAACATAATCATCTATTCCTAAATCAAATCCAATTAATTTGTCATATTCTTCTGCCCTTGCAGATAACATTATAACTGGTATATTTTGATTAAATTCTCTTATTTTTTTTACTGTTTCATAACCATCCATTTTAGGCATCATTATATCCATTATTATAATATCATATTTATTATTCTTCACTTTATCAATAGCATAAATACCATCTGATGCCTCATCGTATTCATATTCATTTAACTGTAAATATTCTTTAATAACATTTCTAATTAGTTCTTCATCATCCACTATTAAGACTTTCATTTTCTCACCTCTTTATAGTTATAATATAACATAATTGTGAAATTTAGATGAAAAAATCTTAAGTTTTTACTTAAGATTAATCCCAATCATCTAGATCATCAACATCTGTATTCTTGCTAATATCAGTCACAATTGATTTTGTAAAAGTTTCAGAAGTTAAATAAATATTTAAGTATGAAATAAATCCAGAAAGTATAACTAATAATGCTATTACATAACCAAATTTATTATCTTCTACATTTGTCTCTTTTCCATAAGCATATGCAAAATTATAAGAAACAATAGTGTTTGCTATTAAATAAACTATAAATAAGAATTTAAAACTTAATCCTAACATTCCAAATATACCACATACTATGTTAACTACTATCATTGGTATATATGCTGATGTTGTAAATGTTAATGATTTTTTAAAATCAAGTTTTTTATTTTTAAAGATTGCTGGTACTATTAACATAACCACTGCATAAGCAAGTAACATTACTAATGAAATACCAAGACCATATATAAATATTCTAATATAAGGTATTTTTATACTTTTTAATAATGAACTTCCTAATGCAGAACCAAGTCCACCTTGCATTAATGCTGCAAGTCCCATTATTCCTTCAAAAGCAACTTTAAAAAGACCAACAAATAATATTGCAAATGATATTATGTATAAAACTCCAATTGTATATGTTTTACACATATCATTCTTTTTAACATTTTTTTCAATTACTGTTATTGGTTCTTTAACTGATAATACTAAATCATCTTTAAATTCTAACATTGTTTTTTTGAAATCAAATTTTTTAACTTCTTCTTTTGTTTCTTCTTTACTTTTTGGCATATCTATCACTCACTTTCTTGTATCAATTATAACACTTTAAAAATTATTTACAAACAAATTCTTTTTCTTTTAAATCATATTTACAAATCTTATTTCCATATACTATTTTAGAATTATTTTGTATCTTACCTTGACTAGATAAAATTAATTCGCCACTATCAGGTAATTTAATTTTATAAAATTTAGAATAATTATTAATTAGATCATCCATAAACTCATCACATGTTGTAGAATTTTCCTTTACTTCAAATCCCTCTTTATCTTCCCAATGACTATCTTTATTTGACTTAACACAATATATATTTTTTTCATCAAGTGCTTGCGGAAGTGCAATAAACACTAACTCTTCATCATTAAGTAAATATGTATATGTTCCAGGCTCATCTATATTTAGTCTTGCTGTAGCTGAATATGACTCTAACATATTAGCAAAATCAGTTGCATTTGTACTTACTTTATCTTTTTCTTTCTGATTGAATATTTTATCTAAATCAACTATTTTAGAGAAGAAATTAAATAATGATGTAGCTAAAAATAGTACTATTAATATAATATAACCTGTAGATATTAAAGATGATATTAATAAATCCGTACCACCTTTTAATATACATCTTTCTTTTATAATTTTTTCATCAGCTGCACTTTGAATTTTCTTTATATTTTTTTTAGTTATAACTAAATATAATGTATTAAATAATAAACTTAATATTAATAAATATGTTATTTCAATAACAATAAAATATTTTATATTCTTTATAAAATAAATTATTAATGTTTGAAATATAAGTAAAAATAATCCTATAATATATAATTTTCTATATAAATAATAGAAAGGTCCTAAAAAAAGTGCAGAAAAATTTATTATTCTATTTTTAATTTTATTGTAGTTATTGCCAATATAATCTTCAAGTAACTCTTCATCTACATTTTCTTTTTTTTCTAAAACTTCATTTGTTACTTTTGCTTCTTCAATTTCATTATTTTTAGGAAGTATTTCACCATCGGGTACTACTGGTATAGTTATTGTTGGATCAACATAATCTACATCCATTGGTACTGCTTGAAAAGAATTTTTTTGATAATCAATTTTTACTTCATTAACATCTTTTTTTTCTTCTTCTTTGTCACTAGATATTTCTATATTATCAAAATTGAGATCTATGTCATTTATTTTATTATTTACAGACTCTTCTATTTTTTCTTCAAATGTATCTATATGTTCACTTTTCTTTTTTGGTAAATCAAATAACTCATGAACTGTACTTTCATATTTCTTTACTTCTGGTTTTAATTCTTTTTTTATTTCTTCAGTTTTATTTTCTTTTACACTATTTTCAAGCATGGAAAAAGCTAACTTATTTAAGTCAGTCAAATTTATTGGATTATTTGAACTTTTCTTATTATTATCCATAAGTCAACTCCTACCCTTATTCTTTTTTATTATATCACACTTTTTTATGATTAAATATTATTTTTTATTGCTGACTCATTATTATCTAATTGTTTAAATTTATTTGTTTCATTTTTTACATACTGTATTACTTCTAATATATTTGAAATATTTCTGTTTACCATAATTGCTCCTCTTTCAATATTAGATTCAATATTTTCATTTGACTCCAAACTACTAAGATAAACACTCAATGGTTTTATGCCTATATTTTCTGCTTCAGTGAATGATGCATATTTCATCATAAATTCTTTTTCATAATATGATTTACCATCTTTTTTTTCTAAACATTTGTTATATAGTTTTTCTATTTTATCTGTTAGTTTTTTATTCCAAATATTTAAATTAGCATATCTAAATATTTCTTCTATTTCATATGGTGATAATATTTGATCCATTATAAATTTGTCTATATTATTATTTGCTCTATTTTTAGTATAGTTTTTAGTAAGTTCTATACTATTAGTTTGTTCTTCTTTAAATAGTTTATCAGTTATTTTTTTACTAAATAATAAACTATCAAGTATTGCTTGAGGATTGTTTTTAGAAAATTCAAAAAGAAAATCTCTGTATACTAGTATTTGATTTCTATTAAGTTTTGCAGGTTGTGTTAATATTGTTTTATATATGTAACAATCAAACGCATCTATTTTCATTAAATCACTTGCTTCAAGTTCTTCATTTTTATTTCTATTATATCTTTTTGTAATTAGTTCTTTATATATTTCAGGATTAGATAACATATTAATAAAAAAACTCTCATCATATGAATTTAATAGTTTATCATTAAACATAAAAAAATCCTCCTCATCATAAGAATTATATCACTAATTAAAAATATTAAAATTTATTTTTATAAAATTTTACATATAAAACGTAAAAAAGTAAGAATTTTCCATTCTTACTTTCTACTTATTAATTTTGTATTGTACTTTTTTAGCATTACTTAAATCTTTATCAATACTAACTTCTAGTATTTTTCCTTCATCTTTTTCAAGGGTATTTCCGATATACCCTAACATACTTATTTCATTATTATCTTTATCTGTTATTATTACTTCAATTGTTTTTAAATCATAAGTATTTTCATTTGTGTTATATACATCAACTTTATAAGTACATAAAGATTCTAAACAATTTAGCTCTGAGTTTTCAAATGATAAACCATCTACAACCTCTACTGGAAAGTAACCATCCCCAGTTGATGCTGCATGACTTTTTCCTATGTACCACATAATAAGACATGCAACTATAAATACTATTATTGTAAATGGTATCCAAAACTTTTTATTATTTAAATCTAATGTTTTAGGTTTTATTTCTTTCATTTTGATTACTCCTCGCTATATATTTCAATGTCTTTTTCTAGTACAATAATTTCTTCATTTTTACATATTATATGATAATTACCAGTCTGAAGGGAAGATATATTTGTTAGTTCTTCATCATTTGCTGTACATAAGCCTTCAAGTTTTATATCTTCACCTTGTTTAATTCTATCTGATAATTCATTACCTGTTGATTGTTGTTCATTATTTTCTTCATCTTTTGTTTCTTCCTGTGGAATTGTTGTTATATTTAATGATGATGAAGAAATAACTTTTCCATTTTCATCAACAGTTCTTGCAAATATAACTTTGTTTTCTGTAATATCTATCTCATTTTCATAAGATATCCATTCGTTAGCATCAAAGCTATATTCATTTCTATATCCTTGTGGATATGTTATTGAAATTTTTCCATCATTATAATTAATTTTTGGAGTTTCATATTCTAACTTTTTATGTCCTGATGTATCAGGCTGAACTTGTGTTATAGATCTAGTTCCCATTAGTGACTTAGGAGAAGACAAAGAGTTTGTTGAGGAAACTATTTGATAATAATTTATAGTTCCATCTCCACCTTTACCTCCACTTTTATCTTTACTAGGTGAATAAGGTCCATTTGCTTCTGCTGTTCCTTTTGAAGTAAGTGTTCTATAGAAAATGTTAACTGACCCTCCTCCTGAGGAACCACCAGCACAAGTATTCTGCCAAACATTGTAACCACTTGTTCCATTTGCTCTTACAGTTCCATTATTTGCGTACGTACCAGCATAGATTACTAACAATCCTCCTGTTCCATTTCCACCGCCACTTTGTCCAGGATTACCAGCTCCACCGTACATTCCAGTATAAGAATAATCTGTTCCCATTCCACCTGGACCTCCATTTGAACTTCCTGATGATTGTGAAATATCTAGACCTCCTCTACATAGGCCTCCACCACCAGTTCCTCCTGAATATGATGTTCCTGATGAGCCACGTCCTGAATTTGACGCATTATAAGTAGATCCTGAACCTCCTCCACCTGTCGCACGTCTAGTTGAAGAATTACTTTGAGATACTTCACTTCCATCTTGTCCTTTATTTCCAACAGTTTGACCAGAAACAGAACCTCCTCCAGATCCTCCAGTTTTTGGAACATATTCATATGATCCATCTGTATTTTTCCATAAATATACATTTTCACCTACTGCATAGGCTCCATGAGAATTATCTATTATTCCATTATTTGTTAACTTTCCTGTTACATATAAAGTAAATCCTTTTGGGCCTCCATAAGTTGTATAATATGGTCTTACTGTTACATTAGAATTTATTGTTAAATCTCCATTTACTTTTACTATTACCATATTTTGTGCATAAGACCTATAAGCATCTGATATAACATTTTTTTCAACATCGATAGAAATATCATTATCATCTCCAAAAGTTTGATTTGAAGTAAATGTTTTGTTTCCTTCATAATTATATAAATGAACTGGATATTCTTTATTATTTACATTAAATATGTAATAACCAGTTGTAAATGTATTATTTTCAAGAATTGATAATATACTATCACCTGTTAATGTACTAGTTATTCTATTTTTATATTCTGTTTTTTCTCTTTCAATTAATTCGGTCAATTCATAATATTGTCCATTTCTTATTTCACCAATATTTACTGTACCTAATCCTCCGGTTCCACCAAGTCTAGAGCCTCCTCCAGAACCTCCAGTCACATTAGTATTACCTAGTATTTCATTATATCTTGTGTTAGTTACTATGCCTACTCTATCTATATTTAAATCTTGATTTGTAAAAATATTTATTGATCCTCCTCCGGATCCTCCTCCTCCAGCATTTGCACTTCCTCCAGAAGCTCCATGTGCTGAAATTGTTCCATTATTTTTATATTCATTTGCATAAATTACTAACAAACCACCTGTACCATTTGAGCCACCTGGATTACCAGCTCCAGCTCCACCATTATCGCCTGCTATTCCTCCAGATCCACCATTTATTTCACCAGAACCAGAGCCTCCTGCAAATTGAACTCCTCCACTAGCTGTTCCTCCTGAATATGATGTTCCTGCTGATGAACTTCCTACATAAGCACATGATTTTACACCACCTGTAGCTCCTCCACCTGTTTGACGTCCAGATCCCGGATTACCAGTTATACCATCGGATTCACATGCATTTCTACCATCTATTCCATTTGCACCTGCAGCAGGAACTTTTTCATAATTATTACTTATTGAATTTTTCCATAGATAAACATCTTCTCCCACTGCATAGGCACCATGAGAATTATCTATTATTCCATTATTTGTAAGTTTTCCTGTTACGTATAATGTAAATCCTTTTGGGCCTCCATAGCTCGTATAATATGGTCTTACTGTTACCCCTGAATTAATAGTTAAATTTCCATTTACTTTTACTACAACCATATTTTGTGCATAAGAACGATATGTTGAATTAGTTGTTTGAATATCTTTTGAAATATCATTAGCATCTCCAAATACCATATTTTTTGTAAATGTTTGGTTGCCATCATAATTATACATATGTACTTGATATTCTTTATTATTTGCTTTCAATATGTAATAACCATTTGTAAATGTATTTTCTTCAAGAATTGATAATATACTATCACCAGTTTTTGTGACACTATTTATATATATTTCTTTATCTTGTTCAATTATTTCATTTAAATCATAATATTGTCCATTTCTTATTTCACCAATATTTACTGTACCTTTTCCTCCTGTTCCCCCTCTGTTGCTTCCTCCAGCACCTCCATCTACATTTATATTTCCTAACATTTCTGTATATTTATCATTTGTATCTATTCCCAATTTATTTATATTTGTAGATTGATTTGTAAATATATTTATTGAACCTCCTCCGGAGCCCCCTCCTCCAGCATTTGCACTATTTCCTGCTGCTCCTTTTGCAGTTATTTGTCCACTATTTTTATATTCATTTGCATAAATTACTAACAAACCACCTGTACCATTGGCTCCACCTGGATTTCCTCCTCCAGAACCACCTCCAGCTCCAGCAGCACCACCGGCTCCGCCATTTGCTTCAGCTGAACCTGAAGAACCTGAGAATTGAACTCCTCCTCCTCCAGATCCTCCTGAATATGATGTTCCTGATGCTGAGCTTCCAGCATATGCACAACTTCTAATACCTCCTGTTGCTCCGCCTCCTGTTTTACGACCTGTTGCTGAATTTGAAGAGCCATCACTTTCGCAGGCATCTCTTTCACCCAATCCTAATGCACCTATTTCCGGAACATTTTCATAATTATTAGTTATTTTATTCTTCCATAGATATACATCTTGTCCTTGAGCTTTGGCACCATGCGAATTATCAATTGTTCCGTTATTTGTAAGTTTTCCTGTTACGTATAATGTAAATCCTTTTGGTCCTCCATAGCTTGTATAATATGGTCTTACTGTTACATTTGAATTTATTGTTAGATCTCCATTTACTTTTACTATTACCATATTTTTAGCATATGTTGACTCTCCACCTACATCAGATGCATCTCCAAATGTTTTATTTGAACTAAATGTTTGATTTCCATTTAATACATATAAATGTACTGGGTATATTTGATTATTAACATTAAATCTATAATACCCATTTGTAAGGGTATTATCTGAAAGTATTGATAATATACTTTCTCCGCTTCTTGAACTAATTCTTATACTATATAATTCCTCAACTTTAATATAACTTGTTGTTGTACTTCCAGAGAAGAATGTCATATAAGTAGCTCCCGATGGAATATCTATATTATCTATTTCTGTTGTTGATGTTGTATTTGTATAACTTTTTGTTCCAATTCTTTGATTTGCTGAATCAAAGAATCTTATTTCAACTGTTTCATTGCCAGTTCCACCTTTAACTTGTCCTTTTATAGATAATTGATGATTCCACATTTCACTATCAACATTCAATTTATATTCTCCATTTGTAATATTTACTGAAGATGAAGCATCATTATCATATGCCTCATAATGTAATGCATCTGATGGTAAATCTATATCTTTAGAAGAACTTATCGTTAATCCTGAATTATTTTTTACACTTTTAGCTTGAACTGTGCCTTGTTTCAAATTAAATGTTCCATCATAAACTCTCCAGTTGTTATCATTATCACAATTCTTTAAACAGTAATAATTTGTTATATCATCTCTTGTATTATCATATGTTATATAAACTGAATCAACATATGTTGCTCCATCTAATGTTAATGTTGCATAATCTAATAATGATGTTACTTCTGGAATAGCTGGTGCATCTAAATCTATTGAATAGATTTTTTCATTTACTGTTTGTTCATTACCAGCACTGTCTTGTCCTTTTGCATATATTGTTAAAGTAAAATCTTCATTTGCTTTATCTAATACATCATTAGCTTTAATAGTAAATTTACCTGTATAATTTATCCATTCACCAGTAGTTCCAATTCTATATTGTTTGAATGTTGAATCTCCAAAATCAATTTCTATTTCTGACTCATCACTAAACTCAGTAGATAAATCATTTATTTCAATATCTGGTGCTGCTAAATCTATATTAGTTATTTCTATTTCTTTAGTAGTTACATTACCTACATTATCTATTGCACATATAGTATAAATAACATTTTCTGATACATTAAATGTTGTGTAGTTTCTAATAAATTCTGCATTTTCTCTACATGAATTTTCATCATGTTGTCCTTTTATATACCCAACTTTATCTATTCCTAAATTATCATTTGCTTTTATTTGAATTGTAACTCTTTGTTTAGGTGTTTCAAAATCTGCATCATAAGAAACTGTTGGTTTTATATCATCTATGTTTACTATTTTATAAGATGCTATGTCACTCCATTTTTCAGCACTATTTTGATTCTTAGCATATATTATTGTATTATTTTTTTCAATTTCAAATGGTCCTTCATATTCTAACCATTCGCTTTCTTCATTTCCATTTACGATTTTATATAGTTTTGGTCCAATTGAAAAATCATATATAATTGATACTTTAGATACTTTTGTTGCATCATATGTATCTAATTTAATCTGAGGTGTATCTGGTTTTCTTGCATTAAATCTCATAAATAGATTTTCTTCTAAATTTACATTATATAGATCTGTAAAATAATAATGATCAGTCATTGTTATTTCATTACCATTTCTATCTCTAACTTTTACACCATCACTTGTTTCTACTTTTCCTTTTTGAGAATAATCTATTAATAGAATACCTTTATCATCATAAACTTTCCATTCACCTTGTGGTGTCCATTTATATTCTCTAGTATCTTTTGAACTTGAATCTGGATAATTTAATCTAAGCAAGAAATATGTTCCTTCATCTAATATTGTATATTTAGGTATATAAGTTATATTGTTTATTACTTTACTTGAAGCATTTTTGTTTCCTAATATATCTTCATTATATGCATATATTGTACAGTTTTCATAAACAGTAAATGGTCCTGTATAAGTTATCCAATTACTATTATCTATTTTATATTTTTTCACTTCTGCATTCTTAGCATAATTAATAGATACTTCTACTTCATCTGTTAAATCATCTGTATTTGTTATTATATCAGGAGAATTTATACCAGTTGTTAAGAAATCAACTCTTTTTTCTGCTTCACCATATCTATTTGATGATTCTCCATATGCATATATTGTTGTATTTTCTCTTAATTTAAATGGCCCTGTATATTCTCTAGTTTCACCATTTCCTAATCTATAATATTTTTTTTCTGCTCTTATATCATAATCTATTGTAACAATAGTTTCATTTAATAATCCTTCTTTATTAGTATAATCCGGATTTAATGATATTGATACATCTAACTCTCCTTTTTTTATTGGAGGATTTTCTGTTGTAATTGTTAATTTTTCTATTTTTTCACCTACATCATTAATTCCCCTTGCATAAATTGTACTACTTTGTGTTACTTCAATAGGTTCTTTATATTCATAGTATAATTTACCATTATAACTATATTCTAATTTATCATAATTTTGTCCTGAAATAGTAACTGTTACTTTATCAACTTTCTCACTTAAGTAATTAGTTGGATTTGTATCTATTCTTACATATGGTAGACTAGGCTCATAAATATTACTTACTCTGTAATATGTAACTTCTGATTTTAGTCCATCACTTTTTCTAATATAGTATGCTCTTACTATACAATTTTTGTCTACTGTTATTGGTACTGTATACTCTTTATATGAATTATAGTCTACACTTACATATATTTTTTCTGCTTCTTCTTGAGGTTCTACTGTTACTTGTGTATTTTCAACTATTTCATTTGAAGGATTACTACTTATAATTGGTCCTGCTAATCTATAAATATTATCTAATGATGCAGGACTTGATATATATTCTCCTTGACTTCCTAAAAGATTATTTGATGCTAAATATTGAACTGATAGTCCACTTGATGTTTGAGTTGTTTCTGGTGTACTACTTGCATATACTCTTTCACTTATAAATACTGCATCTGTATCTTGTTTTTTAGTTGTATGAGAATAATTACCATTACTATCATATACTTTTACATTTTTTATAACTCTTGCTTCAATCAATGAATTTACTGGCGCTTCAAAATCACTTGTATACGTAGTCCATTCACCATAATTCATTCTATATTCTTTTACTTCTGCCTCTTCATCAAAATTAATTTTTACATTTGTTGTTTCTTCTGAATTAAGAACATATCTATCTGGTTCTATATTAACAAGTAATTTACCATTTGCTGGTACTATATATACTTTATCACCTAATTTATATCTGATATAAACATTTTCTACATCTGATAATTTTACTAGAATTGGTTCTGTGTATGGTGTCCATGTATTTGCTTCATATCCACTTCTAATTTCACTTGGATTTTGAATCATCCATTCCCAATCTGTTGATCCTTCTGGATAGTATAAATTCATTCTTATCCATCCATCAATTAAACCTACTGTTTTATCTACATCAACTGTTACTTCTTTTTTAACAGTTACTTTTAGTCCATTATTTGCTGTAGCTGTACAGCTAATTAAATGTATTCCTGTTGGTATTTCACTTGTATTAGTTATTACATTTTTTAAATCTAGTTTACATTCAACATTTCCACCATCTTCATCAAACCAGTAATAACTTGGTAATTCATATGTATCACCATAATACAAATTACTAGGTACTTTATCTAAGTTAATTTTTGGTGCTTTATGTATTGTTATCTCTCCATTAGGTCCTTCTATTATCTCATCACCGTTTAACATATATTTTATGTAAATTTTATTAACATCTTCTATTCTTACAGTAATAGGATGCTCATAATTTATCCATTCATTTGCTACATAACCATCTTTTAATTCAATTGGATTTAGTATTAAATACATTCTATCAGTTGATTCTTCTGGATAATATAAGTTTAATGTAATCCATTTTTTTAATTCTCTTTTTTGTTCTTCAGTTAATTCAGTATCAGAATTATTACTTATTTCTTCATATTTTAAATCTTTCTTTTCTGGAATCACAATTGTTTTTTCTACTTCTATATAATTTCCAGCTTTATCAACCACTTTTATTGTTATATTATGTAATCCTGTAGCTGGTATTTCAAATTCACTATCTACTTTAATGTATTCTCCATCATCTAGTTTGTAATAGTACTCTTTTATACCGCTATGATCATCTGTTGCTTTAATAGTAACTTTATTGCCATCTATTATTATTTCTTCTATTACTGGTGTATCATTATCTATAAGTACTTTTATAGGATCTGATATTTTTCCTTTCTCTCCTCTTTTTGACACTCCTCTAAAAACAACATAATGTTCTCCACTTTCTGTTATTTTTACACTTTGTGTTTTAGTTTTTATCCATTTACATTTATTAAAGTTTTTATCATCTCTAATACAATATTCATAATATTTAATTCCACTGTATGCATCAGATGCCCCTGTTACATAAATAATACTTTCTTTTGACCAAGAATTATTTTTGGAATTATCATCTGTCTTTACCTTTGGTACAGTCGGAACATCTTTCTTAGTTACGTCTAAATATATATCTTCAATTGTATCTTTTATAATTGGAATATTTGAATATGCTGCTTTTCCTACTACCATCATAAGCATAAAAATAAAAATACTTAATAACATTAATAATCTATTATAATCTTTTGCATATAAAATATACTCTCCATCTTCTAATGCATCAAATTTTACTATTCCATTATCTTTTTTATTTTTTATAATAGTTATTTTATCATTATTAAAATATCCTACAATATATTTATCATAGGTTAATTTGCTTACATCTATTTCATTAATTCCTTTAGAAACACTATAAGAATTTAATATATTATAATTTTTATATTTTCGTGTTTGTTTTTCACTCTTAGATATTTTTTTTATTTTCATACTCTCACTATCCTTTATTATCTACATTGTAACATAATAATTATTAAAATTGAAGTATAAAAAAATTAGAGATTTTTCTCTAATTTTACTTAAATAAATTCATTACTCTATCAGTAAATGTTTCTTCTTTTTCTTCTTTCTTAGTTGTTTTAACTTCTTCTTTTACTTTTTGACTTTCAATAACTGTTATAAATTTAGTTTCACTAGTTACTTCATCAGCTTTCTTAGTAAACGTTTCATAATCACTAGCAAGTTTCTTTAATTCTTTTACTTTATTAGTAGTATCTTTTAAGTTATTATTAACAACTGATGATATTTTATTTATTCCTTGTTCATTAAATTGTTCCATTCCATTTGCTAAGTTTTCTGTTCCTTCAACTAATTGGTCTAAGCCTCCAACAAGTTCATTTAATGAAACTGCTACTTTATTAATTATTATATTTTTTACTTGAGTTGCTACTGATAATGCTATTTTTTCACTAGTTGTGCTTGCTGTTTCTGATGCTGTTTGTAAAGCTGTTTCATATGCCGTTTTAGCTGCAGTTTGTTTTGCAAGTTCTAATGCACTTTGATACATTCTTTCTTTTGCAGATGCTATAGCTTGATTTTCAGCAGCAGTTACATGTGCACAATAATCAGTCATGCCAGCATTACATGCCTCAAATGCTTGTGCTCCATTTGGATCTTGTTGCATTTGTTTATGAGCTTCTAATTTTAATGCATCTATTAATGAAGTATTAGCATCTACTCCTGCATCTGATGCATTTTTTATTTGATGAGTAGCATTTTCAGTTTCCACGACTTTTTGAATAGCAGCCTTCATTATTGCTTCTTTTTGTGATTCAATTTTTTGTTTAGCAGATTCACTTGCTTGTTTTTTTATACTATTTAAAGTACTAACATCTATTGTTTCATTATTGCTTTGTAATTTAGCTATTGCCCCTACTACACCATTTCTAATTTTCTTAGCACCATCATTTACTGATTTAGTACCATCAACTAATTTTTCACTACTCTTTTGTAATGTATCTATTTTAGAATAAATTTCGTCTAATTTATTTAATTTATCTAAATCTACTTCATCTAATACTTTTGAAGTTATTGCTGAATATATACTTCCAAGTTCAAACTTAGTTGTATCATAAGAAATAGTAACTGTATCCATTCCTTTTAATTCATCAAGATTTAAACTTTCATACAATCCTGGTGCTGTTACACCAGCTATTACATAATTTATACCATTTGATATCACTTTACCATTTGTTACTTTTAAGTTTTTAGTTGTAGTTGCATCTATTGTTGTAGTTGTTGCTACTACAAAAGGTGTATATAAATCACCATGTTTTTCATTATTTTTATAATTAATAGTAATTTCTACTTTACCACTTTTTCCAAGCATATCTTTAACTTTAGATTCTTTACCATTAAATTTATAAGACACATTCATTTCAACAGGTAATTTTTTAGTAGATGTTCCTTTATAATAAATATCATTTTTGCCTGCTTTCCATGTAAGTTTAGTTCCATCTAATTTAAATGTTTCATCTCCACTAGTATTTTCAATACTATTTAAATCAGTTGCATCTATAATTGTTTCCAATTTTTCATCATTAATTAAATGTTCTGTTACGATTGTATATTCATCTTTACCATTTTCAGAGAGTTTAGAATATACTACTTCATCTTTTGTTAATGCAGATACTGGTAATGTATGAAAAGTCATTAATAAACATAATGAAGTAGCAATTACTTTTTTAGTTTTATTTTTCATATTTATCTTTCCTTTCTTTTTAAAACCTATTGTAGTTTTAGTAATTAATTTATCAAACACTATTAATAGTGATGGTACAATAGTCATTACCACTATCATACTTATTATTGCTCCTCTTGAAATAAGAGTACATAATGATCCAATCATATCTATTTTTGATACTAAGGATACACCTATAGTTGCAGCAAAGAAACACATTCCACTAACAAATATTGATGAAACTGAATTATCAAGCGCTCCTTTAACTGCTTGTTTTTTATCTTTTCCATTTTGTCTTTCTTCTAAGTATTTAGTTGTCATTAATATTGCATAGTCTATTGTCGCTCCAAGTTGTATAGTTCCAATTACAACAGATGCAATGAATGGTATTTCAACACCTGTAAAATATGGAACTCCCATATTTATAAATATTGCAAATTCAATAGCTGTCACTAATAAAACCGGTAATGATATAGATTTAAGAACTAGTAACATAAGTACAAATATTACTGCTATACTTGTTACGTTAACGTTTTTAAAATCTTGATCTGTTATTTGAACTAAGTCTTTCATAAGAGGTCCTTCACCTGCAACTATTGCATCTTTATCATACGATTTAACAATGTCATTAACAACCTCTATTTGCTCATTTAATTCTTCTGTTGCTATATCATATGTTGAATTAACAAGTATAATTTTATATTTATCATTTTCTAAACTTGATCTTAGTTCATCATTTAACATTGATTCATCAAGTCCATATGATGATAATGTTGAGGATGATAGAACTAAATTAATTCCTTCGACATTTTCTATTTCATTAACCATTTGATTAACTTTAGCTGCTTTCATATCTTTAGAAACTAATATAATTTCTTGAGATACTATATTATAATCATCTTTTAAAGTTTTAGTTGCCTTTGAATATCCATAATCTGCTGGAATTGATTCATCTAATTTATAATATACTCCAGTTTTTTGTTGTGCTTTATATGCTGGAAATAATAGAATTATGAATACTACTAATATTAATTTGTAATGATTCATAACAAAATTCTTTAATATATTAAATTTTGGAAGTATTTCTTTATGTTTTGTTTTTTCTATTTGTTTATCAAACGTAAGTAATAATGCAGGGAATAATGTAACTACACAAAGAACTCCAAATATTACTCCTTTAGCCATTACTATTCCAATATCTGTTCCAAGAGTTAAGTTCATAGTACATAATGCTAAGAAACCAGCTATTGTTGTAAGACTACTTCCAAGTACTGATACTAAAGTTTCATGTATTGCTTCACTCATTGCTTTATTAACATCATCTTTATTCTCTTTTTTAGCCTTTTCATACTTATGATATAAGAATATTGAAAAATCTGTTGTAACTCCAAGTTGTAATACTGCGCTTATTGCTTTTGTTATATAAGAGATATTTCCAAGTAATATGTTTGAACCCATGTTAAATAGAATAGCTACTCCTATATTAAGAATTAAAAGTATAGGTACTAAATATGAATCTAGTGAAATCATTAATACTATAACACAAAGAAGTACTGCAACTGCTACATATAATGCCATTTCACTATTAAATAATTCTTTTGTATCAAGTACCATAGCACTCATACCACCAACTTTAGATTCTTTATTAACTAAAGTTCTTATTTCTTCTACTGCTGCAAGAGTTATATCATCACTTGTAGAATTATTAAATGTTACTAATATTAATCTTGAATTACCATTTGTAACTTTACTTGTTATTTCATTTGGTAAAAATTCTAAAGGTATTGTTGTACCTGTAATGTCATTAATACTTGCAACTTTATTAACTCCTTCTACTTCTCTTACCCTATCTTCTAATTTAATTATGTCTTTATCCTTCATGTTTTCTGCAACAATTACTGCATATGCTCCCATATTAAAGTCATTTGTTAATACTTTTTCACCTTGTATTGTTTCAATATCTTCAGGTAAATACACTAATATGTCATAATTAATTTTTGTTTTAACATACCCAATTAATGCTGGAATAAGTAATAATATTGTTGCAATAATAATTAATTTTCTATGTTTGCACACAAAATTACCGAGTTTTTTCATTTTTTGTCCTCCTTTTTCTGACTACCGGTCATATATTAACATATTCTTGACCATTAGTCAATAATATTGTATGATATTTACGTAATTTATTTACAAATTTCTTATTTTATTGTATTTTTATATTAGAAAAAGCGGTGATTAGTAATGATAATAAGAAAGAAAATAGAAGAAAATAAGACTCAAAAAGAGAGTAATTTACTTGAAAGTGCATTTAAATTATTTACTGATAAAGGAATTAAAGACACTTCTATTCAAGAAATTGCAGATAATGCTGGTGTTGGAAAAGGTACATTTTATTTATATTTTAAAGATAAATATGATATTCAAGAACAACTAATAACTAGAAAATCTAATAAATTATTTAATGATGCATTAAAAAAACTAAGTAAAGAAAATATTGATAAATTTGATGAACAAATAATATTTATTATAAATTATGTAATTGATGAATTAACTAAAAATACTATTCTATTAAAATTTATTTCTAAAAATTTATCTTTTGGAGTTTATAATTCAAAATTAAATCATTTAGTAGATGAAAAACTAGGTATAAAAGAAATGTTTTTAAATGGTGTAAAAGAAAATAATCTTAAATTAAAAAATCCTGATGTTACTTTATTTATGATTATAGAACTTACATCTTCTACATGTTTCTCTTGTATATTAAATAAAGAACCATTACCAATAAATGAATATAAGCCTTATTTGTTTGAAGAAATAAAAAGATTACTAAAGGAGAATTAATATGACAGAAGAAGAATACAATAATTTTGTAAAAAGATATGATAAGTTCAATAATAATAATTTGCCAACACCATTTTGGGACGAAGAAAGACAAGTTTTAGAATACGTGCACTTCTATAAAAATAAAGGAACAAAAAAATTAGATGTTTCTTCTACACTTGAATACTCTTTAGGAGATATAACTAATGCAAGTTTATATTATCCATTTAATGCAAAAATAATAATCTCTTATTTAGAGAAAAATAAACGCATATTTAACATTGAAGTTGGTCATAGTCATGAACATTGTTTTGAAGATGTTGTTAAAGCTCTTTATTATTCTCCAGAATCTTTTAGCATTTCAAAAGAAGATGAAAAATTTTACAGCAAGCAACAATTAGAATATTTAGGAAGAGTTCAAAAATATTTATTGTTTATCGGATTAAAAGATATAGAATCACAAAAAATACCTGTTTCAAGATTTAGAAATAAAAAACAATCTAAGTATGATGGAGCTTATGTTCATGAATATTCTGACAAATTAATCAGCGATATAAAAAATAATAATAGAGATTTTGTAATATATGACTGGTACCCAGAGTATTCTGAAAATAAAAAATATAAGCCACATGAATATAGGGCATTAATTGTAAATGAAAATGATGATTTCAAATTATTTATAGAATATACTAAAAGTGAAGTTAAAACTTATAAAGATATTAAAAATATCATTAAAGATGATAAATATAAAGATGATGATAAACTTGTTTTAAAATATTTCAAAGTTCTAGAAATGTTTGAATAAATTATAATAATAAAAATCACATATTTCTATGTGATTATTTTTCTTCTTGTAAAAATTCTAATGCTTTTTTTAATGCTAACTTTCCGTAACTATATGATACACTACCTTGTTGATATGCTATATATGGTTCTCTTAATGGACCATCACATGATATTTCAATTGAAGATCCTTGAGTAAATGAACCAGAGGCCATTATTACTTTATCATCATATCCAGGCATATCCCAAGGTTGTGGTATAGCAAACGAATCAACTGGACTTCCAGCTTGTATTCCTTGACAATATCTAATTAGTTTTTCTGGATCTCTAAACGTTATATTTTGTACAATATCTGCTCTTTTATCATAATATTTAGGTTCTACATCATAACCCAATTTTTCAAGTACTTTTGATGTAAGTATTGCCACTTTTAAACTACTTGCAACAACACTTGGTGCAAAATATATTCCTTGAAGTATTGACTTATTAATTCCAAGAGATGGACCAACTTCTTTGCCTTCACCTGGTAATGTTAATCTTTCTGCAGCAAGTTCAACAAGTTTTTTCTTACCTGCAATATATGCACCATTCGGAGCTATTGATGCACCAAGATTCTTTATAAGAGATCCAACAATTATGTCACACCCCACTTCTAAAGGTGTTTTATTTTCAACAAACTCACAATAACAATTGTCTACCATAATTATTATATTCTTATCTATATTTTTAATAAATTTAACTACTTTTTCTATCTTATTTAAAGTAATACTTTTTCTAGTTGAATACCCCTTACTTCTTTGAATTTCTATTACTTTAACTTTATTTTTTAATAAATACTTTTCTATTCTTTTGTAATCAAAATCATCATTTAATAAATCTATTTCATCATATTTGATTCCAAATGACTTTAATGAACTAGGATTTTTCTTTATTCCAATTACTTCATGTAATGTATCATACGGTGTTCCACTTATACTTAATAATGTATCATTAGGTCTTAAAATGGCAAAGAAACAAACATTTAATGCATGTGATCCTGATATAAACTGGTTTCTAACAAGTGCATCTTCTGCGCCTAAAATTTCTGCAAATATTTTTTCGATAGTATCTCTACCTAAATCATTATATCCATAACCAGTTGTTGAATTAAAGCATGCTTCTGATACATTATTATTCCAAAATGCATTTAATACTTTAGTACTATTAAGATATTCTTGTTCATCTATATTTTTATAAACATCTACTAGTTCTTTTTCACTTTCTTTTATTAATTCATCTATATTCATGCTTTAAACCCTCCATCTACTCTTATTATTTCTCCATTAATATAGCTTGCACTATCACTTGCTAAAAAATAAATAACATTAGCTATTTCTTCTGGATTTGCAAATCTATTAAGAAGTATTTTTTTATTTTCTTCTTTTATAAAATCTTTATCTAATTCTTTGTTCATATCTGTATTAACCCATCCTGGTGCAACAGAATTAACTCTTACATTTGGAGCAAATTCTATAGCTAAATTTTTAGTTAAAGATATAAGTCCTGCTTTTGATGCATCATAATCCATACTTTCTGGATATATAGTATCTATACCATTTGTTGATGATACATTAACTATTGATGGATTATCTTCTTTTTTTAAATGTTCATATGCATACTTGCTTACTAAAAAAGGTCCAATCAAGTTAACATCTAAAATTCTTCTAAAGTTTTCTTTTTTCTTCATTTCAAAGGTAGTGTCTATAGCTATACCTGCATTATTTATTACACAATCTAATTTATTAAATGTTTTAATAATAATATTAATCATTTCTTTTACTTGTTCTTCATCTGATATATCAGCTTTAGTTAATAATACTTTAACTTTATATTTTGTTTCTATATATTCTTTTAAATTGTATGCAATTTCATCACTATTTATATAGTTAATTACTACATCATAATTATTTTTTGCAAATGTTTCTACTACAGATTTTCCAATACCTCTAGTACCACCTGTTACTAAAACCACTTTATTCATATTCTCACCTATTTTCTTGTTTTTTCTATATAATATGGATTATTTTTTATAAAATCTATCTTTTTATTTAAATAGTCATCATCATCTGGATAAAATCCAGCCGCTTCTGATGCTATCATACTTGCAGTATTACTTCTATCAATACTAAATCTTATTTCTCTTAAATCAGTGTTCTTTTCATATATATAATTTGTAATTTCTTCAAGTAACATTCTTCCTAAATGTTTTCCTCTAAATTCTTTTAATATAGACATTTCTAGATAAATATAACTATCTTTCTTAGATTTTGCAGTTAAATATAAATAACCAACTATATTGTTTTCATATTTTATTAAATAGGAATTAGCATACTCCAAGTTATCAACGCTTCTACTTAATACAAGTCTTTGTTCCACTTCGTTAATCATATCAGACTTAGAATTTGTTTGAAATTCTTTATAAATTTTTAGATGTTCATTATTTGTATTATCAAATGTTTCTAAAAAAAGATTATCAGTTATTTTTATCATAAAATGCCTCTTTTCTCTTGTATTATACAAAAATATTACATTTTTAACAACTTTTCATTTTATTTTTTACATTTTTTTAGTATAATACTAGATGAGTTATATGAACGGAGGGATAAAAGTGAAAGTTTATAAAAAGAATTTACCAGATGGTGTTAAAAAGTGCTTTGGTTATGACAAAGGTGTTAAAGTTAAACTTATTAACAAAAAATACTTAAAAAAGAAAAATAAAAAAGTTGAAGACAAATAATCTCTTTTATTGAGATTTTTTTATTTTATACAAAAAAAGAAATACATATGTATTTCTTAAAAACTTCGGCTAGATCCTCCTCCACCAGAAGAACCACCACCTCCAGAGAAGCCTCCGCCACCTCCACCAGATGACCATCCTCCTGAAGAACTACCACCACCATTAGAAAATAGCATACCTGCAAATCCAAATATATTAATAAGCAGTGCAAAATGAATTGTTTGATTTTCAAAAAATAGTTCCGAAATGATAAACAATAAAAGCCAAGGAATAAAATATTTCATACTATTAATTTTAAATGTTCTGAATATAAATCCTAAAAAAAGTCCTACAAATAATGAATATATGATTTCCATTCCTAATTCTGAATCAGAAGATATGTATGTTGGTTTACTGTAGTCTAAATCTAAATTATTTTCTTTTACTATTTCAGCATAAAATGCATCATAGCCATTTTTTACTCCTTCGTCCCATTTATCTTCTTTTAAATATGGAATTATATATTCATCCTGGAATCTACCAGTTTTACCATCTGGTAATATTCCCTCAAGTCCATATCCTACTTCTACTCTAAACTTTCTTTCTTCTAGTGCTAGAAGTAAAAGTAGTCCATTATTTTTTTCTTTATCTCCAATCCCAAAATTTCTAAATAGTTTAGTCGCATATTCTTCTAATGAATCACCTTCTAAGTTTTTAACAGTAACCACAACTATTTGTGTACCATCTACATCATGAAGTTTAACACTTTTTTCAAGCATATATTTTTCTGTTTTATCAGATAGAATATTTGCATAATCATTTACATAAAAATCATTTGTTGGAGATACCATTGCTTGTACTTTAAAAGGAAGTATTATAAATAAAAAAGCAAGGATTAATAACTTAATCCTATTCAAATGAAACTTCTGGAACACTCTTAGCGCTCTCCTTTGCTTCAAAATATGCTGCTTTTTCAAAATTAAACATTCCAGCTATTATGCTATTTGGAAATTTTTTAATATCTTTATTATATTCCTTAACTGCTTCATTATAATCTCTTCTTGCTGTTGCAATTCTATTTTCTGTTCCAGCAAGTTCATCTTGTAATTGTATAAAGTTTTGATTTGATTTTAAATCTGGATAGTTTTCAACAATTACAGTTAAACCATTTAAAGCACTTGTTAATTTATCATTAGCTGCTGCTTTTTCTTCAACAGTTTTAGCTCCAACTAAATTTTCTCTTGCTGTTGTAATTTCATTAATTATACTTTCTTCATGTTTAGTATAACCTTTTACAGTATTTATTAAATTTGGTATTAAATCAGTTCTTCTTTCTAATTGAACAGAAATATCTGCCATTTTATTATCAACATTTTCTTGTTTTGTTACAAGTCCATTATAAGTTCCAACTACACTACCAATTAATATTACAGCAATTACAGCTACAACTATTAAAATTTTTGTACCACTTTTCATAAATTCTCCTCCTTCTAAAATAATTATATTACATTATTAAATTCTATTCAATATTTTCTAATTTACCATCTTCATTAAATATATAAGAAACTTTATTTAAAGAGTCAACATAATTAGATAATTTCTTATTATCATATTCTTTTACTTCTTCTTTAGAAATTACATTATATAATTTTTTATTTTTAACTATTCCTTCAACAGTAGTAATTACTACTTTATTATCTTTAGTTTCTATATTAATTATTTCTCTTTTTATATTTGTTTCTTCACTATCAAGTATTTTATCAGTAATATATGATTTTAAAGAAGAAATGTATTTAATTGTTTCCCCATTATATTTAAATGTTTTAGTAGTATATTTGTCTTCAAAGATATTTTCATAACTTTTAGCTATTAAGTCATCTGAAATAATGTTATAATCTTCTTCTGTTTCAAAATCTGTAAAATTAACTAAATTAAATGCTATATAATTTTTTAATTCAGTTGTTAAGTTTCCTTCATAAAAATCATTTAAATAATCAGAATTTTCTGAAATAACTACATTATTTAAATATGAGCCATATTTTTTTATCAATTCTTCTAAACTAATTTCTTCTTTTTTAGTTTCCTCAATTTGATTATCTATACTTTCTTCTCTTTCATTTTTATTATTATCAACTTTTATCATAA
Source organism: Bacillota bacterium (assembly GCA_015059485.1). GTDB lineage: Bacteria > Bacillota_I > Bacilli_A > RF39 > UBA660 > RUG14121. Next base: position 28,835 of record SVAH01000003.1, read on the forward strand.
ATTTATTAAAATATCCAAGTCTATATAATTTGTATGATAAAAATCCAGATAAACATAATAAAATAACTATTATAATATCTCTAAAAAATACTTTTTTATTCTTTTCTTTAATTAATCTTTTATTTGATTTATCTATTTCTTTTATAAAATCTGTATTTATTTTTTCATCAACATATTTAGTTAATTCTTCCTTTATTTGTTTCAAATCAACAGTTTCAATTTTTTCATTTTTTTCTTTTGCCATTTTATTTCCTCCAATGTTTCCTTATAGTTTGTTATTATAACACTAAAAGAAAAAAAATACACTATTAATGTATTTATTTTTTTCCATATTTTTGATTAAATTTATCTATTTGTGATAATCTTCTAACTCTTGGTTTTTCTTCTTCTTTTAAATAATTTAAGTCAATATATGGTAGTGTTTCTGCACCTTGAGCTGGGCACATTGTTATAAATTCATTTGATTTATGAAAAACTTTTGCCACGAAATAATTTGTGTTTATTCCATCATTTTTTCCACAATTATCATATTTAAAATAATATGTGTCTTCAAAAAGTCCTCTATATAATGCTTTTTCTCCTGGAATATATTTTTTTATTTCATCATAGATTATCTGAAAAGGTATATTATTATAAAAAATAGATGGTTTTGCCTGATTGCAATCATCATTTGGATCTAAAATACATGATTCAAAATGAGGTTTAATGTGATATAAAAAAGCATCTTCACTATACTCAGCAATTTGCCTTAATATATAATGGTCAAATTTATCTTTTGAATGATTAACTCCCATTTTTTTCTTACAAAATACTTGTTGAGCAAATACATTCGCATCTTTTTTTTCAATAAAAGTACTTTCATTTTCACACATGTGTTTATATGCTTTATCATACTGTTCAGTATACATTAAATATCTGAGTTTAATATAGCAAAGGCTTATTTCAAATTGTTTTCCCTTTTCTCCTTCATTTAAGCTAAAATATCTAGTATTATTATCATATTCAACTTCTAAATCGTCTAGTATTTTCTTTGCTTCAGTAAATCTTCCAACTGTTATTAAAAGTGATGCTAACGCATAATATGCTCTAATATCCTTGGAATATTCTCTCATATAATTTTCTAATAATGAAATTGCTAAATAAGGATTAAGAGTTGCATGTTTCATAATTTTATTAAAATAATCACTATCAAAATGTTTATTACGAATTTTATCTTTATAATATTTATATGGTATTTTACCATGATAATTCTTTGTCATACAAACCCTCCTACTATTTATTTTTTCCCATATCTTTGATTGAATTTATCTATTTGTGATAATCTTCTAACTCTTGGCTTTTCTTCTTCCTTTAAATAATTTATGTCAATATAAGGCAATGTATCTGCCCCTATAAAAGGATACATTGTTATAATATCACTTGAATCATGAAATACTTTTACCACAAAATAATTTGTATTTACTCCATTTGTTTTTCCACAATTATCATATTTAAAATAATAATTATCCTCTATTATTCCATCAAATAATTTTTCTTTCCCTGGAATACTATTTTTAACATTCTCATATACTCTTTCAAATGGAAACTCAAAGTAAAATAATGATTCTGAGGTATTAATAACTTCTTTTGTACTTTGAAAATGTCTTTTAATATGTTCTAAAAAATCTTTTTCACTATATTCTACTATTTGTCTATATAAATATCTATCAAATTTTTCTTTTTCATGTTCTACTCCAATTTTTTTTGAACAAAATAGTTTTTCTGTTAATAATGACACACCTTTTTTTTCACATAATATATATTCATTTTCTAATATAAAATTATATGCCTCTTCATAATGCCCAGAATAAATATAATATCTTAATTTAATAAACAATAAATTTTTTAATAATGTATCCCCTCTAATACCATCATCTAACGAATTATATTTTTTATTGTTTTCAACTTCTCTTTGTAATTCATCTAATACTTTTTTCGCTTCATCAAATCGTCCAACTGTTATTAAAAGTGAGGCATATGAACAATATGAATATATATCATTATAATAGGTTCTAACATACTCCTCTAATAAAATTATTGAATTAAACGGATCAAGTGATCCTTGTTTCAAAATATTACTGTAATAGTCATTATTAAAAAATCTATTTTTTGCTTTTTGTTCTTTAGCTGGTACCTTTCCATGATTTTTTCTATAGCTTTTCTTTGACATATACTACCTCCTGTTTATTTTCCCTTAAATAATTTAAATCTGTATATGGTAAATTATATATTTTTTCTTGTGGATACATCATTAAAATATTAGCACTTTCATGAAGAGTAATAACTGTAAAATAATCAACACTAACTCCATTTACTATAGCACAATTATCATATTTAAAATAATAATTATCTTCAATAAATCCTTTATGCAAGCATTCTTTATTTGGCAAAAGTTTATTAATTTCCACAAGAAGTATTTTCATACTTTCGCAATCAAAAAATTCAATTTCTGATTTTTTACAATATAGATTTTTACAATACATTATAAAATCCGCAAAACTATAATCTATAAATTGTTTAACTATATAATTATCATACTCATTTTTATCTTTATTTTTATATACTCTTTGTTCACAATAAACCTTATAATAACCAATATCATTAATCATTGACTGTAAGAATTTATATGCATTATCAATAATATCAAGTGCTCTTTCATAATCACCCATATACATCATTACTTTTAATTTTAAATATACTATATGCTTGTAAATATTATTTGTTAGTGAAAGACTATCTTCAATAGATTTTATACAATATAATGCATCTTCAAATCTTCCAACTGTTATTAAAAGTGATATATAAGATAATAATGCATTTTCATCATTTCTATTTTTTTCTATATAATCTTCAAGAAATAATAATGTCATATATGGATCTATTTCATAATTTTTAATTATTGATTGTAAATTTGATTCATTTTTATTAATTGTTTCCATACGTATCTCCATTCAAATATTTATTATATCTCTTATTAAATTTTTCTATTTGAGTAAATCTTTTTCTTAATGGCTGTGTTCTATCTGTTTTTAAATAATTAATATCATTTAATAAATCATATGCTTCTTGATATTTTTTAAAATACATTAATATTCTAATTTTATAAAATATTAATGATCTTTTAATACTTTCTTTTTTATATTCATCTTTTCCATACTATAAGTTAGTCTCAACATTTTTACATATCTTAAATGCTGTATCAAAATAACCTACATTTATTAGTAAATTTATATACATAGAATAAGCATATAAATCTTTTGAATATTCTAAAAAGTATTGTTCCAACATTTCAATGGTAAAATAAGGATCTACATCGTAATTTTTTTTAATATTTTTACAATATTTAAAATCATACATATAAAATACCCCCTTTGAAACTTTTTATATTATAACACTATTTTGAAAAAAATAAAGATTAATATGTTATACTTAATAAGTAAGGTAGTGATTATATGAATACACTTAATTTTTGGAAGTATTTTGAAAGTGAAGAAAGATATATAAATGAAAATGATAAAGGTGACTATTGGAAATTTTTAGATACCACTATAGAAGAATTAAATAGTAAGGATATATATATTGGAAGTATTATTAAAATTATTAAAAAAATTCAAAATAAAGATTTAAAAGAAAAAATGAAACAAAAATTATTAAATCTAATTTTAGATAATAAATTAATATTAACAAATGGAAATTTAATTTTGGATACTGAATTATTTTCAAATGAGGAGATTAATAAAATTATATTTAGTAGTGATTACTTTAGTTTATTAGAAGAATCTTCAATAAACTTAGGACATATTGATTATTCAAAATTTAATGATTTTATTTATATATTTCTTACAATATCTGATCAAAATATGCAAATTGAAATGTTTAATAAATTGTTTGAAACTATTAAATCATATAATGATTTTCAAAAAGTATTAGTTGATGCTTTAGAAATAATAAGTCAAAAAAATCATGTGTTATACGAAGAGTTATTTAATTCTTGGATTAATGATCTTCCAAAATATTATTTAAAATATTTAAAAGTAAATTCTGATCCTAATTATCTATATAATAAAAGCTTAGAATATAAAGACTTAAAAATAGGAATAGATCCTAGAATAAGTATTGGTCCTGAAGTTGAAACAAATTTTATAAATAGTCTTGATATTAATATGTATAATCAAAAACATTTTGAACAAGACTTTGTAGTTTCATCTGATGCAACAGTTTCTCCAGGCAGAGAAATTATATGTGAACCATTTCATGACACTAAAGAGGATTTAGCAAAATTTAAAGCTGTTTTAGATACATTATCTGAAATGGGATATTATTATGATGATAAACTTGGAAATGCTAGTGGTCAAATTAATTTAGGACTTTCTTATTTAGATAGTGCGCAAGCTATTCTAAACTTTTATGAAATATTTTGTAATTGTGAAAAAGTATTATTTTATATTTCAAACGAGAAAGGTCAACTTTCAAGACAATCACTTTATCAAAATTCTAGAATCAAAGCTATTTCTGAAATAATAGGAAAAAGAATTATTAATGAAGATATTACTCGAAATGAAGTTATTGATATGTTTTTAACAGAAAATGAAAAAAAATTTGAAAAATATGGTATCAAAGGACTTAGTCATAAAAAAAATTCAGTATGTATGAGAGGAGTATGTGAAGAAGATTACCGCTTTGAAATAAGAATACCTAATGGTGGTGTTAACTATAATACTTGGATAGATAATATAAGACTTTATAGTAAAATTATGGAAGTTGCAAAAAAAATTGCAGATGCATTAAAAAAAGATTATATTACTGAAGAAGAAGAAAGATTAATTAAACTTAAATTAGAATTAGAAGAACCAGATCTAAGTGATAAAGATAAACTTGAAATATTAATGGATTTACTTTTTGATGATGAAAAAATAAAGCAAATATATTTTGATAGATATGATTCTGTAATTGCTAAAATTAATACACTTAGTCCTAACGATTTTGATTATATTAAATATAAAAGGCAAAATTTTGGAATGGAACCTGCGTTTGGCGATGTTGATTTTTCATATCAGTATCAATCAAAACTATTTGATCCATATAAAGATGATGATAATGAAAAAAGTAGATAATGTATAAGACTAGGAGAGTACATATGAAAAGAATAAAATACTTACTTTTTATAATTATATTATTTTTTATTGGGAGCAATTTTGTGCATGCTCTTGATAATAAAGTTACACCTGTTGAAGCACATGGAAACTTGAGTGTTGAAGGAATTAGTATTGTTGATAAAAATGGTAATCCATTTCAGCTAAGAGGTGTTTCTTCACATGGAATTGGACTTACAAGTTATTATCACAAATATATAAATCAAGACTCATTAAACTTCATGAGAGATAACTGGGGTATAAATACTGTAAGACTTGCACGCTACACGCCAAATAATGATGCAGATTATTTAAGTTATCTAAACAGAGAAGAACTAATAAAAAATGATATTGATTATGCAATTAAAGCAGGACTATATGTTATAGTTGACTGGCATGTATTAAAACCAGGTGATCCAAATGAACATAAAGATGAAGCTATAGAATTTTTTAAATACTATGCAAATTTGTACAAAGATTATCCTAATATAATTTATGAAATTGCTAATGAACCTCATGATGTTGATTGGAATAATAAACTTAAAACATATTCTGAGGAAGTAATAAATGAAATAAGAAAAATTGATGATGATGCAATTATTATAGTTGGTACTTCAGGCTATTCACATGGAATTGATGAGGCTTTAGAAAATCCAATTGAAGGTGATAATTTAGTGTATTCATATCATTTTTATGCCGCCACTAATAAAGATAAGTATAGAGAACGATTAGTAAATACTGTTGAAAAAGGACTTCCTGTAATAATAAGTGAATGTGGTATGATAAAAGCAGATGCAAAAGGAAATGTTGATTTTGATTCAGCAAATGAATGGATGAAAATATTAGATAAATATAAAATTGGTTATATGGTATGGCAACTAACTAATAAAGATGAAGCAGCTTCTTTAATAAAAAATGATGTTACAAAATTAAGTGATTGGGAATATGATGAATTAACTGAACATGGTAAATGGTTTTTTGATCACTTAAAAACTTATCCAAATGATAATATGTTAATTACAAATATATATAATATTATTGAAGGAGAAAATCAAGAACATATAAAAGATAAAGATAGTGATGTTATATTTAAAATTGATGCAAACTATAAATTTTTTAAAAATGGTGGAAAAATCTATATCGATAATAATCTTTTAAATAGTGATAATTATACTTCAGAAAGTGGAAGTACAATTATAAAGTTAAAAAAAGAATATATTGATACATTAGATGTTGGAAATCATACAATCAAAGTATTATTCAATAACGATGGATATGCAAACTCTTCATTTAGTGTAATTAAATCTGAAATAAAAGAAGAAGAACAAATTAAAACTATAGAAAATAATAATAATGAAGAAATTACAAATCCTACTACAAATGACAATATAGTTATGCATTTAATATTATTTAATCTAAGTTTATTAATAATGATATTGTTAAAAAGAAAAATTAATTCTAATATTTAGAGTTATTTTTTTATTATTTATGATATAGTTTTATTAACCCTTGATATATTTCCTGTAAAAATATTTTATCTTTTAATAAAATGATTTTAGAAAGGAAGGAAAAATATGAATCAAGAAAAAATTGGAAAGTTTATATGTGAATGTAGAAAAAAGAAAAATTTGACACAACTAGAACTTGCAGAATTATTAGGAGTTTCAGATAGAACTGTTGGTAATTGGGAAAATGGAAGAAATATGCCTGATTTATCATTATTTAAACCATTATGTGATGCAATTGGTATTTCAATTAATGAACTATTAAGTGGAGAAATTATTAAAGAAGAAAAATATCAAGAAAAATTTGAAGAAAATATTATTAATACAATAGATTATTCTACAAAAAAGATCAGAATAACAAAAAATTCTTTAAATATCATTTTATTAGTATTTGGAATTATAATAACATTTAGTGCTATGACAATATTTCCATCTGATAGTTCTTGGGGAAGTACCTATTCTATATTTGGTATTATTATTACTACATGTGGTATTTATAGACTTACAAAAAGAAAAAAAATTATTTTATCTATAATGTATTTTATAATATCAATTTTATTCATATTTTTAATAGATACAATAAACACTATTAGATTTAATGAAATACCTAGATTTTGTATTATTAAAACGTATTCTGATAATATTTTAACTTGTGATAATGGTATTTTTAAAACATATAAAATCAATAATAATTCTAATAATGAATATGTAATAGTAGATTTTAAACATAAATATAATGAAAATACTATTCCAATTGTACCATTTAATAGGAATAAATCTAGTATTGATAATATAATTAAATATAAAAATAAATATATTGGTAATAATAGTAATACAGGTAATTTAATTGGTTCACTACCATTATCTGAATATGGGTATGTGTTTGAAATAGATTCTGATAATCTTGGATTAACAATCAATTACCATGTTACAGATTGGTATATAAATGAAAATCAATATTTAGAAAAGAGTTTAATTTATAATTCAATATCAATATTCTTTCTAATTGATAATGTAAATTATATAAAATATAATTTTAGTGGTAAAACTTTTGTATTTAATAGAAATGATATAGTTGAAAATTATCCTAATTACAATAAAATTAATAAAAACACATTCAATAAACTAGTTGAAAAAAGAATTACTGATGATGATTTTATCAATAATATTTTTAATAAGATTATTACATAATAAAAAGCAAGAATCCTTGCTTTTATTTTTTTAGACTTCTACTTATACCATTATCTTCAATTTGATCTAGTTCTCTATAAATATCATCAGAATACATTTTTAAAAAGTTTGCCTCACTTCTAAAAAATAATCCAAAACTACGAACTAATTCATAAAACGCATTTTTAGTTTTTGTACTAGTATAAAATACTCTATTATAAAAACTTTTTTTATGTGAAACGATATCTCCCATCGTATAAATAGAATAATCAGTTAATTTATTATACATATGTGTTGGCATTTTAATATATTTTATATTAGTACTTAATAATTGTCTATATGTCATATCAAAATCATCAGATGTTATTTTTGAATTTTTTCCCAAATATATTCCCAAATCTAATGCATATTTTATAACATCGTCTCTTGTAAATGATTCAGCTTTTATTTCTTCTTTTAGTTTTCCAATATTTGGTACATTTTCTTTTACTAAAATTGGTATCTTTGATTTATTTGGAGATATAATCCACTCTAAACTAGAATTATCAATCATACTTTCAGATGATAATGCTACAATATTTCTTTTCTCATCATCACTTAACTCATTAATAAACTTTAAGTCATAACTATGAATTATATCTTTTATTTTATTTATATAAGTATCACCTACACCTTTAAGTTTTGCTAAATCAAAGTAACTATATGTAAGCAAATCATATACAGTGTATATTTCTGATCTTAAAAGTTTATTACCAAGGCCTATTTTTCTAACATCGCAATTTTCAAATTCACCTATTTGACTTAGTGAACTCATTTTAGTTTTGTCATCTTTAAATTCCTTTATTTCATCTTTTAATAAATACATATTGCATTCTCCTTATATTTGCATAAAAAAACTAACTATTGTTAGCGTCTTAATATCTTCCTCTTCTATATTCATAATCATATAACGAAAGATCTGAATGAACTAGAAGATCTGAATAATTTATTGAATTTGCTATTTTATCTCTTGCAGCTGCATAACATAAACATATTTCTATTTCTGCTTTTTCTAACATCATTAGATATATTTCTTCTTTAGTTTTTCCTTTTATTTCTTCAGGATCTAATTCCATTTTTAAATTTCCATTTTCTAATTCATTTTGAAGAATTGCGGCTCTTCTAAACAATTTATCAACTGGTTCATTTAAAAGATTTATAATTTTATTATAATACTTTTCATTTCCAAATATTTCCTCAAAAAAATCTTTTTCAGATTCCATATAAGTATTCCTCATATGCGCTTTTTTTTCATTATCATTTCCTTCATTAGTTGTTAATGGCATAAATGAACCATTTTCATCATAAAAAATACCCTTTAAATTCATTTTTTTCATAATTTTCACCCCAACAGATTGGTATTTTAACATAAATTTATTTTTTTTGCAACTTTTTTAAAAAAACTATTTTTTTTTTATAATATATGTTATAATCATGCCCGAAGACAAAAAATTGTATATTCAAGAAAGGAGAATAAAAATGGTAGTTACAGAAGAATTAGCAAAAAAAATAAATGAATTATTTAAAGAAGATACAACTATGAGAGATATGTTATTAGAAGGTAATGGAAGTGCAATACAAAGACTTGCTATTATTTCTAATAAAGGCATAGATCCAGCATTTATCGTGGAATACTATGATTGCCAAACTATGGATATTGTATATAAAAAAGCTCAAGAATTAGTTGAAATTAGAAAATTATATGTTGATATGTGTGCTTGGTATAATAATGAATTTCTAACAAAATCAAGTAAATAAAAACACTAACTAAACAGTTAGTGTTTTAATATTCTAAATGGCACGATAATCATAGGGGTTTCAAACTTATTATATAATATTTAGTAAATTGACAAAACTATAAAAAAGTGCTATTGTAAAAGTGTAATAAATCAATTAGTTATTCGCGTTTTATTACCGTGACACTTTTAAAGTGGGGTTAATAATGATAAGAACCTAAGAATCTCATCATGAATGACAAAAATATCGCAGAAAAAAATTGTGGTAGTTTTTTGCTGTTCATGAAAGGAGGTTCTTTTTTAATACCACACAGAATAAAGAAAGAAGGTAAATTATGAAACAAAACAAAGAAAAAGAGTTTTATGAAGAAATGAAAGATTGGGATTTTTCAAAATTTGAAATTGAATCAGAGTCTTTAACAAATTGGAATTTATATGAATTATTAAACAAATTAGCTAATAAAGAAACAAGAATATTAGATTTAGGAACCGGTGGTGGAGAAAAGTTATTAGAATATTTTCCGAAAGTAAAAGAAATAGTTGGTACTGATTTCTCAGAAGGAATGATAGAAACAGCTAATAAAAATTTAAAACTAAGCAGAAGAAAAGATGTAACGTTTAGAATAATGGATAATTTGAACATGGATGTTCCTGATGAATATTTTGATATAGTAGTAGCTAGGAATACTGTTACTGATCCAAAACAAATCTATAAGTGCTTAAAAAAAGGTGGATATTTACTTATTCGTGGTGTTGATAGAGCTGATTGTTGGAGTTTAAAATTATTGTTTAAAATGGGACAGGGATATAATGACAAAAAGTCAATAAGTTTAATAGACTATGAAAATGTTCTAAATGCTGGTTTTAAAGATGTAGAATTAGTCCCATTACACGAAAGAGAATATTTTAAAAATGAATACTTATTCAAAGAGTTTTTAAAGAAAGTTCCTATTATAGCTGATTTTAGTGAAGAACTTGGCGATAATAAAGATTATTATTCACATGGATTAGATGAAAAGTTATTAAATAATTATATTCAAAAAAATACATATAATGGAAGAATAAGACTTTTAAGACGTTATTATGGTATAATAGCTAAAAAATAAATAGAGATATCTATTTTCTAATATAGTATGATATAATAAAACCATGGTGATAATATGTTAATTAAAGAAAATGTAAAAAACATAGATGAATTTAATTTATTATATGATGCTGTTGGATGGGGAGCATATGATGATAGTATAACTAAGAAAGCTTTAGATAATACTTACTATTCAGTTAGTGTATATGATGAAGATAAAATAATAGGATATGGAAGATTAATTGGAGATACAATATGTTTTATGTATATACATGATGTTATGGTTCTTCCTGAATATCAAAACCAAAAAATAGGAACACTAATTATGAATAAGTTAATGGATAAAGTACAAGAATTGAAAAAAGCTAATCCTGATATGAGAATATACTTAGGGGCATCAAAAGGAAAAGAAGATTTTTATAAGCATTTTGGTTTCATAGAAAGAAAAGATGCGGGCTTAGGTGCAGGAATGATATTAAAATAATAAAAAAAGATTTAGGTAGCCTAAATCTTTTTACATTTCTAAATGGCACGAGTAGTTATCCGTTGTACAACCGAAAACATGCTTTTTGATCACTGAATTCATTATACTATGAAATGAAAATTAAGTAAATATATTGATATATGATTTAAAACTATTTAAAAGGCACTTATAAGCACTTAAATATCCAAAATGATTAAATATACTGGTTCTGTAGTTTGTTGATGTATGATACTTTAAAATGAAAATTCACCAGAGGTGGCTTTACCGTATACGGTGAAGCCGATACAACAAAATAATAATAAATAAAAAGATATAATAGATAAAATTGATAAAAGCCCAGTGGTCAAATATTTTAGTTACAATACTTTTATTCAATTAATATGTCCAAAATGCTCGAAAAAATGTTATAATGAAAATGGGTGATTATAATGGAAATCGAAAAAATTCCTACACATGAATTAAAAAGAGAACTTCCAAGTTGGGCGAAGGTAGTAAAAACAATTAATAATATTGATATATATAATATGAGTGTTTTAGATAATATAATATCTTGGACTAAGAATATACCAAATGTTCCAGCTATTGATTATTATGGTAATGTAATAACATTTGGAGAATTACCAGAAAGAATCAGAGAATATGTTAATGGTTTGAAATCAGTTGGTATTTCTAATGATGATGTTATAACTTTATGTATGCCTGTATCTACTGAAAACAATCTATCTTTATTTGCAGTAAATAATATGGGTAACATACAAAATAGTCCTAACTTTCTATTTTTAAGAAATGATTTTAAAACATATACTGAAATGAAAGGTTCAAAAACTTTAATAATATTGGATGCATATTTACCATTCGTAATTGATTACTTAGAACCTTGTGGCATAAAAAATGTTATAATCACAGATCTTAATGATTATTTACCTGAAGATAAAAAAGGAAAATTTCTAGATTTATCAAGTTTACCACCAAAGTTGAAAGAAATTTTTTGCGATTTTGAAAAACAACGTGATGCTATAAAGAAAATGGGAAAAATGAGAAATGTAAATTTCATCAAAATGCAGGAAATAATTGAGGTTGGTAAAAAAGATAAAACACCACTTGCAAGTGGTCCAGTTGATATTGATAGAGATGTTAGTTATTCATATACAAGTGGTACAACTGGTGCTCCTAAGTGTATTGTATTTAAGGAATCATCTGCTAATGCATTAATAGAATTACATAAAGGAGTAAATACAAAAGACTTTGTTGGTGAAAGATGTTTCCAAGTTATTCCATTAACTCATGCAACTGGTGAAAGATTCTGTGGATATTTACAATTAGCTCGTGGAAAAACAATGGTTCCACAACCAATTTATAATAAAGATACATTTGGTAAAGATTTAGCTGAATCAAAATGTAATTGGATAACTGCTGCTCCAAGTTTTTATACAGCTGGAGTTGCACAAGGTTTAATTGCTCCGAATGCATTTGAAAATGTAACTAGACCAAGTTCTGGAGGAGAGCCTGTTACAAAAAGTAATGTTAAACTTATTGATGAATGGTTAAAAATGAATGGATGTAAAGTTAGATTTTCTATAGGTGGAGGAGCCGCTGAAGATGGTTCAAGTACTATTTGTAGTTATTTTATGGATGAAAAAACTAAAACAAATGAAACAGGGCATCCAGTTGAACCTGGAATTATAGCAAAGATAGTAGATAAAGATGGAAACCTTGTTAAAGATGGAGAAAGAGGATTCTTACATGTTTCAAGTGCAGCAGCAGCAGATAGATATTTAGATAATCCTGAAGCAACTGCTAAACGTTGGTATTATGATAAAAATGGAACTCGTTGGGGAGTAACTGGCGATATTGCTGTTAAAAATAAAGACGGGTCATACAATATTCTTGGAAGAGCTGATGATTCATTTGTTGATGAAAATGGAAATACTATTTATTTGTTCGATATAGAATATTCTCTAGAAGCTGAAGACCCAATTATAGAATGGGAAATTTCTAGATTCCAAGATATTAACGGAAAAAACTATATAGTTGGACAGGTAGTTCCTAAAAATGAATTTATTGGTAGAGAAGATGAAATAGTTGAATTCTTATGTAAAAAATATAATCTAGATGCTATAAAAATATATAGCAAATTTGAATCTAGTGAAGTTACTGGAAAAAGGGATTTCAAAAAATTGAAAGCTGATAATATTGATTATTATGCACCATTAGATGAAAATCGTTTCTATCATATCAATTATTATTCAGATAGAGAACCAGAAAAAACTATAGTACTTAAAGAAGATATAAAGAATATTGTAAATGCAGATGAAATAAAGATAAGAAGGTGATAAAGTGATAATCAATGTAGGAATATGTGCAACATTTTTAATAGTATTAACAATAATAGTTTTAGTATATTTTTCAAAACCAAAAATTAATACTATTGAAAATAACATCTTCAAAAGACAAATTGGTGTCACTGCCTTTGGTCTATTATTAGAAGCAATAATATATTTTCTAATTACTAATCATGTAAATCTTTCTCAAAACATATTAATAATTCTTACTAAAATGCTATATGTTTATTATGTATTCTGGATGTATTACTTTGTTAAATATAATTTCGTTGTATTTTTTAAAGACAAAATTGATGATAAAAAAATGAAAAATGTTTTTAGCATAATAACAATTTTCTATATTATATTTTTTATAATTAGTATAGTTTTACCAATAAATTATACTTTAACTAATACTTATTATTATCCAGGTGGTATAGGAACATTATTACAATACGTAATTGTTACTTTAGGAATGTCAGTTATTGGAATGTTTGGCTTTATGAATTTTAAAAAAATAAAAACTAAAGAATCATTACCTATGATTATATGTATGATTTTAGGTATTATTTCAATAGTTGTTCAATATTTTTATCACGAATTCTTATTTATAGTTCCATCACATGCAATAGCTGTAATACTTATGTATTTTACTATTGAAAATCCCGATGTTAAAATGCTAAGGCAAATAGAACTTGCTAAAGATCAAGCTGAAAGAGCAAACCATGCTAAAAGTGATTTCTTAAGTAGTATGTCACACGAAATTAGAACACCACTTAATGCTATAGTAGGATTTTCAGAGGATATTCAAAGTCGTAAGGATACTTGTGATCCTGAAATAGTTGAAGATGCTAATTATATATTAGAAGCATCCAAAACACTACTTGAAATAGTTGGTAATATACTTGATATAAATAAGATTGAAGCAAATAAAATGGAAATAACAGAAGTTAAATATAACTTTAAAGAAGAAATTGAATCTCTTGCAAAAATTGATGCTACTAGAATTGGGGAAAAGAATATCAACTTTAAGATTAATCTAGCATCTGATATTCCTTATGAATTAATAGGTGATAAAACACATATAAAAGAAATAGTTAATAACTTACTAACTAATGCAATTAAATATACTGAACAAGGTGAAATTGAATTAAATGTTAAATGTATTAATAAAGATAAAATTAGTACTTTAATTATAAGCGTTAGGGATACAGGTAGAGGTATTAAAGCTGAAAACATTAATAAATTATTTACTAAGTTTGAAAGACTTGATGCTGAAAGAAATTCAACTACTGAAGGTACTGGTTTAGGATTAGCTATAACAAAAGCACTTGTTGAAATGATGGGTGGAAAAATAAATGTTCAATCTCAATTTGGACAAGGATCTATGTTTGTTGTACAAATACCTCAAAAGATTAGCCAAATGGTTAATCCAGATCAAACAGTTCAAATTAATATTGCTCCAATTAAGCAAGCAATGGAAGAATCTAAACAAGAAACTGTTATGCCACAACCAACTACTGAATCAGTTGCAACACAATCTACACTAAGTGTAGAAAATAAATCAATAAATTATTTTGGTAAAAAGATTTTAATAGTTGATGATAATAAGTTAAATATTAAAGTTGCTCGTAGAGCATTAGATGGATTTGATTTTGAAATTGATGAATGTTATGACGGGCAAGAATGTTTAGACAAACTTCCAAATGGAAATGAATATGATTTAATACTAATGGACATAATGATGCCTAATATGAGTGGTGAAACGGCAATAGCTAAATTAAAAGAAAAACCTAACTTCAATATTCCAACAATAGCTTTAACAGCCGATGCAGTTGCAGGAGCTAAAGAAAAATATATTGGTGAAGGATTTATAGATTATATTGCTAAACCATTTAGTAAAGACCAAATAAAAGAAAAGTTGGATATGGTATTTAATTCAAGTGAACCAAAACAAGCTGAAGTGAAAAAAGATGAGCTAGAAGAAGCATTATCTGATATGTCAAAACCAATTCAAGAAATTGAACTTCCAAATCAATCTGATACTACACCTAAATATGATCCAAATGTTGATAGATTTAAAGATGCTGCTACATATGTATTTGATTCAACTAAAAAAGATGATGAGAACCAACAATAATGTTGGTTTTTTTATATCCAAGATTATGGACGATTATGGACGGATTTCGACCATAATTTCTATATTTTTTGCTCACAAAAAAACAAGAGCATAAGAGATTGTCCCCTAAAAGTATTAAAACCTAGATAAACTCTAGGTATTTAATAGGGACAAACTTATTTTGCACTTGCAAAATTGATCCATAAAGATGGACGTCTTTATATAGCAAACCCTTATATTATAAGGATTTGTTATGGTCGAAATGATGGACTATTCTAATATTCTTCTCCAATTGATACTTTCTTCTTGTGGACTATCTAATAATCCATGAACATCTTCTTTTACTAACATTTTACCATCACTAATTTGTTGTATAAAAGCAGCTTTTAAGAATAACTCACTATCAGTTAGATTCTTATCTATTTCTTTAAATCTATTATTTGCTTTATGATAGCCATATACATAAATAGGAACATTAGTTGTTCTATTTTTATTCTTTCTAGATATTCTTAATAATTCATAGTATGGATCCATTTTAAAATTTACTAATCCAGTAATTTCATCAAATGTTCCTTCAAATACTCTAACATCATAATATTCATTAATTAATGTCATATATCTTTTTAATTCTTCAATATTTAATGAATTGCTACATCTAAAGTATTTATCAGATACATCAGTATTTCTTAAAACTGCCCAATCCATGAATCCTTCTTCAATCAATTTCTTAAAGTCGGTCATTATAGTATCTCTAAAGTTAATAACATCAACAACTACTTTTCTACCAACTTGTTTTAGTTTAATATTATCAATATAAGATAATACTAGATTTTGTTTTCTATCTCTTGTAGAATTGCTCCAATTATGTGCAAAAGAATTATATAGAGCTGGAAACTTTACTTTATTTATATAATTTATATCTCTTCTAACTAATATATCAACTTTACTAAATGAAGTCTTATTTAGTGTTCTAGATTCTTCTAATAATTGTTGGACTAATTTAATATCATGATCTATTTTATCTTTTTCCATATTAAATATTTCTAGTTCAAATGCACCATTAATATATGCTTGTCTAATTCTATCTTGTTTTTTATAAAGTTCTTTTAAAGTTTTCTCGTAATCTTTCTCTGAATTATTTAATTTATTTCTCATAAGAGGATAGTAATAGTTATTAATTAAAGCATCATATTCATAAAAATCATTCATAATATCTTTAACTTGCTTTTCGATTAAATCTTCTCTTATGTAGTTTTTACAATCCTTACATTGATAGTAATAATAAATACTACCATTTCTTTTTCTTGTAGCTTTACCACCCATAACTCTTCCACATTTAGGACAAGTTAATTTTTGCAAGAATAAATAATCTTCTTTTCTACAATAATGTTTCATATTCTTTGGTGCTTGTACCTGACACCAGTGCCAGAGTTCTTTATCAATAATTGCTGGAACAACATTCTCATAATACTTTTCAGTAGGTTGTCCTCTTCTGGCAATATAATCACCCATATAAATTGGATTCATAATCATTTTTCTAATTGTGCCATCAAACCAATTAGTTTTACCTAAAGCTTTTTCTCTATTAAGTTTTTCACTAATAACAAAATATGAATTACCTTTAGAGTATAAATCAAATATTTCTTTTACTAAAATACTAGAAATTGGATCTACTTCTAAATTCTTTCCGTTTTTCTTATATCCACATGGAACTTTACCTGGTATATGTCCAGCCTTTAAAGCTCCGTCCATTCCTATTTTAGTTCTTTCACTTGTTCTTTCAATTTCATTTTGAGATACACTCATCATTATTCGTGCTACCATCTTTCCATTTGCAGTAGCAGTATTATAGTCATCATATAAGCAAACAATTTTTATATTATATTCTTCACAGAACTTCATTATCTTTTCCATGTCATAAATACTTCTCGATATTCTATCGAGTTTTATCGCATATATAGTATCTATCTTTTTATTCTTTGCATCTTCAAGCATTCGTTCAAATTCAGGTCTATGATTACCAGTCTTAGCACTTATACCAGCATCTTGGTAATAATCAATAATTGTATAACCTCTTAATTCACATTCTTTAGTTAATCTTTCTCTTTGTTCTGGTAAACTAAATCCTTCTCTTGCTTGATCTTCAGTTGATACTCTTAAATAGATACCTACATTTTTAATACCATTATCATTCATAGTATCACTACCTTCCTACAAAAAAGGGAGTCAAAGATACTAGTCATAAACTACTACCCTTGACTCCTTAATAACTAAAATAATAAATTGTTTATTGCTTCTGACCATATGTGTACCTACTTTCTAATAAAAGACGGATACTGCTTGTCATTTATTGGTTATTTATTCTAGCACTTTTAAATAATTTGTCAATATGTGGTAGTTACTTGATTGTTTTTAAGAAATTTTCCAAGTCTTTTAATTCAATTGGATTATTAAGGTTAAAATGATAAACCTCTTTTCCATAATTGAAAAATAGAAAGACATGGTTATTTACTATCATACGATGTGGTTCTACATAATTAAGATTAGTTCTTTTTATATTAATAAGATTGCCTTGTATATATTTAGGCTTAACATTAACATACTTACAAATAAAATCTAATCTATTCTTGATACCATCATCATAATCAAGTTTATGTTTTTTAATTTGTAACATAAAAAATATGACCACCTTTCTAGTGATCATATTTTATGTATTTAAAGCTCTTAACTATAAAAGTTAGAGCAGTAAGTACTAATGGCAGGGGATGAGAGAATCGAACTCCCAACTAAAGTTTTGGAGACTCCTATTATACCATTTAACTAATCCCCTAAGCGATTAACAATGTTAGTATAACATAATTAACCTTATAAATCTAGTATAGATTTTAATTTGGTAATAATAATTTTTGTCCAATAAATAAATTAGTTGTTGATAAATTGTTTAAATCTATTAATTCAGATACAGTAGTATTATTATTTCTTGCTATGCTGTACAAAGTATCTCCACTTTTTACTACGTATACATTATTATTATCATCTTTTAATTTTATTATTTGACCTACACTTAAAAAATTACTATTTAAGTTGTTGATATCTTTTAACTTATCAACAGGTATTTTAAATTTGTTACTAATTGCATACAATGTATCTCCATTTTTTACTATATATTCTGTAGTTTCTTCTACATTTTCTTTTGGTATATCCATATTTGAAGGTTTAACATTTAATACCTGTCCTATAGATAAAAGACTTGTTGACAAATTGTTGATACTTTTCAATTCATTTACAGAAATACCAAATTTATTGGCTATGTTATATAAAGTATCTCCTGGTTTTACTGTGTATTTTTCAATATCACTTATTTCTTTTGTTGGTAACTCTAAAACTTGATTAATAATTAATGTATTACTATTTAAATTATTTATTTTTTTCAATTCATCAATGCTTAAATTATATTTCTTTGCTATACTCCACAATGTATCACCTGATTTAACAGTATATGTATTCGGAATAATTGGCGCTATATATGGTACACCTATGTAATCAGCCAATGCTTTTACCACTGCCTCAGCTAATTGTTCATAACTCTCTTTTATTTGTTTAACATCATCTTCTTTAGAATCGACAAAACCATATTCTACAATTATAGTTTCATTATTAGGGGTATTTCTCATTATATAATAATAATCTAATGATGGATTACTTGGTAATCTTCTTTGATATGTTTTTCTAATATTTTGACCGGCACTTTCCAACTCCCTAGCAATTGTCTTTGATAATTTATCATTATTTCTTAGCGAATATATTATTTCTGCTCCATCACCACCACCTGCATTTAAATGATTCGATACTACTATCACATCGTCACCACTTCCAAAGAAACTTTGAACTCTTTTAGGCCTATTTTTAGGATCCAAAGTTTCATCTGTATCTCTTGTAATAGCATTTTCTATTCCTAAATCATCTAATCTTTTTTTTATATATTTACTTATCTTTAAAGAATAATCTTTTTCAGTTATCTCATTTCTAGAAGTTCCAGGATCGCTACCAC
This sequence comes from Bacillota bacterium, assembly GCA_015059485.1. Lineage (GTDB taxonomy): Bacteria > Bacillota_I > Bacilli_A > RF39 > UBA660 > RUG14121. The sequence continues at coordinate 48,515 of SVAH01000003.1, forward strand.
CATGTCCTGGATCTATTACTATTTTCTTACTCATTATAATCACCTATAATAAGATATGAAAAAAAACACATTATGTGCTTTTTTATCTACTAAAATATATATCATCTATTTCTTTATCAATTTCACTACTAATGACTATTGATAAATATTTATTTAATTCTTCTTTATTTCCACTTATATTTAATAAGTCATATAAATTATCCATAGTACTTCCTACTTTCTATGTTTATTATATGTCTTTTTTAAATATCTTCCATAATCATTTTTATGTAACAATTCTGCTCTTTGTAATAATTCTTCATCACTAATCCAACCATTTTTATAAGCAATTTGTTCTGGACAACTAATGATAGAATCTCTTAGATTTTGTAATGTTTTTATTGTTGTACTTGCATCTAATAAGCTATCAGTTAACCCTGTATCAAACCAAGCATATCCTCCACCTAATAGTTCTGCTTTTAGTTTTCCTTCTTCTAAATACATTCTATTTAAATCAGTTATTTCATATTCACCACGAGCTGATTTTTCAACTCTAGATGCTTTATCAACAACACTATTATCATAGAAATATAATCCTGTTATAGCGAAATCACTTTTTGGCTTTTTTGGTTTTTCTTCAACAGATAAAACATTTCTATTTTCATCTATTTCCATTATTCCAAATCTTTCTGGATCTTTAACTTGATATCCAAAAATCGTAGCAAAACCATTATCTGCATTTTGTCTAGCATCTAATAATTTCTTTACTAAGCCATCTCCAAAGAAAATATTATCTCCTAGTACCATTGCACAGGAATCATTCCCAATAAAATCCTTTCCTAAAGTAAATGCTTGTGCTAATCCATCTGGTGATGGTTGAATAATATAATCAATATTTAATCCAAATTTCTTACCATCTCCAAATAATCTTTTAAAACCAGCTTGATCATCTTTTGTTGTAATTAATAATATGTCTTTAATTTCTGAAAGCATTAATATTGATAATGGATAATATATCATTGGTTTATCATATATTGGTATCAATTGCTTACTAATTCCTTCAGTAATTGGATAAAGTCTAGTTCCAGACCCTCCAGCTAAAATTATTCCTTTCATAACAAACCCTCCAATAATATTTTAACATGTTTATTAGATAATAAGAATAAATATTTGATTGCTCTCTTCAGGGGGAAGAGAACATTTTTAATCTGTAATATATCTTATAATTAGGATATATTCTTTTATTTTCTTCTTACCAGTGAGTATCCTCCACTATATCTATAATAATCTTGGAATCTATTAGCTAAACTAATTAACATTGCTCTTTTCTCTTCTAAAGTATCACATTCATTTTGTAATTTATCTATTTCTTTTAATATTTCATCATCACTAGTTTCTTTATCTAAACATTTATCCATACTTTGTTCTATTTTTATAATTTCTTTTTCAATATTTTCTATTTGTTCTAAATAACTATTTTCTTTAAAACCTAATGTCATCTCAAATTTATTTAATAATTCTGGATTTTCTTTTTTTATATGTTCTTTTATAGTTTCTATTAACATATAATTTTGCATATCAGTTACTCTTCCACCATGTATAGCTTTATGACAATTTAAACATAAGCAAACTGTATTATATATATCATCAGGTCCACATTGACTAATTGGTATAAAATGATGTGATTCAAAATATAGTGGATCATAATTAGCACTACCGCATAATTCACAATGATATTCATTATCATGAAAAGTCCTAATCTTAGTCTTATAAGCAACTTGTACATCACGTATACTCTTTTTAAAAATATTACATTTATTCTTATAATCAATTAATACTCTATAAACATTAAAATAATTATCTTTTTCAAATGTAACTTCTTCTAACCCTTCTTTTTTACGTTCTATATTTGCTTCTTCTAAATTTTTTAACATTTCTTCTATTTCATTATTAATTTTATCTCTATCATCATCAGTTAACTTTTCTTTAGTTAATTGTCCTTTCTTTTCTTTGTCAACTAATTCAACACTTATTTTCTTACCAATGGCTTCTTTCAATTTTTTGTTTTTAACATGGTCTTTTATCTCACTAAGTTTTTCAAAATCATAATTAAAAAATTTTGAAACATAACAATCTATTTCTTCTTGTGTTAACTCTATTTCTTCTGTTGTAACTGGACTACTAACAAGTTTTAATAAATACTTTTTCTTTGCTATATTCATTTTTATTTTAGTAACTCTTTCAAGTAATTTAGTCTCTATATTTTCATTATGATTCATATAATCTGCACAAGGATACAAATATTTTCTTATATAATTTCTTACTTCTGTTTTATTTTTCATTTCTTTTACTTTTATGTAATCTTCATAAGTTAATATATATATTCCATTACCTGATTCTCTTTTAGCTTTTTTATAGATATCTTTAGAACTATCAGAATCAATAAAATAATCAAATACATATACCCCATCAAATTCAAATCCATAATAATTTTTAAATACTGATTCTCCATTAATAACTTGTTCTGTATCAAAATGTTTTTTATATAATAATAGTTTATTTAATCTTTGTGTTAATTGATTATATACTGGATCACTTTTTGAAGTTTTTTCTCTTATTATTTCAACATCTTTTATTTCTTCATCTATATTTTTCTTCACTACTAAACATTCACTAATTATATCATTATAAGTTTCATCTTCTTTAATATTATTTAAACTATCAATAATAATATCAAATTTAGTTTTACCAAGTCTATTAATTAATTCTTTTTCAATACTATTTTTTAATTCAATAAAATCTTCTATTTTAACATAAGATTTATCTGCAAACTTTATAAATATATTTTTATTTCTATCTATAAAACTTAAAAAAGAATAATATCGTTCAATTAATTGTAAATCATTAAATTTCATATACTTATGAGTACAATATAGATAGGCATTTGAAAAGTCATTAAAATCTTTATAGTAATAAATATCATTTAAACTAAACTCTATTCTTTTCATTCTAAAAATATTTAATAAAGCTTTTTTTATTTCTTCCATATTTTTTAATTTTTCTAAAATACTGCTTTCTTTATCATAAACATCCAGTAGTTTTATATCTTTTTCCTTTATCTTTTTCATATTATTAAGTGCTATTTCAGCAAGTGAAAAATCAATATAACAATCATACTCTTTTTTTAAACCGAGTGTTATAGTAAATGGCTTATCTAATTTATAACTGTATTCAAATAAACCTGAATATTTTATTAAATTATATTTAAAACTATCTAAAATCAATATATTTTCTTTAAGTATATATAATAAAAGACTATCACCATATAATAGTGGAATTGAAATATCACTTTTAGGACTTCTAAAACTATAATCTACATTTGCATAGTTTGAACTTTCACTTTGACTTTTTTCTATTATTTTATTCATTTTATCTCATCCATTCATTAGATTTTATATTATATCATTCTTATTATTATACTTTAAAGTTCTTTTTAAATGATTAATTCTATCTTCTGATACATTATCCAATAGGAATATATTATCTTTCTTATTTAATTCATAATATTTATCATAATCAAATATCTCTATTATTTTATGAAAATCAAAATCAGAATCAAAATATGTAACACTCTTATATAATTCATTTAATGTAAAATAACGAAGAAAATATGAGGCATCAGAATAGGAATATTTGCAATCACTATTATTCAAATTATCTTTAACCCATTCTATTTTTCTCAATAAATTCATTTCTAATGTTTCTGTATATTTTTTCACACCATAATCACATAAATAATCAACTGCATCTAAATAGTCTTTAAAATCACTTTTATATGCATAAAAACCTGTAGTAAATAAATTCATTTTAACTCTAGATAAATCTGACAATGTGGCATCCAATCTCCAGACATTATCATAACAATCAACATCTATATAGCTATGTGCACCATTTTTAACATCAATTTTTAAACTTGTAAATTCTCTAATCAACTTACTAAGTATTTCATTAACAAATGTATGACAAATTACAGATGTATCTTCAATATTAGTTAAATCAAATTTTTTATTCATTATTTCATTTTCTACCTTTTTATCCATTTCCATATAATAATATCTAGTATCAAAAGAAAATAATTTACAGCATTCTAAATAAATATATCTTAGTCTTTCAAAATCATTTAAATTTCTAATCTCTATTTCATTGTCTATTTTTTCTAATAAATTCATTATATTCTCCCCTAATTATGTTTCAAATCCCTTTTCAAAATTAAATAGTCTTCCTGATTAATCTGTTTTATTCTATATTCACCATCTTCATTTTTAGACATATCAAAAAATGACTGATTATCTAATACTTCAATTAAACGATGAAATTCATAATCATAATTTACATATGTTCCTGCCTTAATATTTAAATAGAATGAAGACATTAACCATACTAAGAAGAAATGAGCATCAGAATAATGATATCTGGAATTACTTTTACTTAATAATTGATTTATTAAATACACTTTTTCTGTAATATTTAAATCATTCATTGTACTCAATATATCTTTTCTTTTAACATAGATATATCCCAACTCTTTGTCTATTTCTTCTAAATTCTTTCTAAAATTTGAATTATCATTTCTAAATCCCTCTGTTTGTAATCCAATTTTAACTGCTGCTAAATCTCCCATAGTTGCATCAAGTTTCCATTTTTCACCATTTATATTACCTATTAAATAACAATGTGTTCCCATACAAACTTTAGTATCAATACTTGTAAATTCTCTTAATAATTCATCTAAAATATATCTAGTATACGAATAACAAACAACTAATTTGTCATCAATATCTCTTATATCAAATTTTCTTCCTGCAATAAAATTTAGTAATTCATAGTCATCAAATAAATCAGCAAAATGCCATTTACTATCAAAGGAAAATATTTCACAAGTTCTAAGATAAATATATCTTACTTTTTCGAATTCATTTAAATGTTTGTCACTTAATTCTCTGTTAATTATGTCAAATAAATTCATTGTAGTATCTCCTTTTCTCGGAGTGATATTTTATCACAATAAAAGGTGATTGTCAAAGAAAAAGCTGGCTTTTAAAAACCAGCTATTTAACATTAATTATTCCGTAGAATCCATCTTTTCTTTTATATAAAACAGACACACATTCTTCATCTATATTTTTAAATACAAAGAAATCATGTCCAATTAGATTTGCTTGAAGAATAGCTTCTTCTTCATCCATTGGCTTCATTTCTAAATTTTTTCTTTTAACAATTTTACTTTCTTCTTCTTCTTCAGATTCAACATCAAAATCTAAAACCATTTCCATTTTTTCTACATTTTTATATTTATTATTTAATTTAGTTTTATTCTTTCTTATTTGACGTTCTAATTTATCTAGTACTATATCAATAGCAGCGTATAAATCTTCATTAATTTCTTCTGCTCTTAATGTAAATTTAGATGTAGGTACAGTAACTTCAATACTTTGATTAAGCCCTTTTGCCTTTACAACAACATGAGCAGTTATCTCTGAATTTTCATCAAAATAACGATTTAACCTTTCTAATTTTTTTTCGATAGTTTCTTTTATTGCTTTAGTAACTATCAATTTGTCTCCACGAATATTTAATTTCATGAAATCACCTTCCTTACATCGTATTATAACACTAAACAAGAAAAAAAACTACTTAATTGTAGCTAACTCCACTTCCATTACATCTGCAGCTTGCAATCCTTTAGTAGTTTCTATTAATTTGAATTCAACAACTTGGCCTTCTTTTAAAGTTTTAAAACCTTCTTTATTAATTGCGCTATAATGTACAAATATGTCTTCTTTGTCATTATACTCAATAAATCCATAGCCTTTTTCATTATTGAACCACTTAACTTTACTTCTCACAAATCTCACCTCTTCTTCCTTCTTCTAAAATATATCACTGCCTCGAGGACGATTCAACAAAAAGCGTTCGACAAATTTTGCGCGCATAGTAGTCTACTAGCTCTTTGTTAAACCATGTACTATGTTATCAAACTATTTTATAAATTATATAAAAATTGCTTAAAATCATATTTAAATTGATTAAAATATATTTTTTTTAAATGTGTTTTATTACTTTTTATAATTTTGAAATTCAGAAAATACATTTGGATTACGAAAGCGTTTTTTGAGCTTTAAAAAAATTATAATGGCCTTGTTAATAAAGAGGGATTGATTATGAGAGAAGCATTTGCAGAAAGGTCATTAAACTATGTTTCTAAATATAATAATTATAATGAACTTGAGTTAGTTAAGATTAAGTATGGTTTAGAAGCACTTTATACTATAATTACAAAAACTCTAGGTATATTGTTAATATCACTTTTTCTAAAAATATTTAAGGAAACAGTACTGTTAATGGCTTTATATGGAACAATGAGATTATTTGGTCATGGCATACATGCTAAAAAAAGTTCACATTGTTGGATAGCTTCAATAATAACTTATGTTGCTTTCCCCTTATTAATAAAATATTTTGTAATTAAAAAAACAGCAATAATTTGCTGTTGGGCATTGTCTTTCATATCTTTTGCTATATGGGCTCCTGCTGATACTCCAAAAAAGCCAATAGTAAACAAAAAGAAAAGAATACTAGATAAAATTATAACTATAATAGTTTCTATATTTCTTCTAGCAATAGCAATTAAATCTAATAATATATTAGTTAATAATTGCATATTCTTTTCTTACATAATGAGTATGATTACAATTAATCCATTAACTTATAAGTTATTTGGAATTCCTTTTAATAATTACAAAACATTTAATTAAGACTTAATTTTTATTAATATAAAAATAAGTTAGAAAGGTTGGTTAGTAAATATGTTTTTCGCAAATATTTTAGCCGGAATCGGTTCATTACTTGCTAATGTTTCTTCTACTGCTTGTCTTGGTGTTATATGGGATGAACCTGAATGTCCAAAATCATTAATTAAATAGTAACTTTAATAGCTACTATTTTTTTATTTTAATAATAGCTTCAACTTGGAATAAGTTGTTAACAATCGATGATTTTAATTCAACACTTTTATTTTCTAATAAGTAATTTATTCCAATACCATGCCCACTTTTCTTAGTGGTATATTTAGCACTACCTAACTCTTCAAAATCTATTTGACTATCAAAACTATTTTTTATTTCAAAATATATATTATCATCTGTTTTTTCCATATCTATAACTATTATTTTGTTTGGACAGTTTTCAACTGCCTCAAGTGCATTATCAAGAAGTATACCTATTGTCTCACTTAATAAATTATAATTTTTTGAAGTCATTAGTTTTTCGATATCTCCTTCAAAACCATTTTCAACTCTAAAATTCAAATTTGAAATATTTTTCAAATAAATTTTCTTATAAATTAGACCTTGAATGCCTGAAGGAAGCTCATTTATATTACTAATTTTTTCATAATCATTTTTATACTTTATTATCAACTCATCTATAAGTAATTTTGCCTTTTCATTGGCAACAACCTCAATACCTAACAAATTATTTATTAAGTTATGTTTGAAAATTGCATCATTTTTAGACATTTCTCTAATTAGTTTATTTTCATTAATAATATTTTTATTTAACAAACTTAGATTATATGATTTTATAATTATTTTAATTATATACACTACTAAACATATAAATATTAAAAGTGAAAAAATTGTTAAAATTGAAAACATTTTTGAATATGAACTAAATGCATTTAAAAATGCTAATAGTGAAAAAAATAATATAAAAAATGATAAGCAAAATATAAAAGTTGCATTTTGAGATACTCTAAAAAAATACTTTCTATATATTTTGATTATAGATTTTTTTGAAATAAACAGAAACAAGCATTGTAAAAGGGATACTGGAAAGGTACAAATAAACCTAAATAGATAATTAGAAGATATATCATAGTATGAAAGATTATTGGCTAAAATTATAACAGAAAAAACGATATCTGATAGAATTAAGAAAAGCCATATAAAGAACGAATGATAAAATGTTTTTAAAATATCTTCTTTAAAAAGCATTGAATTTAAACATGATGTTGATATTAGTATGACTAACAATTTTAAAAAGTATTGTTCAGTTATTGTCAAATATGAAATAAGTAATGTAGTTAATACCATAAATACAAATGATTTCAAAGAAAACTTTATTTTTTCATTAGTAATAAATCTATAAAGTAGCAAGTTAACTCCAAAAATTTCAATTGTTATAGAAAAACTTAGCAAATACTCCATCATTCACTCATCACCTCTTTCTTATACTTTTTAGATAGCATGTCAACTTCTTCTTTAGTATCTAATATAAACTTACCATTATTCCAATCATACTTATTTACTCTATCCCTATTAATAATACAAGCTCTATGGCATTGTTTAAATCTACCATCTAATAAATCTAATATTTCAATAATAGTTAGACCAACTTTAAATTTATTTGTATCAGTTACAATAACTAGTTTTCTTTCGTCTTTTTCTCTATAAATATATAAAATACTTCTATAGTATATTTTTAAATCAAAGTATCTATTCGAATATATGAACATTTTATTATCAAAATTCTTTTTTAATATAACTTCTAAATCATTTTCTAATCTAACGCTCATATCATGATATTTTTCAATAAAATCAAATACTTCGTATATACTCCTGTAAACTGTTTCAAACATCTTATCATGACTAGTAATAAATAGTATTTCACTCTCCCAGTCATTAGTTCTAATCTTTTTAGCTATTTTTATTCCACTTATACTATTATCTAATTCTATATCCATAATATATATTTTTCTAATTGTATTGTCTGTTATAATTTTTTCTAGATTAGAATTATATCTAGTAAAATATTCTACCTTTATTTCTTCATCACATTTAAAAATTGCTTTTGAAATAGCTTCTTTTATAGTTTGTTGATAATCTTTTTCATCTTCAACTACAATAATTTTTATCATATACTCACCCTTCTTTATTCTTTCTTTATGCACGCTAGTATGATTATATCACACGACAAAAAAAATTTGGCAATAATTGTCAAATTTTTCTTTTAATTATTTTATCTATATAATACCTATCAAAGTTTTCATAAAATAATAGTTTATTATCTATTTTAGAAAGATTATTTATATTTGGATTAATTCCAAGTAATAAAACATTATTTTTTTCTTTTTTTAATATTAATTTAAGAATTAATTGTATATTAATAAATTCATTAAATTTTATAAAAGTATATTTTTTATCTTTATAATATATTAAATAGTTATCATTAATTTCAATATGAGGTTTATTATCTACTAAATTTTTAGTATTTATCAATTTTATATCTTTAAAATTACATTCTAGAAAAACATCTAATATTATTTTTTTATCTATATATTTCAAGTTTGGTCCATAAATAATTATGGCATGTTGGTTTGCAAATATTTTTGTTAATTTGTTATTTTTTAGTATATTATTAATCCTTTTTATTAATATTTTTGGCTTTATTATTCTTCCATCACATATATAATTTGTAAATACATACTTACTAATTTCTTTAGTTTTTACATTATATACAAATAAAATATTATCTACAAAATAGAAGATGCATTCTATTTTTTTATTCATTAATTATCTAATTCTTCTACATTCATTTCAAAGAAGTCAAGTGGATTTACTAAATTTCCATTAATATATACTTCCATAAGTAGACTATATTTTTTTTCATTTTCTAATTTGTTTGTACCACTTTTGCCAATAACTGATCCTTGCTCTACTTCATCACCAATTTTTAAATTTGTTGATTCTAATGAATAGTACACTAATGTTGTTTTAGTATTATATTCAATATATACTACTTTTCCCAAGATTTCATCATCTTTAATGTTAGTCACTGTTCCTGATAGTGAAGCTAAAACATCAAATTCTTCATCACTTGAATATAAAACTCCAGTATTTTGCATATATGTATTTTCATAATAAATTATTGAAGATTCTTTTGACGTATCATCTGCATCTTTATTATAAAAATACTTACTAATAGTTACATTTTCTTTATCAAAAGGTTTAGATATTGTTTCATTTTCAACATTTATTACGGGACTGATATTTTTGGTAAAAACACTTGTAACAAAATGATAGTCTAATAAATCTTCTTTTTTTACCTTACTTCCTATGAAAAGTATACTAATAAAAAATACTGAAATAGTTAGCATATAAATTGTTGGCAATACAAATGGTCTTAATTTTCTTTTTTTCATTGGTCATTCTCCTCCTAGTAATAAGTTTGACCAATATTTAAAAGATTATACTATATTTTAGAAAAATCTATATTTTGATAATAATAATTCAATATTTCATGATAGTTATATCCTTCTTTTGCCATTCCATTTGCTCCATATTGGCTCATTCCAACACCATGACCATATCCCTTTGTTTTAATAATAACTTCCGATTCTGATATTTGAATTTTAAAATCTGTTGATCTTAAGTCTAATAATTTTCTAAAATCTGTACCATTAAATACTTTTGAATTAATTATTATTTCAGTTGTTCTTCCTGTTTTATCATATTTTTGATTGTTGATAACTATGCTTTGACAGTTGATAAATAATTTATTACAAAAATCTTCTGTGGAAATCTTGGCGATAACTTCATAATTCTTTAATGAAGGATTATCCCACTGAGATTTAACACTTTTTAAATAAGGATAACTTTCTTTAAAAACTGATGCTACTTCTTCTGTATAACCATTACTCATTGAAAAATAGAATGATTTTATTACTTCACCGTTATATGTCATAATTTCATTTTTAGTATCATTCACAGCTTTTTTTACTTTTCTATAATACTCTTCATAATCATCTTGCCATTTTTCTTTCATTTGCTCATTTGTGATATATGCTTGATCTGATATATCAGATATTACATCATAAGTTTTATCTGAGTGTATCATTTTATAATATGCGTATGTCCTAGATGCTATTGCTTGAGCTTTCAATGCTTCCATATCAAAAGAAGCTGGCATTTCTGCTGCAACAACGCCAACTACATAATCTTCTAATTCTTTATTTTCTACATTTCCTGTAATACCATCTTTTACATCAATTCTCTTTGAAAAATCATTTACTTCAATTTCTTTTAAAATAGTACTTTTAGGCTCTACTGCTAAAATAACTGATAGAATAGTTACTACTGCTAATAATACCTTATTTTTCATAGGGTCTCCTTAAAAAATTTTTGTACAATTTATAAAATCATATATAAAATTAGTTACTAGATAACTAAATGCAAAGCTTAGTATAAATACTATTATTCTTGCTTCTATATTTTTATTTACTCTTAAAAATTTACTAAAATCAATTGCACTAAATGTATAAATCGATAAAAATGTAAAAAATACATATAAATATATTTTATAGTTCATTATATTCTCCATTTTCATATTTAATGATTTTTTCAACACGTTTTTTATGTCTTGTTTCACTTACTGGTTTTGTTGAAATAAATAAATTAACCATTTCCATTACTTCATCAATTTCATGTCCATCAGCACCAATAGCAATGATATTAGCACCATTATGTGTTTTTGCTTTAAATACGTCATCAGAATTTACAACTCTTGCACATCTAATTCCTTTAACTTTATTAGCAGCAATTGATATTCCTATTCCGTTTCCACATATTAAAATTCCTAAATTATCCCCATCAAGTACTTTTTTTCCTACATCAAAAGCAAAATCAGGATAATCATCTGTATCACTATTTGGTATACTTGTTTCCACAACTTCAAATCCATCTTCTACTAAATTCTTTATAATTTCTTTTCTTAAATTAACTCCTCGATGGTCACTACCTATTATTATCTTCATTATTTATTCCTCTCTTTCCATGGCTTCCTTAAATTTTGGAAGTAATCCTATATTATTTGTTCTGTGAGGTGGAAGTCCATATAAATCATGTCCAGGAAATTCATTTGCTTCAATAAAACAAATATCGCCATTATTTGTTACACATACATCCCAACCTATGTATCCAACTTCTGGCACTTCTAGCGCTGCTTCTTCGCAAAAATCTTTAACTTCATTCCATTTTGGTACTTTAAACCCAACTATTTTCTTATTAGTTAAAGGATGAGTATCATATAAGTTTCCTTTTTTATCTATTGCTTTATAAATAATTTCTCCACTTTCAACTTCAATTGGTACACATAATCCTTCATGATTAAAATTATCAACATGATTATGATTATTGCCAATTCTAAGAAGTGCAGTTACTACTTTTCCTTTTAATGTAACTACTCTAAGTGTATTAATTGAATCTGGATGCAATTCTTTAATTTTTCTATTTTGCTCAACTAATTCTTCGGCCAAAATCTGATTACTTGTATACAATTTATCATGTAGTTTTTTAATATTTTGCTTTTTAACTTCAATTACTTCTACACCTTTTCCACAAGATTCTTTAGTTGGTTTAGCTATAAATTTTGAATGTTTCTTACAAAATTCTTCAAATTCATTATAATTATCTTCTTTTATTTCTAACCAATCTCTTTTTAGATATTTATCAAATATTTTATTAAATTCTATTTTATCATTAAATATCTTCATATATTTTGGATCATTATATTTTTTTATTATTTCATTATTAATACCACGAGTTATTACAGTACGTCTTTGATACTTATTCATAGTATACATTTCAAATAAATTGTAATCTATATATCCAGCTTGATATTTTATTCCACAATATACAATATCAAAGAAAATTAATAATTTACTTTTATTTGTTTTTTTGTGTACATCTGATATTGTATTAAAAAATCCTTTATAATTCATTTTAAAAATTCTTTTAAATAAATATTTTATTTTTCTCATATTATCCCTCTAAAAGTATTATATCATTTATTGAAAAAATTAAAAGAAAAAAACCGCAATTAAGCAGTTTTCTTTTCGTCTGTAAGTCCATATTTTTTGTTGAACTTTTCAATATTACCAGTTTTTTTAGCTCTTCCTTGAGCACCTGTATAGAATGGATGACATTCAGAACAAACTTCTACTTCAATTCCATCTAATTTAGTAGATTTAGTTTTGAATGTTGCTCCACAAGCACATTTAACTGTAATTTCTTGCATTTCTGGATGTAAATTCTTTTTCATTAATAATTCTCCTTTCGCCATGTTATATTCATAACATAGTATTTTTTGCTCATCCACTGTATTATACCATATCATGATATTTTATCAACTATTATTTACTTAATTTTTAAACTTTTTTTAACTTTTCCCACTACAAATACTATTTTATCGCATTTTTTTACTGCAATATTCTTTCCAATTGCTTTTCCACCAACTGTTAATGTTGATATAGCTGATGCGACTACTATTGAAATAATTGCAATATTTATTTTACTTGTATATGAAATAGCTACAGCTAAAGTTGCTCCTAATGTACCACTAAGTATTCCACATATATCTCCAATAACATCATTACAAATACTACTAATTTTAGCAGAATTTCTAAGTAATGTTATACATTCTTTAGCTCCATATTTCTTTTTAGAAGCTAAAGCATGAAATCCTTCTTCTTTACTTGTTAATACTGATACTCCTACCATATCAAATATAATCCCTATAAATATTACAAGAAGCAAGATAATTGCAAGTACTAGATTATTTACATTTGATATAAGTGTTGCAATAGTGCCAAATATAGCAGCTAAAACAAATGTTAATATAAATATTTTAATAATCCACTTATCTTTCATAATTCTCTCCAAAACATAAAAAAAATGAATGGTCTACTATAAATTAATTTTATGGCTTAGGTCGAGTAGAATTTCTCCATTATCTACCTTAGGTTACCCACCGGCGATTTCTCTTTAAAGATAACGGCTAGTCGTTTCCGAGTTAGCGACTCGATTACCACTTAGTCCATACCTCAAAACTTATAGTAATACACTCTAGAGGTTTTCCCAAACACATAGTGACTGTCCTTATTCGCTTTTGCAATTTTTGTTTCATTCGAAATTCAAATTGTAACTTTATCGTGAAATCGAAATCCCCAAAAATCACTCACGACATGTGCTTTTTTCACTTATTCGCGCAGTACAAGGAATATTTTATATGCCATTATAAGGTATCCTTATACTTTAAATCATATATCCACCCCAATCTGGGCGAAAGAAGCAGATATACAAAGTGCGTTTTGCACAATTGGTAGATTTTTAGCCCTACCTTCAAACAATGTATGTGACTAGAATAATGCACCACACATTATACGTAAATTATAGCATATTATTATTATTTTGTCAAGTTTGTGTAAACGCTTTATTCTTCTATTTTAATATCAGCTCCAACATTTGACAGTTTTTCAATAATATTTTCATAACCTCTTAAAATATGCTCAACATTACTTATTTCTGTTTGCCCTTCAGCTATTAATCCCGCAAGTACCATTGCAGCTCCAGCTCTTAAATCTGTTGCTTTAACTTTTTTTCCCTTATACTCTGTTTTTCCACAAATTATTTCTGTATTGTCTTTAACTTCTATATTAGCTCCCATATTATTTAAATACTTTACATGTCCCATTCTATTATCATAAATAGTTTCTTCAAAAAATGATACACCATTTGCTTGTGTTAATAGTACACACATTGGTTGTCCCATATCTGTAACAAATCCTGGGAATACTTGTGATTTTATTGACGTATGCTTTATCTTTTCAGCGGCACTTATCGTTAACTCAAAATCTTTAATATTATATTTTATTCCCATTTCATCAAACTTAGATAATAATGACTCTAAATGTTCTTCTATTACGCCATTAATTTTTAAGTTATCACCAATTAAAGCTCCAGCTATTATATATGTTGCTGCTTCTATTCTATCTGGAATTACTTCAATTATTCCTTTATGTAAATAATCAACTCCTGTTATTTTTATTTCACTGGTTCCTGCGCCAGTTATTTTAGCTCCCATATTATTTAAAAATGTTGCTATATTAACAATTTCTGGTTCTTTTGCTGCATTATATATTACTGTTTTTCCTTTAGCTTTTACTGCGGCAAGCATTATGTTTATAGTTGCACCAACTGATGGAAAATCGAGATATATTTTACTTCCTTTTAACTCATCAGCATGTATTATATATTTATCATCTTCAATTGTAATAGTAGCACCTAATTGTTCAAATCCTTTTAAATGAAAATTAATTGGTCTAGAACTTTTTCCGATGTTACATCCTCCTGGTAAAGCTATTTCAACATGCTTACATTTTCCAAGTAACGCTCCCATAAAATAATAAGAAGCTCTCAATTTAGAAGAAAGATCTTCTTTTATATATACATTTTCTAACTTAGAACTATCAATTATTAAAGAATCTTTTTCATCTGTAACATTACAATTTAGTGTTTCTAATATATTTATTAGTGCTTTTTTATCAGTGATATTAGGCACATTATATATTGTAGTATTTTCATCAGAAAGAATTGCTGCGGGTATTAAAGCCACAGCGCTATTCTTAGCTCCACCAATGTTAATAGTACCACTAAGTTTATTACCACCATTAATTATTATTTTTTTCATATTATCCACTATCCTTTGTTACTTATATTTTATAATATAACTTTCAAATAATCAAATACATTGCCATTATTAAAAGAATTATTATTCCAAATATCGAAGATAATCTTCCAATTTTTTCGTTTATATATTTACCAATTATTATTCCTAACATAGTAAAAATGAAGCTAATTATCATGAAGATCATACTTGCATTGTAAATATTACCGGTTAAAGCCTGCAATCCTATACCAGTAGTAAATGCATCGAAACTAACACTAATTGATATAATAAACATTCCTAAAACATTTAGTGAAATTTTATCTTCTTGTTCTATATATAAATCATAAATCATTTTAAATGCTAACACTAAAAAAATTACTCCTAGAAAAAAATTATGTTCTAACGGCAAAATTTTTAATACAATTTTGCCTATTTTCGTT
The DNA here is from genome assembly GCA_015059485.1 of Bacillota bacterium. Lineage (GTDB taxonomy): Bacteria > Bacillota_I > Bacilli_A > RF39 > UBA660 > RUG14121. Next base: position 64,498 of record SVAH01000003.1, read on the forward strand.
CCTAAAAGAGGCATAATAAAATGCATTAATCCAATCAAAAATGATAGTATAAAGCCTTTTTTTATGTCAATGTTTGCAGTACCTAAACTAAGTGAAAAAGAGAATGTATCCATACTAAGAGCAATTGCAATAAGTGGTATTGTAATGATTTCTTGCATAATAAAAAGCCTCCTAGAAAAATATATTCCAGAATGCGCTTATTTATTATTTAATATTTTGCTAACTAAAGTTGTATATTCTATATCTGTAGTATTTTCATCATCGATTAAACATAATGGTGGATATAAAACGCACCACCAATTTTCTCCTAAACCGCTTCCTATTGTTATAACTAATGATTCATAGTTTCCCGATTCATAATTTATTCCTTTATATGTTTTTTCTGGGAAAAAATTACTACCAAATGTTACTTTATATTCATCTGTATATCGATTAACTATTGAATTTATTTTATTTAAATTGTTTACAATTAATTGCCTACTTTCATCTATATTACTTGATTTTTCAAGTATCGGCATAACTTCTTTATTAATATCATTTTTAATTTTTAATTTTAAAGCCTGATCTTCTAAATTATTACTATTAGCAATAATTCTATATCTTATAGATGCTGCTGGAATAATCATTTCATCTTGTTTATTAAAATATAAAAATACTATTGTTAAAATAAATAAAAACACTACTATTTTTTTCATATTATCACCTAAAATAATAGTGTTATAATTTATTAATTTTTATTCACTTTTGACATATATAAATCTATCAAATCCAGAATAATCTTTTTTACATTCGATAATTGCCTGTGGATAATATTTTTTTACTATGTTTATAACTTGTTCTTTTTGTTGATAACCTATTTCAAAGGCATAATATTTTGCTTTAAATTTTCTTATTATATTATCATAAAATATTAATCCATTATTATCCGCAAATAATGCTATTTGTGGTTCATATTTAGTTGATTTGCCAACTGTTTCGTTTTTATCAATATATGGTGGATTTGAAACTACAATATCATATTTAATATCAATATCATCAGTTAATACATCATGATTAAAAAACTTAACATTAGTTCCATTCAATAGTGCATTTTCACGTGCTACTTTAAGTGCATCTTCAGATATGTCAATTGCACAAACTGTTGCATCTTCAAATTTCTTTTTTAAAGATATGGCTATGCATCCACTTCCTGTGCAAACATCAACTATTCTAAGATTCTTTTTATCTAGTTCTTTAATAAATTGTATTAAATCATTTGTCATTATTTCAGTTTCAAATCTTGGAATTAGTACTCTTTCATCAACAAAAAATTTATTATCACAAAATTCTACATCACCAATTAAATATTGATATGGATAGTTTTTATTAAAATATTCTTCTAACTTATTAGAAGAATATTTATTTGTTAATATATCCCAATCTTTAAACGAAATATATTCTGGCTTATTCATTATTACCCTCTAGTTTTAATCTTTGATCTTCCGTGATTAATGCTTCAATAATTGGTTCTAAATATCCATCCATTACTTTATCAAGTTCCATAATAGAGAATCCTATACGATGATCTGTAACTCTATTTTGTGGATAGTTATATGTTCTGATTTTTTCTGATCTATCACCTGTACCTATTTTATTTTTACGTTCTGATGATATTTCTGCTTCTTGTTTTCTCATTATTTCATCATTAATTTTCATTTTTAATATTTCAAGTGCTTTTTCATGGTTTTTAACTTGACTTCTTTCATTTTGACAAGTTACTACTACTCCAGTTGGAACGTGTGTAAGTCTAACAGCTGAGTTTGATGTATTTACTGATTGTCCTCCGGCTCCAGATGAATGATAAACATCCATTTTTATATCACTTTCTTTAATTTCAATATTAACAGTTTCTACCTCAGGCATTACAGCAACTGTTGCAGTTGATGTATGAACTCTACCTTGTGTTTCAGTTGATGGAACTCTTTGTACACGGTGTGAACCACTTTCAAATTTCAATTTTGAATAAACATTTTCACCCTTAATTAAAAATTCAACTTGTGAATATCCTCCACTTGCTCCAGGTGTTTCATTTATTACTTCAATTTTCCAACCATTATTATTTGCATAATAAGTATACATACGATATAAATCTCCCGCAAAAATATTTGCTTCATCTCCACCTGCTGCTCCACGGATTTCCATTATTACATTCTTACCATCATTTTCATCTTTTGGAATTAATAATATTTCTAACTTAGCAGTAAGTTCTTCTATTTTTGCTGTGTTCTCTTCAATTTCTAAACTAGCCATTTCTCTTAGTTCAGGATCATTTACTAAAGTTTTTGCTTCATCTAAATTTTGTTTAGCTGTTTTATATTCTTTATAAACATTAACTGTTTCTTCTAAATCTTTCTGTTCTTTTGATAATGTTTTTAATTTTTCAAAATCATTTAGAACTTCTTGACTAGATAAAATTTCTGTTAATTCATTATATCTTTTTAAAATGCTTTCTAATCTATTTTCCATATACTTTCCTCCCTTAAATACGAAAAAGAAAACAAACTACTCATTTGTTTCTTCATCATCTATTACTACTAAGTCTTTTAAATCATCCTCAGCATCATCGTCATCAGGATTTCCATCATAGAAGATATCTTCTTCTTCCTCTTCTTCTTCATCATCGTCGTCTTCTTCAATTAGTTCTTCTTCATCATCTTCGTCTTCATCCATAACTAATTTTTGACTATGATTAATTCTTAAATCCCATGAACCATCTTCTAACATAGTAAATCTTTTATCTGTACTCATTATTTCAAAGAAATCTGCAATTTGACTTTCAAATACACTATCATCAAGTTCTAATACATCACATATTCTTTTAAATAAATCATTTATTTTCATTTCTTTTTTTTCTTCACTAAGAATAAGAAATGCTATATCATCATAATTCATTGATTCTAATTCTTCTTTTGAAATATCTTTTAATTTCATGAATGTTTCCTCCTTGTTCATACAATATTAATTTTTATATTATATGCCTCGACGTTGATAATTGTAACATAATATAATCATTTGTCAAGATTTTTTTACATTCTATCTGGAACTTTAATTCCTAATATGTCAAGTAGCTTTATGTTATTATCATAAACTATCTTAGTTAATGCTAGCCATGATTTCTTATTTACTTCATTTTCTTCAGTTAACACTCTTACACTAGAATAGAAGTTATTATAAGAGTTTGTTAACTTATATAGTAATTCTGTTATTTCATTTAATGATCTTGAGTTAAATGATTTTACTACTACTTTATTAATGCTAAGTAAGTTAAGTACTATTTCTTTTGTATTTTCATCTATTACTTCTACATTTTTATAATCTATACCTGTCTCTTTTGCTTTTTTTAGAAGTGACTTCATACGTATTGTTGAATATAAAAGATAAGGTGCTGTTTTGCCATTCAAATCACTAAATTTAACAGGGTCAAATGAATAATCTGTTGATCTATATGGAATTAAATCAGCATATTTTACAGCTGCAACACCAACCATCTCAGCAATTTCTTGTCTATCTTCAACTATATTAGGTAATAATTTTTTTTCACATTCAGAAACTACCATATCAATTAAGTCATTGAGTTGCATTACTCCACCATCACGTGTTTTAAATGGTTTTCCATCTGCACCATTCATAGTTCCAAATCCATCATTTTCTAAAACTATGTTCTCTTTTACTATACCAGCTTTTCTTGCTGCTCTAAATACTGTTTCAAAATGAAGTGCTTGCCTTGAATCTGTTATATACCATATTTCATCTGGATTAAATCTTCTAACTCTATCAAATATACCAGCTAAATCTGTTGTTTGATATGATGCTCCACCATTTGATTTGACAAGCATCATTGGCGGATATTCTACTTTATCATCTTCACGTGCAACATCAATAACTATAGCCCCTTCACTTTCACGAGTAATATTAAGCTTATTTATGTATTCCATCATTTCAGGGATAACTTTATAACAATCGCTTTCACCTTCCCATAGGTCAAAAGTTGCATTTAACCTATCATAAGTTTTTCCTATATCAGTAGAAGATACTTCCATTATTTTTTTCCATAGTTCATTATATCCTTTATGTCCTTCTTGTAAAGCCTTAGTTACTTCTCTTGCTTCTTCAAGGTATGCTTCATCTTCTTTAGCCTTAGTAGATGCGGTTGGATATATCTCCATTAAATCTTCATTTGTAACAGGCGACTTTTCTGGATACTCACCATCAAAACTATCATCAAAATAACAAAGCTCTGGATGTCTTTTCTTAATTTCTAAGATTACTAACCCTAGAGGTCTTCCCCAGTCTCCTAAGTGTACATCTGATATTGTTTTATTTCCTAGAGCATTTGCAAGTCTTTTTAAAGCCTCACCAATATTAGCTGATCTTAAATGTCCTACATGAAGCGCCTTAGCTACATTAGCTCCACCATAATCTAAAAATATGGTTTTAGGGTTATCATATTCATAACTAATATTTATATCGCTGTTTAATTCATTAACATAATCTTTTAATGATTCATTAGTAAACGTAATATTAATAAATCCAGGACCAGCAATATTAACATTAGTAAATTCTTCTAATTCATTTAATTTATCAGATATTTCTGTAGCTATATCTCTTGGGTTTTTACCTATTTTTTTTGCTATAGCCATTACTCCATTATATTGAAAATCACCAAATTCTTTTCTTGAAGATGGTATTAATTCAACATTTTCTATTTCATATCCCAATTCTATAATAACATTTTTAATTTTATTTTCCATTTTACTTAAAAAACTTTTCATACTTACATTATCTCCAATTCTATTTTATTTAAACAATCATCTGTTTCTAATTGATATTCTATAATAACTTGATTCTTTTTTCTTTTAAAATTGCATCTTTCTACTTTTATATCAAGTAATGTATCAGTTTCTTTCAAAAGGTATGTAGCCTCTTCTTCATTAGTATCTAATATAAATCTAAACTCATCATTTTCTCGAGTAAATAGACATCCATAATCTTGAAATTCAAACATATTATTAATATTTTCTATATCAAATTCAATAATATTATCTTCATTTTTAGCTTCTTTTTCTTTTACATCGTAGTATTTTTCACTATCTTTATACAGTTTCATATTAATTAAAGACATAATATCACCTTTTTTCAATGTAGATTATAACATATATGTATTAAAAAAAGAACTTAATCTTTTAAATTAAATTCATTTTGAACCATTTGTAACATTTTATTCTTTTCATCTTCAGTAAAAATATCTTTTTGACGTTTTTCTGGATCTAATAAATATTTTCTAAAGTTTTGTCCAAAATGAATATCATTATATTTTTTACCAAGTATTACTCTTTCTCCTTTGTATCTTGGAGATAAATGCCAATGTACATGTGGTGTATTTCCATCTCTATATGCATCATTCATCAAACAAACAAAATTAAACATAGTTGCGTCAAATACCTTTTTCATTACTCTTTCTAGTTCTTTTTCAATTCTACCTAATTCTATCCAATCACTATCAGATAAATCACTTAAACTTTTTTTATCACATGAAATAATTGAATATCCAGGAAATTCTTGATTCCATTCACAAAATACTACTTCAAATGTTTTTCCTTGATAAATTTTCATTTATTTTCACCATCCTTATAAAGGAATTATAACAAATTTTATTATATTTTTATATTTTTTTTACATAATAAATTTAGGTGGAATATATGAAATTGATAAAAACTTTTTTTAAAATTAGCTTATTTATTTCTATTGTATGTTTTATTTTTTTAGTTGGATTGTATACTTATGCTTACCTTTCTCCTCCACTTGAGTTATCTAAAGTTGGAAAAATATATTTATATGATAATCAAAATAATATAATTGAAACTGGTTCTGCCGCTACTGAATGGATTTCTATAAACGATATGTCAAAAGATTTTAAAAATGCAATAATATCTGTTGAAGACAAAAATTTCTACAAACATAATGGTTTTGATTATGCAAGAATTTTAAAAGCTATGTTTTTAAACATAAAAAAGAAAGCTATTGTACAAGGTGCATCTACTATTTCTCAACAATATATAAAGAATATGTATTTAGATTTTGATAAAACATGGAAAAGAAAAATTGATGAAGCTTTTTTAACACTTGAACTAGAAGTACATTATGATAAAGATTATATTTTAGAGGGATATTTAAATTCAATAAACTATGGTCAGGGGCAATTCGGAATTAAAGAGGCTTCTAAATATTATTTCAATAAAAAACCTTATGAATTATCACTAGAAGAATCTATTATGCTTGCAGGCATTCCAAAAAACCCAAATAATTTCAATCCAATAAGCAACTATGATAACGCTGTAAAACGAGCTAAAGTAGTAGCTTATACTATGTTACAAAATGATTATATTGATAAAGACACTTATGATAATTTATTTTTAAACAAATTAGAAATATATGGTAAAAAGAATGATTATGATTCGGATATGATAATGTACTATGAAGATGCTGTTTATAATGAACTTAATAATTTAAAAGAAATACCAAAATCTTTAATCGAAAGTGGTGGATTAAAAATATATACTACTTTAGATTCTAAGTCGCAAGAAACACTTGAAAAAAATATTAAAGATAATATTATTGATGAAAATTTACAAACTGCTAGTGTAATAATTAATCCAATTAATGGGGCTGTAATTTCTTTGGTTGGAGGAACAAACTATTCTAAAAGTCAATATAATAGAGCTTTAATGTCTAAAAGACAAGTTGGTTCTACTATGAAACCATTTTTATATTATGCTGCTTTAGATAATGGTTTTACTTCTGCATCTACTTTTTTAAGTGATGAAACTACATTCAATTTTGAGCATAACCAAAAATATTCACCAGCTAATTATAATAATATATATGCACACAAAGATATTTCTATGGCTGCAGCTATTGCATACTCCGACAATATTTATGCTGTTAAAACTCATATTTTTTTAGGAGAAGATACTCTTGTTAATACTGCTAAATCATGTGGAATAAATGAAGATTTAGAAGAAAATCCATCTTTAGCATTAGGAACAAGTGAACTTAATATGATAGACTTCGCAACTGGATATACAACTCTTGCAAGTAATGGATATAAAAAAGATCTCTATTTCATAGAAAAAATTGAAGATTTAAAAGGAAATGTTTTATATGAACATAAAGATAATTCAAAACTAGTATTAAATCAAAACAATGTATATATTTTGAATGAATTATTAACTAATACAACTAATGCTAGTTTTAATGATTATACAACTCCAACTGCATTATCAATAAGTAAAAAACTAAAACATAAATATGCTTTAAAGACTGGAACTACTAAAACTGATTATTGGACGGTTGGATATAATAAAGATGCTTTAATGCTTATTTGGATGGGTTATGATGATTCAAAAGAAATAGATCAATCAGTCAGTACTCAAGCTAAAAATATATGGCTCAATACTATTGAAAGTTATGAAAATAATGTGGAAAATGAATGGTATAAGCAACCACCAAATGTAATTGCTACTATTAGAGATTCTGTTACAGGCGGAGAAGTTAATGACAAAAATAAATCTACACTATATTATTTTATTAAAGGAAGTGAAAATGCATCGCAAGCTGTAATAGCAGAATTTGAAGAATAATTTATTTGAGCATTAAAAAAGGATAAATACAATGATGTCTACTCTAAGGGGTGCATTTCACAAACTTATCCTTTTTTAATATTGTGATTTCATTTCAAATAATATATCTCTAAGTTCCATTGCTCTTTCAAAGTCTAATTCTTTTGCTGCCATTCTCATCTCTTCCTCTATTGACTCAATTGTTTGTTTCATTTCTTTTTTAGATATTTTCTTATTATCTACTTTTTCTTCTATATCATTTGACACTACTTCTTTAATATCTTTTTTAATAGTTTTTGGAACTATATTATGTTCTTTATTAAATTTTTCTTGTATTTCTCTTCTTCTTTTTGTTTCTTTAATAGAATTCTCCATTGCTTCACTTATTGTATCAGCATACATTATTACATGTCCATTTTCATTTCTGGCACATCTACCAATTGTTTGTATTAAACTTCTCTCACTTCTTAAAAATCCTTGTTTATCAGCATCCAATATACATATTAAACTAACTTCTGGAATATCTATTCCTTCACGTAATAGATTTATACCTACTACACAATCATAAAGTCCCGCTCTTAAATCATGAATTATTTTCAATCTTTCAAGTGTTTTTATTTCACTATGTAGATATGCTACCTTTATTCCAACTTCCTTTAAGTAATTAGTTAATTCTTCAGACATCCTAATAGTCAATGTAGTTATTAATACTCTTTCATTTTTTCCTTTTCTTATTCTTATTTGTTCCATTATGTCATCTATTTGACCTTTTGTTTGTTTTACTTCTATAGTTGGATCTAAAAGTCCAGTAGGTCTAATTACTTGCTCAACAACTTTATTATCTACTAAATCTAATTCATAATCTCCTGGTGTTGCTGACACATATATTACTTGATTAGTTTTTTTCTCAAATTCATCAAATTTAAGTGGTCTATTATCAAGTGCACTAGGTAATCTAAAACCGTAATCTACTAGCGTTTGTTTTCTGGCTCTATCTCCATTATACATTCCTCTTATTTGTGGCACTGTCACATGTGATTCATCTATAAACAGTAAATAATCATCATCAAAAAATTCTAGTAAACAATTTGGAGTTGATCCCTCTTCTCTTAAAGCTAGATGACAAGAATAATTTTCTACTCCAGAACAAAATCCTGTTTCTTTTAGCATTTCCATATCATAATTTGTTCTTTCTTTTAATCTCTGAGCTTCAAGTAGTTTATTATTATCTTCAAAATATTTTAATCGTTCATCTAATTCATTTTTAATTCTTCTCAATGCTTCTTCCATTTTTTCGTCGCTTGTTACAAAATGACTTGCTGGAAATATCGCTATTGTTCTTTTTTCAGTAATAATACTTCCAGTTACTGGATCAAATATAAGTATTCTATCAACTTCATCTCCAAATAATTCTATTCTAATACCATGTGATTTTTCACCTACAGGAATAATATCTATAACATCACCATGCACTCTAAATGTACCCCTATGAAAATCAATTTCATTTCTTTCATAAGTCATATCTATAAGCTTATTGATAATATCATTTCTTTTAATGATCATACCTTTTTCTAAATTAAGCATCTTATTTATATATTCTTCTTTTTCCCCAATATTATATATACAAGATACACTTGATACAACTATTGTATCTCTATTATTTATAAGTGATGCTGTAGCAGCATGTCTAAGTTCATCTATTTCATCATTAATCGAAGAATCTTTTTCTATATAAGTATCACTTTGTGGAACATATGCCTCTGGTTGATAGTAGTCATAATAAGATACAAAGTATTCAACATGATTTTCTGGAAATAACTCTTTCATCTCTGCATAAAGCTGGCCAGCTAATGTTTTGTTATGTGCGAGTATTAGAGTTGGCCTATTACATTTTTCTATAATATTAGCCATAGTAAATGTTTTACCTGTTCCAGTTGCTCCAAGTAATACTTGCGATTTTTTTCCTTCATTAATTCCTTCAACTAATTTTTCTATTGCTTGTGGCTGATCACCACTCGGTTTATAGTTTGATACTAATTTAAAATTAGACATATTATCCACTCCATAATCTAGTATTATTATATCCTAAAACAAAAGAAAAACAAGAATAACCTTGTTTTTTATCTTTGAATAGTAGTAATTCTACTTAGATAACTTCTAAATTATTATTTTAATTATAATTGCTTTAAATATTACCATAAGTATTAAATTAGCTAATTCTTTTATAGTTGCACTTTTTGACAAATTACGTCTTCTATTTTATATAGTTTAAAACTGTTTCTTTATCACTAAAGTGATGTTTTTCAGTACCAATTATTTGATAATCTTCATGACCTTTTCCAAGTATCATTAATATATCATTTTCAGTTAATAAATCAATAGCTCTTTCTATAGCTTCTTTTCTATCATAAATTACTTCATGATTTTCTTTTTTTATACCTTCTAAGATATCATTCATTATTTGTTTTTCATCTTCTGTTCTTGGATTATCATTAGTTAAAATAACATAATCAGAGTTCTCTTCTGCAGCATGACCCATGATTGGTCTTTTAGTTCTATCTCTATCTCCACCACACCCAATTACAGTAATTATTTTTCCTTTCTTATATTCGAATGCATTTTTTAAAACATTTATAACTGCATCTGGAGTATGCGCATAGTCGATGAATATACTATTAGATTTATAATCTATTTTTTCCATTCTACCTGCAGGTGCATGTAAGTCACTAGATAAAGCTAATATATCATCAATTGATATTCCTAATTTATGTACAAGTAATAATGATGTTAAATAATTATATACGTTATATCTACCAACCATTTTTATTTTAGTTGTGTACAATTTATTTTCGAATTCAAACTGTATTTCAGTATTTAAATGCGACAGTTCAATTTTTTTGATTAGTAAATCGCCTTTTTTTTCACTTATTAATATATTATTATTATCTTCATTTATAAATTCTTTATAATAATCCGCATCTGCATTAATTATTGCAATTTTATCATTACGAGTTTTAGTAAATAATTTTTTCTTTGCATTAATATAGTTTTCAATAGTCTTATGATAATCTAAATGATCTTGTGTTAAATTTGTGAATGCCACTTCATCAAATTCAAAACCATACATTCTATCATAATCAAGAGCATGACTACTTGCTTCCATTACAATATATTCACAACCATACTCTTTTGCTTCTAAAAACATTTCATATAGAAGATCAGTATTTGGAGTTGTATTATTTAATTCTTTTTTTACATCACCATAATAAAACCCTATTGTTCCTATATATGCACATTTCTTTCCTAGTTTTTTTAATATTTGGTAAACCAAATAACATATAGTTGTTTTTCCATTTGTTCCAGTAACACCAATTAATTTCATATCTTTTATCTTAGGATAATAATTTTTATATAAATATTCTTTTAAATATTTAGTAGTATCTTCTACTATTTCTGTTTCAACAGAATATTTACCATGTTCACATATTATTTTTGTTGCACCATTTTCTATTGCTTGCTCTATGTAATCATGCCCATCTCTTGCAACATTTTTAATTGCAATAAATGTGTCTCCAGGTTTTACTTTTCTTGAATCTGATTTAATATTTACCATTTTATTCACCTCTTATCTACATTATAGCACAACAATTTAATAATAGACTTTAAATTATAAATTTGATACAATTAATTAAGAAAAAAGATAGGAATTGGTTATATGAAATATATAAAAAAATATCATAAATATATTGGATTATTTGGATGTTTATTAATTGCAATTTCCTGTTTTTTACCATTTATTAAATATTCAATATTAAATATTAATGAAACTAATAATTTCTTTAATGGAGATGGTAAATTAGTGTTAGCAATTAATATAATTACTATTTTATTAATATTATTTAACAAGGATAAAACTAGTTTAATATCTACTGTTTCAATAGTGGTAATTCTTATTCAAAATATTTTAACAATTAATAAAGATATTATAAGTATTGGTAAATTAGGTTATATTCATTTTAGTATAGGATTTTATTTATTAATAGCTGGTATAGTTATATGTATAGTTTATCCTTTTTTACCAAAAGAAAAAAATATTAGTTAATTCTAATATTTTTTTATACTTCACGACTTTCTATTATTTCATATGTTACATTTGTATAATTTATATTATCCGATAAATAGTCAATATTATACGTAACATTACCACCAACTACTGTTCCTTTTACTAACTTATAATATATATATTTATTATCTTCTTTATATTTTTTACTATTTAATGAGTATTTTTTATCATTAATTATTACCTCTAAGTTATCATCAATTGATTCTTTTTCAATCTTAACTACTAAATCATATCCTCTTTTTGTATTTGTTTCATTCCATATGGTTACAGCATCATAAAAATCGTTTGTAGATACATATTTGTCTATATCTAAATATAAATAGTTCATGTTTGCATATGAAGATGCTATTTTTGCCATTTCAGACTTATCTAAAAGCTTCCATACAGGATAACTTATTATTACAAAAATAACTACTACCACTATCTCTAAAACATAGTTTCTTATTAATTTATCGATATCTTTCATAATTAACCAACCCCCATTGGTACATAAAGTATAGCATAAAAAAGAAAAAATGTCAAATTTGTGTATAGTTTTGTACTTTTAGCTTTACAAAAAAAGAAGATTATAAATCTTCTCCATTAGTTTCTCTTAATTTTTTCTTAGCAATATTTAATTTAATAATTTTAAATGTATCATTTACAATTATAAACAATGCTGGTATTAATACTACTATTAACCATCCACCACTTGATGCTATAAAGAATTGCAACCTTCCTAATTGTGGTATTCTTAACACTACTTTACCAAGCACATTATAATCCTTTGCTGTATCTGTATCTTGTGTTAAATTATTATCACCTTTAGTAACAAATTCAACTCCATTTTCACCTTTAATAACATTGTCTACTCTATGAGTAACTGTCATTCCATTTGATATATTACTTGTCGATATAAAAGTTATTACATCACCTTTTTTTATTGTTGATTTGTCATCTACTCTAATATTAAGTACAACATCATATACCTTTATCTGTGGTTCCATACTAGGACTAACAATTGTATACAATGAAAACTTTGGCTCATACTTTTCACCTTTAGCTGCATATATATTTGCAGATACAAGGTAATAAACTAAAAATGCTATTATTAACACCAATATCACAAATAATGTCCATGATATCACAGTAATTATCATTTTCAATATTTGTCTAATTTTTTGAAAAGTTCCTTTACTAGTATTCATAATTACACCTTATTTCTTATTTTGAAATTACAACATTTATTTTTGCACTAAATTCTTTTCCTTGATCAATATTTTGATCTTCTTCACTATATTTATATTTATAAATCATATAATATCTATTTATACTATTTGCTGGAATTAACATGTTTGTTATAATTTCCTTATCATTAGCAGGTAATATTCCTGTTTTTATTAGTTCATCATCTTTATACAAATAGAATTCTAAATCTTCTTTTCTTTCAAATCCGTTATCAACATTACTCCATTTGAAATCAATATTTGTGTTATATGTGCTACTATTAGTAACAGTTATTTGTTGTTTATTTGATTCCCATCCTGGTACAATATCTGATATTAAAATTGAACCATCTACACCTATTACAACATCTTCATTTATCTCTTCAGGAGTTTTATCAGAATTACTAGGAGTAGCATTAGGATATTCAACACTTATTTCAACCACTTTTTGCTCAATCTCTTTATCTTCACTTACTTCTAAGTATAAATAATACGATTTAGAATTTCCATTATTATCTTTAACAATTATTTCTAATTTATTACTTCCAATATGTAGTTCTTTTTTTACATCAAACCATATTCTATATATATCTCTTTGCTTGACTAATGGTCTTCCAATAGCATAACCATTTAATTTTACTTCTACTTTATTATTTTTATCAAATAATTCAAAATTAACTACTGTTATATCTTCACTGGTTTTTATTCCTGTAGCCAAATATAATATTCTATCTCTTCTAAACGGAGAACTTAAATCATGTTTTAAAACACTTAAACTTATTAAATCTAAATTTGTCTCTTCTACAGTTTGTGGAACAATTACATGTATTATATATTCTTCAACTTTTCCTGTTTTGTCATTAATTACAGTCACTTTTACTTTATTATCACCAAATTTCAAATCATCTTGGCCTTCTATTTTAACATTACATTTTTCACATGATAATACATATTTAGTATTAACACTTTTTGTACCTTCTTTTACAAAAACTGTATACTCATATACATTTTTATCGAAAACATAAGCATCTTCGTATTTTTCTACATATAAATTTTTTAATCCTTCGTCAACCTGCTGTTGTTTATTTCCTATATAAATTTGAAAATATGAGAAAGTTGTCCCAAACATAAACAAAAATAGAAATAAAAAGCATATTAAAAGTATCAAGTATCTCTTTTTTTTCTTATCTTCTTCTATTTCTGTTTCAAGCATTGCATATTGTTCTTCTAAATCTTTTTTTAATTCTTCATTATTTTCATTTATATCCATATGCAAAAACTCCTTACTATTGCCAACATTATATCATAATAGTTTTTTCACAACAAGAAAAAGCAAGAAAAAAAAGCAAATTAATTGCTTTTCTTTACACTTTTTAGCTTCTTAATGAACCTGCGTCAATACCATTAGATGTAACTGTTACAGTTGTTCTGAATGTTTTTCCTTGATCTTCATTTTGATCAACTGGAACTCCACTTTCAACAGCATCAACATATGTTACTGTAATATCAAAGCTTTCTTTAGAGTGTGCTGGAATAAATACTCTAACAACTCTTTGAGCAGAACCTGTACCATAAGTAACTGTTCCATCTTGTGCTACTGAAGCAGTAGCATCAGTTGGAAGTGTTCCAGATGCTGCAAATGTTGCTTTAGTTGAATTTGCAACTGAATTTGCATTTGCTGCAGTCATATCAATCATTTGAACATTTCCTGCATGTGCATCTCCACCAGCTGTTGGAGCAACATATGATGCTGCAATTGAATAAGTTAAATCTTGAGTTCTTGAAAAATTATTAACAACTTTTGTCCAGTTGATATCAAAAGTCATATCATAATCACTTGTATTTTCAACAGTAAATAGTTTATGTCCAATTGATCCTGGTTCCCAACTACTTCCACTTACACAATTGTAGCTTCTATGAGCTGGATCTCCACTTTGTGGAATTGTTGTGTTAGTGTCATCTGTAGCTGTTCCATTTGAACAATCAGTTGTAATTTCTTGAGTTCCCTCAAAAGTTATTCCTAATTCAGCAGTTCTTAATTTAGTTTCAGTTTTATTATTTTCAACAACTCTTGCACTAAAATATGCAAATGTTGCTCCAACAACTGCAACTAATAATGTTGCTACCGCAATAACAGTTAGTAATACTTGATTTTTCTTGTCCATTTTATATCCTCCTCTATGATAAAATATTATCAAATTACTAACATTAAATCAAGTATTTTTTATCATTTAATCATAAGTTTTTTACACTATAATTTTTGGCATTTAATTGATTGACAAACATATATTATTATTGTAAAATAACTATATGTGTATGGGGCTTTAGCCAAGTGGTAAGGCAAGGGACTGCAACTCCCTGAGCACCAGTTCGAATCTGGTAGGCCCCTCCAAATAAAAAAATCAAGTACATCATTAATGATGTACTTTTTTCATTTTAAATTAACTATATATTTTTGATTTCTTATTGTTAATAATAAATTTAATTTATTTGAATTAATTATATTTTCTGGGACAACTAAAACTATTTTGTTTTTTAAATTTGATGGAGTAACATTTTTAGTTGTTGATTCTATTCCATCATACTCAATTGTGAAAAAATTTTCATAAAATTCATTCATGTTTTGAATCGCATTATAATAAACGCTTTCTTTATCTATTTTTGTATCAACATCAAGTACTAATAAAGTTGTTTTAACTTTACTATTTCCATAACCAATTGATACAACATCATTTAATTCTCTACAATTATTTTTTGTACTACATAATTCATATGTATAATAATAGTTATCTGTTATTTCATAACTATTTATTACCACCTGACTATCATTAAGCAACGAATCATCTAAACTGATTTTTTCTTTTAGCTTGTATTTTCCTCTGTTATTAATATCTAATATTTTTTTGGGCCTAATATTCAATATTTTATAATGTGCTGTTAAATCTCCAATTTTATATTCTATATTTTCTAGAATTTTTATTTTATAATTTTTCTTAATTTGCTTTTTATTTAATTCATAAACTAAATTATAAATACCACTCGTTCCTTGTGAAATTTTTCCACCATTATAGCTTTTTCCAAAATCAACAAAATATTCTGATCTATCTAACGTTGGTACTAAATAGCCATCATCAATTTGTAATCTAAAATTGTCAGTATCAAGTTCTACATTTGTTATAGAGTTATTATCAATTCTTACTTGCAGTACTAAATAATATTTGTCCTTAGTTATAGTTTTTCCATTATAATCCATATTAGTAATCATTGTATCTAATACATTCATAGTAAAGGCATTATGAGAAAATTTATGATTTTTTGTATATGATTTATTATATACATTAAAGTGCATATATAATGTAGTTGTTAATACAAGTATAAAAACTGCTGACAATACAGAAAATACAAATTTGTTTTCTAAAATATAATATTTAAATTCCCTAATAAACCTTCTAATTGTTCTTTTATATTTGTATGTCTCAACTCCCAAAACAAATTCAAATTCTTCATTATCTTCATCGGATATATCTAAATCTTTTAAATCAAGCTCAAATCTAAATGATTTAATATCAAACCCGAATCCTCTGAAAGCGGAATAGAATATAAAGAAATATTGAGGAAATGTTAATAGTAGTGTTATATCCCTATAAGCACGAGATGTACTCGCAGCTAAATCATTTCTTTCCATATCACTTAGTACATTATGAAAAAACGTAAATATAACAAATAATATAAGATAGTAAACTATATAAGCTACATATAATTTTGTTGGTTTTTCTTTTTGTTTCATCAAGTAATAAACAGTTAATGAAATACCTACAATGATTAGTATTGATAAATACATAAATAGATTAATATAGCTCCCAGCTAAATTACTTATAGTTTCATATGAATAGCTATTAGAAATATAACTATTAAAAAATGAAAATAAATTATTCGATTTTATTAATAAGTATAATACTGGTAAGCATAATAATATATGAATAATTTTAAAATGCTTTATTAAAAATTTATAAGGTTTTCTAAGTATCATATCTTATCCCCTCTTCTATTAGATATATTTTATCATAATAAGAAAAAAATAAAAACTCAAAATTAATTTGAGTTTATCTATTTTTGTTTACTAATAATTGTCCTGGCAATAAATATATAGTTTGGTTATATTTTTCAAAATTATCTTTCGTTGTATTGAAAGTTTTCATAACACTTTCTATGGTATCCCCTTCTTTAGTTATGTAATAACTATATCCGCTTTTTGGAATTAAAATATCTTGTCCAGGATAAATATAATCATCATCATCAAGACCATTTAAGCTTTCTAATAATTGCGGATTTATATTATATTTTTTACTTATTTGATACATCGAGTCTCCTTTTTCAATTGTATATACTTCATAATAGGAATTTTTATTTTTAGGAACTACTAGATCCATTCCTTCCTTCAATTGATCACTGAAATAAATATTATTAATGTCTTTTAAATAATTTTCATCTGTTTCAAATCTATTAGCAACATCTTTTAATGATTCTCCATATTTCAATTTATATTTTTCAAACATTTCATCACTTCCTAAAATATAGTATGAAACTAATTAAATTTAGTGATGCTAATCATAAATATAAATCATATTTTCATAGTTAAAGTTTAACTCAAAATACTCAAGAATTTTGTTTTCACCATGTAAGAAATCATACTTATAAAGTTTATCATCTACTATATAGTAAACTCTATTATTATCTGAGTAAACAATATTTTTAATGTTTTTATCACTTATTTTAGTCTGAACATCAGTATTATTAACTTTCTTTAATAACCCATCTTTTATTTTATAATTCACAACATTATCATTATCAAATGTTATATTATTTGTTATTATTTTATTAAGTTTAATATTTTCCCATTTTCCATTTTTTATAACTTTTCCAAGTTTATTTTTATTTATCTTATCAAAATTTTTATTTTTTATATTTATTTCATATTCTTTTTTATTTTTATTATCTATAATGTAAATATTATTTTTATTTTTTCCAATAATTCTTGAATCAAATGATATATCTTCATCTAACTCTATTTGATCTATTTTGTTATTTTTTAAATTAACTCTAATTAATTTATTATAATTATATTTTTCATTATAATCTGCAATTACAAGATATTTTCCAACAATAGTTACAATATCAATATTATATACATCGTCTTTAAATAATGTTATAGTTTCTAATTTTTTATTGCTTAGCTTATAAAATCCTGTATAATTCCAAATTAAATATGTACTGGAATCTATTAAATTTATATTTATATTTTCATATTTTTTCTTATTATTTTTGTATTTATTCTTATATTTTTTAGGAATTATATTCAATAAATTGTAATCAATGTATTGACCATTTTTTTTACATATAATATTTTCATCTATTTTTTCTGATTTAAGAATTATGCACATCTCTTCATTTTTTTTATATTCTTTTATACTTTTTATTAATTTTCTTTTTTTAGAATATTTTTGCACACTAAAAGTTTCAAATATTTGATTATTTTTCTTTATTTTAAATGTATACATTTTATCCTTTTTTAAATAAGATTCTACAATATCATATTTATCAATTTTATAACTAATCTTGTAGTCCTTGGGAATTAATTTATAAATAGTAAAAATTAAAACTACTACTAAAAATAATACTAATTTTTTTATTTTTTTCTTACTCAACATCATCGTACTTTTTGTACGGCATTTCTTTAACATATTCATCATAGCTTTTTTTATTTTTTTTACAATGTTCTTCATGACTACCATATTTCTTTTTTTCTTCCATCATAAATTCGGTAATTGCTGTTTCTATTTCTGGTAAACTTCTTTTTGATAAATTAGTTAGTACTACTTCTTCTTTTACTGTATCAATAGTAATTGTTCCCCAAATTATTCCTTGATAAACTTCTAAATCATTGAACATATCTGGTGTAATAGTTGTAAACATATATCCCCATAGCATTCTTTTTCTACCAATTAGTATTCTTTTATTTGACAAGACTACAACACTTGTACTCCACAAATCGTAAAAGCAAGCGTTTTTTTGTCCTGCAAACGCATATAATATTTTTTCTCCAGGGTTCATATGCTTTTCAACTACTTCACTATGCTTTTTTAATCTCCACCATGTAACCGTACCTGGATACTTTTTTTTAAATTCTTTTACTTTTTCATAAACTTCTCCCATTTATATCACCTATATATATTTTACTAAAATTTTTTTAAAAATACAATTACATTAATTTAAAGAAAAAGATAATCAATCTAATAATTGATTATCTAATGTCCAATTCTTTACTTCTGGTATGTCTATACCATTTTCAAATATGTATTGTTTATGTTTGATTAATTTAGAATTACAATAATTTTCAAGTGCAATTGTATCATCATTTCTATATCCTAAGTGTTTTAACGCAAGTAATACTAAATGATATCTATCTATTTCATTTTGAACTCTCATATCAAATGGTGTTGTTATTGTACCTTGTTCATTATATCCTCTTACATGTAAATTTTGATTTGTTCTACTATAAGTAAGTTGATGTACTAATGATGGATATCCATGGAACGCAAATATTATAGGTTTATCTACTGTAAATAGCATATCATATTCTTTTTGTGATAAACCATGTGGATGTTTTTCTTTATCTTCTAATCTCATTAGATCAACAACATTAACTAATCTCACCTTTACATTTGGTAAGAATTTTCTTAAGATTCCTGATGCCGCTACTGCTTCAAGTGTTGGGGTATCACCACAGCATCCAAGTACTATATCTGGAGTCTGACCGTTATCATTTGACGCAAATCCCCATATTCCAATACCATTTGTGCAATGCTTTATTGCTTGTTCCATATTCAACCATTGAATTGATGGATGTTTTGAAGCCACTATAACATTTATATAATTTTTACTTTTTATGATATGGTCAAAACATGATATTAAACAGTTTGCATCTGGAGGTAAATACATTCTTGATATACTTGCTTTCTTAGTTGCAATATGATTCAAAAATCCAGGATCTTGATGAGTAAATCCATTATGATCTTGTTGCCATACATGACTTGTTAAAACATAATTTAATGACGCAATATCTTTTCTCCAATGAAGTTCATGGCACACTTTTAACCATTTCGCATGTTGACTAGTCATTGAATCAATAATTCTAATAAATGCCTCATAACTTGTAAAAAAGCCATGTCTTCCTGTTAAAATATAGCCTTCTAACCAACCTTCACATAAGTTTTCAGATAACATAGAATCGATAACTCTACCTGCATTTGCTATGTATTCATCATTTTCCAATATTTTACTATTCCATTGTCTTCTTGTTACTTGAAATATTGGATTTAATCTATTAGATAATACTTCATCTGGAGCAAATACTCTAAAATTACTTGGATTATTTTTTATTACATCTCTTATATAGGTTCCAAGTTGCATCATGTCACTAGTAGTATCTATTCCAGGCCTTATCACTTTAAAATCATATTTTCTAAAATCCGGTAATTTTAGTTCTTTTAACATCAAACCTCCATTTGCATTTGGGTTTAATGACATTCTCCTATCACCTTTTGGAGCTATTTCTCTAAATTCTTTTTTAAATGTTCCATTTTCATCAAATAGTTCCTCTGGATGATAGCTTTTTAGCCAACTTTCCAATATATCTAAATTCTTTCCTGTTTCTTTATCTACTTGCATTGGAACTTGATGTGATCTAAATGTTCCTTCAATTTCTTTGCTTTCAACTTGTTTTGGACCTGTCCATCCTTTTTTAGTTCTTAAAATTATCATTGGATATTTAGGCCTTTCAGTTTTTCCATTTTCACGAGCATCTGTCTGAATTATTTGTATTCTTTTTACTATTTCATCTAAAGTTTCTGACATGATTTTATGCATAGTCATTGGATCATCACCAGCTACATAATAAGGATCCCAACCACATCCTTCAAAAAAACTAGTTAATTCATCTTCACTCATTCTCCCAAATATTGTTGGGTTAGCTATTTTATATCCATTTAAATGTAATATAGGTAAAACTATTCCATCTTTCTTTGGATTTAAAAATTTATTTGAATGCCATGATGTTGCTAGAGTTCCTGTTTCTGCTTCTCCATCTCCAACTACACAAGAAACTATTAAATTAGGATTATCTAAAACTGCTCCAAATGAATGAGCAAGACTATATCCCAATTCCCCACCTTCATTTATTGAACCTGGTGTCTCTGGTGCTACATGGGAAGATATTCCACCAGGAAAACTAAATTGTTTACAAAGTTTTTCTAAACCTTTTTCATCTTGAGTAATATTAGGATATACTTCACTATAACTTCCATCTAAATAACTTTGAGCAACCATTGCTTGTCCGCCATGACCTGGTCCAGATACATAAATCATATTTAAACCATACTTATTAATAATTCTATTTAGATGAACATATATAAAATTTTGACCTGGGGCTGTTCCCCAATGTCCTACTAATTTTGATTTAATATGTTCTGTAGTGAGAGGTTCTCTTAAAAGCGGATTTTTATATAAATATAATTGTGCTACTGATAAATAATTTGCTGCTCTAAAATATGCATCAATTTTTGATAATTCATCATTTGTTAAGCTATTTTTTACTTCAACTTTCTTCATAAATAACACCCTCTATTCTATATTAGTATATCAAAAAATTAAAAATAAAAAAACATCTTTAAATGTTTTTTTACTTTTTATGTAAACTTATATATCATTTAATTCTTTTACTAAATAATATCAAAATCATAGGCATAATAAATATATATGGCATAGTATATCTAAAATATGTATTAACAGGGGATGCTACACAAATTAACAATGATACAAAAAGTGGACTTAAAACTATTAAATATTCTCTTTTCTTTTTTAGAATAAGATACATTGATATTCCAATGAGAATCCAAGTATTAAAGCCAATATTAGATATTAAACCTATAAATGGAAGATATGGAAAACCTTGACCATAGCTTGATAATACTAACCTTAAACTATCTAATTTATTATAATGGTAATTTACTAAATTATCTTCTGTAATTCTTGTATCATACTTATGATATACATACCAATTTGTATCTTGGGGACTAAAATATCCATAGGTATTATGTAACGTAGCTTCTATATAAACAAGAGGATGTCTAAAAAAGCATTTAAACCATACTTTAAAATAATTTTTCAAATCTTCACTCGTTGCATATCTATTATATTTATTTTTTACAGGATCTGATATCTTTGGATTATATCTTTTTGCAAGTGTTTTATATTTTAATACTTTATCAATCTTATTAATCTCATCTTTTGATAAATCTTTTTCATAGTATTTTACATATCTTGCAGTCTGTTGAAAAGGAATTGATAAAGTTTCTCTAATACTTCCTGGTGTTATTTTATAGTATGGAAGTATTACTTTATCAAATGTTGTATAAAATGATACTACCACTAAGAAAACTAGTAATAATTTTTTTAAGTTTGTTTTACTGAAAATTATTGCAAATGGTAACGATAAGGAAACAACATATATTCCATTATTTCTAAATAGTGTCAATCCTATTAAATCAATAATTAATAAAATTACAGTTTTTATTTTTAAATCTTTATTTTTATTTCTTATTAATTTATCCAAAAATATTACATACCAGATTATAAAACATGTATAATATGTATCTTTAACTGCGCTCATTGAATACATTGCATACATTGGAACAAGACAATATATACATAATAATAAGAATAGTATTTTTTTATTTATTTTATTTTCTTTTAAATACTTAATAGTATATGCTAAAGTACTTATTAAAAATATACTTTGAATAAAACTATATATAAATAATCCAAAATTATCACTTATTAAATACTTCCCTAATTTTAATGAATAACCTAATAAGAGTGTGTGAATAACTGGATGATGATTTGTTAAAAATATAGTTTTATCAAGTAATATTGCATAATCAGCATATTTAGTTCTAACATTAAAAAATTGTTTTATTTGAAAGCTTGGATCTGGAGATAGTATAATTGGATAAAAAGCTATCATATATATACTAAAAAATAAAAAAATTACTATAAAACTTGTCATAAACGGATAATCTTCAAGTAAAGTTAAAAATTTATTATTACTATTTTTTATTTTATAATTTTTTATTACATTTTCTATTAATATAAGAGTTCTTTTTAATACAATATAATTTAATATTAAAAATAAAATTGTATACAATATATTTTTAATATTGCTATATATATAAGATAAATCTCCAGTTTTAGTAAAGGCATTAGATATAAGTAAAAATAAATCTAAAATTATTAAATAAAACTTTTTAACTTTACAAATTTTTTTATTATCAATTTTAAAAAATAATAATGTTGTATATATTACAAAACTTATTTTACTAACTATATCAACATAAAATTGTAAATTATGTTCAATATTAAACTCTGTTTCTGGTAAGACTAATAATTTGTGATTTATTATTAGTACAACTCCAATTAATAAACCTATAATTATTTTTTTTATTTTATTCATCTACATCACTCTTTTTCTTAATACTTATAAATATAATTATATCATTTTTTTATAAAAAAAGAGATTATCTTTTTAAATCTCTAATTTCTTGCGGAATTTCCTCTATAGTTTGATTAATTTGGGTGCCAATATTATTAACCTGATTAAATAATAATCTAAATTGTTGTTCATATATTTGCAACTTTTGTAATTGTTCTTTTAACTGTTCATTTTCTAATTTTAAGTCTTCATTTTCTACTCTTTGATGTTGAAGTACTTCTTTAATATTCTCTAATTCTTTTCTATATTTATCTTTATCTTCAACAACTTTACTAAATTCTCCTTTTGAATATAAATCAACTTTTGAAGATGATAAATGTATGTCATTATGTTCTTTTACTAATTCAATTATAGATATATCTAATTTTTCAAGTTCTTCTTCTTCCAAATTTATTATTATATTATTGCTAATTGCATAACTTATTTTTTCGAATATAATTTCTAGTTCTTTACTTTGAATTCTATTATTTGAAATGAATTTTGATAAGTATTTCATTTGATATATATGATTTTTTATTGTATTAGGTATTGCTCCAGTCATATTTTGATAACTATATAAAATTTCAAGTAATCTATATGTATCTATATTTTTAACTATAAATTCACCAGTATATCCATTATAAGGATTATTAATTACTGATTTACTAACATAAGTTATTTCTTGGCCGTTCAATAATCCATATAATTGTTCCTCTTTGATTACTCTAGTAGTTTGAGGTATATAAATACAATTATCATATTCTTCATTTTGCCTTACAAGCCCTAAAAGAATAATATTATCATTTTCATCTTTTGAGGCTAAATAATAGTCAGCAGTTAAACCATCTACTTTTTTTTCAGTATAATTTTTAGATCTATCGTATTTGCAAACAAATTCGTATTTCAAAATATTTGGATTATCTATTTGTTTTTTAAAAGCATCTATTTTATCGTCAATATATGTTGAAAATACTGACCCAAAGCCGTTAAACTTTTCAATAGCATTATAAGTTCCATATGAATCATTAATTAGTTCTTTTAAAGCTCCGTATGAATCTGTTGATTTTACTATTTTATTACTTATTAGTATTTGCGTATTTACTCCTAATAAATGTGCAATATTATGATTAGTTACAGTATAATTTATTACATCTCCATTTGCCAAGTACATTTTAATTCTATTATTTCTAGTTATACTATTCTCATAATATTCAACCATTTCTTTTAATTTTTCTATTAAACAATCATAATTGGCTCTTATTTTTAAATTTGACATTTTTTATTCACCCCTAAATTATTTTATCTTACTTAATACTAATTCATCATGTTTATAACTATTATACTTCATACATATACTATCCATATCATATGTAAGTACTGGTATTCCGTATCTATCTAAAGCTTCCATTATTTCTTTACCATACTTATTAGTCATTTCTTCATATTTAGAACTATTAATTGTTATTAAACCTCTGTCAACTACATAACCTAATGGTTCTATATTGATTATATCTAGTATATCATTAAAATTTGTTGATATTTGTTGACCATTTATTTCTTGTATTTTTCCAATTATTATTGTAGAACCATTTTCTGAATAAATTAGGTTAATACTATCTTTATTGTATATACCTGTTTTTTTAGAATTAGTTAGACATATTGTGTCGTTAAATTCGTCATTAAACTCTGAATTAATTAAATCTAAATCATCTTCTGAAATTTTCTTATTATATTTAGCTAAACAACTATTATATTTAAATAATGTCTGTTCAGTGATTGTCATTGATATAATTTCATTATATATTTTATTTATATCTTCTGAATCAAATACATATAATAATTCATTACCAGATATTGTTTTAGATGTATCTATAGAAACAGGTTTAATTTTAAAATCTTCTAAATAATATCTTAAATCACATATTGGGTATAAATCTACACTTCCATCATTAATTAATTCTATTCCAGTTAAGTAATCAACTGTTGGATTATCTGGATTTACAATCACTATTTTTTCATTATTATACTTGTATACTTTATAATCTAATGAAACTACTAATGTTTCTTGTTGATTCTTTATTTCAATAATTGAATATTTTTTTATAAGATCATTAAACTTATCGTCACTAATTTCAAATTTTTTTTCTTCTTCCATTTTATTTTCTGAAATAGTTACTTGTTCAGTATTATTTACTTTATTTCCACATCCATTTAAAGATGATGCCATCATTGATAATGATAAGCCTGTTAGCATTGCATATTTTTTTATATTATTCATACCAATCCCTCCTAAAAATAAATAAAAACCCCATTTGATGGGGCATATAATAACATATTTGTTAAAAAAAATCAAATCAGTATTTCTTAAACAAAACATATTTTTCGTTTTCTTCCATTATAATTGCAAAATCATTATCTTTGATTAAATAATAATATATTGGCGTGTTTTTAAAAACTAAAGCATAATCAATATTATATATATCAAATATAAATTTATATGATTGATAATCTTCTACTTTAATATAGTCATTCATTATATCTTTACCACCATTAAATTCTTTAATATATACTTCTGCTCTAGAATCAATAAAGACTTTAATATTATTAAATTCTAAAAATGAACCATAGTTAAATTCATTAAATAATCTTATATTTTTGTAATCTAAATTATTTTTTATATATTTTACTGTATTAACAGGATATTCTTTTTTCTCATTATAATCAAAACTTTTTAAATTCATATTATTAATTAATAATGAAAAAATAATTATTAATGCAATATTCATAATAACTAGTTGATATTTTTTTAATTTTATACAATTTAACTTGTTTATAACTATATAATTACTTATAATTATCCCAATAATTGTAGGAACTATTAAAAGAAAATATGATGTGTGTCTATTTGCAAGAAAAGCTAATATTGAAAGTCCAAATATATAACAAACATCTCTTACTCTTATTTTAATATTCAATAAAGTTACTATAATAACTGAAAATAGTAAAATTACTAAATATGATGTGTTATTAACTAATACTGTTTTTTGCATTTCAACTATTATTTCATAACATTTATTTCCAATTGTTTTTATAAAAAAGGTATATGGTAATAATTTATATGGTGATAATATTCCCACCGATAATGATAATAAAAACGTAAATACAAATAATTTTTTATTTTTAGAAGAATTATATATTATTTTTTTAGAGATAATTTCATTTAATTTTGTTTTTTTCAAATCGCTTAATATTTGTTCCATAAAGAATGGCAGAAACAATACTGGATATATTATCCATACTGACATATGTAAATTAACTAACAAGACAGATAATAAAATCAAATAAATAGAATATTTCACTTTACCAGTATCATATAAACGATTTAAAAAATAAAATTCTAAATAAAAAATTATATATGAAAGGCTTTGAACTCTAGTAGTATAAAATATTCTCATATTAAGTAGTGTCAATAAACTTATAAGAAGTGAAATAATTTTATTATCAATATACTTATTAACAACATAAAAAATTAAAAATCCAAGTAATATATATAATGATAAATAAAATATAAAGAGACTACTAAAAGATTTAATACTAAATATAAATAAAATTATTAAATTATACAAGTAATGATTATTAACATATTTTAAGCCTTCAATAAAACTAAAATGATCTTTAAAATCTAAACCATATTTTAATAAATAATCTCCAGATTTTAAATCAAAGTATAAATCATTTTGACTCGTTTTTGGTATTAACAGTAGGCATATTATCATTATTATTAATGTATAAGGTAAAATTTTTAATATTTTATTTTTCATATCATCACCATCTTAATAAATTATATCATCAATTTATTGATTAAAGATTTTTTTTATTTAACATTGTACAAATTTCTAAGATATCAGATATTACTAAAATGCTTATGTATAGTGTAATGATATCAACTGTTTTTTGTGTATCAATTACTTGACTTTTATTTATATAAGAAATAAAATTTATTATATATTAAAATAAATTTTGGAGGATTTATGATTAAGTATATTCAACAATATAGAGAAAAATTATTATTAATTATTGCTGCTTTAATATTTGTTATTATATTTATTTATAGTGGATTTAATATTTTAATATGGCATTATGATAATAAGAAAATTGATAAACAAGTAGAAGTTATATTTAAAAAAACAAATATAAATGAAGTTAAAGATAATAAAAATACTGAAATAATTGAAAATAAAGTAGACAAAAGTGATCCGTATTGGGATTATATAAAAATGAATTTAATAAATGTTGATTTTTATGAATTAAAAACACAAAATAAAGATACTGTTGGATGGATACAAGTTAATGGTACTAATATTAATTATCCATATGTTCAAACTAACAATAATGATTTTTATCTTAATCATCAATTTGACAAAAAATCAAATGGTGGTGGTTGGGTATTCTTAGATTATCGTAATAATTCTAGAGATTTTGATAAAAACACGATTATATATGCTCATGGAAGACAAAATAAAACAATGTTTGGAAGTTTAAAAAATATACTAAATAGTGGTTGGACAAATAATACAAATAATTATGTGATTAAACTATCTACTGAAACAGAAAATACTTTATGGCAAGTTTTTAGTGTATATAGAATTCCTACTACTAGTGATTATTTGCAAATTTATTTTAATAGTGATGATGAATTTGAAAGATTCTCTAATATGTTGAAAGATAGAAGTAATTTTAATTTTAATACATCTGTTAATGGCAATGATAAAATACTAACGTTATCTACTTGTTATAATAACGATGATAAAGTAGTACTTCATGCAAAACTTATAAAAAAAGAAACTCGTTAATTAAAAGCGAGTTCTACATTTAAATCTTCATCAGTTAATGCAATATATAAAAATATTAAACCACTTATAAAGATTAAAAGTGAGGCAAAGAAAGATAAAAATAATAAATCTTTCTTTTTCTTTGGATCAAATGGATTAATTGATTTTAAAGAATTAAAAGAATCTTTTAAAAAGTATAAATAAACTATTACTAAAATAGAAAATATTATTATCATAATAGTTCTATATTTTTTCTTACTTTCTTCATTTTTATATACAAAATAATTTCTTTCTAAACTATTTGAATACCAACTAAGAAATATTATTCCTATATATATTAACCATATATAATCTTCTATTTTAAGTTGATTTAATTTTTCTTTTAATCCATCATAATCCATATTACATTTTATGATTCATTAATTATTATTTATTCTTTTTAGTACGCTACCTTGTTCATTAGTATATCCAAAGCTACCTTTTATAGCAGCTATTTGTTTAATTAGTTCACTTTGTAAAGCCAAAGCTTTTCTTTCATAATCATTAATTACTTCTTTTATTTGTTCATCTTGTCTTTTTCTCTCTTCTAATTCTTTTTTAGTAGACTCTAAAATACTTCTTTTTTCTTCTATTTCTTTATCTAAATCACTTATTTGATCTACTTTTTGTTTTTCTTCTGGTGTGATACTTATTGTTCCATCATTTGGTCTAAATATATTAACATTTCCTATAGTTTCATCTCTTTTAATTATTATTCCACCAGTCTTTTTAAATGATTCATCAATGTTTTCTTGAGCATATGCTTCAATTACATCTTCATCCATTTCTTCATAATTTTCAGGTAAAGATTTTATAAGATCTAATCTTTCTCCCCTATTTATAAAGCAAGTATAAAATTTTCCACCTTCTACTGGGCTTTTCTTACTAGGAAGAAGATATAAATTAACGTTGCTTGATGATTTTTTTATAAATTCTTTTTCTTTTTTAAAAAAGTAATTCATTTCTTCTACCAAATAATATGTTTTAGGTAAATTTGATAATTTATTATATAGTAATTTGAATGCATCTTTTTTATCTGGATATTTTGAAATAATAATATTTTCAAGTTCATTTATTACTACTTCATCTTCAAACTTGTACCCCATTAATAATAATTTAGCAAGTTGTCTTAAATCTTCTCCTTTTATTCTATTATCATTAGAATATATTGTTGCATTTCCACTTAAATATGTAGTTAGTGATGATGGAACTATATAATCAGGTAATTGGGATATTCTTTTAGCATTTTTTATAGCTTCCATTGTATATTCATGATCGTTCTTATAAATAAATTCTTTTCTTTTTTCTTTTGCAGACATTTCTTCTAATATATAATCTATTTCATAATCAGAAATTAATGCTCCAAATATTTGTTCTTTTGTTTTTTCAACTTTATCTAGTGGTATATTAGTTTTAAACACAATATTGTCAATTGTTGTTTTTATTTCTTCAATTTCTGCTCCATTTAAATATGCACTAGTTAATTCTTTTATATCATTCGTTTTATATTTTTTATAAAAATCATTACTATTAACTGCTTTTAATAAATGTCTATTTAATTCTGATAACCCTACTTTAGGTAAATCTTTTAATTCAAAACACATATTTATTGATTTAATAACTTCTTCATGTGCTTTTTTCTTAGTTTCTTTTTCTATTTCATATAATTTTTGATTTTTTAAACTTATTTCTTGTAATAAGTTATCTATTGTTCCTTCATTTACTATTTCTACGTATTTTTTTTCGATTTCTTTTAATTCTACATTTGGATAGTTTTCTTTAACTATACTGATAAAATCTTCTCTTACGTCAGGTGATATAAATGTACAGTGATTTAATATAGACGTTAAAATTTTCTTTATATTAGCCCTATTCATTTTTCTTTTATATTTTAATTTTTCTTGAAGATATAAAACTATATTTATAAATGATATATCTAATAGTTCTTCTTCGCTTGTTGATTCTATTATCTTTTTCAAAACCTTATTATGTCTTTCTGTTTCAGTCATTTTAATACCTCTTTTCTAAAAAAATAGTAAAACTATTATAGTACACATAACTCATAAATTCTAATTTATTACTATTCAATATTATTTTAGTAATTACCAATAAAAATATTATTACTAAAGAAGGAATATATAATAATTTTTTCTTCATCTCAGTACCTATTTTTTTTAATTAAAAATTAATTACTTTTGGTTCTTCTGTAAATGAATATATTGTTGCTATTCCTGATTCAAAGTATAAAACTATAGTATTATCATCATTTTCATTATACATTCCTCTTAAGTTAGGATTTTTATCTAGCATATCTTTCTTTGCTTCTTTTCTATTATCTACTTGTAAATTTCCTGCTACTCTTATCCACTTTCCATCTATATATCCACATAATTCAACATTATTATTTTTTTCAATTTGCTTAAATACATCTTTTTTCTTACCCGTTTGAATATATAAATGATCCTCAAATATTTCTGCTGTACCAAATGGTCTAACTTTAGGTTTATTTCCATCAACAGTCGCTAAATAATATATCCCACATTTTTTTAAAAATTCTTGAACTTCTTTCATCTTTATTCTCCTTTTCAACATATTTAATTTATCTTACTAATTTCCTCTATAAATTTATTTAAAGAGTGATACCATTCAAATATACCTTTTTTTCTAGTAGCATATTTTTGAAATTCTTCTTCATTATATTTGTTTTTTAGTTTCCATCTATTTAATAATCTTTGATAACATGTATTAATACTTGTTCTCATAACTATTACTTTTCCTTTTAAAATAGAATAGTCTTTTATATTTCTATATTGTGCTGAATCAATAACTAATGTTTTATTACTATCTTTGAAATAATCTAATACTTTTAAATAAAATTCATCAAAATTAGCAATCAAATAATCTTTTTGTTTATCACTAAAAATAGTTCTTAATTCAACACTTTCTAGATTGGCTGATAGTTTATTACTAAATACTATATCTGTATCTATCACTATATAATTATCATCTTTAATGTATTTATCGCTAAAAAAAGATTTTCCTGATCCAGATTCACCCGTAATATTAATTATTTTATCATCAGTTATATTTTTTATATATGGATCCTTATCAATATTTAAATCTATATAAATTGATTTTTCAATCATATAATCACTCTCCTTTTATATTATATCATAAGAAAAAGTCTTCGATGAAGACTTAATTATCAAATTTGGTGGAGTAGATGGGAGTCGAACCCATGTCCATAATACCCTATTATACAACGTCTACAAGTTTAGTGAGATTTATTATTTAATTATATTACTGGCTATCACGTACCTATAATATAACGAGTTTAGTAAGTATTCATTAATTTACCTAAACAATAAATTAGTATATCCTATATAGTTAAACCTTTATAATTCCCTATAGGAGAAGGTCTTATAAAAGTGCTCCTACCTATCTATTAGGCAAATGCTGGAGCAAAGCTATAATCAGCTTTGTCATTTAATTTTATTTGTGCATTTAAAGTATGCCTACTACTTGCAGTCATATCTAGTAGTACATGTCGAAACCAATAAAACTACCCCATATGTATCAGTATTTTATCATAAATTTAAAAAAAAAGATAGATATTTCTTGACTTTATAAGTGTTTTATTAGTATAATAACCATGCAATTTAGATTGGAGGGGCAAGACCTATGAAAAGAACTTATCAACCAAATAAGAGAAAAAAGGCTAAGAAACATGGATTCTTTGCACGTAAAGAAGGTAAAGTTTTAAAAAATAGAAGAAAAAAAGGACGTAAAGTATTATGTAAGTAATCACATCTAAAAATGTGATTTTTTTGTAAAAAAGGGTAAGATTATGAAGAAATATGAAGTTGTGAAAGAAAAAAGAATATTTGATAAAATCATAAAAGAAAGTAAATTTGTTAAAAATGAAACTTTTGTTATCTATTATGAAGAACATAGTGAAAATTTTCCAAAATTTGGAGTAGCTGTTGGTAAAAAAATAGGTAATGCAGTTACACGTAATAAATATAAGAGAATTATAAGAAATTTAATAGATAGTAATAAATTTTTATTTAAAAATACTTATGATTATATTATAATAATAAAGAAAAGTTGTTTAAACAAGTCATATAATGAATTAAATGATAGTTTAAACCAATTAATAAAGGAGAAGCTATGAAAAAGAAATTTTATGCAATGTTATTAGTAGGTATAATCTTGGTATCAACAGGTTGTGGTAGTAATGATTATATAAAAAAAGATAAGAAAACAATTGTTACTTATGAAAAAACTGGTCAAAATTTACAAAAAAACATTTTGTGCAGACCTGAAGAAGAGGATTTATTGAGTCTGTATAAAAAGTATGAAAAACAAATGGATGTTAAATTAGATGATTTACCAGCATGTACAGAATTTAAAGTAAATTCTGGTAAATATACAAGTTTGTGGAATTCATTATTTGTTAAACCACTTGCTTATTTAATTTTAAAAATAGGTAAATTTATTAAAAACTATGGTGTATCAGTAATGTTAGTTGGACTTGCAATAAGAATATTATTACTTCCATTTTCAATTAAAACTGTTAGACAATCTGAAGGAATGAAGAAAGCTGGCCCTGAATTAAAAAGACTTGAAAAGAAATATGAGAATAAAACAGATCAAGAATCTATGATGGCAAAATCACAAGAAATGATGATGATTTATAAAAAATATAATATTAGTCCTTTAGGATCTTGTTTACTTGCATTTGTTCAACTTCCATTATTCTTTGGATTCTTACAAGCAATTAATAGAGTTCCCGCTATATTTGAAGATTCATTCTTAGGGCTTAAACTTGGTATGACACCAATTAAAGGAATAAGTAATAGTCAATATACATATTTAATTTTACTTGTACTTATTATTTTTACAACTTATTATTCATTTAGAGATACGATGAAACAAAATAATAGTGGTAATATTGAAGCTGAAAAACAAATGAAAATGACAATGATGTTTATGATATTTATGATATCTATTGCTTCATTTAGTCTACCAACAGCTATAGCATTATATTGGATTGTAACAAATGCATTTATAATAATTCAAAATAAAGTATTAAAGAAAATTATTGCTATGGAAGATAGTAAAGATAAATTAATTAAACCAGTGAAGAATAAAAAAAATAATAGTAAAAGTAGTAAGAGAGGATAATTAATTATGAAAGTAGTAACAGAAGCAAAAACAAAAGAAGAAGCTTTAGAAAAAGCTTTAAAAGATTTAAAATTAAATGAGAGTGATATTTTCTATAAAGTTGAAGAAATAAAGGGAAAGTTATTTAAAGCTGGTAGTGTTAAAATAACTGCTACTCCTAAAGAAGATATACTTGAAGAAATGAAATCTTTTATTAAAGAATTATGTAATAATATGGGAATTGATGTTTCTTTTGAAAGTAATATAAGAGAAACTCAATTTAATATAAAAATGTTTTCTGATAATAATGCAATATTAATAGGCAAGGGTGGTAGAACAATGAAATCTATTGAAACTATCACTAAACAAATGATTCAAACTAAATATGGTGTTAGAGTCAAATTATTCTTAGATGTTGAAAATTATAATGATAAAAGAATTAAACAATTAGAAAGACTTGCTATTAATACTGCTAAAGAAGTTAGAAATACTAAAGTTGAAGTTCATTTAGATAACATGAATTCTTATGAAAGAAGAGTAATACATAATAAACTAACTGATTTTAAAGGTGTTACTACTGAAAGCGAAGGGGAAGAACCTAACAGACATATTGTTATTAAACCAGAATAAAACAATTGATATAAAATCAATTGTTTTTTAATTCTAATTCATATAACTTTTTATAGCCTTTACAAGTTTTCAATAATTCATTATGAGTTCCTTCAGCTTTTATTTTACCATCTTCAAGATATAATATCTTATCACTTCCAACAATTGTTGAAAATCTATGAGCTATTATCAAGATAGTATATTCACCTTTCATATTGTTTATTGCTTCTTGTATTGATTTTTGTGTTTCATTATCTAATGCTGATGTTGCTTCATCAAATAAAATAATTTCTGTTTTTTGAACTAAAGCTCTTGCTATAGCAAGTCTTTGTCTTTGTCCACCTGATAGTGAAATACCACCTTCACCAACTACTGTATCATATTTATTAGGTAAACTTTCTATAAATTCTTCTAAACATGCAAGTCTACATGCTTCTTTTATTTCTTTTTTGGTTGCTCTTGGATTAACCAATTTCATATTATCATAAATACTCATATTAAATATATATGGTGATTGATTAATAATTGTCATATTTCCACGAAGTGAATCTTCATCAAGTTCATCTATATCTATTCCATCTATTGTTATAGTTCCTGAATCTTTTTGATATAGCTTAGATAGTAATCCAAATATAGTAGTTTTACCAGCTCCTGATTTTCCAACAAATGCAACTGTAGTATTAGCATCTACTTTAAAACTAACATCATTAAGAACTGGAATATTATCTTTATAACTAAATTTAACATTCTTAAATTCAAAATCTCCATATGCTTTCTTTAAAACTTTATTACCAAATGTCTCTCTTTCATAAGAATCTCCATCTATTATTTCAAATACACGATGAGATGATAGTTTAAAATCTTCAAGCTGTTCTTGCAAACTAGTGTAAAAATTAAACATATTATAAATTCTATCTTTATATAAATATATAGCAAGAAAACCTGGTAAAGTAATTTTTTTATTTGTTAATAAAATTATTCCTATAATAACTAAACTAAAATTTAGTAAATCATGAATTGATCCAGTTAATAGATCATATCTTCTTAAACTTCTTCTTCCTATATAAGCAGTTTCATTGCTTGCTTTTATTCTAGATTCAGTTTCATTTAAAAAAGATTTATTGGCATTTAATACCTTTATATCACGAAGTCCTCTTATTAACTCTGCAATAAACGATGTAACTTTTTCATTTTGGCTTCTTCTTTTTTTATCAAATTCAAACCATTTTTTTATACGTATATTTTTAAATATAAATATTATTATTGCTCCTCCAAGTAAGAAGAAAAATAATATTTTATTAATTATAAATATTGTAATTATTATTCCCATATTTGTAATTATTCCAAGTAAATTATCTACAATAGATGGAATTATATCAGCCATTTTATTACAATCTGTATTTACACGTTCTATAATAACTCCTGATGGAATTTCATCTAAACTTTTATTTTGAATATTCATTATAGCTTTTAAAGCTCTCATTTTTAATATTCTCATAGATTCTCTAAAATATATCATTAAATTTTGCCATGAAAAGTAATTACAGATATTTCTAAGTAGTTCTAATCCTAAAACTATCAATGATACTTTTAATAATTGTTCATATGAAGCTTCATTTAAAAATACTATTTGTCTTGCTGACAAAATAGGCGCTATAATACTTATTCCACTTAAAAATGGTACAAATATAACATAAAACAATAAATATTTCTTATATCCTCTTGTATATTTATATACTTTTTTAATACTTTCTATAACTTCTTTCATAAATCACCTCTTGTAACACATTGTATCATATATTGTAAATAAGTATAGCCTTTTATTTTTAATAAAAGTATGCTATAATAATAACATCAAAAGAAAAGTGATTACATAGTGTAATTACTTTTTATTTGTGCTATAATACGTGCGAGGTGAAATTCCATGGAAGATACAATTTGCGCTATTTCAACTGCTTTAGGTGTTGGGGCTATTTCAATAGTTAGAGTTTCTGGCAATGAAAGTATAGAAATAGTAAGTAAAATATATAAAGGGAAAAATTTAAATCAAGTAAAAAGTCATACTATTAACTATGGCTATATTTATGATGGAGAGGAATTAATAGATGAGGTATTAGTAAGTATTATGAAAGCTCCTAAAACATACACTATGGAAGACATTATAGAAATAAATTGTCATGGTGGAATTTCAACAACTAATAAAATATTAGAATTATTATTAAAAAAAGGATGTAGATTAGCTGAACCTGGTGAATTTACTAAAAGAGCTTTCTTAAATGGAAGAATAGATTTAACTCAAGCAGAGGCTGTATCTGATTTACTTAATGCAACTAATGATAAACAAAGAACTACTGCTTTAAATGGATTGAATGGTAGACTTACTAAAATCATTAAAGATTTAAGAAGTAAATTATTATCTATTATGGCTAACATAGAAGTAAATATAGATTATCCAGAATATGAAGATGCTTTAGAGATAACACATGAAAATTTACTTCCTATGTTAAATGAAGTAAATGATGAATTTATTAAAATCCTTGAAGATGCCAAGAACTATAAAGTTATAAAAAATGGAATTGATGTTGCTTTAGTTGGTAGACCAAATGTTGGTAAGAGTTCTCTTCTTAATGCATTAACTGGTGAAGACAGAGCAATTGTTACATCCATTTCTGGTACTACTCGTGATATCATTGAGGGCTCTATGAATTTAAATGGTATTAATCTAAATATAATAGACACTGCTGGTATTAGAGAAACAGATGACACTGTTGAAAAAATTGGAGTAACTAAATCTAAAGATATGATTAATAAAGCTGATTTAGTTATTCTACTTCTTAATAATAATGAAGAATTAACTAATGAAGATAAAGAAATATATAATTCTGTTAAAGATAATAAGCATATAATATTTGTTAATAAAACTGATCTAGATAAAAAATTAGATGTTGATAACTTGTCTAAAACTAATGTAGTTTATGGAAACACTGTTGATAATGGTGGACTTTCAGAATTAAAAAAGAAGATTGTAGATTTATTTAATCTTGGAGCTTTAGAATCTAAAGATTTAACATATCTATCTAATGCAAGACAAGTTGATATTTTTACCAAAGCAAAAAATTCTTTAGAAAATGCAATTGATAATTGTAAAGGTGAAACACCAATTGAAATGATTGATGTTGATATTAAAGATACATGGGATTTATTAGGTGAATTAATTGGAGAAACTTATCATGATGAATTATTAGATGAGTTGTTCTCTAAATTTTGTTTAGGAAAGTAGGTGAGATATATGAAATATGATGTAATAGTAGTAGGCGGTGGACATGCTGGATGTGAGGCTGCTCATATCGCTGCATTTATGGGAAAAAAGACTGCCTTAATTAGTATGAATATAAAAAATATTGCTGATATGCCATGTAATCCAGCTATTGGTGGCACAGCTAAAGGTATTATTGTTAGAGAAATAGATGCTCTTGGCGGAATTATGGGAAAAGTTGCTGATATATCTCATTTTCAAATAAAGATGTTGAATAATGCAAAAGGCCCTGCTGTTAGAAGTTTACGTGCACAAGCAGATAAAATAACTTATCCTAAAAATATGTTAAAAGTATTAAATGAAACTGAAAACTTAGATATTATCGAAGGAATGGTTGAAGACTTAATTGTTAAAGACAACAAGGTATGCGGTATTGTTTTTGAAGATGGTAAAAGTTTAGAAAGTGAAAGTGTTATATTAACAACTGGTACATATTTAAAAGGAAGTATATTAAGAGGAGCAGAAAATACACCTTCAGGACCTCATGGTGAAAGAAGAAGTAATCATTTATCAGATAAATTAAAAGAATATGGGTTTACTATTCAAAGATTAAAAACAGGTACTCCACCAAGAATTAAAAAAGACAGTATTGATTTTTCTAAGATGTCAATTGAACTTGGAGATGATACTTATTGGACTTTCTCATTTGATAATAAACCTTCATATGATATTAATAAACAACAAAGATGTTATCTTTTATATACTAATGAAAATACACATAAAATTATATTAGATAATTTAGATAAAAGTGCTATGTATGGGGGATATGCTACTGGTATTGGTCCAAGATACTGTCCATCTATTGAAGATAAAATTGTTAGATTTAGAGATAAAGAAAGACATCAACTATTTTTAGAACCTGAAAGTTTATTTTATGATGAGTGGTACTTACAAGGATTCTCTACAAGTATGCCAATTGATGTTCAAGAAAAAATGGTTAGAAGTTTAGAAGGACTAGAAAATTGTGTTATTTCTAAATATGCATATGCTATTGAATATGATGCAATTGATCCATTACAATTAAAACCTTCTCTTGAAACTAAGGTTGTTGAAAACTTATTTACTGCTGG
Organism: Bacillota bacterium; assembly: GCA_015059485.1. Lineage (GTDB taxonomy): Bacteria > Bacillota_I > Bacilli_A > RF39 > UBA660 > RUG14121. Next base: position 103,101 of record SVAH01000003.1, read on the forward strand.
ACAAATTAATGGAACAAGTGGTTATGAAGAAGCTGCTGGACAAGGTTTAATAGCTGGTATTAATGCTGTTTTAAAATTAAGAAATGAAGAACCACTTATTTTAAAAAGAAATGAAGCTTACCTAGGAGTTTTAATAGATGATCTAGTAACAAAAGGAACTAAAGAACCATATCGTATGCTTACATCACGTGCTGAATATAGATTAATACTTAGACACGATAATGCTGATTTAAGATTAAGAGAATATGCCCATCAAGTAGGATCTATTACAGATAAACAATATCAAAATTTAATAAATAAGAAAAATAAAATTAAAGAAATTAAAGATTTATTACAAGTTAACAAATTAAAATTAAATGATGAAACTAAACAAATATTTAAAGAAAATAATTTGGATATACCTAATGGTTCTATTAGCTATGAAGCTTTATTAAAAAGACCTCAAATAAAAATAGATTTCTTAAAAAATTTTATGGAATTAAATTATGATGATGATATTTTAGAAATAGTGGAAATAGATATTAAATATGAAGGTTATATTGCTAAAACTTATAAAGAAGTTAATAAAATGATTAAATTAGAAGAAAAACAAATTCCAGAAGATTTAGATTATGATAAAATTGTTAATTTAGCGAGTGAAGCTAGACAAAAACTTAAACAAGTAAAGCCTATATCAATTGGACAAGCATCACGAATTAGTGGAGTTAATCCATCAGATATTGCCATTCTTGCAGTATATTTAAAAAAGGAGTACTCAAAAGATGAATAAAGAGGAGTTTATTTTAGAACTTAAAAAGATAAATATTGAATTATCTGAAGATAAGTTAGATAAATTAGATAAATATAAAGATATATTATTAGAATATAATAAACACACTAATTTAACTGCAATTAAAGAAGATAATCTTGTTTATTTAAAACATTTCTATGACTCTTTAACTATAGCAAATGATTTAAAATCCGGTAAAGTTCTTGATATAGGAACAGGTGCTGGATTTCCTGGCATGGTTTTAGCAATAGTAAGGGATGATCTTAAATTTGTTTTACTTGATTCAAATAACAAAAAAATAAAATTTTTAGAATATTTATGTACTAAACTTGGTATAAATAATGTCACTCTAATACATGATAGAGCAGAGAATTATATTAGAAATAATGTTGCAGCTTTTGATTATGTAACATCAAGAGCTGTTGCAAGGCTTAGAATATTATCTGAACTTGCAATTCCTGCATTAAAAGTTGGTGGTTCATTCATAGCAATGAAAGGTATTTTGGATGATGAATTGGTTGAAGCAATGACTACTATCGAAATATTAAACTCATCTATAGGAAGTCGTAAAAAATTTAAATTACCAATAGAATTGAGTAATAGAGAAAATATTATTATTACTAAAAATGGAGATACAGATAATGAATATCCTAGAAGCTATGATAAAATTTTAAAAAAGCCACTTGTAAAAATTAAATAAATATTATAAAATTAATAGTAGAATATGGGGCTGATTAGTATGAATATGGAAGAAAAGATATTACAAGTACCTATTGAGGATATAATTCCTAATAGATTTCAACCAAGATTAACGTTTGATGATGAAGCTTTACAGGAATTAGCAACTTCAATTAAGGAACATGGAATAATTCAACCTTTAGTATTAAGAAAACTTGGAGATAAGTATGAAATAATTGCTGGTGAAAGAAGGTATAAAGCTGCACAAATTGCTGGGTTAACTTCAGTTCCTGCAGTTATTTCTGATATAGATGATGATAAAAGTGCCGAAGTAGCTCTTGTTGAAAATATTCAAAGAAAAAATTTGACTGCTATTGAAGAAGCTAAATCATATAAAAATATTTTAGATAGAGGATATTTAACACAAGAACAATTAGCTGAAAAAATTGGAATATCTCAAAGTACAATTGCAAATAAAATGAGACTTTTAAATTTGTGTGATGAAGTTCAAGATGCTTTGCTAAAAGAAAAAATTTCTGAAAGACATGCAAGAGCTTTACTTGCTATTAAAGATCCAACAGAACAAATTAAATGGTTAAATAAAATATTAAATGATAGATTAACAGTAAGACAATTGGATATTGAAATAAAAAAAGCTTTAAAGGGTAATAAAGAGGATGATGATTCTGATATTCCAATAGTTGAACTAACACCTAATATTGATAAGATTAAAGAAAATGCTTTAGATATTAATCCAACTCAAGGTTTACATGATATCGAAAGTATGCTAAAACCTACAGAAGAACAACAACAGAAAGAAGCACAATTAGAAAAACAGGATAAATATGATTTAGATGAAGTTGAATTATTAGATATTGATGGAATTGATACTTCTAATAAAAATGAAATGCCTAATAAATTCTTTAATTTCTTAGAAGATGAATCTGCAAATATGAATAATGACAGCACCATTGATGACTTATCTTATAAACCTGAAATTAAGGATAATAGTAATGATATTGAAACATTACTTGGAAACGAATCTAATACTTCAAATAATAACATTTTAGATGAAGCTGAGTTCTTAAGTGACAATACATTTGATAATAATAACGACATGCCTACAATTGAGGAAGCACCTGAAGAAAAACATCATAAAAATACTTTCTTTAATTTTGATTTTGATGAAAATGATAAACAAGAAAATAATACTATTGTAGATAATAATGATTCATTTGATGATTTTAATTCAATTAATACTATTGATAATGACAACAATAATGTAATTGAATTAAATGAAGAGAAAAAAGAAGATATATTTGATCCTATGAGTATGGTTAATACTCTAGAACCTGGATATGAAGAAAAAGTAGAAGAAGAACAAGAACTTGATTTAAAAACTGCTATTGAAAAGTTTAGAGAAACAAAAGAAACACTTGAAGCAATGGGATTTATAATTTCTTTTGATGAAGCTGATACAGGTAATAATTACAACATAAATATTAATATAATAAAATAAGATAATTTGATATTATCTTATTTTTTGTTTAAAATAAGTATGGGTGATATATATGAAAGTTTTAATTACTGGCGCATCTTCTGGTATTGGGAGAGATATGGCATATTATTTTTCTAAATTGGGATATGATTTAGTATTAGTTGCAAGAAGAACAGAAAAAATGGAAGAAATTAAAAATAATGTTGATACAAACGTAGAAATTATAAGTATGGACTTACAGGAAAAAGAGAACTGTTTCAAACTTTACCAACAATTGAAAAATGAAAATATAGACATCTTAGTTAATAATGCTGGTTTTGGATTATTTGGAACATTTGATAAAACTGACTTGGATAGAGAACTTGAAATGATTAATTTAAATATTATTGCTACTCATATTTTAACGAAATTGTTTTTAAAAGATATGATAAAAAAAGACAGTGGTTATATTCTAAATGTTTGTAGTAGCGCAGGTTTTATGGCAGGGCCAAGGCTAAATACGTATTATGCTACCAAAAATTATTCACTAAAGTTAACAATGGCTATATATGAAGAATTAAAAAAAATGAAAAGTAATGTTAATATTAGTGCGCTATGTCCTGGACCTGTAGATACAGAGTTTAATAAAGTAGCTAAAGGTGTATTCAATTTAAAAGAAGCAAATAGTTATTATGTTGCAAAATATGCTGTGGATAACATGTTTAAAAAGAAACTATTAATAATTCCACAGTTTAAAATAAGACTAACCATATTTTTACTTAGATTTATTCCTTATAAACTACAACTGTTGATAACATATCACATACAAAAGCGCAAAAATACGGGGAAATTTTAAGTTTTCCACAAATTCCACAGGCCTGTTTATAATTATTATAAACAGGTTTTTAATTTGTTTATAAAAAATTTGTGGATTTTGTTGATATGTGTCGAATTTTGCGATATTATAAGCAATAAGTAGTGGAATTCATGTTGATAACTATGTTATTAAAAATTTAAGTCTTTAAATTTATCAACAATTAAGCTACAATTAATTTATGGAGATTATTCGTCAGATTGTGGGGTGATAAATTTGAAAATTGAGGAAGTTTGGAATGAGTTTATGAATAAGTTAGAGAAAGAACTTGCTCCAACTACTTTTAGAACATGGTTTAAAGATATAAAGTTAATTAATGAATATAACAACAAATTAACAATTCAAGTACCCATGGAAATTCATAAGAGTATTTTAAGAGAAACATATGGTAATTTAATTGAAGATACTTTATTTAGTATAACAAATGAAAATTTTGAATTTAATTATATTACTGAAGCTGAAAATCTTGATACTCTAACAGAAATTAATGCTGAATTAAATGAAAATGATACTTCATTTGAAACAAATTTGAATAAAGATCTCAATTTTGATAATTTTGTAGTAGGTTCATCCAATAGACTTGCTTATGTATCAGCAATGACTGTTGCACAAAATCCTGGTAAAATTCATAATCCATTATTTATATATGGCAAAAGTGGAATAGGAAAAACTCATTTAATGCATGCTATAGGAAACTATATACATCAAAATACCAATAAAAAAGTATTATATACAACTAGTGATGCATACATGACTGATTTTACTGGGATTGCTGATATAAAAAATTTAGATAATCAAATTGAATATGCAAATAACTTTAAGAATAAATATAGAAATGTTGATGTATTAATAATAGATGATATACAATTTTTAGCTAATGCTGAAAAAACTCAACAGGAATTCTTCAATACATTTAATGATTTACAGCAATCTAATAAACAATTAATAATATCATCTGACAAAAGTCCAAATGATTTAAAAAAAATCGAAGAAAGACTTAGATCAAGATTTACATGGGGATTACCTGTAGATATCTATCCACCAGATTTTGAATTAAGGGTAGAAATTATTAAACAAAAAATCAAAAATACCTCATTAGCTGGACTAATGGATAATAATGTAATTGAGTACATTGCAAATTCTTGTACAAATGATGTTAGACACTTAGAGGGTACAATTAATAGATTAATGGCTTACACAGCAATGGTTGTACCTGAAAAAATAGATGTTGAATTTGCAAATGCGGCATTAAATGATTATTTAAATAAAAACATTTATTCTGAAAATAATATAGAAAGTATTCAAAAAGCGGTTAGTGATTATTACAATATAACTGTTGAGGATTTAAAAGGTAAAAAGAAAAGTGCTAAATTTACTTTTCCAAGGCAAGTTGCAATGTATCTTTCTAGAATGCTTACTGACGAATCATTCCCAAGAATAGGCTTAGAATTTGGTGGAAGAGATCATTCCACAGTTATCCACAGTATCAACAAAATCGACAGTGAATTGAATACAAATTTAGATTTAAAAAATGATATTGAAAACATTAAAAATAATTTATAATGTGTAAGTGTGGATAAATTGAATTTAAACACACAATAATTCAACACATTAAATCTTAAATATTTACTGAAAAATAAAGTAATATTTAAGTTATCAACATAATAAACCGTAATAATATAATTAATAAAAAAAGAAAGAAGGAATTGAAATGAAATTTACAATTAAAAAAAATATATTATTAGATAATTTAACTAATACTATAAAAGCAATATCAACTAAAAATGTTATACCTATTTTAAATGGTATTAAGTTTGAGTTGAATGAAAAAGGTTTAGAATTAACAGCTAGTGATAGTGAGTTAACTATTAAGACATTCATAGATAAGAAAGAAATAGATAATATTGAAAAAGAAGGAATTGTAATTATACAAAGTAAATATATATTAGATATAATTAGAAAGATGCCTAGTGATAGTATTAATTTTGAACTTGTGGATAATGCCAGAATTAAAATATACACAGATAATAATCAATATAATTTAAATTGTTTAGATTATAGAGAATATCCTAATGTTAAATTAGAAGAAAATAAAGATCCTATTATAATAAAGGGAGATCTATTAAAATCAATTATTAACCAAACTGTATTTGCTATATCAAATCAAGAATTAAGACCTTTACTTACTGGTTTAAATATAAAAATAACAGGTGATATTTTAGAATGTATAGCAACAGATTCTTATCGTCTGTCTAAAAAGACTATAAAAATATCAACCCCTGTTGTTAGTGATATTAATATAGTAATACCTGGTAAAAATATAATTGAATTAGAAAAAATATTAAATGATGATGAGGATGTAGAAATCCACATATTCAATAATAAGATATTATTTAAATATAAAAATATAATATTTCAGTCTAATTTATTATCTGGAACTTATCCTAATACTTCTAATTTAATTCCTACAGAATTTGAAATTACATCAACAGTTAATTTAAATGATTTCTATGATGCAATTGATAGAGCCTCATTATTAACTCAAGGAAAAGATAAAAATATAGTTATTATGAAAATAGAAAATAATGATATGACAATTAATTCATATGCTTCAGAAATAGGTAAAGTTGAGGAAAAGCTTATTGTAAATTCCACAGATAATGCTTCAATAAACATTTCATTTAGTTCAAAGTATATGTTAGAGGCTTTGAAAGTATTTAAATCAGAAAATGTTGATATATTACTTAACAATGATGTAAAACCAATTATTATTAAATCAAAAGAGGATGATAGTTTGTTTGAGTTAATTTTACCTATAAAAACATATTAAAGTTGATAATTTTTTCAACTTTTTTTTATTTATTCCACAGTTTGACATTTTTTTCAGGACTTATATGTTATAAAAGAGTTAATTTATTTCATAAAGGGGGGAAAAAATGAGCGAATATGAGATAAATGAAGATACATTAGCATTAATTTCGTTAGATGAAAAAACAAAAGTCTTTGAAAAAGGAAAATCATTTGTTGTAAATAAACAAGTATTTGAAATAATGGAAGATAGTTGTGAATACTTTGGAAGTTCATTAAGTGGTAGACAAAAGGGAACAGAAAAGTTAATAGGAGTTTCATATAAAGCTCCAATAATAGTGGAAGAATCCAAAAATATCATATTTTTTCCAACAGCATCACCTAGATTAAAAAATTGTAGTTGGATTTCATTAAACAATTTAGAAAGATATTATTCAAAGAATAAAAAGTTAGTCTTAGAGTTTAAAAATAAACAAAAAATTATGATAAATACTTCATATGGAATTATAGATAATCAAATACTTAGAGCAACTCGTTTAGAATCGGTATTAAGAGGTCGAAAAAATCAAAAAAAGCTTTAAAAAAGGCTTTTTTTTTGATATAATTAATAGTAGGTAGAGGAGTACATAAAAAACCTAAATTTTAATATATGGTCGTAAAAAGAGTGATAAAAATGGAAATCAAAAATTTAAAGCTTACAAATTTTAGAAATTATGAAAAACTTGATGTAACATTTAATGATCATTTGAATCTGATTCATGGAAATAATGGTATGGGAAAGACTAATTTGGTTGAAGCTATATGTGTTTTAGCTTTAACAAGGTCTTTTAGACCTATTATGGATAAGAATTTGATTATGAAAGAAAAGAATGTAGCAAAAATTGAGGGAATAGTAAAAAAAGAATATGTAAACAATTATAAAGTATTAATTGAACCTCAAGGAAAAAAAGTAAAAGTAGATAACAATAAAATTTCTAAAATAAGTGACTATATATCAAAAATAAACGTTGTAATTTTTAATCCAGAAGATTTAAAAATTATAAAAGATACTCCAAGTATTAGAAGAAAAAATATTAATATTGAAATTTCTCAAATAAGTATTACATATTTGCAAAATTTGAATAATTACAATAAAATACTTAAACAAAGAAATGCATATTTGAAAACTATGGCAATTAATTCTAATACTAGTACCGACTATTTAGATGTTCTCACAAATAAATTGGTTGAATTAGGTATAAAAATTTATGAAGAAAGAAGAAATTATTATATATTAATAAATAAATATATTAATAATTTCTATAAAAAGATTACTGGATTTAATAATTTAGAAGTGAGATATATTTCTGACTTTGATAATAAGAAAGATATTGAACTATTAGATTTATATAAGAAAAATCTAAAAAAAGACTTATTTATTGGTAAAACATCAGTTGGAGTTCATCATGATGATTTAGAATTTTATTTAGATGATATGAATCTGAAAGTATATGGCAGTGAAGGTCAACAAAAAAATGCAATAATTTCTTTAAAATTATCAGAAATAGAAATAATAAAAGAAAAAAAGAATGATTATCCAATATTAGTTTTAGACGATTTATTTAGTGAACTAGATAATATAAAGATTAATAATATAATCAGACTTTTAAACAATGATGTTCAGACTTTTATAACCACAACAAATATTGAAAATGTCTCAAAAAGTCTATTGAATAATTGCAAAGTTATAAGGGTTAGTGATGGTAAGATTGAGGAGGATAGTACTTATGAATAATGAACATTATAGTGATAGTGACATTCAGGTTTTAGAAGGGCTTGAAGCAGTACGTAAGAGACCTGGTATGTACATAGGTTCAACTGGAGAAGTTGGATTGCACCATTTGGTATGGGAAATTGTGGATAACGCAATAGATGAGGCATTAGCTGGTTATTGTGATGACATTGAAGTTACCATTGAAAAAGGTGATGTTATTTGTGTAAAAGATGATGGACGTGGAATTCCAACAGGTATTAATTCAAAAACAGGATTATCTACAGTTGAAACAATTTTTACAGTATTACATGCTGGTGGTAAATTTGGTGGAGGAGGATACAAGGTATCTGGAGGACTTCATGGAGTTGGTGCATCTGTTGTTAATGCATTATCTACTTGGTTAGAAGTAACAATATACCGTGATGGAAAAGAATATTTTCAAAGATTTGAAAATGGTGGAAATTCCACAGCTCCATTAAAGGAGGTTGGTCCTGCACCAGAAGGAAGAACAGGTTCTACAATAAGATTTAAAGCAGATCCTGAGATATTTAAAGAAACAACAATTTATAAATATGAAATATTATCTAAAAGATTACAAGAACTTGCTTTTTTAAATAAAGGTTTAAGAATTATTTTAAGAGATGATAGAGAAGATGGTAAAGTTGATACTTTCCATTATAATGGTGGAATTATTGAATTTGTTCAAATGTTAAATAAAAATAAACATCCACTTCATGAAGATGTAATATATTTAGAAGGCAGAGAAGATGATATTGTTATAGAAGTTGCAATGCAATATAATGATTCATATAATCCAGCGATTTATTCTTATACAAATAATATTCATACACATGAAGGTGGAACACATGAAGATGGTGTCAAAAGAGCTCTTACAAGAATTATTAATAATTATGCAAAGAATAATAAACTTTTAAAAGACAATGATGAAGCACTATCAGGTGATGATGTTCGAGAAGGTTTAACAATGGTTGTTTCTTGTAAACATCCAGATCCACAGTTTGAAGGACAAACGAAAACTAAATTAGGAAATTTTGAAGTGAGAAAAATAGCGGATGATGTATTTGCCAATGGATTTGAAAGATTTTTACTAGAAAATCCTGCAGAAGCAAGGACAATAATTGAAAAATGTATAGTTGCATCACACGCTAGAATAGCTGCTAAAAAAGCAAGAGAAGTTACAAGAAGAAAATCTGATTTAGATTTGCCTGGTTTTATGGGAAAACTATCAGATTGCAAAAGTAAAGATAGATCTGAGTGTGAAATATTCCTAGTCGAGGGAGATAGTGCCGGTGGTTCCGCTAAATCAGGGCGTGATAGCATGACACAAGCAATACTTCCACTTCGTGGTAAAATATTAAATGTTGAAAAAGCTAGACTTGATAGAGCTTTAAACAATGAAGAAATAAGAACTATTATTACTGCATTTGGTACTGGAATTGGTGATGAATTTGATCTATCTAAACTAAGATATGATAAAATAATAATAATGACCGATGCCGATGTTGATGGTTCACATATTAGAATATTGTTGTTAACATTATTCTATAGATTCTTTAGACCAATAGTTGAAGCAGGACATGTTTATTCAGCAACACCACCTTTATATAAGGTAACACGCGGAAAAACTATTAAATATGTTCTAGATGATGAAGAATTAAATGAATATACTAAAGATTTTGCTCCTAATTCATATGAAATGCAACGTTTCAAAGGTTTAGGTGAAATGAACGCAGCTGAGTTAAAAGAAACAACAATGTCTAAAGAAAATCGTATATTAAGACAAATAACAGTTGATGATGTAATGGCAGCTGATAAAGTATTTGAAACATTAATGGGTGAAGAAGTAGCACCTAGGCGTGAATTTATTGAAGAAAATGCCAAGTACACTACTAATTTGGATGTATAGGGAGGTTTTAAATTATGGATAGAATTAATTCAAAAAATATAGTTCAAGAAGTACAAGATTCATTTATGGATTATTCGATGAGTGTTATTGTTGCACGTGCTTTACCAGATTTAAGAGATGGTTTAAAACCGGTTCATCGTCGTATTTTATATTCAATGTTTGAAAGTGGATATACTCCTGATAAACAATATCGTAAATGTGCGAGAGTTGTTGGAGATGTAATGGGAAAATATCATCCACATGGTGATTCATCAATATATGAAGCTATGGTACGTATGGCACAAGATTTTAGTTATCGTCATATGTTAATTGATGGACATGGTAACTTTGGAAATATGGATGGAGATGGTGCAGCGGCAATGCGTTATACAGAATCTCGTCTCTCAAAAATATCTTTAGAACTATTAAGAGATATAAAGAAAGATACTGTGGATTTTGTACCAAATTTTGATGAAACAGAAAAGGAACCAGCTGTATTACCAAGTAGATTCCCTAATATTTTAGTAAATGGAACAATGGGTATTGCAGTAGGTATGGCAACTAATATTCCACCACATAACTTAGGTGAAACAATTGATGCATGTGTTGCTTACATTGATAACCATGAAATAACAATACCTGAAATGATGCAATATATTAAAGGACCAGATTTTCCAACAGGAGGTATAATTCTTGGAAATAGTGGCATTAAAAAAGCATATGAAACAGGTAGAGGTTCTATTACTATTAGATGTAAGGCTGAAATAGAAGAAGGAAATGGTAGAAGTAGAATTGTTATATCTGAATTGCCTTATGGTATTAATACTAATAATTTAAAAACTAGAATAGCAGAATTAGTTAGAGATAAAGTTTTAGATGGTATAGCTGATTACCACGATGCAACATCTATAGAGACAGGTGTAAATATTATTATTACTGTAAAAAAAGATGCAAATGCAAATGTGGTCTTAAATAATTTATATAAGCATACTGACTTGCAGTCAACTTTTGGAATTATTTTCTTAATGCTTGATAATGGAACTCCTAGAACATTAAACATAAAAGAAATTATTTCAAAATATATTGATTATCAGAAAGAAGTTATAATTAGAAGAACTAGATTTGATTTAAAGAAGGCTGAAGAAAGAGTTCATATCTTAGAAGGATATAAAATTGCTTTGGATAATATAGATGAAGTTATTAAGATAATAAGAGCAGCTCAAACTGATATTGAAGCTTCTGAAAAATTGATAAGTAGATTTGGTTTATCTGAAATTCAAGCAAAGGCAATACTTGAATTAAGATTACGTAGACTTACTGGAATGGAAAGAAGTAAGATTGAAGAAGAATTAAATAACTTATTGAAAGATATAGAAGAATATAGAGCAATATTGGGTTCTGAAGAAAAAGTATTGGCTATAATAAAAGAAGAATTATTGGATATCAAGTCTAAATATGCTGATGAAAGAAGAACTAATATTGATATGACTGCAATTGAATATATTGAGGATGAATCTTTGATTCCTGAAGAAAATATAATGATTGCACTTACAAATAAAGGATATATAAAGAGAACAACGTCAGACACATTCAAATCTCAACGTAGAGGTGGTGTTGGAGTAAAAGGAATGAATACAAATGAAGAAGATTTTGTAGAACAAATTATAACTACATCAACTCATGATTATGTATTATTCTTTACAAATCGTGGTAAAGTATATCGTATAAAAGGTTATGAAATTCCTGAATTCAGTCGTCAATCAAAAGGAATTCCTATTATTAATCTTCTTCAAGTTGAAAAAGAAGAAAAAATTAGTTCAATGATAAATGTAAGTAAAGAAGAAGAATATAAGTATATATTATTTGCAACTAAAAAAGGTATCATTAAGAAAACTAATATATCAGAATTTGAAAATATTCGTAATTCCGGTAAAATAGCTATTAGTCTTAAAGAATCTGATGAATTAATTTCAGTTAAAAAGACAACTGGTAACGATATGATTCTTATGGGTGCATCATCAGGACGTATGGTTAAGTTTAATGAAGAAGAATTACGTGTTATGGGTAGAACTGCTAGCGGCGTAAGGGGAATAAACTTAGATAATGCTGAGTGCATAGGTGCTGAAGTTACTACTGAATTGGATAAAGTATTGATTGTAACTAAGAAAGGTTACGGAAAGCAAACAAGTGTTTCTGAATATAGACAGACAAAAAGAGGAAGTAAAGGTGTTAAAGCATTAAATATCACTGATAAGAATGGTGAAATGGCAGCATTTAAGATTGTTAGTGAAAACCAAGACGTAGTAATTGTTACTGACACAGGTATGATAATAAGAATTCCACTTGATCAAGTAAATACGCTTGGAAGAGTTACTCAAGGTGTAAGATTAATGAATCTTAAGGATAATCAATTAGTTTCAACAATGAGTTTAATTGATACTAATAAAGATGATGAAGAGGATATTAGTAATTCAAATTCTGAAGTCACAGAAAGCACTGAAGTTTCAGCTAATAATGATGTAAAAGATACTGAATAGAAGAAGAAAGCTAAACAGCTTTCTTTTTTATATAATGTTTCACGTGAAACATTATATAGAACATATTTTATTTATTTCAAATAAGTAATATGCAATTCTAAATTTGAGAAATAAAAATGATAGTTTACTCTTATGAAGTAGTGTCAGATATAATTTTTTTGAAATAATTATAAAATTAGTATATAAAAAAAAATAATACTCTTTAGTATCAAATATAATTAGGTAATATATAACTATATGAATATTTAATGTTTCACGTGAAACATATAAAATACTTTTTTTATTTGTATATAAAAACAATGTTTCACGTGAAACATTGTTAGCAACTATTGCAAAAAGTAATTTTATTTGATAAATTAATAACGTGCAACAAATATATTGTAAATTGGTCAGGATTGGAAAATAGCAGCCATATCAATCACTATTTGTGTGCACTTTTTTTATGGAGAGTAATATGAATGAAAAAATATATAATGAATTAATAAAATTATCAAAAAAAGCAATGAAAAATGAAGAAGTACCCGTTGCAGCAATTATAGTTAAAAATAATAAAATAATTGCAAAATCATTTAATAAAAGAGAAAACAAAAATGACATATTAGGACATGCAGAAATAATATGCATAAGAAAAGTAAATAAAAAATTGAAAACATGGAAATTAGAAGAATGTACAATGTACTGTACATTAAGACCATGTTCAATGTGCGAAAAAATAATATATGAATCGAGAATAAAAGAAGTTATATATATATTAGAAAAAGAAAAAAATAAAAAAGAATATTTAAAAACAAAAATATATAAATATGATGATAAACATTATGAACAAGAAATAAAAAAAATAATGCACACTTTTTTTAAAAATAAAAGATAATACAAATGTTCGGCTATAAAAATGTACAATTTTGCTTGCACTTAATGACTTTTATATATAAATTTGTTAAAATATAATTGTGGGGTGAAAACGATGGAATATAAAGTTTTATATAGAAAATATAGGCCTGATACATTTGAAAAAATTGTAGGTCAAGATTATACAGTAAATATATTAAAAAACGCGATAATTAATGAAAAAATAGCCCATGCATATATTTTTAATGGACCAAGAGGAACGGGAAAGACGAGTACTGCAAAAGTATTTGCAAAAACAATTAATTGTGAAAATCCAAAAGATGGAGAAGCCTGTGGTAAATGTAATTCGTGCATAAATTTAAATAATAATCCAGATATAATAGAAATAGATGCAGCATCAAATAATGGCGTAGATGAAATAAGAGAATTAATTAATAATATAAAGATAGCACCATCTTATAGTAAATATAAGGTATATATAATAGATGAAGTTCATATGATGACACAAAGTGCTTTTAATGCACTATTATTAACATTAGAGGAGCCTCCAAAACACGTAGTATTTATACTTGCTACAACAAATATAGAAAGTGTCCCAATAACAATATTATCTAGATGTCAGAAGTTTGATTTTAAAAAAATAAGCAATGATGTAATAGAAAATAACATTTCAGAAATTTGTAAAAAAGAGAAAATAAAAATAACTGAAGATGCAATGAAAGAAATAGCATATTTGTCAGAAGGTGGAATGAGAGATGCACTGAGCATACTAGATCAATTGGCATCAGAAAATATTGAAATAACACTTGATTTAATAATAGATAATTTTGGTTCTGTTCCTGCAGTCTTAGTTGATAATATAATAGATGCATTAAATAATAATGAATTTGACTTATTAAAAGAGAATATTGATAAATTAAAAAATGGAAATGTAGATTATAAAATTTTTATAAAAAGGTTAATAGATAAATTATCCTATCTAGTATTTGAACAAGGTAAATTGAATTACTTGGATGCTGAAAAAATAAAATTAATAGTATTTGATTTAATAAAAGTAATAAATAATTATAATATAAATATTAATCCTTTTATATTAATTGAATTAGTTTTAATAGAGCATTTAGAAATTAAATCTATGGAAAATAATTCAAAAAATATTTCCCGGGAAATAATTAGCAATGAAAATGTCCAACAAAAAGAAGAAAAAAATATTGAAAATAGCAATAATGAAATAATGATAAATAAAGAAATAAGAATTAATAATTGTTTTGTTGCTGCAACAAAAGATAATTTGAAATCAGCACAAGCAGCAATAAAAAAAATAATTGAGGAAAATAGTGATGATAAACTATTATTATCTATGTTAGTGGATTCATCAGTAGTAGCGGCATCAGATAAATATTATATATTGTGTTCTTCACTTGATAGTATAGTCAAAATTATAAATATAAATCATATTTTAATAGAAAAAAAATTGGAAAATATAAAAGTAATAGCACTAACGGAAGAAGAATGGTTAAATGAAAAAAATAAATATATAATTAATTTAAAAAATAATGTAAAATATAATTATATTGATGAAGAAGATTCTAGAAATGATACATTAAAAATTGAAGATGTTAAAGATTCAATAGTAAAAAATGAATCAATGGAGGAAATAGCAGAATCATTATTTTCATCAAATAAAATAGAAATAGAGTAAAAGAAAGAAGGAATAGAATATGAATATGCAGAAATTAATGGCTGAGGCTCAAAAGATGCAAAGAGATATTACAAAAAAACAAAGTGAATTAGAAAGTACAATCTTTGAGGGAAAATCAGAATGGATTGAATTGTCAATGAATGGTAAGTATGAGATGAAATCATTTAAAATTACATATAATGGGCCAATTGAGGAAGATGATAAAGAAATGTTAGAAGATATGATTAATATAGCTTTAACAGATGCAATAAAGAAAATTAATAATCAAAAAGAAAAAATGATGAGTTCATATGGTTCAATGGGTGGCTTGTTTTAATGATATATCCTAAAAAATTAGAACAATTAATTGAATGGTATAAAAAACTTCCTACTATTGGGGAAAAAAGTGCTGAAAGATTAGCATTAGCAACATTAGAAATGCAACTTGAAGATGTAGAAAATTTTTCAAAATCTTTATTAGATGCTAAAAAATGTATAACAAAATGTAAGGTATGTGGTAATTTATCTGATACAGAAACTTGCTTTGTATGTTCTAATGAAAATAGAAAAAAAGATATAATATGTGTAATAGAGGATTCTAAAAGTTTATTTAGTATTGAAAAAGTTGGTAATTATAATGGAACGTATCATGTATTAAATGGACTTATTTCTCCTAAGGATGATATAGGAATAGATGATATTAATTTGTCGTCTTTAGTTAAAAGAGTTGAAAATTTAGATAATCCTGAATTGATATTAGCACTTAAATCGTCTATGGAAGGTGAAACAACTATATTGTATATAAAGAAATTATTTGAAAAAAATAAGAAAGTTAAAATTTCTAGATTGTCTTATGGAATACCAATGGGAGCTGAATTGGATTATTTGGATGTTATCACATTAGATAAAGCGTTGGAAGATAGAAAAACAATATCTGAATAAGATTCATTTTATATTAATTTTTATCATATAATTATTTGAAGGATGATATATATGATGAAAATTTTAAAATTATTTGTAAAAAAAGTAGTATTAGCATTTGTACTATTATATGGATTAAATATGATAACTACTTCAATAAATGTATTTATACCAATAAATTATATTACTTTATTTATTGTATCTTTTTTGGGGGTACCAGGATTGTTGGCACTTATATCATTATTTTTTTTAATAAATTAGAGGTGATGTAATGAAATTAATAAATAATATAAATCATATAATTAATAGCTATAATGAGAATAAACTTTCTCATGCTTTTTTAATTGAGTCAAACAATATTGATAAATGTTTAAAAGATGTAAAAAAGGTAATTAAAATAATAAATTGTGAAAAGAAATATGAAGAAAATTGTGAAATATGTAACTTATGTTATCAAATAGACAATAATACATTACCTAGTTTTATAATAGTAGAGCCTGATGGTTCTTCAATAAAAAAAGAGCAGATAATAGAATTGAAAGAAAAAATGTTTACTAAACCTATCTATTCAAAGTACAATACCTATATAATAATGAACGCAGAAAAATTGAATAATTCATCCGCAAATACAATGTTAAAATTTATTGAGGAGCCAGAAGAAAATATAATAGGTTTTTTTATAACAAATAATAAAAAAAATATCATTGATACGATAAAAAGTAGATGCCAAGAAATAGTACAAAATTATGAAGAAGAACAGATAGAATTTGATCAAGAAAAATTAGAATTAGTGAAAGAATATATCAAAAATATTGAACTAGATAATAAGCATGCAATGATGTATAATAAGAATGTATTTCTTGAACAAAATTATACTCGTGAAGAGATAATAAAAATATTTAAAAAAATTTTTAATATATATAATTCAATTTATAATAATGATGTTACTTTACAAAAAGAATTTGAATATTTAAATATACAAAATAGAGAAACATTAGCAAGGAAATTGTTAAAAATAAATAAAACAATTGAAAATATTTCAAAAAATGGTAATATAAATTTGATTTTAGATTCATTTGTAATAGAAATGAGGTAATAGTTTGAGAGTATATGGTGTTAAATTTAATGACAAAGGGAAAACATATAATTTTAAATCAGAAATAGAGTGTCCTATCAATGTTACAGTAATAGTAGAAACCGAGAAAGGACTTCAATTTGGTAAAGTAGTAAAAGAAATTGAAATAGACAATAAAAAATTTGATGAAAATTATAAAGACATAATAAGAATATCTACTAAAGATGATTATCATATTTATTTAAACAATTTAAAGGATGCAGAAAAAGCTTTGAAAAATGCGAAGAGTATTGTTAACGAATTAAAATTAAATATGAATTTGATAGATGCTAATTATACATTTGATAGAAAGCAGTTATTATTCAATTTTTATGCAGAAGAACGTATTGATTTTAGAGAATTAGCAAAAAAGTTAGCAGCATCATATAAAACTAGAATAGAACTTCGTCAAATCGGAGCTCGTGATAAGGCAGAACAGATTGGCGGAATAGGAATGTGTGGTAGAGCATTATGCTGTTCTGGATTTTTAAAAAATAAGGAGACTGTAACAATAAATATGGCAAAAAATCAAAACTTATCTTTAAATCCATCAAAAATTAATGGATTATGTGGAAGACTTTTATGTTGTTTAGGATATGAAGATGAAGAATATACATGCTGTAGAAAGATGCTTCCAGAAATTGGTGAATCTGTAAAAACCGAGTACGGTATGGGAGTTGTTACAAGTCTAGATATATTAAATAAAAAATATCAAATAGAAAAAGATGGTGAAATCTTTAATATTGAAGTAAGTGAAAAAAATGAAAGTAATAAATGATTTGTTTGATTATGAAAATTTAAAAATTGTTCAAGATGAAGATTATTTTAAATTTTCTATAGATTCAATACTTCTAGCAGAATATACCAAAATAACTAATAAAGATCAGAGTATATTGGATTTATGTAGTGGCAATCTACCAGTTCCATTTATATTAAATTACAAGTATAAAAAAAATATAAACGCTATAGAATTACAAGATGAAATATACGATTGTGGAGTAGAATCAATAAATATAAATAAACTAGGTAGTAGTGTTAATTATATCCATGATAATGTAAAAAATGTATTCGATTATTTTAAAGAAAATAGTATGGATGTAATAACATGTAATCCACCATATTTTAAAAATAGTTTAAAAAATGAGAACAATGTTAAATCTATTGCAAGACATGAAATTGAAATAACATTAGAAGATATTTTAAATATTTCATCTAAATTATTAAAAAATAATAAAGCCTTTTATATGGTACATATACCTGAAAGGATAGATGAAATAATACTTTTATGTAATAAATATAATATGAATATTAAAGAAATAGTGGTGGTAAATAATTCAAGTAAAAATCCTATGTTGATACTTGTCAAAGCTATTAAAAATTCAAAAGTAGGTTTAAAATTTAAATATTTGAATGATGCGGATAAATTAAAAAGTTATAAAAATATATTTGAAGGTGATTAATATGAAATTAATAGTTGGTTTAGGAAATCCAGGAAAAGAATATGAAAATACAAGACATAATATTGGTTTTATGGTGCTTGATTATATGAAGAAAAATGAAAAATGGAAAGAAAAATTTGATGCTTTTTATATAAAAGATGATGATGTTATATATTTGAAGCCATTAACATATATGAATGTGTCTGGATTTGCTGTAGAGAAAGCTGCAAATTTCTTTAAAATCAAACCCGAAGACATTTTAGTTATTCAAGATGATTTAGACTTGCCATTTAACAATTATAAATTAAAAAGAAATTCATCAGCTGGAGGACATAATGGCATTAGATCTATAATAGCATGTTTAGGAACTAATAGTTTTTTGAGATTAAAAATAGGTATAGCACATGATAGAAGTATAGATACAAAAGATTATGTATTATCCAAATTTGCTAAACAAAATTTAGAAGAATTAGAGAGTAAATTTTCATTATATGAAGAAATAATTAATTACTTTATAAAAAATGATGCAGAAAAAACAATTTCTAAATATAATGCCATGAGGTGATAACATTGGATTTTTTAAATGAATTTAATTATGAAAACAACATTGTAATAGAGGGTTTAACTAAAGAGTTGAACATTTTTTACGTGTTAAATTTGTTTAAAAAATCTAAAAAAAACATACTTATTGTAACATCAACTTTGTATGAGTCTAATATGCTATATTCCAAGCTTAAAACATATACTGATGATGTGCTCTTATTTCCAATGGATGATTTTTTAACAATGGTAGCCTTAGCAGTATCACCAGAATTTAAAATAAAAAGACTTGAAACATTGGATAAATTAAAAACTGGTAAATTCATAGTTATTACAAATTTAACAGGATATCTTCGTTATTTACCAGATGTTAAAATGCATGATAAACTAGAACTTGAAATAAAAAAAGGAATGTCTATAAATAGAGATAAACTTGAAAGTATCTTAGATAAATATGGTTATGTTAAAGATTCACTAGTAACATCAACAGGAGAATACGCAACACGTGGATTTATAATAGATTTATTTATAACTAATGAACTTCATCCAATAAGAATTGAATTTTTTGGTGATGAAATAGATTCAATAAGATTTTTTGATGAAGAAACGCAATTATCTACTAATGAAGTTGATCATATATTGTTAACTCCAAATAAAGAAATAGAGACTAAATATAATAGTTCTTTATATGATTACATGAAAGAACCGATTACAATTTATTTTAATAAATCACAAATAGATGGTTCATATAAAAAAATGTGTGAGGATATAGTTAATTATAATGATGAAGTACAAGAAAATAAAAAATATATGTTTGAAATGGATGAAATAAAAAGGAATCATGAAATATATATTAATACATTTGAAAATATTACAGGAAAAGGTATAATTAATTATGAAAGTAAAGAAATTGAAAATTTTAATTCTAATTATGAAAAGCTAAAAGAATTTGTCGAAAGTGCAATATTTAAAAAGAAAACAGTTATATTTTGTTTATCAAAAGACAATCAAATAAAGATAATAAAAGACTTATTTCCAACTGCGTTAGAATCTAAAAAAACACTTGAGGGAAATATAAATATAAGAAAACTTAAAATTAATAATGGTTTTGAATATAAAAATTATATTGTTATATCAGAATATGATATAGAAAATATAAAAGATACTACTGTTAAATATAAAAATAACTTACATATTGGTAAAAAAATAAAAGATATAGATAGTCTTTCTCTAGGAGATTATGTTGTACATAGATCACATGGTATAGGTATATATAATGGAATTATTACACTTAATACAAGTGGTTTAAAAAAAGATTATATTCAAATAAATTATGATGGACAAGATAAAGTGTATATTCCTGTTGAAAAAATAGATACTATTTATAAATATAGTGATAAAGATGGTATGAAACCTAAGATAAATAAATTAAACTCAACATCATGGGCTAAAACAAAAAAAGCATTACAAAAGAAAATACATGACATATCAGAAGAATTGATTAAACTATATTCAATAAGATCTAGTATAAAGAGTGATGCATATACTTCAAATGATTTAGAAATACAGTTTGATCAAGAATTTGAATATGAACTTACAAAAGATCAAGAAAAAACTATTAATGAAATATATCGTGACTTAAATAGTGAAGTGCCAATGGATAGATTATTGTGTGGGGATGTTGGCTTTGGTAAAACAGAAGTTGCATTTAGAGCAATATTTAGAACTATATTAAATAATAAACAAGTATGTTATTTATGTCCAACAACAATACTTTCTAAACAACAATATGAATCAGCTAAAAAAAGATTTCAAAATTATCCGATAGAAATTGCAATACTTAATAGATTTACTACTCCAAAAGAAGTAAAAAGAATATTAGCAGGATTAGAAAATGGAGCAATTGATTTAGTATTTGGTACGCATAGATTATTATCAGACGATATAAAATATAAAAAATTAGGTTTGTTAATTGTAGATGAAGAACAACGTTTTGGAGTAACACATAAAGAAAAAATTAAAAAGTATAAAAATGATGTTAATGTATTAACATTATCTGCAACACCAATACCTAGAACACTAAAAATGGCTATGTCTGGTTTAAGAGATTTATCTGTAATTGATACACCACCAGTAGATAGATATCCAGTACAAACTTATGTTATGCAAGAAAATGATACAATAATTAGAGATGCAATATATAAAGAACTTGGTAGAAATGGTCAAATATTCATGCTGTATAATAAAGTTGGAACGATAGAAGAATATGTTAATAAAATTAATCGCTTAGTACCGGAGGCAAGAATTAAATATGCCCATGGCCAAATGAATAAAATAGAACTTGATGATATAATGGAATCATTTGTAAATTATGAATTTGATATATTGGTATGTACAACTATTATAGAAACAGGAATTGATATACAAAATGCTAATACTTTAATAATAATAGATGCAGATCATTTTGGACTTGCTCAACTTTATCAAATAAGAGGTAGAGTAGGAAGAAGTAATAAAATAGCTTATGCATATCTTTTATATAATAAAAATAAAGTGCTTAATGAAACATCAGTTAAAAGATTACAAGCTATTAAAGAATTTACTGAACTTGGTAGCGGATATCGTATAGCAATGAGAGATTTATCTATACGTGGTGCAGGAGATATTATTGGAAGTGAGCAAGCAGGATTTGTTGATTCAGTAGGTATATCACTTTATATGAAGATGGTTGAAGAAGAAATAAAGAGATTACATGGTGAGAAAGTAGAAGAAGTATTAGATAAACCAGCACTTGTAAATGTTGAAACATT
Organism: Bacillota bacterium; assembly: GCA_015059485.1. Taxonomy (GTDB): domain Bacteria; phylum Bacillota_I; class Bacilli_A; order RF39; family UBA660; genus RUG14121. Next base: position 125,257 of record SVAH01000003.1, read on the forward strand.
TATAGATGATAAATATGTAGAAGATGAAGATATAAAAATTGAAATACACAAGAAAATTAATGAAATCGATAGTTATGATAAATTAATTGAGGTAAAAAGAGAACTTGAGGATAGGTTTGGAAAAGTATCTAAAGAATTAGAAATATACATGTATGAAGAATGGTTTGAAAAATTATCAGAATCCTTAGGAATAAATCGAGTAAAACAAAATGAAAGACTAATTGAACTAGAATTACCAGAAGATATATCAAATCAAATAAAAGCGGATAAATTATTCATGGAATCATATAATATAAATCCTGATTTCAAATTTAAGTATTTTAATAAAAGAATAATTATATCACTATTAGTTAGACATAATGATAAACATTTCTTATATTATTATGTACCTCTTCTTAATTTGATTAAAAGTGATTTAGAAATAAAATAATAAGAAATAGCAAAATTGACTTTTTGCTATTTTTTTGTTAGGATATTGCAAATTTGATGTGGGGTAAATGATATGAATTCAATGAATGATTTTAAAGGAGTAATTACTAATCAAGTTGTAGATAGTTATAAGTTAGAAAATTCTAAGAAAATAAGAACAATTACAATATCTGATTTACACAATTATACTAGTGATTATAAAAAGGCATCTAGACTTGCTAATGCTATAAAAGAAAAAAATCCAGATATAATTTTTATTGCAGGTGATATATATAATGGTGGAAAATCTTGGGAAAATAAAAACAAGTTAGAAGATTTAAAAATATTCCTTCAAAATATCTCTGAAGTAGCACCTGTATGTATAACTTGGGGTAATCATGATATATTTGGAATGAATTCAATTAATAAATATATAAGACTTAAAAATTTTTATGATCTAGAAAGAGTAAGATGTGGAAGTGTTTTTCCATTATTCAATAATAGAGTATCAATTAATGATATGGAGATAATTGGCTATGTTCCAAGTCTTGGGTTAATGAGTAATGAAGGCTTAAAAACACAAATACATGGTGTTGCACATGACAAATTTATAAAAGAATATGAAGAATATGGAATAAAATTTAAAAATAATCCAAATGACTTAACAGTTTATTTAGGACATGTACCTCATCTAATTGCATCTTCAGAAAATGGAGTAGGATTAGGTAGTTTAAAAGTTTGTGATTATTTTATTACAGGTCATGTTCATGATGGTTATAGAGCATTATTTAGCAAATTTAATAATATTAAAAAGTTTATTACAGGTGAAGATATTAATAGTTTTAAATATGATAGAGGTTTAGTAGAACAACCAACTGGATTAGTAGATAAAGATAATAAATTCATAAAAGGCTCTAATAAAATTTTAGGCAATACTAATTTGTGTAGAGGAATAGTTTATTTTGATGATATGTCTCAACAGAAAATATGGCAATCAAGTGATGGAATTTTTTATAAAAATATGACTAATGAAATTAATAAGCAAGATTGGCAGTTATTCTCTGAAAATGACGCAAGAAAAGAAATATTAGACAATAAATTACATAGTATGCTTATATCAGAAGGAATATCACAATTAATGATACCAATTGAAAAATATGCCACTATAAATGTTGTTGATATTAATGGAGTAAATACTAATAAAAGAACTAGATAGTTCTTTCAGACTGTTGACAAATATAGATATTATATTTGTATGACAGTCTTTTTTATTATATAAAACCAAAATAAA
>SVAH01000022.1 GCA_015059485.1 Bacillota bacterium
ATTTTAAAGATGACGATGAGTAAAAAACTACATTCTTAAATGATCAAAAAGTTACATTTTAATCTTGACATTTATACCATGTCCTTATTTACATATCACATAGTTAATATAAAACATTCTTGATTAATATTTTTTCTAAGTTCATCACTAAAATTTACATATCACATAGTTAATATAAAACGTAGCCAAAGACGGTCTCAAGCCCGTAGAATACAGAGATTTACATATCACATAGTTAATATAAAACACATCACCAAATCCAAAACTCTCATAATCATTTTCATTATTTACATATCACATAGTTAATATAAAACCCCTATGATGAAAAATATGAGTTCTTTTGGTAAAAAAGATTTACATATCACATAGTTAATATAAAACATCCAATAGTAGTAGATAGAGTATTAGCAAGGAAGATATTTACATATCACATAGTTAATATAAAACAGTTTTGTAAAGTATTTAGAGGTTGAAAGAGGAAAATTTACATATCACATAGTTAATATAAAACTCTAACTTCTCTATACAAGCCTTCATTTAAGTTATATATTTACATATCACATAGTTAATATAAAACTTTTTATTCTGACACATATTATATAATATAAATAAATTTACATATCGCATAGTTAATATAAAACATAAATCTGCTATCTTTTATGCATATTCCAGATAACGAATTTACATATCACATAGTTAATATAAAACGTTGAACTTATTAATCTAGAAGAATTAAGAGAATTAAAATTTACATATCACATAGTTAATATAAAACCCTATTGCCGCAATTGCCCCGACAATAATAAGTGTATGATTTACATATCACATAGTTAATATAAAACCCCTAAAAAGTAAAACACAAACTTTAAAAAACACCAATTTACATATCACATAGTTAATATAAAACTAATAAAAATGAAGTTTTAAATAGAGCAATGAAAAGACTATTTACATATCACATAGTTAATATAAAACTTGATTTTAAATATAGTAATAACATAACTCATTACAATTTACATATCACATAGTTAATATAAAACATTATCACGATGGAGGGATTATTCCTACCTACGACATATTTACATATCACATAGTTAATATAAAACATTAAATATTCCAACTAATAAAGATTCTAATGAAGTGATTTACATATCACATAGTTAATATAAAACTCAAGTTGATAAGTAGTTTTATACTCTGTAACATTTATTTACATATCACATAGTTAATATAAAACAATACACTTAATACAGAATTTATAACAATATATACAAATTTACATATCACATAGTTAATATAAAACGTTTTTATTTTCTTTAAAATTGGTAGTATATCTTTAATTTACATATCACATAGTTAATATAAAACTACATCTTCTTTAGCCATTTCAAAAGCTCTACTAAGCCAATTTACATATCACATAGTTAATATAAAACGGAAGGTTTTAAAATGAAGTATATAGCGAGTTTTAGTGGATTTACATATCACATAGTTAATATAAAACGCTTCTGATACTATGAAAAAAGTTGAAATAGATGCTAATTTACATATCACATAGTTAATATAAAACTATAGTGGTAGATATGAATAAGTTCCCACACATGCTAATATTTACATATCACATAGTTAATATAAAACAAAACCCTAATTTTAGCTATATAGATTTGTTTAGTGTATTTACATATCACATAGTTAATATAAAACCTCATCTCTCCTTTTCTATTTTGTTTTATAAAAATAAATTTACATATCACATAGTTAATATAAAACTGATAAGGGAAATATATTTAAGTGAGAGAGGACACAATTTACATATCACATAGTTAATATAAAACATCAGCTTAAAAGATTCTTCATCGCCTCCAAGTCTGTCATTTACATATCACATAGTTAATATAAAACGATTTTTAAACTTCATGTTTTTAAAGTCGTAGTCGTATTTACATATCACATAGTTAATATAAAACGTTACCCTTAAAAACCGTATTAAAATTTTAACTTAAATTTACATATCACATAGTTAATATAAAACTTGATGGTAATGCACATGGTGTAGAAGTGTTTACTTATAAGGGAAAACCTTTTACAGATTTACATATCACATAGTTAATATAAAACACAAATAGCCGAAACTAGGGGGTTGTCCCCTAGTCTAATTTACATATCACATAGTTAATATAAAACTGATTTTATTAACATAGAGTTCATAAGAACTTTTACATTTACATATCACATAGTTAATATAAAACTACTACAATTCTTTTCTAACTTGGTATAGTTATCGTTATTTACATATCACATAGTTAATATAAAACTCTTCTAATGTTTTTAATCTTTTATCCATTTCACAATATTTACATATCACATAGTTAATATAAAACGGATAAAGCTTTGTAAGTTTGCATATCTTGTTCTAATTTACATATCACATAGTTAATATAAAACTATTTACATCAATACGTGATACATAAAGAGTTAAACGATTTACATATCACATAGTTAATATAAAACTTGTCCATAACATCTTCTTCACCTATAAACCATATAAGATTTACATATCACATAGTTAATATAAAACACGCAGTTGTAAAAAGCCCTCCAAACCCTTATATATCAAATTTACATATCACATAGTTAATATAAAACATGCTCAAGATGACATAGAAAACATTAAAAAGGTATATTTACATATCACATAGTTAATATAAAACTTGGCTACATTAGAAGGGTAAGAGGCTGTTAAGCCTCATTTACATATCACATAGTTAATATAAAACAAATGTATTTATCAGAATGGGAAGTAGTAATGTAAAATTTACATATCACATAGTTAATATAAAACTTTGGCTACATTAGAAGGGTAAGAGGCTGTTAAGCCTCATTTACATATCACATAGTTAATATAAAACTTATCCAGAAAAAATTGAAAATCATCTAGCTACAATAAAATTTACATATCACATAGTTAATATAAAACAAAAACTTGCTTTACTTCTTACAACTTTTAACATGTCAATTTACATATCACATAGTTAATATAAAACCAGCTTCTGAACTAGGGTATCAAACTGAACCCTCAGAAATTTACATATCACATAGTTAATATAAAACGATTATTTAAAAGAATATTTTTTTTGGTGCAGGTTAATTTACATATCACATAGTTAATATAAAACAATTATACAATGAGTGGAGATCAGCAGGAGAAGAATCATTTACATATCACATAGTTAATATAAAACTTATAACTATAACTAAAAATAATTCTACAATATATAATCAATTTACATATCACATAGTTAATATAAAACTTGATAAAATTATACCGGATTATCACACAACGAAAGTATTTACATATCACATAGTTAATATAAAACTAAACATCTTCATACCATTCTTTTACATTTTCCACGAAATTTACATATCACATAGTTAATATAAAACAGGAAGTGAATTAAGTGGAAAATTAAGAAGCTTAAGTGGATTTACATATCACATAGTTAATATAAAACCAGCTAATTCAAATGTAGATGCTAAAGTAAATGAAGATTTACATATCACATAGTTAATATAAAACTTTACTCTCATTTCTATTGTTTGACAATTCTTCACATTTACATATCACATAGTTAATATAAAACTAATTCTCCATCATCTATGGATTTGTCAGGATCCTCATAATTTACATATCACATAGTTAATATAAAACTTGGGAATATTGTAAACGAGGAAGAAGGTGAATAAAATTTACATATCACATAGTTAATATAAAACGTAAAAGTAGCAGAAGAAAGAAGAAGAGCTGCATATATTTACATATCACATAGTTAATATAAAACATGTTTTAGAAGAGAAAGTAAAATAGATAATATAAAATTTACATATCACATAGTTAATATAAAACACAACCAAATAGAAATAGATTTTTCAGACCTATGTGATTTACATATCACATAGTTAATATAAAACTCTAGAAAAGAATTAAAAATGATTAATAGACGTATGCAAGGATTTACATATCACATAGTTAATATAAAACGAAATAAAGAAATTTATAAAAAAGCAATATCAAAGTAATTTACATATCACATAGTTAATATAAAACGTAAGTTGTTTTTCTTCTAGTTGTTCTTGATTAAAATTTACATATCACATAGTTAATATAAAACCCCTAAATTTTAAATACAGCCAAAGCATTGAAATCACTAAGTTTGTTCCATATCAAGTATATCATAAATTTAAAGTTTTTGCAGTAAACCTTCGATAATGTTTTTAGGTATTTTAAAAAACATCACTCTAATTTAGTTAAATCAATAATTAGAAGTGGTTTTTTTAAATTTTACCTTTACTGCAGATTTACAAATAAAACTTTACTTTACAAGAATAAATCATTAAAACTTTTCTCAATTCCTATTACACTTTTTGTTATATTTTTAGAATTCTTTACAATGTATATATATACTGAATCCGAATTTCTATTTACTATCTTATCTATTTCACATAAACACTTATGAAGTTTACCTTCTGTTATTTCACCTTCAAAAACAGAATTTTGAGTCCATGTTAAATATTTTTTAAGTAATTTTCTAACTCTATTTATCCTTTTCTCTTCCACATCATATGTAAGTATTACAAACATTATATCACCACCAAGCCTTTAACGCTTTATACTTTTCATCACCTATTAGATGTTTTATTAATTTATAACACTCTAATCTAATAAACATCTGATAAGAAACCTTTCTATTTAAGCTTCTATGTTTAACAGTTGTGTGAAGTTTTTTCTCATAATTTAAAATGAATTTTTTTCTTCCTTCTTCATTTAAAAAACAAATTCCTTCTTCAAATAAAAAGTCTTTATTTCTTATAATGTTATTATTCACCAGATTAAATATAATTGGATCTATTATCAAAGGTTTAAATATTTCAGCTAAATCCAAACTTAAAGAAAATCTTTTAGTAGAAGGCTCATGCAAATAACTTACTGTAGGATTTAACTGAGTTTTATATATCTCACCCAAAACTGTAGTATACATAAGACTATTCCCAAATGATATTAATGCATTTATTGGGTCTGTAGGTGGCCTTTTTTCCCTTTTTTTAAATTGGAATATATCTTTTTTCAATATACTATTAAATGCCTCATAATATATTTTTCTCATTCTTCCTTCTGCACCCATAAGCACCTGAATTGTATTCGCCTTTTTTACATTTTCTCTTTCAATTTGTATCTTCTCCATAAGATTGCTAGTTTTATCTTTATATCTTCTCAAATTTCTAAGTATATGATATGTGCTGCACTCTCTATAAAGCATTTTGCTAAATATAATCTTTTGTCATAATAATGATAATGTATTGCTTGATTTACTAATAAAAATCCTGAAACATTCTTCTCCCTTGGATAATAACTTCCAGAGTAATACCCATAATAATTATAAAAATTAAATATAACACCATATCTGCTAATGTAATTTAAAAGTTTAGTATTTAAATCTACTTCACCAAATAAATGTATTTTATCTACTTGTTCTATAGGTAATGCTCTTTTGCTACCATCTTTATTTAAAAAATATATAGTATTATCTTTGCGTTTTATTCTTCCATTATTAAATATATAATAATCCTTAAACATTAATCATCCTCCTCCCTTACAAAGCAAAAATTATAATATGAACATTTTCTACAATAAGGTAATCTTATTAATTTAGGGGGACAATTACTATTTTCTATATTTTTAATATCTATTAAAGTTCTTTTTATTTCTTCTTCTAAATCTTTAGTAAGCTCTATTTCTTCAATTCTCTTTTCTTTTACATACTTTATCATACCTTTTTTATATATACCTATATTTTTTAAGTAAAATAAATAATAAACTAACTGCATTTTATCTGGTATAGGCATCTTACTACTTATCTTTACTTCTTTAACATAATCATCCTCTAATATATCAAGCCTTAATATATCATCTATTAATACTTCTTTATTTTTACTCCTTTTATAAGAATTTTCATGTACTAATTTTCCACTTAGCACCCTGTCACTATTCTGCTCCATAGTTATTCCCTTTGAAAATAACCATAATTTTCTTTTACACACATAATAATAATTTATTTTTACCCCTTGAGTTTTAAAATTATCTAAATTAAATTTCATATAATCACCTAAATTCTACATAAATTGATTTTGTTCATTAAATTCTTTCATATTTTCTTTAGGTCTTTCAAGTCCTTTTGCATTGCTATATTTATAAGCCATCACAGGTATTTCTACCTTTTCACTTATTTCAACAAAATCATGAATATACCCATTTTCATTAGCACGTTTAAATTCATATGTAGGTATAGAAATCACAAATTTATTTATATTGTTTCTAGCTATTATCCTTTTATTTAATTTATTAGTATTGTTAATTAAATCTGCATTCTCTTGTATAAAATCTTTATTTTCCTCATAAACCTCTTTAGGTATTATATTAGTATTTTCTATATTTCTTAAATTAATATCCTTTTTATTATACTCAAAAGCCTTTATATCACTCATTTTATCTATTACATTTTTTATCTTGCTATAATACTCAGTATTTCTTAAATTTTCAACAGAATAGACATTCTCTACTAAATTCATCTTGTCTACTTCATTAATTTCTTTTCCATCGCTGCTTCCTACATAATTAATTAAAGCTTCTTTGGATAAATTAAATATATCTTTATCTATTATGGATTTATCACTATTTCCAATTCCTGAAGTGAATTTATTAGCTCCAACATAAACATAAATATTTGTAATATTATCTTTTAAAGTCCTATTTCTATATACCCTACCCATTCTTTGAAATAATCCAGATATATCCGAAAGCTCTGTATATAATAAATCAAAATCTATATCTAAGCTTGCTTCAACTACTTGAGTTGTAATCCATATACCACACTGTTTATTTTCTAATTTACCCATAGTTAATATTTCGTCTTCTTTTTTTCCTCTATCTTCTTTTGTAAATCTACTGTGTAACATGTTTATATAATCATCTTTTACTAAATTATTTTCTACCAATTCTTTTTGCAGCACATCATATATTTCCTGGGCTTTTTTTACTGTATTTACTATAACCAAAATCTTTTTATCTTTATAATTTTTCTTTAAACGCTCTACATTTATATCTTCTTTTATAACATTTAGTTTGTGTCTTAATTGCATCTTCCCTTCTACCTCTTTATAAAAAGGTTTAGGAATTTTTAAATCTTTTATATTATTTTTTATAAAATGTGTAAACACTGGAGGTAATGTAGCAGTTACTATACTAAACTTTCCTCCCATTTCTGTTATTTGCTTTAACGCTACTATTAAATATGCTACTAACTCTGGAGAATACATTTGGATTTCATCTATTACAAGCTTAGAATAAGAAAGTGTTGCTAATTTTAATTCATATCCTTCATATTTGAATATAAAATCTATTAATTGGTCTAATGTACAAACAGTTAGCGGAAGTGATAATTGTTTAGTTTTATTTATATATTCCTTATCTAATTCATTATTATTTCTTTTTAAATACTCTAGAGAAGTTTCTGAGTGTAACAATGCAGTATTTTCTTTTCCAAATTTTATTTTATCCACAATTCTATCATAAATGGCATTTATAGATACTTTTAAAGGTAGTGTAAAAAAGCCTTTATTATTTCCTATCCAAAATAATGCTGCTTCAGTTTTTCCAATACCTGTAGATGCTCTTATTATATTATTATCCTCCTGATGAGTTATCATATATTCTTGAAGTTTATTAGGTTTAAAACCTCCAATTTTTAAATAATCATAGGTCTTTTTAAATAAATTTTCATTTTCTATTTCTACAGCAATATCCCCACTAGCTGAATAATCAATCTTATTTAATAATCCCTTAGTAACTATGTATTGTTTAGCAACTTCATTTGAATCCCTTTCGTCTGGAATTCTTCTTTTAACATATTTTATAAAAGATGGATTAAGCTTTTCTATTTTAGGTATTTTATCATAATTGAATTCATCTATATAATTACTTAATTCTTCTTTAACTATAATCATTAAATTGTCATGGTTTTCAAGCTTATCTCTAGTATGATGATAATATATACTTTGATATAAAATTCTTAATTCATCTTTACTATATTTTTCTTTTAACTCTTGTTTAGGTAAAAAAGCAGCACTTAAATATCCATGAGGTATTTCATCTATTTCATAAAAATTATCTTTAAGTTCTTCTATAATATCATCTCTACCCTCTTCTAAACTTTTAGCATTTAATTTTTTTATCAATTTATTTTGAAATTTTATGTTCATTTTCCCTAAATCATGATATAAACAAGCCAATTTTAAAATGTACCAATCTAAATTTTCTACATTAGGATAAATTCTCTTTAAATCTAAAAAATTTTTATATAATTTATCAGTATGTTCTATAATTGTTTCCCTATTTTTAGTTTTTGCAAGAAAAGGATTTCCCATTATTACTTTCCCCTTTCACTTTTAATTGTAAATAATAAAGATAGAGAAACCTCTATCTTTATTATGCAAAAAATACCAAATCCCCTGAAGAAATATCTTTATATATCTCAGTATCTTCTGTTATTGTATTTTTTCTCATAGCTCCATGAATAACCTCTACTTTATTCCACTGCCTAATTTCTGTACCTTTTTTAATAGACACTTTTTTATAACTTTTATTTAGTTTATAAACAGTTGCATTAGATACAAAATCATCTAAATCAAAATACTTTATTGGAATATACGCATCATATTTTAAACTTGTATCTTCTTCTAATTCGGATTGCTCTATATCTACTAATTTAACATCTTTTATTACTGCAATATCCTCTCTTCTTCCTAAAGATATATATTCTTTAGGTGATTTTAAATTTTCATATATTAAATTAAGTAATGTTTCATCTTTAGGTTTTATATGGATCAATAAGTTTACATCTACCAATAATTCGCAAGTAGATACCCCTCTAATAGCACCATAGTATTTTGAGTCCCCATAAAGTTTTATATTATGTCTTCCTTTTTCAAAGGTGGCCCCTGCAAACTCATATCTAGTATATAAATCATTGACCTTAGAATGATAATTTCCTTGTATACTTACATCCATATCTTTATATTCTTCAAAACCACATATAGCATGTATCATACCTATTACCGTTGAATATGGTGGCAATGGATATGTTTCTTTTAATTGAAAGCTTGTAGGTTTTTTATAGTTAACTAAGTTCTGATAAATTTCTAGTCTAATTGCCTTCATTAAATCACCTACTTATTTTCTAAATAATATTTATTAACATTAGACTGTAATTTTTCAAAAAACTCTCCTATATTTATAGAATTTAATTTTTCTTTTATTTCATTGTCATTTTCAAATATTCCATTTATTAATCCAATGTAAGTATTCTCTTTAATTCTATTATCCATATTATATAAATCTTCTATTATATCTACTACCACTTTATTCTCTTTTACCTTTAATCTATTTTCAAAGAAAGGATTTTTTATATCATAAACTCCCCCAATAGCAAATATAGGAGATAAATTTTCACGTCTACCCTTTATATCTCTATATAAAAATTTAATTGTATCCAATAATTTATTTACCCTTTTAGCTTTTTCTTCATTAGGTATTTCAAGAATATTTCCTTTTTCATCTTTTTCATTTTCATCTATTCCAACTTTATCTAAATCCATGGTTATAGTATAAGCATAATAAGACTTATGAATTTCACTTTGGGCAATATTTCCCCCATCTTTTAGTTCTTTTCCCTGAGCATTATATCTATCTAATAATCCTTTATTAGTTAAAAAATCTAAATCTGCATTAAAACTTTCTAAAGCTACTGCATTGGATAATCTTACTATAGCTGAACGAGTTCTTGCTGGTTTTTTAGTTTTCATATATCCAAATAGGTCTATTTCAGCAAAGTCTTTTATAGTAGCTTCTGGAGCAAATTGAATTACTGAACCATCTACAGCTAAAGGAGTATTATCTTCCTCCATTTGATTAATTATATTGTATCTAAGAGCTTGTCTTGATATATAACTATAACTTTCTCCATCTCCCCTTGAAATCTTTTTAAGTGCTGTAACATTTCCTATACCTTCTCCATAGTTAGCACTTTCTGCTTCAAATATAAAACTTGCTGTTAATCCCTTATTTATCATTATTTACTTCCTCCCCACTTTTTTTAAATTTTTCTTCTCCCTGTAATCCCACTAAAAATGCATATCCTATAGTTTGAAATTTATTTTTATCATTTAACACATTTATAAAACTAGTTGGTATTTCCATGTTTAAATACATATATGAATTAATTATGGTATCCATAAATCTAGATACATTTTTAGTTTTAAGTGAATTTAATAATCTATAAGATACTCCTCCTAATTTATTTAAAGCTTTTCTATTTTCATATCCTTTTCTAAGCTCTGCTCCTCTACATTTAAAACTATAAATAGCTTTATCATTTATACTACCACTTACCATACCTATCTCTTCTCCCCTTTCCAACAAATTATTATTTATTTTAAGCATCATTTCTATAAACTGAAGTCCATTGAATTTTCCATCTAATTTTAAGTATGATAGTTTACTTATAAGGTCAAATAAATTCTTACCCTTATATATTCTGTCTAAAACTTCCCTATAAATATTTATATATTCATTAGTTCCTACCTTAGCATGAATTTTAATCATAGACTTTAACATATTTCTATGTTTGCATATAATGTTTAACTTTTCTTTAGATATTATATTAAACGTATAAGGTCTTCTTTCATTTTCTGAATTAAGCTTTATTATTTGAATATTTTCAGTTTCCCTTTCACTTTTATCTATAGATACTTGTCCAATACTATCTGCTATATTAAAATAACTCTCTTCTTCTAATTCATCTATAGATGTAGTAGTATCTAAAGAATGTTTATTTATTCTTATTAAATTTTTTATGCTAGAGTTTTCATTTATAAAAATTCCTCTTCCATTTAATGTAGTAAATCCTGCTGGAACACAAGAATATACTAAGTTACATATAGGACATATATAGGCATCTCCATTCATGTTCCAAAAGTGGGATGATTTTCTAGACATATCCACCCCTATTTTATTTATCCAAGCAAGTCCAAATGTTTCCTTTAAACTAGATACCTTTCTTCCGCAAGTAAAACAGTAGTATTTCGCTTTTTCTTTGTCGCTATTTAAATAGGTTTTAGTACTATCTAAAAAATATCTTTTAAATTCTTCATACATATCTTTATTATTACTCTTTTGATTAAGAAAACTTACTTTTTCCCAAAATTTTTGAATTACATCATATATTATATTTTTAGCTAATATGTATCTCTTAATCTCATCTCTTTTTAAATATTCTATAATTTCTTTTATAATCTCTATCTGCTTTTTTATATCAACCATAACGTCATTTATGTTTTGTTTTTTAGTTATTTTTATTTTTTTTATCTCTTTTTCTTTTTTAACTAAATCCAATTCCTTATCATTTATAACTAAATATGCACTTTTATAACTATTACTTTTTAATTTATTTTTTAGGTTTTCTATATATTTATTTATATATTTTAGATCCTTAGATGAAATAATATTTAAGTCTAAATTGTCCATATAATCTTCAAAACTAATTAACCTATACCAAGATGTAAACTTTTCATAAGTCCCAATAAAATAATTAAAATACTTTTCTTCAAAATTTCCTAAACATTCACTTTCAAATTCCACATAGTTAATATTACTATCATCATAATCACATTCATTGTATTTTAAAATATTACAAATTCCAACAATTCCTGCATTATAAAGCCAATCTGATTTTTCTAATTTTATCTTAGCTATTTTTTTCACCTCCCTAACTTAAAACTTCAATCATTCCAAATCCTTGAGAGCGTTTAAACCCTAAACCTAAATTATATATATCTTTTAAATCTTCTATATCTCCAATAAGTTTAAAAATTCCCATATAGCCATTTATATAATAATCTTTTTTCCCTGTATTATTTTCAAAATTTTTAATATACTCTTTAACTACTCTTTTTTTCATTTTCAGAGGAATAAATTGGAGCTTTTTATTTAATCCATATCCTCTATAGTTTTTTAATATTTTATCAGTTATATAATTTAATTCTTTTAAAAATTCTATTTCATTTATGTCCAATGGTTTATTATCAATATCTTTAATACATATAGGTGATAATGCATTAAAAATAACTTCTGTATTATTTATATTTTTTTCTTTAACTAAGATAATACTTTTTTTAGTTAATTTGTATTCTTTTTTATAGTTAAAATTTTTCATTTTTAACAATCCATTATATAAGTTAAATGCAAATTCATAATCTGGAGAGGATATATATAATATTACTTTGTCCTCTACTTTAAAAATATTGGCTTCTTTTTTAAATCCACTTATATACACTGAAAAGCAGAAATTTTTTGATTTTTTATTTTTTTTATCACCATCATAAAAATACAACTTTTGATAATAATCTTCATTGCTAATTTTTAAAGCTTCTTTTATTAAGCTTACAAACATGAACTGATAAGCAACAGGAATTTTTTCTGTTTTAAATTCACATTTTAGTCTCATAAATTCACCTCCTAAATACAATTATATATATTATTGTGGACATATAGTGGCACTAATTATAATTAATTGTAATTTTTTAAATTTTTGTTTAAATCATCTATTATTTCTTGTCTAAAATTTAAAGGTTTTATTACTTCTATACTACTTCCCATACTTAATATCCAACTTTTTATTTCTGTTTTTCCCTTCATTTTAGCATTAAATATAATATAATCACCTTTTTCTAAAATCCTTTGATTTTCAACCCATATTTTTTCTTTTATTATCTTTGCCATAGGATATTTTATTTTTAAAACTAAATTAATTTCATCATCCTTATATATTCCAAAACAATTTTCCATATATTTTTCTATATTAAATTCTTTATCTTTTTTAAACTTTTCTTTTAAAATCTCATATTCTTGTATTCTATATATTTTAAATTGTCTTATAGATTTTCTAAGTTCACAATATCCAACACAATATAAATCACCTTTATATTGAAAAATAGCATAGGGTCTTATTATTCTATTACTTAGCTTGGAATTTAATCCTTCATATTTTATATTTATTTTATTTCTAGTTAATATTGCAGAGGTTAAATCCATCCACAACTTTTTATCTTTTGGATAATTTGATTTAGATTTTATACTCTTAATAAAGTATTGAGTATATTGTAAATTACTATTCCTCTCACTCATGTTTTTAAGTGCATTAATTTTATCAAATAATAATCTACAATCCTTACAATAAATAGCATTTATTTGTTGTAACTGATCTACAGCTGTTAAAAGTATATTAAATTCTTCTTTATTTAAATCCCCAGATAATAAATAATCTTTATTTTCATATACATATCCTCCATATTTTCCTGGAATACTTTTTATATATATTTGAGCCATTTCTAAATCCTGTTTATATCTTCTAACTTCTCTTTCTGATACTTCTAATTCGTGAGCTAATTCTTTTATCTTCATTTTTCCTCTACTTTTTAGCAAAATTAACATTGTTAGTGCATTGCTTACCCTGCTCATTCTTCATATTTCCTCCCATTAATACAAGTATATTATATTTCTTCTATATTAGTACATTATCTCCTGCTAATATAGTCCAATAATACTAGAATACTAGGGACGGTTAATGAAACTTTACTAATATTATTAGTAAAATTTCATTAACCGTCCCCACTTTTTTCCCCCACCAAATACAAAATAAAAGGGTTGT
>SVAH01000023.1 GCA_015059485.1 Bacillota bacterium
AGTGGCGTCCTTATTTCATGTGACATACTTGATAAGAAATCACTTTTGGCTCTATTTGCTTTTTCTGCTTGCATATTTGCTTTAGTTAACTGTTCAACCATTTTTAAATCAGGGTTTTCTATTGTGAAGTACATAATATAACATAATAAAGCCATAGCTAAATCGTATATTATGATTCCTTTAGCAACTTCAGATATAATTATTAAAAAAATTAATAATATTGTAATAAAAAATGATATATAATATCTTTTATCAGTTCTATTTTTCATCAAACTTTTAATACTTATAATAAGTGTAATGAAGATTAAAATCGAAATAATAGTATAAGCTAATTCGATAGTTAATCCTGTTGTGTTTCTTACATAACCAACTTCAAATATTATAACATGAGTAAATAATGTAATTATAAAGTACAAAATATTCATAATAGAGAAAAAAACAATTATTCTTTTGGGCTTATTTCTAATTTTTTCATTTGAAATTAATATAATATATAATAATAAACATAAGAATATGCCTACATAAAAACTTGAAATAATTTTATTTAATGTATCTACAATAAAATAATATTTACTATTTAATTCTTCTAATGTACTAGTTGAACTGATAAGATGAACTATAGTGTCAAATAAAGAACTTAAAACAGAAAAAATTAAAATAACTTCATAAGCTTTATTTTCAATATACCTAACTCTTGTTTTAAAAAAGTACACTAATGAAATTATAATGCAAAAAATTAATGACATTAAAGGTAACTCATATTCTAACGACATATATATCATCTACTTTCTAAGAAATTATATCATAAAAAAATAAAAATGTCATTATCTGACATTTTTATTCCAATTCTCATGCATATAGCTTTTAAAATCATATTTTTCTTTAGTTTGTATTCTGGAAAGTACAGGTGCCATAACATATGCATTATTTTTATCAATATGAACATTTTTCAAATCTTCATCAATAGAATCAAATTCTCTTTCTACATGGTCACGATAAATCGTTAATTCTTCATTCCAAACATCTTCAGTCCATCTTGTTTTTAAATATTCATTTTTTCTTTCTTCCATATAATCAAGTCTAGGATTATCTCCTAAATCACTTCTTTTTATATGAGGTGCATGATTTTCTAAATTTTCATATAATAATGTAGCTAACTCATCTCTTAAATATGTCAGAGATTCATTTTTATCTTCATATGCTCCTAAATTAATAGGCTCTCCTACATTCATATAAATTTCTTTTTTTCCAAATTCATTATATGGAGCAATTGGCACCACTTCACAACCAGTAGCTTTTGATAAAATATATGGACTTGCAAATAATCTTTGGCATAATAAATTTTCAGTATTGTTAAAACCGCCTTCTGGAAAAATAAGAACACTTGATCCGCTTTTTAGCACTTTTTTCATTTTTAATAAAGCATCTTTTCTATTTTGCTCATCTTTTCTATCTACATATATAAAACCATTAGCCCAAGCAGCATACATTTCAGGATTAACTTTTAATTGATTAGTTGTACCAAATAATAAATAGGCATTTCTATCAATTGTAGCTAATGTTGATATTGTGTCTTCAACAAAATTATGTGTTGCAACAAATATATAAGGCTTACCATCTTCTAATTTTGGATAATTATCTACTATGATGTCACCTTTTGTGGCAATTTTAAAAATTTTTCTTAATACTGGATTCAATTTTCTTCTTATTTTTAATCCCTTTTCTGATGTAAAATTATCAACACTAACTTTATCATAATTCAAAATACCATAATTTTTCACTATAATCCCCCTCTTTTATATGACATATATTGTAGCACAAAGCCAGTAAAATGTCAAATTTGTGTAAAAGTGTTTTTAATATTGTATACCCCATATTACATGATGTTTAGCTTCTCTACCACAACATACACATTTTCCAGTAATTAGTGGTTCATCTTGAATACAACGTGATTTACATCCCTTTATTTCTTTAATTTTATTTTCACATTCAACATCTCCACACCAATCAGCATGTATAAATCCTGGTTGAGTATTTAAAATATTTTCCATATCTTCCATATTCTTTGCTGTAAATGTAAGTTTATTTTGTCTTTCTAGTGCTTTATCATACATATCTTTTTGAATTGTCTCAAGTAAATTAGATATATATTCTACAGTTAATTCTTCTTTTTTAATTATTATTTTTTCTCTTGTATCACGTCTTGCAACTGTAACAGTTCCATTTGTTAAATCTCTTGCTCCAATTTCCAATCTTACAGGTATACCATTTACTTCTGCTTCAGCAAATTTAAATCCTGGAGATTTTTCTGAATTATCTATGTAACTTATAATATTATTATCATTTAATTCTTTATTAAATTTATTTACTAGTTCATCTACTTCACTAGAATCTTTACCAATTGGAATAATAACAACTTGTTTTGGTGCAATTCTTGGAGGCAGTACTAATCCAAAATCATCAGCATGTACCATAATAATTGCTGCAATCATTCTAGTAGTTTTTCCCCAAGTTGTATAGTAAGCATATTCTTCTTTATTATCTTTATTTGTAAATTTAACATCATATGCTTTAGAAAATTTTTGTCCAAAGTAATGAGAAGTTCCATCTTGTAAACATACTCCATTATACATTAAATCTTCATTAGTTAGTGTATATTCAGCACCCGCAAATTTTTCTTTTTCTGTTTTTTTACCTGTAATTGATGGAATTGCAAGTATTTCATGGTTAAACCATTTATATACATCCATCATTTGTTTTGTTTCTTTTTCAGCTTCCTCAGCTGTAGCATGAACTGTATGACCTTCTTGCCATAAGAATTCTCTAGATCTTAAAAATGGTCTCGTTTCTTTTTCATATCTAAATACATTACACCACTGATTATATAATTTAGGTAAATCTTTATAAGATCTAATATGTTTTTTATAATAATCACAGAAAACAGTTTCGGATGTTGATCTAATTGCATATCTTTCTTCAAACTTTTTGTCTCCAACTTCAGTTACCCAAACAAGTTCTGGTGCAAATCCTTCAATTAATTCTTTTTCTTGATTAAATAAACTTTCTGGAATTAATAAAGGCATTTGTACATTAACATGTCCAAGTTCTTTAAATTTCTTATCCATTATTGATTGAATTTTTTCCCAAATAGCATAACCATTTGGTTCTATTGCTATGCATCCTTTTACTGAAGTATAATCAGCAAGTTTAGCCGCTCTTACTACATCTGTATACCATTTTGCAAAATCTACATCTCTTGATGTTATGCTTTCATTTTTCATAAATATCATTCCTTTCTTAAAATAAAAACCGCATAAATTACCCACTAAGGAGCAACTTCTGCGGTACCATCCTTTATATTACTTAATTTGCTTGTAACGTAAGCTAAACGTGGTTTATTAAACCCTCTAGAAAGTAGGTTCATTATAATCCTTTTACTTATTTCCACCAACCATAAGCTCTCTATAAAACTTTTTATAATTACTATTCTTCCATCAACAATTTATAAACGAATTATAGCACATTAATTAATAATTGTCTAATTTTTTTAGAACAAACTTAATTGACTACTTTCAGGCATACCATCAAATATTCCAAGACCTCTTAATCTTTCAATAGTTGTTTGATTAACTTTTCCTCTATTTTGGAAGTCCTCTACACTATAAAATGGTTTTTGCTTTCTTTCTTCAATTATTTTGTTAGCAACTGCATCTCCCAGTCCATCTAGCGCTCTAAATGGCATTATAAGTGCATTATCTGATTCATCCATAACAAAATTACTTCCGTCACTTTTTTCAATATCAATAGTTTTAAATTTTATTCCTCTTGCTGATGCCTCTAAAGCTAATTTTAAACATTCAAGTACTGATGTCTCTTTATTTGTTGCTTCATAACCCTTTGCTTGAATTTCTAACATTTTAGCTTTAATTGCGTCGTAACCTTTTATCATAGAATCTATATCAAAATCATCAAATCTAGTTGAGAAATATGTTGTATAGTACACAAGTGGTTTATGAACTTTATACCAAGCAATTCTAAATGCTGATGTAACATATGCTGCAGCATGTGCTTTTGGGAACATGTATTTAATCTTTTTACATGATTCAATATACCAATCTGGTACATTGTATTCTTTTAATAACTCTGCATATTCTGACCATTGTGCTGGATCTTTTCCAGCTTTTCCTTTACGAACAAATTCCATAATTTTAAATGCTTTTATAGCAGGTACTCCTCTATTCATAAGTTCTACCATAATATCGTCACGACAACCAATAACATCTTTGAATGGGCAAATATTCTTTAAAATCAAGTCTTGAGCATTTCCAAGCCAAACATCAGTACCATGAGCAAGTCCTGATATTTTAACGAGTTCTGCAAATGTTGTAGGTTTTGCATCTTTTACAAGTTGGATTGTAAATGGTGTTCCAAACTCTGGTACTCCAAGCGTTCCAGTTTCACACATTATTTGATCAGCTGATACTCCTAGTACTTTTGGAGATGTAAATATTGACATAGTATCTTTATCATCAAGTGGTACTGCTGTTATGTCATCACCTGTTATATCTTGAATCATACGTAATTGTGTTGGATCTGTATGACCTAATATATCTAGCTTTAATACATCTGCATCAATGGCATGGTAATCAAAATGTGTTGTTCTCCATGCACTGTCTGGATCTTCTGCTGGGAATTGGAATGGCGTAAAATCAAATACTTCCATGTATCCAGGAATAACTACTATACCACCTGGATGTTGCCCAGTGGTACGTTTACATCCAGTGCATCCTTTAGCAAGTCTTTCTGTTTCTATATTTCTCATCATTATGCCTTTAGCTTCACAATATGCTTTTACATAACCAAATGCTGTTTTTTCAGCTACTGTACCAATAGTTCCAGCACGATAAACATTATCTACTCCAAATAATACTTTTGTATATTCATGAGCACTTGCTTGGTTTAAATCTGAGAAGTTAAGGTCTATATCTGGTACCTTATCTGCATTAAATCCAAGGAATGTTGCAAATGGTATATCATGACCATCTTTAAACAATTCTTCTCCACATTTTGGACATTTCTTACCAGGTAAGTCAAAACCGCAAGAATAAGTTGCCCCAAGTGGTTTTCCTTCTTCATCATTAAATATTGATGTTTTACATTTAGTACATCTATAATGAGCAGGCATACTATTAACTTCTGTTATACCCATCATGTTAGCTACAAATGATGACCCAACTGAACCACGTGATCCAACCAAGAAACCTTCATCATTTGAATGTTTAACAAGTTTTTGAGCAATTAAATAAATAACATCATAATTAGCACCAATAATACCACCAAGTTTTTTCTGCGCTATTGCTAATAATTCTTCATCAGTACCTTCATCTTCAAGATGTTCCTTAACTTTTAAAGTAACCGCTTCTTTACCTTTTAATATAGTTTCATGTACTAATGAATATGCTTTAGCTTCATCATTTTCTTCTTTAAAGCATGCTTCAATTATGGCATCACCGTATAACTCTTTAGCTAGTCTTTGTTCTATATTTAAAGGAAGTGGTGAACCATATAGCTCATCTGCTTTTGTATAAACTAAATCTGTCATAGTTTCTACTGATTTATCAATTTTAGGAGCAAATGGCTTTGGTGTATCAATAATTACCTCAATATCTTCAACTGTAGATGCTATTCTTTTTGGATTTTCTACTACTATTTCATAGGCTAATTCTTTACCTAAGAATTCAAAATCTTCAAGCATTTCATCTGTAGTTTTTAAATACATATTAGGTACTTCAATTCCTTTTCTGTTAAGCGGATGTAATTTACCATTGAATTTTTGGGCCACTATTATTTCTCTATATATCTTATCTTCTTTTTTTAGATTATGCACATCGCCTGTTGCAATAACTGGTTTACCAGCTTCTTTTGCAACTCTTACAAGCTTTTTAATATATTCTTTAGCATCGTTTTCTGTTTCAAATTTTCTTTCATGACCTATCAAATGTTCAAAACAACTTATTGGTTGAACTTCGATATAATCATAAAAATTCATCATATTAACTATTTCTTCATCATCCATACCTATTGCTTTTTCAAATATTTCATTATTTATACACGCTGATCCAATAAGCAAATCTTTTCTTAAATTTTCTACTTCTTTTCTAGGTATTTTGGGTTGATCATTTTTATATAAATATTTAGTATTTGCAATGGATATAATTTTAAATAAGTTTTTTAATCCTTCTCTATTTTGTGCAATCATAGTAGCGTGGAATGGATATGAAAATCTAATTAATTTTTCTATATCAACATTTTCATATAATTTAATTGTTGTATCTATATTTTGATCATCTAAAGCTTTAGCCATTTTATGAAAAGCATATGCTGTCCCCTCAGCATCATAATCAGCTCTATGGTGTTTATCTTCATCCCATGGAATATCAAATTTTTTAGTTAATGTTTGAAGTTTATGATTTTGCCATTCTGGATGCATATAACGTGCTATTCCCATTGTATCTACAACAGTTCTATTAAATTCAGGAAAACCATATTTATTACATGCTGCTTTCATAAATGAAATATCAAATTTTGCATTATGCGCAACCATTGGTAAATCTCCAGCCCACTCTAAAAAACGTTTAGTAACATTTTCTTCACTATCTTTTCCTTTAACCATTTCATCTGTGATAAATGTAAGTTCTGTAATTTTAGTGGGTATTGGTCTTTTTGGATCTATTAATTCATCAAATCTATCAAGTATTTCTCCATTTTTTATTTTAACAGCACCAATTTCAATCATCTGGTCATAACCTGCATAAAAACCAGTTGTTTCTGTATCAAATACTACAAAAGTGTCATTTAAAAAGTTATATTCACGATTATTAAAAATTAGATCAACATCATCATTAACAATGTTCATCTCAGCACCATATAAACATTTAAATTTATCTGCTTCTTCTTTTCCTTTATTTAAATCACATACTGCATGATAAAGATCTGGAAACGCTTGACAACAGTTATGATCTACTACTCCAATTGCCTTATGTCCAAGTTTTGCTGCATATTTAATTAAATCTTTTGCTTCGATTACTCCATCCATTGCACTCATCATCGTATGAGCATGAAATTCAATTCTTTTATTTTCTGCTTCATCTTTAATTACTTCATCCTTAGAATCAATAGCTTCCATATTTCTCATGGTAATTACTAGGTCTTTACTAAAATTATCAAATTCTACTTTACCATGTATACGATACCAAGCACCCTCTTTAATACTTTTATCAAGTTTACGAAAAATATCTTTATCTCTTTCAAAAACTTTAGCCATAATACTATTAGTTTTGTCACTTATTTTAATAGTAATTAAATTAGTCTTTTCAAACTCTTTAGATTCTTTTCCAAATACATATGCTTCCACTATAATATTTTTCATATCACCAATTATATTTGAAATAGATGTTACTTCTCCTTCAATATGTTTTCCAATTATATAATTACTATTTTCTTCTATTTTTTCTTTAGCTTTTACTTCTACACTTTCTTGTTCTTGTTTTATTTCTTTTAAAATAGAGTCATGGTTCTCTTCATTAAATAATGTTGTAATACTAAAATTTCCTAAGCCAAAAGCATCTAATCTTTTAGTAAACCATTTATTATCTCTCAATATTAAATCTTCTTCATTCTTAGTATTTACTTCAACTGTTATTATTTCATCATCAATTGTTATATTTGAATCAAGCAAACTAACTAAGGATGGTCTTTTATCTATATATTCTTTAATAAAGATTTTGATATAATTATTAACATCATCCAATGTTACATCATTATAGTGCATTTTTATAACACATTTTTTATCTCCATTTATACCATTTTTAGCACATTCAAATAATTTTAGAACATCATCATATGGTAATACTTTGTCATTTAAAAGATTTACTTCAAATAATTTTTCTTGTTTTCTAAGTATTACTTTTAATACGCTTGCTTTAGAAAACACATTATTTTCATCATCAAATTTAATACTTTTAAAAAATCTTTTTAATTCGTCATTCATGTAGCTCACTTCCTTATATGTTAACTCACTATTAATAGTTTATCATATTTAACTACTTTTTTAATAGAAAAAAATAATGAAAAGCAAAGTTTTTTTAAAATTTAAGAGATGATTAACCAAAACCCCATACTTTGCTTTTCAATTTAGTTATTATAATGTGTCTTTTTTTGTTTTCAAGGCTTTCGACAAAACTAGAAAAAACTAGAACTTTTTCGACATTTTTTATATTCTTGAAGGACTCATATCTATTTCTAAATTAACACGAGGATTACTATTAAAAATGCTTTGTAAATCTTTTAAAGAATTTATTAATTTATCATCAAATCTATATTTTATTAATATTTGAAATCTATATATGTTATTAAATTTAAATACTGATGCAGTTGATGGTCCTAAAACTATACTTTCTTTAGATATATTATTTTTTAGATAATTTGCTACTTTAGTAGCTTCTTTAGATGCGTCTTCATAATATTTAGATGCTACCTTTATTGAAGTAATATAATAATATGGAGGATATTTTAATTTTTTTCTTATATCCATTTCATATCTATAAAATGATTCAAAGTCATTATTTAAAACGCATTTTAATGTATAATTATCTGGATTAAACGTTTGAATTATTACTTCTCCTTTAATATTACTTCTTCCAGCTCTTCCTGATGTTTGGTATAAAAGTTCAAATGTTTCTTCTGATGCTTTATAATCAGGTAAGTTAAGTGTTGTATCTGCATTTATAATTCCAACTAATGATACTTTTGGAAAATCTAGTCCTTTAGATATCATTTGAGTACCAAGTAATATATCATATTTATATTCAGAAAAATCTTTTATTATTTTTTCATGAGCACCTTTTTTAGATGTTGTATCAGTATCCATTCTAACTACTCTTACATTTTCAAACATATTTATTATTTCTTTTTCAAGTTTTTCAGTACCAAGTCCCATAAATGTTAAATCATCATTATGACAATTAGGGCATTCATTTAATTTATAAGTGGCATAGCCACAGTAATGACATCTAAGCATATTAGATGATTTATGATATGTAAGTGTAATATCACAGTTTGGACATTTAAATGTGTATCCACATTCACGACAACTAACTGTTGTTGAGTGGCCTCTTCTATTTAAAAGAAGTATTATTTGTTCCTTTTTTCTTAACCTATCATTTATTTTTTCTTTTAATAATTCTGATATAATTGGGTTTCTTTTTCTCATTTCCAAAGCCATATCTACTATATGACATACTGGTAGAGTTGCATTTCCAACTCTATTTTTTAATTCTAATAATGTAAATATACCTTTTTTAGCTTTAGCAAGATCTGTAAAATCTGGGGTTGCAGACCCAAGTATTAAAGGACATCTATGATATTTTGTTCTATAACTTGCAATATCCTTAGCATTATATCTTGGTACATTGTCTTGTTTATATGTAGATGAATGTTCTTCATCTATAATAATTATTCCAATATTGTTAAATGGTGCAAAAATGGCACTACGAGTACCTATTACTATTGATACTTCTTTTCTTTCAATCTTTCTCCACTCATCATACTTTTCACCAGCTGATAAACCACTATGCAAAATTGCAACTTTTTTGCCAAATCTTTTAATAAATTTATTAACAAACTGTGGTGTTAAACTTATTTCTGGAACTAACATTATTGCTTCTTTTTTATCGTTTATTATAGTTTCAATAACATTCATATATATTTCAGTTTTACCACTACCAGTTACTCCATGAATTAAAAATGTACTATATTCATCTTTTTTAGATACAATATCATCATAACATTTTTTTTGTTCTTCAGTCATTTCATTCTTTTTATTAGACTTTTCTATTTCTTTATTTAATCTATAAGTTTCTTCTTCTATTTCTTTAATTATATTATTTCTTATTAATGTATTAACTGATGAAATAGAAATATTATTTGCATCACTTTTAATTAATTTATCTACTTGTTTTATACTTTCAATTATTTCTTTTTGGCCATTATTTTTACAAAGCTTAATAGCCTCTTCATAACTCATATTTAAAACCAAGTACTTAACAGTTTTCATTCCTATAAAAGTATTATGTTTAGCTTTTAGTGCTACTGGTAGCATTGCTTCATAACTACTTATTAAACTACATAAAGTAGTTTCAGATATATATTTACCAATACTCAAAAGTTCTTCATTTAATACAGGATTATCATCTATTATTTCCTCTATTTCTTTAATATCATAATTTGCATCAAACTGATTTTTAATAGCCAAAACAAATCCTTCAATATTTTGCTTTCCAAATGGTACTTTTACTCTTATACCTATTTTACATTTATCTACAAATTCATTTTTAACTTTATAAGTAAATGTTCCACTTATATTTTTTGATTTAATTTCTACTAAAACATCTGCATACATTATTAGAATCACCTATAAATAGTATATCAAATATTTGCATTTTTTACTATTTTATGTTATCATACTCAATGTTTTTTGGAGGGGATAGAAAAAATGCAATGGTTATATGAAAAAATAGCAAATGGAGTAATCAAAGAAGACGATTTAAAAAAATACTTTAATATGATGGTTAATACTAATTTAACATTAAAACAATATAATATTAAATTTGATACTATTGATAATGGTAGTATTACTTCTTATGATAGAAAATCAAGAACACTTACTGTAGATATTTCTAATAATGTATTATATGATATTCATATTTTAGAAGATAGAGTTAAATATAATTTAAATTTAATAAAAGAAATGAATAATGCTATAGCTGTTTTAGATACTGAAAGATTACTTGAAGATAGTGTTCTTTATCAAACTGATCCGGAAGTATATGTTTGTTTAGCTAATGAATACATGTTACCAGATTATTTTGATACACCACTTTCTAATCACATTAATGAAGTAAAAAGTGACTTTTATACACTTAAAGTTTTATTTAAATCTATAAAATATGGAGTTGATTCAGAATTATACAACAATTATTTAGTCGAATCTAACTCTAAAATTCTTTCTTATATTGCAGATGAAAAAAATAAAACATATTCACTACTTGAGCGTACTATTTTATCTAGAAATAATCCTGATTCTATTTATTTTAGCTTAAGAAAATATGAAAAAACTAAAAGTAGAATAGAAAACTATTACAGCGGTGATACAGCTAGGCATTATAAAAAAGCAAACGAAAATATAATTGATAGAGCGTATATTAGAAATAGTAACACTATTATAAGCAGACTGATTACTGCTATATCACATAAAGAAAGAGAAAATGTAAACTCTTTAAAAAATTATTCTTTAGCAAATAAATTATTATTTGGAAAAAGATTAAGTGATGAAGAAATAATAAAAATATATGAAACACCAAAAGATATGTCTATTTTAGAAAATATTTCATTTATTGAAAACGATATGCAAAATAAAAAATTACAAAGATTATAATTTGTAATTTTTTTAATTTTCTTCCCATATTGCTTTTAAAGTATGATTTTCATGTCTTACTACCTTTGTATTACTTGTTACATAATATGGTTCATATTCTGTTGCCTCTGTACCTTCTTCTATTTGAAAAGAATTTATATCTATATACATTCTTTCACTATTATGCCAAATTCCTCCGATTAGTATTACAGTTGCATTTGCTTTAGTAGTGTAACTTATATCATAAAAAGAATTAATCTGCAGAATGTAATCATCTAACCTTCCATTTTGAGAGTGATTGAACGATCCGTCATCATATGCAATTGATATCCAAGCTTTATTTAGTACATCGCTTGCCACTTTTCCTGACAATGTATATTGAGTATTATCTTTTAGAGGATTATGAAGAAAGTTCAAATTTTCTTCTGCTTTTCGGGAATTTACCCATGAAATAGTTTGTTTTCCATTCAATTCTAATTGTGTTACTGTATCAGAATTATTCTTTAATATATCTTCATAATCAAACAAATTCTTACCATTCCAACCCTTAAATGTATATCCTTCTCTTGTTGGTGTTGGTAGGTCTCCATAATTATTTCCATACATTACTGTTTTACTTTGTGTATCAACAGTACCTCCATTTGGATCAAATGTTACTATCATACCTTCTGTATCAAGTGAAGTATCACTTGTCGATGATGTTACTATTATCTTTCCATTAAAACTTTTATTCATTGTACTTGTATCTGTAACATTTTCATCCATCCATATATACAATCTATATGTTTTGCTTTCTCCTGGTGTTACTACTGCTGTATTATCATTATTCATTGTCGCTTTAGTTAAGTGTCCACTTGTAAGTATATATGAATTTAATATGCTATATCCTTCATATGTTGTATTATTATAACTATCATATGTTCTTAAACTTCCTATTATTTTAGGACCTATTACATTGTTATTTTCATCTATTAGTTTATAATCTAATACATTATCTAAGTCTGTTGTTCCTGTTGTGTTTAATGTTATATTATAAAACATATCTGTTGAACACGTATTTGTTATTGTAAACTCATATGGTGTTTGTTTCATTGCGTCTTCCTCTGGCATAGGGTATGTATTAGTTAAATTTATTGATGTTGAATTTTCATCATTAAATTGAAGTTCAAAACATGAACTTGATATATTATTAGAGCTTTTTTGCACTTTTGTTACACTCCATCTTGCATATGATGATCCAGCGATTACCATAACTAAAAGTAGTATTATTGTTATTAACACAATCATTGTCTTTCTATTTTTCATACCATCACCTATTGTGTTTTCATTATATCACATATAATTTTAAACATAAAGTATAAAAAATCACTTTTTACAAATTGTAGTTTATATTAAATCCAATTACTTTTAATGAATTAGGCAAAGACATTTTTTTATATAAAAAACTTATAATTATTATAATTATAAGTTTACAGACTGTTGACAAATAAAAACAGTCTTTTCTTTTTTATAAAATTGTATTATAATTAAGTTACGAGATAGACTTAGT
>SVAH01000004.1 GCA_015059485.1 Bacillota bacterium
TTCTACTTTTTAATATCTTCATATACATTCCTCTATTCTTAAGTCTATTTTACCCCCCCCCCAGGTGTACTTGTCAAGTATATATTTTTAAAGGTATAAAAAAACGTTTTAACCGTAAAAAAAAGAAACTAAATTTCAGCTTCTTTATTATTTTTTTGATGATACTTTTTTAGCTTTTCTTTTTAAAAAATATCTTCTAAGTAAAGTTTTAGTAACAAATCCCGCTACAAAACCACCAGATCCTACGCCTATTTTAAAACCTAGAGTGTTATAGAATTTATAAGGTCTTAATGTGTAGATACTAGTTTCTCCTGATGGAGATGTTACCTTTACATAATAAACATCACCATTTTTTATTACATCTACATTTGCATTTTCATCTTCTGCAAGTGCTTTAATTTTTATATTTTTACCTTTATAGTAATATTCATAAATATTTTTGTCGAATTTTTTGGTTAACTTCCCACTAGTTAAATTTAATGCTTTTAAAAAACTATTTTTATTGTCCATTACCTCTGGATCAATACCTCTTTTTACAGTTACAAAATATTGTTTTTCACTCCCATTTTGTGCTGTTACTTTAAATGTATATTTATTATCTCCAACTTTTAATTTTTCTACTGACGTTACTTCAACAGTTGCATTTGGATCACTTAATTCAGTTTCAAATGATATTTCTTCAACTTCAAAGGGTAAATAAATAACATATTTAGTTTTATTTTTATCAAATGCTGGAGACAATATACCAATACTTGGTTTAATATTATTTAAACTATTATCATCAGATTTTTCTACTAACTCTTGTTGTTCTTCTTCAGTTTGAGGTTCTTCTACTACTTCTTCAGTATCATTTGAACCTTTTTCTTTGTTAACTGTTATAGTGTATGTCTTTTTATCTCCATTTTCCGCAACTACAACAACACTAACAGTATTTTTACCAGCTTTTAAAGAATTAGTTCCATATATTGTAACCTTAGCTTTTGAATCAGATGCTTTTGCATTAACATTAATACTTTTAACATCTGATGCTACACTAATACTATAACTTGTAGTATTTGTATTAAATTTTTTATCTAAATTATAATTTGTAACACTCAAACTTGAAAGTGAATTATTACTACTTCCGTTTTTCTTTACAATACTTGATGCATTAGTAGCAGCATTTGTACTAGTTGTATTAGAAGAGTTTGAGGAACTAGATGAACTGCTTTGACTACTTGAGCTACTAGTATTATTTGAATTATTTTGAGTATTATTTGACTGTGATGGACTTGACGCTTGTTCTGGTTCTTTTTCTTTTACTGTAATAGTTCCAGATGTAAATGATACACCTCTATCTTCATGTACTCCATCCAATGAACTTACGCTTGCATTTGATACTTGCAATGTTGTACTACATCCTTTTAATCCTTTTATTGTAACATTTGCTACAACTGAAATTGGATTACCTTCATAATCAACTTTTATAAAGTATCCTCCACCACTTACTATCTGCACACAAGAAGAATCATTTGAACTTATTGTTCCATCTGCTGCCATTAATCCTCCAGACACTGTTACAGTTAATTGCTTAGTATCGCCAACATTTATTGTTGCTCCTGGAATATTGATTGAGCCAACAGCCGCATTTACTTTAAGAGTAAAAGCAAAAAGAAGGAGAGAGAAAAGGAATAATTTAATTTTAGTATTCATCATCATCAATATTCCTTTCTCTTCTTACTTCTTCATATTCAACTTCATTTGCTTCTTCTTTAGCTTTTAATTTTTCTTTTTTTCTATTTAACATTTCTTGTTCATATAGAATTTTTAATTTTTCTGGATCTTTTTCTTTTATAGCATCTATTATTTCATCCTTAGTAACTATTTCATCATAAGGATCATATGGTATTGTAGATTCATCTACATAACCACGAGTTTCTAGTCTTTCTCTTCTTGGTGGCTCAGATATAGCTTGTCTAGCTTCTTCTTTTGAAGTAATTCCACCAGAACCTTGTGATAAAACTCCACCTGATACTGTATCATTATCTTCATTTTTAGATCCAAAGTTAAATTCTGGTTTAAATTCAATTGTTGGTGCTGGTTGCACTGGTTGTTGATTTACTATTATTGGATCTTTTTTCTTTCTTCTCTTTATAAGTAAGAATATTAAGAAGAAAATTAATAAAAATAATAATCCTAATAATAAGTATCCCAACCATTTAGGTATTTTTAATCCAAAAATTGAGAAAGTTGTTGGTTTCTTATAAGCATTAATTTTATAATATTGAACAAATCCATTTTCATCTGTTACTTTAACAAGTATTACATTATTACCATCTTTTAAATTTTTATTACCTTCAATTTCTACTTTAGCATTTGGATTGCTACTTAAAGGTTTAATTTTTAATGATGTATCTTTTGGATTAACATTAACATCATATTCATATACTTTTGGATCAAACTTAGGATCTAAATCATAACCATCTATTATGATATCAGTTAATTTATTATTTGATTCTTTATCACTTTTATTAACATTAATAATATATAACTTTTGTGAACCATCTTCTGCTGTTACTGTTACTGTTACAACATTATTCTCTCCAACTTTAAAGTTTCCATTACCGCTTACTGTTACTTTAGCTTTTGAATCACTTGTTACATAAGATAAATCAAGTTTATCTACTTCGTTTGGTATTGTTACTGAATAACTAGTAGTATTCTTGTTAAACTTAGGTGATAATTCACCATTTGCAACAATTAAACTAGTTAAATTATTATCTGATGACTTCTTAGTAGTTGTATCTTTACCATCTTTATCTTTACGAGTTACCGCAACTACATATGTATTAACTGTCCCATCAACTGCTGTAACTTTAATTTTTATATTATTTACTCCAACTTGCCAATTTTTATTTCCAGATATTTCTACCTTAGCATTTTCATCATTTGGAAGTGCTGTTACATCAAGTCCAGTTATATTATTATTAACTGTTATTGCATAACTTGTAGTTTTTGGGGAAAATTTAGGACTTAAAGTATATCCTGATACACTTAATGTTTTTAATGTTGCATCAGCTAATTTCTTAGGTTCTCCTTCTGTTGGCTCTGTAGGTGTTGGATCCTCTGGATTTCCTGTTTCTCCACCTTTTCCTCTATTTACTGTAATTGTATAATCTTTAGTACTACCATCTTCTGCTGTTACTGTTACTTTAACTGTATTTTTTCCATCTGTCAGTGTCTTAGTTCCTGTTCCTGAAACTTTTGCTTTTGAATCATTTGGTGTTGCACTAACATTAATCTGCGAAATGCTTTCATCTAAGTCTAATGTATAACTTGTAGTTCCTGATGAAAACTTAGGAGATAATGTTCCTTTTGAAACAGTCAAGTCTTTTAATGTATTATCTTTTGATTTATCAGTAGGTGTTGGTGTTGGAGTAGTATTTCCAACTACTATTGTCCCAGATGTAAATGATTGATTTCTATCTTCATCAGAACCATTCGTAGAACCTACACTTGCATTAGTTATTTTAAGTGTTGTACTACAATTTTTTAATCCTTTTATTTTAACTGTTGCTACTGTTGATATTGGATTACCATTTAAATCAATATTCATAAAATAGTTTCCACTACCATAGTTAGATGTTACACTTAATACTTCTACACATGATGCATCATTTGATGTAATTGTTCCATCTGCAGATGCAACATTTGAAGAAACAGAGACTGTTAAATCTCTAGTTTCTCCTACATTCATTGTTGCTCCTGGGATACTAATAGTTCCTACTGCAGCATATGTATAATTAGGTACCGTTAAAAGTAATAATGTTATTAATAAATATTTTAGCTTATTTTTCATATTTTACCTCCTACCTCTTGTAAGACAATTTTGTCTTATTTGTATAATGATTTATAATACCAACAGCATCTATCAATGATACTCCACCATTAGTATTAGTATCTGCTGCTACAAAGTATTCTCCAACTAGTCTTCTCTTAGTTGTATCGTTATTTTGTACCCCTACATAGTGATTAATTGTTCCAACGGCATCTATAAGTGTAATGTTTCCATCACCATTTACATCACCTTTAACAACAATCGTTTTTCTATCTTGTTCTATATTGTCAACCATTAATTTTACAATATAACCTGTTGCTACTTGTTCACTATCACTTATTTCTCTTGTTTCATCAGCATTCATTATTTGTAAATGTTCATTTTTATTATCAAGTTCATTTTTCATATCAAGTCCGCTTTCTCCAAGAATACCAGTTTTAATATATCCATCTTCTATTACATGTCCAAATTCAAAACTTGTTATAAGTTCATCTTTTTGACGTTTAATGTTAATTTCATAAATATTTGCTGGTACACTACTTTCTGGAATAACAATTATTTGCAATTTATTATCACCAGGAGAAAGTGTTGGCATATTATAAACTATTGCTGAATCGTTTGGTGCTGTATATGTTGTTGCACCAATTTGTACAGTACTTCGTGGATCATCAACTTGTATCGTTGCAATCATTGTTTTAGTATCTGTATCTACTTCCACATTATATGTATTAGTGTCAGGATCAAATTCAAGTGTTGCATTATCTAAAGAAACATCTTTTAATAAATTATTTTTTGAAGCTTCTTTTGTATATTTAATTCTATAAGAGTTTGTATCAGTTCCATTTTCAGCCACTACATTAACATATATTATATGTTCGCCATCTTCAACAGGAATAGATAATGTTCCATTGTCTTGTGCATTTTTACCATCTAAATTATAAGATATTTTAGATTTTGTATAATTTGCATGAGCTATTACATTTAAACTATTTACTTTATATGGTATTTCTCCAAGATCATATACATATTTTTCCATTTCAAATTCTTCTGTAAATGGATAACCTTCAACTTCTAAACTATCTAAGTATGCATCATTTGATGCTTCTTTTTCTGCTCTATTAACAACTACTGTATAAGTTTCTTCAGCATTCTGATCTTGTGCTTTAACTTTAATTGTTAATGTATTTTCTCCTTCAGCTAAGTTAGATAATGTATATTCATATATTCCTTCTGATGGTACTAATTCTTCATCATTTATATATACAGTTGCATTTGGATCATTTGTATCAAATTGGAATTTAGCACTTACTACTTCATTATTAACATTTACTGAATATGATGGTGTAGTACTATTAAATCCTAAATCAATATTTGGTTGCACCATTTGTAATTGTGATAATGTAGCATCTGAAGAATATACTTTTGTATAATTAATATAATATTCTTTTGTCTTTGTTCCTGATGCACTAGTTATAACTACTGTAATTGTCTTAGTTCCTGCTACTGCTGGAATTGGTAAATTATTATTTTGACAATCATAAGTTACACCATCTAGTATACATACATAAGTAGCACTTGCATTTCTAGTTGTTGCCACAACTTTTAAGGCATCAATTGAAACATCTAATTCATTTTTTAATGTATAATCTGTAATATTTTGAGTAAATGTTGCAGTGAATGGTTGATCAATTACTTGTAAATTAGTAATTACTGTATCATCAGTTTTAGCTGATTTAATAGTAAATACATAATCTTGTTCATCACCATTCTCTGCTATTGCTTTTAATGTTACTTTATTACCATCTATTACTTTTGTTTCTCCATTGTCTATATATGATAGATGAGGATTCTTTTCATCATCAATATAGTATGTATAAGTAAAGTTTCCTTCAACTGTTGTAGTTGATACATAAGGTACTCCTCTAATTGTAAATGTATCACTATTATATGGAATATCTAATGTGTATGTATAAATATTATCTTTAAATGTTGACTCATTTGTTGCACCAGATAATTCAATTTCTTTAATTCTTGTATCTGATGATTTTGGCCTTCTTACTAATAATTTATAATCATGATATGCTTCTCCATCTTCCGCTACTACATGAATATTAAATTCATTAGGGAATACTCCAGCATTACTTGTAACTAAATCTAAATCTGAATCTAAAGTTACTTCTGCTTTTGCATCTGATTTTGCATATAATACTTCAAGTGAATATAATTTTTCTTTCTTTTCATCCACTGTTACATAATATGTATCAGTATCTTCTGTTACTGTTATTACCTCTGATTGAGTTCCTTTAATATTTTTAACTGTTATTGTTTTTAATGTTGCATCATTATTTTTAATACGAGTTATAAATACTGTATAAATTTTCTTCATACTATTTTGTGCAGTTACTGTAACAGTTATTTCATTTATACCAGTTGATAGTAATATTTCATTTCCTGTTACTGTTGTTACAACTCCTGCTTCATTTTTAACTTTAACCTCAACAGTTGCATCACTATCTTCTGCTTCTAATGTATAACCAATTTTTGTAGTTTTATAAGGTACTTCTGTAAGTGTATATTTATTTTCATCATTAAATTTATTTACATCATTTTCTTTATCCAAAATAGTATCATTATTAACAATTATTTTCCCTAAACTATTATAAGGTTTTAATGCTCTTATTATATTAATTTTATATGTATTTGGTGATCCTGATTCACTTCTTACTGTGATATCAAATTTGTTATCACCAACTTGTAAATCATGAGTTGTTAGAATGTTTTCTTCATCATCAATTGAAGCTCTATTATCATTTTTTTCAGCATTTAATACTACTTTTTCAACGTCACCATTTACATTTACGGTATAGCTTGTACCACTTTGCGTAAATTCAGGGCTTAAAGCATATGTAGTATTTCCATCTTCACTAGTTACAGTAATAGATTTTAAGAAATTATCTGATGATTTATTACGAGTTATATTAAGTACATAATTATGAACTACTTTTGTATCTTCACTTGTTACTGTTACTGTTTTTGTAGTTACTGAATCATTTGCAGTTGTATCAAGTGTATATCTTCCATCGCCAACTATTGTTTCGTGTGGTTCAGTTTTTACTGCTTCAATAACAAAATCTGTAGTATCTACTGGAACTGTAACATTGTAAGTCATTACTATTCCATCTTCTTCATCAGGTGTAAATTTATCTGCTACAAAAGGTTTAGTGCCAAAGCTTCCAATTACATCTCCATCTACATCCTTAATTAAGATGTTTGTAAGTGTTGCTATATTTGATTTAGTACGAGTTACTAATAATGTATATTCTTTTTCAGTTCCATCCTCTGCTTTTACAGTTATTGGAATTATATTTGGATGATTGTCTTCAGTAAATAATGCTTGATCTGTAAATGTTACTGTTGCCTTTGCATCAGTTTCAACCTTTGGATCATTTACTGTTACTACTAAGTTATCATGATTTGCTTCAGTAACACTATTAGGTACTGTTACTTCATAATTTCCTGTTTCATTATTTTTCTTTGCTTGAACTCCAGCAAGTGTCATCCCTTTAATTCCTGTATCACTATTTTTAGCACGTTTGATATGAATTATATAGTCTTGAGTAGTTTTTTTATCTTGCGCTGTTACTGTTACTGTTATTGTATTATCACCAGTATTAATTGATAGTACTCCATCTCCACCTTTAGTTGCAGCTGCATCTTGAGTTGTCGCACCAATTGTTACTGTAGGAATATTATAAATTACATCTGGTAGTGTATATTCATATTTAGTTGGTTCAAAACCTGTAATTGTTACTCCATTATAAGTTAAATCAGAAAGTAAGGCATTTGTTCTAAGTGCTCTTGTTATATTTAATGTATAGTATTTTTGTTGTCCATTTTCAGCTTTAACATATACTCTTATAACATTTACTTTGTCTTGAGTTAAATCGAATTCTTTTTCTTTATTATTTATAGTATATTCTAAGTTATCTTCATTAAATGAGTTTGTAGCATTTACTATATCTAATTTTGCTTTATCAGTATCCGCTACTGTTGCATTAACTATTGCTTTAGAAATTGTTCCTTCTAAAGTTATATCATAACTTGTTGTTGTTGCATTAAATGTTTTATTATTGTCAGTTAATTCTGCTATTGTTTTACCATTTATTGTTAATGCACTCAAATCATTATTTGATGATTTTGCACGTTGTACATTAACAGTATACTCCTTAATTTCACCATTTTCTGCTGTTACTGTTAATGGTACTGTTTTAGATGAAGTACTTGCTGGTAAATCATATTCAGTTCCATTTGCTGGTGAGATTGTTGCTGTATCAGCAATTGTTGCACTTAATTTGAATGATGTTGTATCAACTGGTACTTCGATAACACAACTATTATCTGCACTCATAACACATGTTCTTGATGAATCTGTTCCAATTGTTAGTGTTACAAGTGAAATATTGTTACTTGCATTACTTGTACGTTTAATATTTACATCATATTCATGTACATCTCCATTTTCACTAGTTACTGTAAATGTATAAATATTATCTTGTTTAGTTTTTAATTCAAGTGTTTGATTAACACTCTTAGTTGCTCCATCAGGAAGAGTAAATACTACGTCAGTTGGCTTTACTTCAGTAATAGAGTTATCTACTTCCATTTCATATGTACTAACATCTGCTGTTTCTTCTTTTAATGTTGGTGCAATTCCTCTTATTGTAAAGTTTTTTATTGAATTATCTGTATTTTTCTTTTGTACTACTGTTAATTTATAAGTTCTTGGTGTTTGATCATGAGCTTTAACTACTATATCTAAAACCTGACTGCCTGTATGAATTGTTCTAGAGCCTGTTCCAGTTACTGTTGCATATGTTTCATCAGTAGGTGTTGCATTTACTTGTACACTTGTAACTTTAGTTCCATCAATTGAATAAGGAATTTGAGCTGCTAGTTCATAGTTTAGTTTATCTGGATCTAAATCTTCTGTTAAATTATATGTTTCGCCATTTAATGTTACATTTAACTCTTTTAAAGTATTAATAGCATATTTTTTTCTTGTAATATCAATAGTATATGAAGATGTTGAATGGTCTTCAGCTTCAACAACTACTTCTATTTTATTAACATTATCAAATGATAAGTTTTCATAATTTCCTTTTATCTCTTTAATTGATGCAAATACAGAAGTTGGTATAGCATTAATTGATACCTCTGAAACATCACTTTCAACTGTCAAAGCATAGTTTCTTGTAGTTGGATCTGGGAATTCTGGAGTTAATGTATATTCAGTATAAGTATCTCCACTACCACTTGTTATATCTAATGATTTTAAAGTACTATCAGCTGATGTGGTACGTCCTGCATCTAATGTATATGTATTAATTTTTCCATCTTCTGCTGTTACTGTTATTAGTACTTGAGGATTTGTTATATCAAATGTATAGGTATTATTATTTAATTTACTAGCACTACCAACAGTTCCATTAGTATTAAAAATTGAAACAGAAGCTTTATCAGTGTCTTCTACTTCTGCATATACAGTATATTTAGTTGCTATTTCATCATAGTTAAATCTATATCCTGTATTCGTTGTTTTAACAAGAGTTGTATTAAGTGATCCATGTCCTGCAGGAGTTGATGTTACCGTTAAAGTTTTTAAATAATTATTTGCTGATTTTCTATAAATTTTAATTGTATATTTATCTGGTGTACCATCTTCTGCTGTTACATTAATTTCAAATTCATTAAGGCCAACATTTAATGTTTTTTCTCCTAAGTCTGATGATCTAATTTTTGCTTTACCACTTGCTTCTACTGCTGCATTTAATGTTACTTTTGTAGTTTCAAATGATACCTCACCTAAATCATAATCTTTTTTAGTTTTTACATATCCAGGAAGTTGTGAAGCAGTTTCTTTAACGCCATTTACTGTATAAGCTTTAGTTATAGTTGATAAGTATGTATTTGTTGATGGTGCTTCTTTATTAATTTTAAATGTATAAGTTTGTTTGCCACAATTTGCATACGCATTATTTTGAATTGTTGGATAAGCACAATCTTCAGCTTCGGCTGTTATTGTAAAGATATTTTCTCCAACTTTACTAATTGTCCATTTACTAAGTCCAGTTTTTATTGACGCATTCGAATCATTTGGCACAGCACTTGGTGTTGTATCTTTTGTAGCATAAGGTACTGTTGTTTCATACTCAAAAGTATTTTGCAGTGCTTCATTCGTTGCTGGAAAACCAACACTATTTGTAAACGATAAATTTTTTATTGTTGCATCATGATTTAATCTATAAACTGTAACTGCATAAGTAAGTGAGTTACCTGCTTTACTATAAACTACGATATTATATGTTTGCGCACCAACAGATAGATTTTTTACTCCAAGTCCCGTTCCATTTTCATCTCCAATTGTTGCCTCGCTATCATGTGGTGTTGCTTGTAAATCAATTGAATCAACTGAATAAGGTACATATACTGTATAGTTTAAAGTTTCACTTCCAGATACAAATTCTGGTGCAAAATAGTTAGTTCCAGATTTAGTTACTGTTAATGTATCAAGTGTTGCATCAGTAGATACTGTTGTTGATGAACCAGTTGTGAATGAAATTCCTTTTAAATCTTCTGTATAATCAAATGAGTCTGTTATTTCATCAGCATCCGGATTAGTAAGTGCTACTTCCATGAAGTCTGTTGTTGGATCAATACTTAATCTTCCATTTACGCCATCTTTAACTTTCATAAAGAAATATCCAACTACATAGTCTTTATTTAAAGAAACAGCAGTATTGTTATCAACTAATACAAAGTTCAAACTATTTGAATCTAAATCAACACTTGATGTATAAGTCCAACTAGCTTTACCATTGCTATCTTTTTTCAATAATCCATCAGTTATATCGTATATATCTTCATCAATATATAAATCAGTTCCATCCAATCCTGGAGTCCATTTTGAGTCATCATAATAATAAGTAAAGTTAAATCCATTTACTTCTGCTGCAGGTCCAAAACGATAATTAACTATAAATAGCATAATTGACCCATTATCTATTTGATCTCCATCTTCTTTTTTATAACTAGTTAAGCCATTTTCTGCATAATCAGTTAAACAGTTTTCATAATTAGTAACGTCATCACTACTATTATAAACTGACTTATCACAATAATATGCTTCCAAATCAAATGAGTGATTTTTAGCATAAATCATCTCTGGCAATAATACAAACGAAAAAATAAATATTGCTATACTAAATATTATATTTTTGAACTTCATAACTAGTACCTCTATTCTATACACTCTTCTACTGTAATAATTATAGCATAACACATATTAATTTTTCTACAAAAAAAGTCAATTTATTTACATTTTTTTACAACAAAAAGATGAATATTTCTATTCATCTTTTATGTTTCATTAGCTTTCTTTTCTAAAATAACATCATTCATAGTTGATATTTTCTTAAGTAGATAGTTTCTTACTTTATTTATATCTGCTACAGCTACTTTATCATTACAATCTATATCCGCTGCTGTTTTTTCTATATCATCTAATGTTATCTTTTTAAGTAAGCTATTTCTTATTCTATTGATATCAGCAACTGCTATTTTACCATTTCCATCAACATCACCTTTTAATACAAGTGTTAATTGATCATAAGTTTTTCCATTTATTTCAAGTTTTACTACTTGTTTTGTAGCTACAATTGATGTTTCACTTAATTCATCACTATCTGCATTATATACATGAATCCATTCTTTATCATTCTTTAAGTTACTAACAAAATCTTCAATAGTTGTTGCAGGCTCAAATCCTGATATGTATTCTATATCTCTATCTATGTAATATACATCAGATAAGATTTTTGGTTGAATTACATTTACTGTTATAGTTTTAGTTAATGTTGGATGTCTTCTAGATGTTACAGTTACTTTTGTTGTACCAATTATTTTTGGTGTTATTACACCATTAGCATCAATAGTAAGTACTGATGTATCTTTTACAGAATAATTTAATTCTTTGTAATCTGTATTTTCTGGTACATATTTTACTTCTAGGTTATATACATCACCTATTGGCACATCGATAGGATCATCAACATTTAAGTTTTTAATGTCTATCTTTCTATATACCTTTACAGTTACTTCAGATTTTGTTTCACCATCTTCTGCTGTTACTACTATTCTAATAGTATTCATTCCATCACTTAAAATATTATTCTTATTTCCAGTTACTTTGGCATTAGGATCTTCTGTTGTTACTGTGAAATTAAGTGTTACTACATCTCCTTCTACTGTCATTTCATAATCTGTTGTATTTGCATTATATGTTGGCACTAATTTTCCAGTAGATGGAACAATGTTTGTAATATTCGCATTATGAGATGGACCTCTTACTATTCTAAACTCATATGTATTTACCTTACCACTTTGACTTGTAATTGTTACAAATTGTGTTGTTGTTCCAAGCGTTACCGGGTAATTACTATTAAGTCCTACTTGGCTAGCTCCTTGTGAATATGTTCCGTTGAATTTTATTGTTGTTGTTCCAACTGGAACATTAATTGTGTATTTATTAACATCTGGATCAAAGGTTTCAGTTAATTGTCCAACTGTTGGAGTAAATGTTAATAATTTATTATCATCCAATGCTTCTCTTGTTATTTTAATTTTATAAACTCTTTCTGCATTAGTAATACTTACTACTTTATAGTAGATATAGTTTACTCCATTATTTAGATTTATATTATTATCATATCCATTACTTTCTCTATAATCTCCATCATTTTCTCTAATATAAACTTTACTTGAATCAGCTTCTTTTAGAGCTTTTAAGTTTATTTTAGTTACATTATTTGGAACTGTTAAATTATATTCAAGTTTTGTTTTATCAAACTCTGGATTTATTTGATAACTTATAACTGCTAAATCTTTTAAGTATGTATTAGACATTTCTTGTCTTATTATATCTACTGTATAAAGTTTTGTATCATCTCCAACTGTTACTCTTATTTCTGCTTTATTATGACCAACTTCTACATCCATTTCATATTCATTTCCAGTTACTTTAACCCAATTTATTGTAACTATTGCATCTGGATCATGTGGTGTAAACTCGATTGTTGCTGTATCATAATCATTTGGAATATAAGCTACATAATCTTCTCTAAGTGGTGAGAATGATGGAGTTAATTCTCCTTCTTTTACATTTAGGCTATCTAATTGTAATTTATTTGCAGCATTTTCTTTTCTATTAACAATTATGTTATATGTTCTTGTTGTTTTATCTTCTGCTGTTACTGTAATAGCAAATTTGTTTTCACCTTCAACAAGTGATGCATTATTAACGTTTCCTGAAACCGTTGCACTTGATGATTCTGCAACTCCATTTAATGTTATTGAGTCAACACTATTTTCAACTTCAATTGTATAGTCTTGAACATTTTTGTTAAATTCAGGAACTAATTCTCCATTATTTGTTGTTAATGATTTCAAATAATTATTATTACTCTTCTTTCTTATTATATTTACTGTATAAGTTCTAACAAAGTTTCCAGATTCACTTGTTACTACTAAGTTTACTGTCGTTTCATCTTTAGTAATCTTATATATTCCATTTCCTGTAATACTTGCAGACATATCTTCTCTTACACCTATTATTTGTACTTGACTAACATCAGGTTCAATTTCTAGAGTGTATTGATATTTTTCTTTATCAAAATCCCATTCATCTTCATCATATTCAGGGAATGTTGCTATCATCGATAGATAAGCATTATCACTTAGTTTTCTATTAACTGTGAATGTATAAGTCATCTGTGTTCTTCCGTCTTGGGCTGTTGTAAGAATTGTTACGATATTTTCACCTGTTTTTAATTTCTTATTTCCAGATATTGTATAAGTAGCATTTGGATCTACCATTACAATATTTTTAATATCTATTCTCTTAATTTCATTATCTAGTGTAACTGTATAATTTGTATTATTCTTATCAAATGTTGGTGACATTATACCATTATCAAATTCTAATGATTTAATTCTTGCTTCAGCTGTTCCGGCTCTATAAATATCTACTTTATAGTTTCTTATTAATCCTTCTTC
This sequence comes from Bacillota bacterium, assembly GCA_015059485.1. Lineage (GTDB taxonomy): Bacteria > Bacillota_I > Bacilli_A > RF39 > UBA660 > RUG14121. Next base: position 13,928 of record SVAH01000004.1, read on the forward strand.
ATTAGTTACTCTTACTATAAATGTATTTCTACCAGTTTGTAGATTTAATGTTACATTTGGGTCTGGTGATTTAGCATCAAGTTTTCTTACTATATCACTTTGATCTGATCTATAAACTTCTAGTTTTGAATAAGTACTTTCTGGTAAAACATGTAATACTACTCTTGTTTGAGCTTTTTCTACATCAACTGTATAATTTAAGTTTTCTTTAATAAATGGTTTATCAAATGGTATTTCTTCTAAGTACATATCTTGTAGATAGTTACTTGATTTAGATTTATTTGTTCTTGTTACTGTAATTACATAATCTGTATATGTTTCATCTTCTGCAAATACTCTTACTGTTACATCTTTAGGAACTCCTACTTCTATATTTCCATTATTAAGTATTTGTACTCTTCCATTTTCTTTATCACTTAATTCATATACTGGTGTAATACTATCATATTCAAATGGTATTTCTACAGTATAAGCAGTATTTTCTGATGTAAATTCCGGTAACATTACTCCTTCTTCTACAGATAAATCAAGAAGTTTACTATCATTATTTTTTGCTCTTATTACATGTATTATATAAGTTTCTTCAGCTTTATCTTCATATGATACAGTTATTTCTATATCATTATTTCCTGTTTGTAAACTATATACTTTTAATCCTTCAACTGTACAAGCTTCTTCTTCAAGTGTTCCTTCAACATCTACTTCATCAACTTCATGTGGAACATTAATTGTATATTCTTTAACATCTTTATCAAAATCTTTTAAGTATTCTACTGGTTCTGCATCTAATGTATGAACTGATAATTCTGCTAAATTTACATTGTAATCTCTATTAACTTTAATGTTATAGTTATTTACAATTCCAGATTCACTTGTCACAGCAATAACAAAGTTATTTTCACCATATTCAAGTGCTCTTGTACCATCACCTTCTACTGTTGCAAGTAAATGTTCTGTTTCTACATCGAATCTAATATTATCTGTATACTTAGATACATTAATTGTATAATCACTTTCCTCTTTATCAAATGGTGGATGTAATGTATGAGTTACTAATTTTCCATCTACTTCACTAGTTGCTACTAAACTTGATAAGTAATTATTATTTGATGCACTCTTATTAACATGTATCTTATATGTTTTACCTCTAGTTTTATCTGCTGATATAACTACTACTGAAACTACATTTTCTCCAGTTACAAAATTACTATTACCATTTACATATACTGTAGATTCCGCACTTTCTGGTATATATTCTAATTTTAATTTATCTACTTCTGCTGGCACATTTACATAGTAATCAAGCAAGTTCTTAGAGAATTCTGGAGTCATTGTATGGCCAATTACATCTAATCTTTCTAAGTTTACGTTATCAGATGCACTTCTTATTACATTTATTGTATAAGTTTGAGATCTTCCTCCGCCTTCAGGCGTTACTACTACTTCAATTGGATTTAATCCGATATTTAAACTATATTCTCCATTACCTTCAATGTCTGCATGGTAAACACCATTTTTATCACTTGCTGCCGCTATACTTTCAACTTTAATTTTTGATACTTCACTTGATACTTGAAGTATATAATCAAATTTATATTTTAAGAAGTCTTGTAATAAGTTTCCTGAATTACCAGATGATATTGTTAATGAATTAAGTAAGTTAGACCATGTTTCATATCTATATGCATGTACTAAATATTGTTTTTGTTCACAACCATATCTTGATTTTGTATCACTGAAACATGATTCTGAAGATGTATTAATATATATATCATTCATTCCAAAGTATAATACTTGTGCACCAGTTATTCTATATGATTGTCCTTCGTCTTTCTTAGTAATATTGAATACATATCTACCACTATCAAGTGCACTAAACTCTGTATTATATTCATATATATCTTCTACAAAGTCTTCTATTTCTTGTTCTGGAGTACTAAATGCTATATTTTTTAAGTTTGCATCATGTGATGGCTCTCTTATTACTGTTATTGTATAGTCTTTATACTCTCCAAGTGAATTATAAACTCTTACTATTACAGGATTTTCACCTGTTGTAAATCCATCATTGCCTATTATTTCATAGCTTTGGAATCTACTCTTAAGTGTTACTGCTATATCTACTGAGTTAACTCCAAATGGTACTGTAAATGTGAAATTATTATTTTCTTCTTCTGCATTTGGATCATATTCATGATCTAATTTACATATTCCAGTACAATCGAATGAATTTGCTAAACTAACCTTTAATGATGCAAGTTTTAATTCTCTTGTTTTGTTTTGAACTAATCTAAATGTGTAATTCTTTACAAGTCCTGATTCACTAGTTACTGTAACTAGTAAATCTTTTCCATTATTCATTGTTTTTGGAAGCGTAATATTATGAGCTCCATCTTCATTATTAAGTACTATATTTTTTAATTCTTTAGTAGTTTCATCATCAAATATACCATACTCAATTACTGGGGATGATTGACTATTTTGTTCACTGGTAAGTGTTACAACTTCATCATTTATTGTATATGATTTAATCGTATTATCATTAGATAAGATATGAGTAACATTAATTATATATCTTTCATGTGTTTCACCATCTTCTGCTGTTGTTGTTATTACATAATTATTATCATTACTACTAAAGTCTAATGTTAATGTTGCTGGGAAACTTACTGTTGCATTTGGATCCATCAATTCATATGATAAATCACTTCTACTTAATGTTGGCTTAGTTTTTGGAACTCTTAATGTATAAGCTTTAATATCTGGATCAAAATCTCCTTCATCAAACTTATATTGTCCGAATGATAATTTTTTGATTCTTGCTTCTGTTGATGCTGCTCTTGTTATTTTAAATACATATGCAGTTTTAGAACCATCTTCTGCAACTCCATATATTGTACATTCTTTTTCTTCTGGTTTTGTTAGTTTACATTGTGTCATAATTGCAGTTGCACCAGGATGTTCCATTTCATAACTCATATCATTTAATGATAATTCTCTTACATCACTTGGAACACTTACAGTATATTCAAGTATATCTTTATTAAATCCACTAAATGATATTTCATTATTTCTGAATGATAAACTCTTTATCTTAGAATTATCTGATAAATCTCTTGTAACATGGATTATATATTCTCTAGCTTCTCCTTCTCTTGGTGTTACTGTTATTGTTATAGTTTTAGTGTGTTCACCTATTGCTAGATCATATTTTTCTGCTCCAGTTACTGTTGATTTTGATACTTCTGGTATTGCTGATACTGTTAAACTTGAAGTATTAGCTGGTAAAGAAATACTATATTCTAATGTTTCTTTATCAAATTCTGGTGTTAATACTCCATCAACATCGTCATCACCATTTCTATATACGACTTGTAAACTTGATAAGTAATTATTTAAATCATCAGTACTCTTAATGTTTACTGTATAAGTCATAGTAGATTCTCCATCTTCTGCAAGTGTTGTAATCTTTAGTGTTCTTACCTCAGATTCACCTATTGTTGGAATTTCTATACTTCCAGTAAATTCTCTTAATGGTTCACTTAATACTTCATCATCATTTACTTTAATACTTGTCATTCTCGCAGTATCTTTTAATGTTATTGCATTTAAATCAAGTTGTGTTACATCATTATCAATAAATATTGTATAAGTAATTGTATCTTTATCAAATTCTGGTATTAATGTTGTATTTTCTATACTTATATTTTTAAGTCTTGGATTTTTTGAAATCATTCTAGTAGCATCTATTTGATATTCTTCTTCTGTTTCTCCATCTTCAGCTGTTACTGTTATTATTACTGTATATGTTTGTCCAGCTACTTCAAAGTTTTCATTTCCTTCAACTTCATATGAAGCCCAATCATCTACTAATTCTAATTCACTTAAGTCAAGTTTTGTTTCATCAACCATTACTGCATATATTCTTCCATTTTCAGTAATTGGTGGAACAGTTGTAAATCCAAATGATTTAATTTTTGCTTCATCATTTAGTTCTCTTTTTATTGTTAATGTATAATCTTTTGTTACACTTCTATCTTCTGCATATCCTCTTAGAATTACTGTTCTTTCTTCAGCTACGCCTTTTGTAAATTCAATTGTACTTGATATTTCATTATCACTTTCATCAAATAGTTTATATGTTGCATATTCACTATCTTCCATTATTGCTGTGATATCAATTGAATGTGCTTTTGTATTTATTTCATATTCTGTTGTATCTGGATCAAAATCTTCTAATTCTTCATCTGAAACTTTAATTCCACTTACATTAGGATTTTTATTCAATACTTTTTCAATTATTACTTCATATGTTAATTCTGTTCCTACTTCTGATGTAACGATTACTCTAAATCTATTTTCTCCTACATTTAGAACTACTGGTAAATTAGTATAGTCGTTACCCATTTCATCTAATATTCTATATGTTGCCCATCTATATGATAATGTTGGAGTTATAACTGCTGTTTTTTCATGAGTTGATGATTCATAAGTATACCAGTCTTTATCAAATTCTGGAGTATATCCACTTGATACATATAAATCTTTTAATGTTGCATCACTACTTGTTGTTCTTATTACATTTAATTTATAGTATCTCTTTTTACCATTTGAATTTGTTACAGTTATTATTATTTCGTTTTCACCAAGTTCTAAGTTTGTATTAGAAATAGAAACTCTTGAGGATTCACTAATTGGAACTGCATGTATATCTAGACTATGATATGTTGTTTCAATATTATAAGTATTAATATATTGATTAAATTCTGGATCTAATGTATGATCTTCTACTGTTAATTCTTTTAAATAATTATCTTCAACTGGATCTTTTATTATATTGATAATATATCTTTCTTGTGTTACTCCATCAGATGCTGTTGTTGTTATAATATAATGATTATCACCATTTTCAAAATCTAATGTCATTCTTGCTGGGAAATCTGCTTCTGCATCATCATCCATCATTGTATATGTGAAATCATCTCTTCCAATTGAAGTTTTTACTTTAGGAACTTTTAATGTATATTCCATTACATCTGGATTAAATTCACCTTCTTCAAATTCATATAATCCAAATTTTAATGTTTTAATTCTTGCATCAGTTCCAACTTGTCTTGTTACATTGAATGTATAATCTGTTTTAGAACCATTTGCTGCAACTCCAGATATAACACATACATTTACATGTTTACTAGTTAACTTACATACTGGCATTTCTATTGTTGCTGATTCATCTTCCATTTCATAATTAATATCATTTATAGTTAACTCTTTAACATCATTTAAAACGTCTATATTATATGAATATACATCTTCTTCTAATCCATCAAATTTTATTTCTGAATTTTTAAATGATAAACTCTTTATCTTAGAATTATCTGATAATTCTTTTGTAACATGAATAATATATTCTCTTGTTTGTCCTTCTTTATTAGTTACGGCTACTATTACATCTTTACTATTTTCACCTGATTCTAAAGTATAATTTGTATTTCCAGTAACAGTTGATTTTATAACTTCTGGTATTGCTGATACTGTAAATGCTGATGTACCTTTTGGCAATTCAATAGTATACTCTAATGTTTCTTTATCAAATTCTGGTGTTAATACTCCATCAACATCAGTATCACCATCTTTATATACTAATTGTAAGCTTGATAAGTAGTTATTTATATCATCTGAACTCTTTATATTAACTGTATATGTCATAGTAGATTCTCCATCTTCAGCAAGTGTTTTAATTGTTAATGTTCTTACCTCAGATTCACCTATTAAAGGAATAGTAATAGTATTATTATATTCTCTTACTGGTGTTGATGTTATTTCTGTATCATTTAATTTAATACTTATTATTCTTCCAGTATCTTTTAATGTTTTAGCATTAAGATTAATACTTGTTACATCATTATCTACATATACTTTATATGAAGTTGTATCTTTATCAAATTCTGGTGTTAATGTTTTATCATCTATTTTTATAAATTTTAATCTTGGATTTGTTGAAATAACTCTTAAAGCATCTATATTGTATTCTTCTTTTGTTACTCCATCTTCTGCTGTTACTATTATTTTTACTGGATATGTTTGACCATATGTATCAAAGTTTTCATTTCCTTCAGTTTCATAAGTAGCCCAATCATCCATTAATTCTAAATCTTCTAAATCTATTCTAGTTTCGTCAACTGTTGTATTGTAATTTCTTTCTGTTTCATTTAATGTTGGATCTGTTGTAAATCCAAATGATTTAATTTTTGCTTCACTACTTGGACTTCTATTAATTGTTAATGTATAGTCTTTTGTTAAGCTTCTATCTTCTGCATATCCTCTTACTATAACTTTCTTTTGAACAGTTTGACCTTTTGTAAATTCAATATGTGAAGATATTACATTTTCAGATTCATCAAGTAACTCATAAATTGCGTATTCACTATCTTCCATTGTTGCTTCTATATCTAATGAATGAGCTGTAGTATTTATTTCATATTCTTGAGTATTTTTATCAAATCCCTCTAATTCTTCATCTGAAATTTTTATACTACTTACATTAGTATTTCTGTTAATTATTTTTTCAATATCAATTTCATATGTTAACTCATTTCCATTTTCTGCTGTTACTACTATTCTAAATTTATTTACTCCAACATTTAATACTACATTTCCATCTGCATATTCATTATCCATTTCATCTAATAATTTATATGTCGCATCATCACTACTTAATGTTGCAGTTATTTTTGCAGTATTTTCATGAGTGCTTGATGTATATTTAAATTGATTTTTATTAAATATTGGTCTATAACCAGTTGATACAGATAAATCTGTTAAGTAAGCATCATCACTTAAAACTCTTTCAATATTTACTATGTATGTTAAACTATCTCCATTTTCTGCTGTTGTTACTATTCTAAAAGTATTTATTCCTTCATTTAATGTAACTTTTCCATCTTCATATTCATTATTCAAAATATCTAATATTTTATAACTTCCCCATTTATTATTCATAGTTGGAATTATAACTGCTGTTTTCTTACTAGTTTTTGAATTATAAATAAGTTGATCTTTATCAAACTCTGGAGTATATCCAGTTGTTACTTTTAAATTTTTTAATGTTGCATCATCACTTAGTGTTCTAGTTACATTTAATTTATAATATCTTTCTACATCTGTTTCACTAGTTACTGTTATTATAATTTCATTTTCACCAAGATCTAAATCAGTTTTTGAAATAGACACTGTTGCATATTTGTTATTAGGGATTGCATTTATTTCTAAACTATGATCTGTAGTTTCTATATTATAAGTATCTACTTCTTTATCAAATTCTGGATCTATTGTATTACCAGTAACCGTTAATTCTTTTAAGTAATTATCATCAGATAAAATGTATACTACATGAATTCTATATGTTTCATGAGCCTCTTTATCTTCTGATTCTGTTTCTATTACATAATAATTATCTAAACTCTTGAAAACTAATGATACGGAATTTGGGAATGTTGCTTTTGCTTGATCATCCATCATTTCATAAACAAAATCATTTCTTCCAATTGTTTTCTTAGTTCTTGTAATATTTAATGTGTAATCATGAACATCTGGATCAAATGCTCCTTCTTCAAATTCATATGAATTACATGATAATGATTTTATTCTAGCATCTGTTCCTTTTTCTCTTACAATTTTTAATTTATATGTATGAGTTTCACCATTTTCTGCTGTTACTGTTATTAATCTTTCATAAGGATTTGTAGTTAATAAGTTTACATTTTCTACATAAACTGGATTAGTTCCAATAACTGCTCTTTGATTTTTATTTGCAATAGCTGTAACTTTTACTTCTTTAATATCATGAGTTACTACTAAATTGTATTCATCTATTACTGGTGAGAACTCTGGTGTTAATAAGAAGTTTTCATTTCCATTTGAAACAGTTAAACTTACTAAATCTTTATCAGAATAAGCAGTTCTTATAATGATAATTGAATAATCATTATAAGAACCATCTTCTGCTGTTGCTCTAACTGTAAATGTATTTCTTCCAGCATTTAAGTAATTAACATTGCCTTCTACTATTGCGTATGAAGTTGTTGTCTCTTGTGGTGTTGCAGTTATTTTAATATTTTCTAATGTTGGTGGTGCATATATATAATATACAAATTTTTCACTTTCAAATTCTTCTGCAAAATTTACTACATTATCATATGCATCAAATACCTTCAAGTCACTTAGTAATGCATTTGAGTTTGCTGCTCTATTAACTGTTATGTTGTAATCAAGAGTACTTCCATCTTGTGCTGTTACTGTTACTTTAAACGAATTCTTTCCAACATTTAATGTTTTATCTCCTAAACCTGCTACTGTTGCAAGATCTTCTTTTTCAGCTTCTCCATCAATTCTTAAGTTTGTAACATCATTATCTACATTTAATATATATTCTGTTACTCCTTTACTAAATATTGGAGTTAATGGTAATTCTTGTTCACTATTACTATTAGTTGTATTATAAACATTTAATGATTTCAAGAATGCATTATTACTTCTTAATCTTGTTACATGAATTGTATAAGTTTTTTCAGCTCCATTATTTGCTGTTACTGTTATTGGAATATGATTATCTGAACCATATTCTAGTAGATCAATATTTTCAATATTAACTGCTGCTCTTATATCATCAGGAATAGCTTCTATTTCAATATGTTCTACTTCATTTGCAACTGTTATATAGTAATCAGTTACGTTATATGAATAATTTAAAGTAGTTTCTGGATCTGTTACTTTTAGAGATGCAAGATCATTATTACCAGTCATATCCCTAGTAATTTTGTAATAATATTTTGTTTCATTCATCCTGTCTTCTGCTTTTACATAAACTTCTATTTCATTTAATCCACCATCAAGTCTGTAAATTCCATCTCCATTTACATCTTGATAATAATGTGCTTTATCAACTGTTATATTTATTTCTCTTATTTGATATGGAACAGTTATTTCGTATTCATCTGTATTTTTATCAAATGCATATTCACACATATGTTCATGTAATCTACAGTATGTAGGTAACATTCCTTCTACTGCTATTTTTTTAGGATATGGATTATGATCAGTTTCTCTATGTACATGTACAGTATATGTTTTTACAAGTCCTGATTCACTTGTTACTGTAAGTAATATATCATGATCTCCTGCTTCAATGAAGTAATTTCCATTTCCAGCAACTGATGCTTTTTCATCTGCTGGAACGCCTTCTATATTAATTTCTGTATCAACACTCTCTAAGTCTAAATCATAAACTGATCTATTATAATCCCATTCTTGTCTCATTTCTCCACGATTTGAAATTATACCTGACAAGAAGTTATTTTCACTTTTTTGATATGGTATTGATAGTTTTACATATCCATCTCCACCATGTCCTGTTTCATTTCCTGTGTGAGCTGTATTAGGAAAACTTTCTGAACCAGAGTATGTTTGAGCATCTGTTAATAAGTAGTCTTCTGAAACTAACCATTTTCCTCCACCAAATGTTTCAGATAATAAGTCAGTTACAATAGCGTAAGATTCTTCGTTATAAATAAATCCAGAACCTCCACCACCACCAGATGACCATCCTGATGTTGCACCAGAACCTCCGCCGTAGAAGCCGCCTCCGCCGCCTCCACCATAGTAGCCTCCACCACTATTAGGACCTGCTGCTCCGACTGCAAATCTTCCTGTTGCTCCACGTGCTCCACCAGTTATACCATAAGTTCCTCCTTGAGTTTGTGTTCCACCTCCGGCATTAGTACCACATGATCCTTGACCATTTTTACCTCCACCGTTTTGGCCTCCACCAACTCCACCAAAGGCACATCCGTCACTTCCGTGACCTCCACCACCTCCGGCAATTAGGATTCTTGAATATACTGAATTTGTTCCAAATCTAATATCAGATGCACCTCCACCGTAACCGGCTCTTGATGATCCTCCACCATTGAATCCACCATTGTCTCCAGAACCTCCTGCACAAAGATATAAAACTTCACCTTTGTTCAAATAAACTTTTCCAGTTGAGTAACCACCTCGGCCACCACCTCGGCCACCTTGAGCTCCCCAAGCTTCTAATTGATATTCATGACTATATGGAACAACAAATGTAGTACATGTTCCTGTATAACCTGTATTTTGTTCAAATCCACTAACTGTAATTCTTTTAATATTAAATATGTATGTTGTTGGATCACTATGTGGCTCTGTTATATTTACTAAGATAGTATATATATCAGATGATATATATCCATCACCAATAACTTCATATTCAGCTTCTGCATCAAATAATTCTGGTATTGCTCTTGCTGTTGCTACATAGCTTTCAAGTTCAATATTATAAACTTCTTTTCCATCTTCCATCATGTATTCAAATTCTTCATCAGAACCTGATATTAATGTTAGTTTTTTCAATTTACTTGAATGTGGTAATGTTACATGTAATGTATAAGTTTTACTACTTGTATGAGTTTCATTTTCAACATTAATAACTAAATCATATGAATTATGTTTTTCTAAAATATGTGCAACAGATTCTTCAACTCCAAATTTGTGTGTAGGATCAATGCTTGAGTAAATATCAAATACTTGATCAGCTGATCCTTTTGTTATATTTAAATCATATTCATCAAAACTATAAGGAAGTGTTATGTTATATTCATATGTATTCTTATTAAAATCAACTGACGAATAGTTAGATAGGGATTTATCATTGATTTTTAAATCGTTTAATATGTCTATATCATTTGCTTCTCTTTCGATTTTATAATTAAATATATCAACTGCTCCATTAACATATGTTATTGATATTGGATAATTATTTTCTCCAACATGTATTTCATGTCTTCCTGCATTTTGATATGTAAGTACCGATTCATCATCTGTTAAATCTACATCAAAGTCTACTACTGATGATGTATTATCAACTGTACCAATATAATTTTTTGTATCATAATCAAATGGTTTATCAAGTGTAACATTATCAGAAACATTAATTTTATATTTATAAGATAAAGTAAAATCAAATCTGACATATCCTTCTCCATAATTTCCAGTCATTGTTCCTGTTCCATCATGGTTTGGCATTGATGAGTAACCATTTAATATTACTGGGTTTGTTAGGAATCTAGATCTTGATACTTCGTAATCTGCTGGTACATAGCCTGCATATTCACTGCACCAAACGTATGAAGATCCTCCTCCTCCTCCATTATCGTCGTTTCCTGATCCATCTGGATATCCGTGGCCACCGCCATACCAGCCGCCGCCTCCGGCTCCAACATAACCGTCATTACCCAAATATTGTGATGCTCCTTTAGCCCACATACCGCCGTCCCAGCCACCGCCGGACATTGTTCCTCGACCACCTTGTGATCCACAACCACCATTATTTCCTTCGGCGTCACCTGGTCCTCCAGTACCTCTTGCTCCAGCGCCACCGCCGCCTCCGGCAACTAGCACTCTATGATATGTTGTTTTTCCACCTAAACGAATGTCTGAGGCACCTCCACCTCTTACACCCCAAGGTATTACTATATTTTGGTTACCATCTCTATATTGATATGGTTCACCACCACCATTATATCCTCCATTGGCACCACTACATCCTACATATACATAGACAGTTTCACCTTTTGATAAGAATATATTAGCTTTTGTATAAGATCCTGGCCCACCTTGTACTCCAGTTGATTGTCCTTGAGCTCCCCAAGCTTCAACTGTATAAATTCCACTGGCTGGGGCCATAAATTCTTGAACATCTTTTGTACAACCATATCCATAACTTCCAGTTGATCCTGCTTGCCAATAATAGCTAGATTTTCTAAATGTTATGTTGTATGTTCTACTAAGACCTGTTATATCATTTGTAACTTTTAATGTATATAAATATTCTTTTTGATTTGCATCACTGAAATCATAATTACCACTATGATTTTCAGTACGGCTAAATCCATCTGCAATTATTGCATTTACATTAATATATTTAGTATCATCTGATACTGTTATTGTATAATCGTATTTTGTATAATCAAAATCTATTGGTATTTTTCCACCATTTATTGAAATAGAATCAATACCATTTAATAATTTTGGAGTTAATCTGATATAACCATTTCCTCCATGTCCAGTTTCATTTCCACCAGCCGGGTTTTTAAATGATTCCCAACCGCCATGAATAAAGCCATTTGACATATAGAATTTATCAGATACTTCATAGCCTTCTGGTACGTAGCCAACGCTTCCGGCGCTCCAGATAAATCCAGAACCTCCGCCACCTCCAGAGTCATCATCTCCAGAGCCATCTGGGTATGCTCCGCCGCCGCCGTACCAGCCGCCGCCTCCAGCTCCTCCGTAACCTCCAGCATGATAGATTTCAGATCCTCCAGTCTGCCATGTACCACCGGCATAACCTCCGCCAGTCATTCCTCCGGCATATCCAACCGTTCCACAACCAGCGCCACCATTTCCACTTCCGGCTCCACCAACAACTCTAGCTCCAGCGCCACCACCTCCGGCAGCAACTAAAAGTCTATGTTTCAAAGTATTTCCACCAATTCTTATATCAGTAGATCCACCACCATATACATTTGTTGGAGCTTGATAGAATCCACCGTTTGAATAATACCAATAGCAGTGACCTCCACCATTCCATCCTTTTGTTCTTCCATCACGTGTTACAGTACTTCCTGCTCCACCTACATAAAGATAAAGTTTTTGACCTTTAGAAAAATCAACATCTGCTACTGTATAACCGCCTCGGCCTCCAGCAGGTCCTCTATTTCCACCTTGAGCTCCCCAAGCTTCTACTGTCCAAGTACCTGTTGATGGAATATAGAATTCTTGATATTCACCAGTATATGGAATATCATAATAAACTTGATTTCCTGATTGTTTCAAATAATAGTTTACTTGATTTATTTTTACATTATATATGCTAGTAAGTCCTGTTGCTACATGAGTTACTGTTATCACTTCAGTAGCTGAAGTTGTACTTGATAAATCTAATCTTCTTTGAGAATAAGAAATTGTATATCCCTCTTTAGGGGTAATATTAAATAGAACTGATTTAACATCATTATCAACTGTTATAGTATAATTTTTTAATTTGTATGTATAAATTATATTTACTGCACCATTATTTAATTTTATTGTATCAATGCCATCTGGTTCAACAGTAGTAATCCTTGCAAAACCATCACCAGCTCTTGCACCTGTTGAATATGAAAAACTATACATTTGTAAACGAGCAGGTACTGTATAACCACTAGGGACATTACCAGTAGTTCCTTCATTCCAAATAAATGAAGAACCACCTCCACCACCTTTGTCATCGTCACCAGATCCATCAGGGTATGCTCCGCCGCCGCCGTACCAGCCGCCGCCTCCAGCTCCAGCATATCCTCCGGCTGCTACATATCCAGCACCACCTTGTCCAAATGATCCGCCATTTCCGCCGCCTCCATTAATGGAAGCTCCTGCACCTCCGGATCCACATCCGCCACAAGTTCCGCCACCATCAAGTCCGCCAGAACCTCCACAGTTACGATCAGCACCATCAGTACCTCCACCTCCGGCAACAATTAAACGAGAATATAGTGAATCTGTATTAAATCTAATATCAGTAGCTCCTCCACCATAGTGAGAAAATCCATTTCTTTTTCCTCCACCATTCCATCCTTGGTGAGTTTGCCCTGAACCACCTACATAAACATAGAATCTATCGCCTTTTTTAACATACAAATACCCGCTAGAGTATCCACCACGTCCAGCGTTATCTCCGCCACGGTATCCACCTTGAGCTCCCCAAGTTTCAAAACGATATATACCATCTGTAGGAGCTACCCATTCTTGAGCATGTCCTGAATATGGAAAATCATAAACAGTTTGAGTAGGTTCATCCGCAAAAACCTCCACGCTAAAAAGTATATTCATTACAAATATACATAATAAAAAATTTACAAAGTGTTTTACTTCTCTCATACAAATCCCTATCCTTATTATCTACTAAGTAAATTATAACATAAAAGTATCTTATTCGACAATTTTTTTCTAAAAAAAACATAAAAAAAAGAAGATTTATTTTTTATCTTCTTTCTTATCAAATCCACAATCTAAATAAACTGAAATTTTATAATCTTTTTTGCCATATGGGTTAGTTGGATATATAGTTACCATTGATTTTTCAGCATTGCATTTTTTCTTTTTTTCAGTATTTTCAAACTTAGTTTTATTCTTATCTTTTAAAGTATTGTTGTATCTTTGAAGATTTTCTAAATTAATCTTTAATCCAACACTAGAAAAATTTTGTAAGTATTCTTTCTTATCTTTTAATTCTTCAGAATTTGCAGCAGAGGCATAATAATAATTTTCATAATAATCTCTGCCAATTTTTTCTAGTTCTTTTGTAAGCATTTCTTCTTCACTTACTTTATCTTTTCCAAATATACAAACAAGTGCAATAATCAAACCAACTACTGCTATAGCTCCTACTACCACCAAAGTAATCTTTTTATTCTCTTTAATTTTACTTATAACATTTTTCATTCTTATCACTCCATTAAATTAATTATAACACACTTTTTTAAATTATAAATAATTATTTTTTAACATAACAAGTGGTTTAAATAAATCATCATTTTTTTCGTATATAGCAATTAATTCACCATTATATTTCAATAATACTTTATCATTATTAGATTTTAATTTTATTTTTGAACCATTTACTACTTTTTTATACATATTTTCTTCTAAATTAATAACTTCATAATCTAAAATATCTTCTACATTAACGAATTTATACTTATTATCTTCTATATCTTTTAGAGTATATGAATCTTCTATTTTAAATTTTCCCTGTCTAGTTCTAACTAAACTATTCATAGTACCTACTGTACCCATTTTTTTGCAGATACTTTCTATTAAACTTCTTATATAAGTTCCTTTAGATACTTCACATTTAAATTTAATAATATCATTTTTAAATTCTAATAATTCTATTCTTTTTATTTCAATCTCTCTTTTAGGTATTTCTACACTTTCATTATTTCTGGCATATTCGTATAATTTTTTTCCATTTACTTTTATTGCAGAATATATTGGTGGAGTCTGCAATTGTACGCCAATAAATGATTTTAATGTTTCTTTTATTATTTCTTCATTCAAATTATACTCTTTAGTTTCTAATACATTACCTGTAATATCCAAAGTATCAGTTTTTATGCCTAATTTTATTTCTGCTATATATTCCTTATCAAATGAAGTTATTAGATTAACAAGTTTAGTGTATCTCCCAATGCAAACAACAAGTACACCTGTTGCAATTGGATCAAGTGTACCTGTATGCCCTATTTTTTTAGTTTTAAAATATTTATTTAAAACATTAACTACATCTCTTGATGTATAATTAACATCTTTATTAATAACTAAAATTTCATTCATTATCTTTTTCTTCTTTTAACTCTTTTAAAATTGATTCTATTTTATTTCCATATTCAATTGATTCATCATATACAAATTTTAATTTAGGTATAATTCTAAGTTCTATTTTAGAAGCTAATTCTGTTCTAATAAATGATGCAGCTTCATTTAATTCTTTTTCTAATTGTTCCTTTGATAAATCACTTATAGAAGTAAAATAAACTTTTGCAAAAGATAAATCATTTGCTACATCACATGCAGTTATTGTTGTTGTTTTAAGTATTTCATCTCTTGCATCATTAGCTATTATTTCACTAATTACTTTTACTATTTCCGAACCAACTTTTTTAGATTTTAAACTTGCCATAATTATCTTTTAACCTCTACCATTTCATAATTTTCAAGGACATCTCCTTCTTTGATATCACTATAGTTTTCTAATGTAATACCACATTCATATCCTTTTTTAACTTCTTTAACAGTATCTTTTTCTCTTTGAATTGATGCTATTTTACCATCATAAATTATTACTCCATCACGTACGACTCTAACAGATGCACCATTTTTCATAATTCCATCAGTTACTAAAACACCAGCAATTTTACCAACTTTAGAGAATGTAAATATTCTTTTAATTTCACATGATCCAAGTATTTTTTCTTCAAATTCAGGATCAAGCATACCTTTCATTGCAAGTTCCATTTCTTCTACACATTTATAAATTATTGTATAAAGTCTTATATCTACATCATATTCTTTAGCTATTTCCTTTGTAATTGAAGATGGTACTACATTAAATCCGATTATAATAGCATTTGATGCATTTGCAAGTACTACATCACTTTCAGTAATTGTTCCTATACCAGATCTAATAACTTTAATTTTAACACCTTCAACATCAATTTTTTCAAGAGACTGTTTAACAGCTTCTTCAGAACCTCTAACGTCTGCTTTCAAAACAACATTTATTTCTTTTTGTCCCTCTTCAATTTTAGAGAATAAATCATCTAAAGATAATACTTGTTTTTTATTTTTCTTTAGTTTTGCTGCATCAAGTCTCTTTTGTGCTACTTCTTTTGCTTCTCCCTCTGTTTCAAAAGCCATAAATTTATCACCAGCTATTGGGTTATCTGAAAGTCCTGTTATTTCAACTGGAGTTGATGGACCTGCTTCAACTATTGATTCACCTAAATCATTTTTCATTGTTCGAACCTTTCCTGCAAATGTTCCAACAACTATTGGATCACCAAGTCTTAAAGTACCATTTTGAATAAGTATTGATGCTATACCACCAATGTTTTTATCTACTTTAGACTCTATTACAGAACCCATTGCATATCTATTTGGATTAGCTTTTAAATCATTCATTTCACTAATTAATGTTATTGTTTCAAGTAATTCTTCTACACCTTCACCACTTCTTGCAGAAATGTTTACAAATGGATATTTACCACCCCATGCTTCTGGAGTTATTCCTATTTCAGACATTCCAGTCATAATTCTTTCTACATTAGCTTCTGGTTTATCTATTTTATTTACAGCAACAATTATTGGGACATTAGCTGATAAAGCATGATCTACTGCTTCTTTAGTTTGAGGCATTACACCATCATCTGCAGCAACAATAATAATAACAATATCAGTAACACTTGCACCACGT
Source organism: Bacillota bacterium (assembly GCA_015059485.1). Classification (GTDB taxonomy): domain Bacteria; phylum Bacillota_I; class Bacilli_A; order RF39; family UBA660; genus RUG14121. The sequence goes on from SVAH01000004.1 coordinate 31,026, forward strand.
GCTCTCATTTCTGTAAATGCAGCATGCCCTGGAGTATCAATAAATGTTATTTTTTCTCCTTCATGTTCAACTTGGTAAGCACCAATATGTTGTGTAATTCCACCAAATTCAGTTTCAGTAACTTTTGAATGACGAATGTAATCAAGTAATGTAGTTTTACCATGATCTACATGTCCCATTATAGTAACTACTGGTGGTCTTTTTACTAAATCAGCTTCATTATCCACCACTTCATATTCTTCGAAATTAGAAACATCTTGAGTTTCTTCTCTTTTTAATGTTTTACCATAATCTAAAGTAAGAATTTCAGCATTTTCAAAATCAATAGCTTGATTTACACTAACCATCAAACCTAAGCCTATTAATTTTTTTATTATTTCACTTGAAGAAACTTCTAAAGAATCAGCAAGTTCTCCAACAGTCATTCCTTCTTTATATACTACTACGTTTTCTTGTTCTGCATTTTTAGATAACTTATCTTTATTTTTATACATTTGTTTTCTTTTATTAAAATATTCTTCTTTAGAACTTTGTACTACAGAACGTTTCTTTAATTTTTGCTTTTTATCAGTATCATTTATCGTTTTAATACTTGAAGTTTCCATAATATCATCAACAACTTCATCCATTGCATCTTCTTCATCCAATGTAGTTTCTTCGTCTGTTGATATTAGATTTATTGCATAATCTAGATTTATGATATCATCTTCAGATAATTCATCTGCTGCTGCTTTTACATCTATATTTATTTCCTCACACTTTTTTAATACCTCAGCAACAGTCATATTCATACTATCTGCATATTCTTTTACACTCATCATAGTCGTGCACCTTCTTTCTTAAATTTTATTCATTTACTTTATTTAATAATTCTTCATATATTGAATCTGGAATACTAACCTCTAATGCTCTATCTAAAGCTTTTAACTTCTTAGCTTTTTCTATTACTTCTTTATCTTTTTTTAAGTAAGCACCTTTACCATTAACTTTACCACTATCATCTACAAGTACTCCAAGTTCTTTATTTCTAACAACTCTAATTAAATCTCTTTTATCATATTTTTCACGAGTTATTAGACACATTCTTTGTGGAATTTTTTTCATTATTTATTTCCTTCTTCGTTAATTTGTTGCATTGTTTTAACTTCAATTTTGTATTTAGTTAATCTTGATGCAAGTTTTATATTAATTCCTTTTTTACCAATAGCAAGTGATAAGTTTTGATCATCAGGTACTATTGCTAATGCTTCTTTTTTCTCAGGATCTATAATGTTTACTATAACATTTTTAGCTGGCGATAATGCATTTGCTATAAATTCTTCTGGATTTTCTGAATATAATACTAAATCTACTTTTTCACCATTTAATTCTTTTAAAATACTTGCAATCCTTGAACCTTTCTCGCCAATACAAGCACCAATTGCATCAACATTATCTACTGTTGAATATACTGCAACTTTAGATCTAACTCCTGCCTCGCGAATAACTGAATATAGTTCTACAGTTCCATCCACTAATTCTGGTATTTCTGTTTCAAATAATCTTTTTACAAAACCATAATGTTTTCTAGAAAGTAGAATTAATGGTCCTTTAGTAGTTTCTTCTACCTTAGTAATATATACTTTAATAGTAGATCCCATTTTAACTGTTTCACCAGGTATCATTTCACTCTTAGGTAAAATAGCTCTTGCTTTTTCAAGATCAACATAATAGTTTCTTGAATCTTCCATAGCAAGTAAACCTAACATCATTTCTCCTTCTTTATCAGAGAACTCATTCATAATACTAGCTCTTTCAGCTTCTCTTATTTTTTGAGTTACAACTTGTTTAGCAGTAGATGCTGCAACACGTCCAAAATCTTTTGGTGTAACTTCTCTTTCAATTGTTTCTCCAACCTTTATACCAGGAACTATCTTTTCTGCATCTTCTAAAAGAATTTGAGCATCAATATTAACTTCTGGTGGAATTACTACTGTATTTCCTTCTTCATCTACAGTTTCTTCTCCCTCATCAATTTCTGGTACTACTACTAAATAAGATATTACTTTAATTTGACCACTTTCACGATCAATGTCTACTCTTACATTAGTCTTTGAATCAAAATTTTTCTTATAAGCTGTTGCAAGTGCTAATTCCATAGCTTCAAATACAACATCTTTAGAAATATTCTTCTCTTCAACTATATGATTTAAAGCTTTAATAAATTCTTTACTATTCATCTTCATTACCTCTTTCTTTACTTGATATATCAAGTATATATTCATCATCAATTAAATCTAATTCATCAATAATTGGATTTATTATATTTGTTGCTTCAACTATTGTGTCTAGATCTAAGCCACTAGCCTTATCTAAATAGATTTTTAGGTTATTATAGTTACCTTCTTTTTCCCATAATACAGAATCAACTATAATTTCCATTTCATTCATTGGGCCAGTTATACTTTCTTTAATTTGTTCTAATATTTTCTCCATATGACTCCTTTCATATTCATAAATAAAAGTGGGAGTTTTATGTCCCACTTAAATCTGTTACATGTATTATAACACAATATTTTAAAAATGCAAATTTTTTTATGGTGCTAAGACTAGGCGGAAACCGAAGTTGCTGTTGGAAATACCTGAGTTGCTGCTGAAGTAAAATGGACCCGCAAGGACACCGTTGTTGTAACCGCCGCCCTGTTCGAACCAAGGGGCGCTAGAAATAGCAAAGTGAGAAAGTTCTGAATACCAATTGTTATGATGTCCTGTAAATGTTCCTGTTGTATAATCATAGAATGGACCCATCTCTCCTGTTGCATCTCCTAAAATTCTTTTACTATAATCATAATTATTTGATGTTTCTCCATATACATCAAAATATTTACTTTCATAATTTGCTATAGTTGATGTAGTAAATCCACTTGAGCCTAATGTTCCACTTCTATATGATGACATATATTCATGTGCTCCACCACTCATATCATATACTCCTGTTATATTTCCTGTTGTTGTTGCTTTTACTCCAGTTGTTGTGTTATATGCTAAAGTTACATCTGATGTTGTTCCATATGTTCCTGGATATGTACTCTGATCTGTTCCATCTACTGCTGCATATCCTGTTAAATAACTTGAATTATTATTTATTCTTATATCTTCACAGGTTCCGTTTGTACATCTTCCATACTGTGAATGGTATAGATAAGCAACTGCTCCCCATTCTGTATTTTTCATCATGTGTGAATTATCTGTTCTTTTATAATTATAGCCTAATTCAAACATTTGCTTTGTTGTTAAACTTTTTAATGATGTAGAACTTGGTTTTACTGTAATACCTGATGTTGTTCCTGTTGTTTCAAATTTTGCTACCCATATTCCATTTGTATTCATACTTATGAATGCTGGATGGGTCATGAACTTTCCATCTGCACAATTACCTGTTTCTCCACTGGAATTTGGTGTTGCACATTCTGTATCTGAATCTGTTGTATTTGTAAGTCCAAATACTATGTCTATTTCTTGTGCATCACTACCTAGTGTTGATGGTTGTCCACTTATTGTTGTACTAGTTTGGTTAGTATGGAATAATTTATATTTATATTTTGGTATCCATACAAAGTAAGATTCTATATCATTTTCTAATATTGTATCTCCAACATCATAAGTAGTTGATGGGTTAGATACTAATATTACTGCATTTGCCCACTGTTTATTTCCGTATTCATACCACTTATTATTCACATCAGCATATGTTACTGTTCCATCACTTGATAGTGTTACTGGTATTAAGTTACTAGTTAATACTGGATCTGCTCCATTTAATATATTTTCTGTATATGTTGACGCTACTACATTTACATTTGTATCTATTCCTACTGTTCCTCTAAATACATGTCCTTGTGTTTCACTTTGATCTTCATTTGTATATTTATATTCTATTGTCATTGTATAACTTTTTGTTTCATTTGAATTTATTGATATATTTGTTTTTAAATATGTTTTCCCAGCATTAGTTACTGGTAGTGGTGTTTCTGCTATTACTGAACCATTATTATCTCTTAATCTATATACTAAATCTTCTCCAAACTCATTTGTTATATTTTGCATATAGATATTATATGTTACTGCTCTATTTGAATGATTTGTTACTGTAAATGTTTTTATGAAGCTATCTCCTGGTATCACTCCTGAATAATCTATATCTTGTGTTCCATTAAATGTTATATCTAATTCATTTGTTTTTATTTTTGTTTCTGTTTCTTTTATTTTTGTTATTCTCGCACTAAAAAATGCATATGTTGATACACTTACTAATAGTAAAAGTATTAATACTCCCACTACTAAAAATAATGTTTGTTTTTTCTTATTCTTCATATAATCACCTACTATTAAGTTAATTATACATTAATTATTTTTCTTATTCAATAATTAAAAAGAAGAAATGTTTTAACTTTACATCTCTTCTTTTATTTTTTCTATTTCTTCTAAAGGAAGTTTAGTAGCCTCTATTATTTGTTCTATAGGAATACTCAGTTTTAACATGTTCTTTGCTATTTCAATAGTTGCTTCATTATGACCTTGCTCAATTCCTTGTTCAAGTCCTTCTTCAATACCTTCTTCTTTAGCTATTGCTTTCATTGTTCTATCGTATAATTCTCTTTCTCTTTCTGGATCAAATAATATATTAAAAAATTCTTCATTACTTACTAATTTCTTATATTCTGACATTACTTTCATCATCCTAGTATTACCATGAGCTAAAGTTTCCATTTCTTCCATGTCATTTGTTATTAGCATTTTCAAATCTTTTTCTAACTCATTTAGTTCATTATACGACAACTTTTTGATTTTTCCAAGATATAAATTGTATATTGTCATTCTTTCATCTCTTCTTTTATTTTCTACATCATATAACATTAAACTTGAACTTATACTTTCATCAAATGGATTTTCTATATCATTTAAGTTTATTTGAATAGCACTATACTTCTCTTTATATTCTGAATCATTATATGCCCATATTATTAGTTTACATGCATATACTAAATTTCTATTCATATAATAATCAAAATAATATCTTTTACTTCCTAAGTTTGACTCTATATCTATAAATTTTTTATTTGTTTCTTCTGTTAAAAATATATCCATTCTATTTGAATGATCTTTTTTATTTTGAACTGGTATTTCTTCACTATGTAATTTATATTCTTTTATTGATATTTTAAAATAATTTATGAATATATTATCTAACATTTCTCTAAAAGATTCGCTTGTTTTAAACATTGCTTTAAATATTACATCATTTAATATCATTAAATTAATATCTTCCATAAATTTCACCCCCTAACTAGATATTAACTTAGGAGGTTTTATTTACCCTTCTACTAGTCATATTCCAAAAAAATTTTCAATTTCCTTTTTTTTCAGTGAAATTTATTAAAAAAACTGGATTTTTATCCAGTTTATATGTATAATTTTACGTTTGTTTACATTATTTTACTTATCATAATTATTTAATAATGAATTCACTATTAAATCTAATTTCATTCCATGAGAAGCTTTTATTAAAACAATATCACTTTCTTCCAATATTTTATTTAAATATTCTATTGCTTCTTCTTTAGTATCAAATGAAAAAATACTTTCTTCATTCATTTTACTTTCTTTTGCACCTTCTGCAATATATTTAGCATACTCTCCAACAGTTATAAGCAAATCAACATTATTATTTACTACAAATTTTCCAACTTCCTTATGTAGTTTTTCACTAAATTCTCCAAGTTCTAACATATCTCCTAAAACTGCTATTTTCCTTTTTCCAACACTATTTTTTAATATTTCTAAACTAGATTTCATTGAATCTACACTAGCGTTATAACAATCATTTAATATATTTATACCATTTTTAGTTTTAATAAGTTCTAATCTATTTTCTGTTAATTTAAAATCACTTATTCCATCTAATATTTTTTCTATATCAACATTAGTAAGCATTCCAACTGCAAATGCTACTAAACTATTATATATATATGCTTCTCCATTAACTGGACAATTACAGTCATAAGTATTATTCTTATATTTTATTTTAAAACTTGATGATGTGGAAGTATAATTTATATCATATGCCATTACATCACTTTCATTACTAATTCCTACTGTTAATACATTTTCTTTATTTTTTAAATAATACTCATGTAATAAATCATTATCATTATTAATTATTAATATTCCTTTTTCATCCATTCCACTTTTTATTTCTAATTTAGCTTTTAATATATTTTCACGTGATCCCAAATTTCCAATATGAGCTGTTCCAACATTAGTTATAACTGAAATATTTGGTCTTGTTATATTAGATAAATATTCTATTTCCCCAAGATTATTCATTCCCATTTCAATTACTGCACAATTTTCATCTTTTATTCTCATAATAGTAAGTGGTAGACCAATGTCATTATTATAGTTTCCTTCTGTTTTTAAAGACTTATATTGTTTTTTTACTACACTATAAATCATATCACGAGTAGATGTTTTACCAACACTACCTGTTACTCCAATAAATATTGCATCACTATTTTCTCTTATATATGAAGCTATCTTTCTTAAAGCTTCTTTTGAATTATCAACTAATATTATTGGCTTATCTAGCTTTTCAATCTTTTCTTTATTTAAATAATCATTCTCTAAAATACAACAATTTGCACCTTTTGAAAATGCTTCTTTATATAAAGAATTACCATCAAAATTTTCACCTTTAATACCTATATATGTATCATTTTCTTTTATAATTCTAGTATCTTTATTATATGATGTACAAACAACATCTTCACTACCACAATATAGTATTCCACTACATATTTCTATTATTTTTTTTACTGTTAAATCACTCATAAATATACCCTCCTACATAAGTTAAATTACTTTTTTATAATATCATATTTTTTATTAATTAGATAGATACTTTTTTAAATAGTGTTTTCTTATAATATCAATTGGAATTACACTAAATGATATTATTAAAACAAATAATAATTCTGTTATTGTAAGTCCATATGTTCTAAATAGAGAGCCTCCTTTATAAATTAAGTATATTTGTACTATTGAAATAAAACTAAACATTCCTATAAACATTTTATTTTTTGTAATTGATGCTAATATATTTTTTCTTTGTGTTCTTGCATTAAATGCATTAAATATTCCTATAAATATAAATAGTGCAAAATAAGCAGTTAATAAATATTCATAATTTGGACCAGTTCTAACAATTCTTTTAACCAAATTTGATTTTAAGAATATTATGCATATAATTGCTGAATAAAAACCTGTAATAAGTATTTCACTATACATATATTTATTTATTATCGGCTCATCTATTTTTTTAGGACTTTCTTTCATTGTTTCTTTATCAGGTGCTTCAAAAGAAAACGCAAGTCCTGAAAATGTATCCATTATCATATTTATCCATAACATTTGAATAATAGTAATCGGTGTTACTACTCCTATAAAAGGTCCAACAATTGAAACAAATAAAGCACATAAATTAACTGTTAACTGATAAATAATGAATTTTCTTATACTTTTAAATATAGTTCTACCATATAATACTGCCTTACTTATAGATAAAATATTATCATCAAGTATTATTATATCTGCAGCTTCTTTTGCAACATCAGTTCCACTTCCCATAGCAAATCCTACATTTGCTTTTTTTAGAGCTGGGGCATCATTTACTCCATCTCCAGTCATGCCAACAATTAAATTAGCATTTTCAATTATTCTCACTAACCTACTTTTATCTTGTGGTAGTGCTCTTGCTATAACTTTAATATCTGATAATTTTTCTTGGATTTGCTTATCAGTATATTTATTTAATTCATCACTTTCTAAAATTATATCAGTATTTTTTCTAATAATATTACATTCACGTGCTATTGACATTGCCGTATCTTTGGCGTCCCCTGTTATCATTATTACATCAACACCTGCATTTTGTAATAATTTTATTCCTTCTTTTGTTTCTTCTCTAAGTTCATCTTTAATAACAACAAAGCCAATATACGTAAGTGATAAGTTTTCAACATTTCTCTCTTTATACGCAAGCATAACTACTCTACAACCATTTTTTGTATACTTACTAACATTATTTTCTATTTTTTTACTATCAAGTAAAACTCTAATGTTACCAGATGAGTCTATATATTTAGTGCATAAAGGAAGCAATTTTTCTACAGCACCTTTAAAAAAGCATGTTTTGTTTTCATCATTTATTTGTACTTTGGAATATTTTATATCACTAGAAAATTCTTCTCTTCTAATTACTTTATATATTTTTGGGTGATAACCAATGTATTTTAAAAGTGCTTTATCAGTTGAATTACCTCCTATAACACCATTATCTTTATCATAATTACTTTCATTATTATATAAAATTGAATTTAGTATTAATTCTTTATTATTTTTTATCTCTTCTAAATCAGAATAACTATTACCATTATAATCAATAATAGAAAAGACATCTAATTTACCTTTAGTTAATGTTCCTGTTTTATCAGTTAATAAAACATTTAAATTACCGGCTGTCTCTATTCCAACTAATTTTCTTACTAAAACATTATTTTTAAGCATTCTTTTCATATTAGACGACAAAACTAAAGTTATCATCATTGGTAATCCTTCAGGTACTGCAACTACAATTATTGTTACACTTAAAGTTAAGGAATATATTAAATAATTAGCCATTATTTTAAAGTTAGTTAGTGTATTAATAATTAAATGTATGTTAAAGTTATTATTGATTACTATTACCGAAAATAAATATGAAATAGTTACAAGTATTGCTCCAATATATCCAATTTTACTAATTATTTTAGCAAGTTCTGTTAATCTGATTTTAAGTGGTGACTTAGGAGACTGTTCTTGAAGTTCAACGGCTAACTTTCCATATAAAGTATTATCTCCTACAAAAAGCACTTTCATTTTTGCATTTTTAGAAGTTACAATCGTACCACGATATACTTTATTATAATCATAAATTTGATTTTCTGCTACTATTTCTTGCTTTAACACTTCTTTTGATTCGCCATTTATTGATGATTCATCTACATATATATTCCCTGATACAATTATTCCATCTGCTGGTATTTTATCTCCTTCATTTAATATAACTATATCGCCAACTACTAAATCAGATATTGATATTGATAATATTTTAGTGTCTCTTATAACTTTTACGTCTATATTTTCATTTTCTTCTTGGAGTTTTGCAAACGCTTTTTCACTTCCATATTCTGATAAACTCGAAATAAATGTTGCAAGAAATACTGCGATTAAAATACCAATTGTTTCAAACCAATCAAAATCTTTAAATAAAAATATAACTTTTATCATTAAAGCTATAAGTAATATTTTTATAATTGGATCCCCAAATGATTCAATTAATAATTGTAAAAAAGTATGTTTTTTTAGTTTTGTTAGATTATTGCTACCATATTTTTTCCTACTATCTAATACTTGTTCTTTATTAAGTCCAGTTAATTTCATTTTGCTATATTGTCCTCCTAAAAAAATATATTCAAAATGAAACGTTTTTATACAAAAAAAAATAGTTTTAAAAACTATTTATCCAATTTTTTTCTTAATTAATTCTGCTCCACGTTTTGGATCTTCAAAAAGTATGTCATATACCATTTTATCTTTTTTTAATTCTTCTATAAATTTGATTTCTTCTTTTGTCATTGAAACATGTTTTTTATCTTTTCCAATAGTGACTACTCCAAGTTCATCAGTTCCAAGTATATAATCAGCAGAAACTGCAAATACGTTAACTAAATCCATTATTGTTTCAGAAGATGGACTCCTGAGTTCTTTTTCATAACAACAAATAGCCGATTTTCCTACCCCTAGCATTTCTCCAAGTTCAGACTGAGTAAGCCCTTTTTCTTTCCTAAGTTTCTTTAATCTTGAACCATTTATCATATCCACACCTCTTATTTCAATTAGATTATAAACACTTAGGTTTTCAATATGTTAATAGTTTACCCAAAATCAATTATTGATATTCACATTTAATTTTCAAAGAAACAGAAGACTACTCTTCTGTTTCTTTAAGTTCTACATCTTCTACTTTTTTACTTGTTAAGAATGATACTTTTTCAGCTACTACTTCTGTTACATATCTTATTTCTTTTTCTTCAGTTTCATAACTGCTTACTTGCAATCTTCCTTTAATACCAACAACATCACCAGAATGACAAAATTCACATGTATTGCTAGCGATTGCATTCCATAATACACATTTAATGAAATCTGTATCATATAATCCATCTGAATTTTTAAAACTTCTAGAAACAGCTACCACAATAGATGTATACTTTTTACCATTTTCTAAAGTCTTAACTTCTGGATCTTTTGTTAATCTTCCAACCAAAACCACCTGATTTAACATTCAATTCCTCCTTTCTATTTGCAAAATAACACAATAAAAAACTGGTGTCAAAACACCAATTTTAAATATTAATAAAAAAGATTTTTCAGTTTTTTTAAATTTGTATACAGATTTTAAAAATCTGCATTTTTTCTCTAACAAAATATACTAAATCTGTAATATTTCATTTTTTTACAATTCTTTTAATAATCTATTTAGTTCAACAGCATATTCCATTGGTAACTCTTTTTTAAAATCATCAATAAATCCCATGACAAGCATTTCTTTAGCTTGATCTTCATTAAGTCCTTTACTTTCTAAATAAAATAATTTATCAGCACTTATTTTAGAAATAGTAGCTTCATGTTCTATGATTGATGAATTATTTTCAAGTATATTTTTAGGTATTGTATCACTTTTAGATATATCATCAAGTAAAATAGTATCGCATTTAATGGTTGCTTTGCTATTAATAGCACTTTCTACTATTCTAGTAGTACCTCTATAATTAGAAACACCTCCATTTTGTGCTATAGATTTACTTACTATATTACTTTTAGTATTTTTACCTAAATGGATCATCTTTGCACCTGCATCTAAAACTTGATTTTTCTTAGCGTACGCTATACTTATAGAATTTCCAGAAGAATTATCTCCTTTTAATATGCAAGAAGGATATTTCATAGTAATTCCACTACCTATATTACCATCAACCCATTGCATCATTCCATTATCTTCAACTATAGCTCTTTTAGTTACTAAATTATATACCTCATTAGACCAGTTTTGTATTGTATTATATTTGCAGACTGCATCTTCCATAACAAATATTTCTACAACTCCAGCATGAAGTGAATTAGATGCATAGCTTCTTGCCGTACATCCTTCTATATAAGATAATTCTGCTCCCTTATCTACAATAATAATTGTTCTTTCAAATTGTCCTAAAGCCTCTGTTTCAATTCTAAAATAACTTTGAAGTGGCCTATCAAGTTTAGTATATGGTGGAATATATATAAATGAACCTCCACTCCAAACAGCACCATTTAAAGCTGTAAATTTATTTTCATCATATCTAACTAATGTATTAAAATATTTTTTAAATAACTCAGGATATTTTTTTAAAGCATCATCAGTTCCCATAAAGATTATATTTTTATCAGTTTTATTCTTATGATATACTACTTCACTTTCAAGTTGATTAGATACCCCATCTAAATATTTTTCCTCAGCATCTACTACACCTAAATCACAAAATGTTTTTTTAGTATTCTTGCTTACTTCATTCCAATCACTCTTTGAGCCATCTTGAGTAGACTTATAATACAAAATATTATCATAATCTATATTAAGTTCTGGTCCAAAATCAGGATCATTCATTTTTTCAAAACACTCAAAACTTTTAAGTCTAAAATCAAGCATCCACTTTGGCTCATTTTTTTTCTTTGACAAATTTATAATAAATTCTTTAGTTAATTTCTTTTTCATACAAATCACAAAATTATTTTACTAAATTATTAAATAAATGTCTATCTTTTAAAATCAAGATTTTTAAATAAAGTCCTATAGATTAATCTAAAAGTAAATAAAATTAAGCTATTTAAGTATAAATCCTTTAATACATCTTCTCTTTTAGAAAAATAATCATGTTTTAATATAATCCTATTATTAATAGATAAACATTTTAATATAATTAAATCTTCATATTTAATAGTTCTAATTCTTTTACAAACTTCACTACAATTAAACAACTTACACGTCAAGTTAGATGTTGTACATCCATTATTACTTTGATGATTACATTTTCTACAACAACCATTTATCTTATCATTTAATCTTTGAGTATAGCATTTACCATTAATAAATCCACATATATTTTTATTCATATTATAATCATCTATCTTTTTACATGCACTATCATATACAAAAGTTATTCTTTCTTTTCTATTTTTTATATTTAAAGCGGTAATTATCACTTCTAAATCACTATCTTTAATATTTGATTCTAATTTAAATTTGCAATTTCTAAAAAAGAAAGATTTATAATATTTAATCTTTCTTAAAAATTTCTTTTTATCAAATTCATTATTTATAACTACTATTTTTTTCATCGTTTTATATTGCTTTCTTGTTCATCACGTAATGATTCATTATATTTTTCTGATTTCAATTTAATATCATCAAGAACTTTCTTAAGAATCTGAATATTCTCTAATAAATTTTTTTCTTTATCCATAGGAATTACATAACCTCCAAATAAATCATCAACCAAGTATCCTAATTTTTTTAGAAAACTACCTTCAGCTCTATCATAAATAGATATATAACTACCATTTACTCTAACATGTATTCCAAATGAATCACAATAATTATTTATCGAAACAATAAGATTTTCTAAATAACCATTTTCCTTTAATACTAAGTTATCTTCTTTTGATAAATATTTTATTTTTTTAGATAATAATTCATTAATCAAATTAGCTTCTTCATAAGTTTTTTGATTTTCTAATAATCTTTTATATAATTCAAATTGATTTTTTAGATATTCATCATTTAAAATATACTTGTCTTTAATTTCTCCGAAAGATTCATCATCTGTATACTTTTTCCATCTATCAATTGTTTCATGAGTATTAAATAGTTTTATTTCATTATTATTAAACTCTATTCCAAATTTGATTATTAAGTGTGAAAACTCATTAAAATTTAATTTTTCACCTTCAGATAATAGGATAAATTGATTGAAAGTCATATTTTTCAAGTCATTACTGTCAATTTCTCTATCGAATATTGATGAAAAAAATAAATCTCTTTTTAAAATATAACCTTCTACTTTTCTGTACACGGTTTCAGAATGATAAAAAGTTCCATAATTATTTTTTTTAGAATATTCTTCTATTAACATTTCATTTTTTTCATTTTTTATTGTATGTACTAATAAAGACTGAGGCTTATATCCCATTGCTATCATTGCTTTAGTTGCAGCAATTATTGTATCTCCTGTATAAAAAACTATTTTTGCTTTAATACTATTTACATCCAATTGGTCTTTCTCTTCTTCTTTAACTAATATTAATGCATTTTCACTTAGTTTAATTCTATCTAAAAAAAATGTATCAGAAGCACCAAAACCACAAACTTCACTATCAATTTCATTAAAAGGCTGCAATACAATAAATTTTTTCTTTCTCCAATCTCCACCGTTATTTGGCTTTACAACACAATTTAAGGTTGAATGAACTGTAACTCTATGACTTACAGATTTATTTTCTTTATATGTTGATAATAAATCTATTACTTTTGCTTTTCCTAATTCACTTGAAATTATTTCACTATTTCTAGGAAAAAAATCTGTTGCATGTACTACGCATAATTCATTTTTTAAGTCCTCATTAAAATCTAAATCAATTAATTGTTCTAAAGGAATATTTCCTATTGTTGGATTATCTCCATCAATAACAAATCTTTTATCTTTTAACATTGTTGAATATAAATATCTAGCATATTTAAAATATTCTATTTTATTTTCCATTTCTTTATCCATTATTTCTGTCATTATTATCACCTCATTTTAAATAATACATTAAGAAATTTTCTTTTTCTAAATTTTTCGTGAAGAAAATAAAAGAAATGTAAAAATCCTCATAATAAGACTCTACCTAAACATTGTTGAAATCAAATAAACTATTGATAAACATGACATAAATATTATAGATAAAATTACCATTAAAGAAACTTTGCCATCTTTATTGCTTGTACTTTTTTCTAATTTTCTTTTTAATTCATCTTTTCTCTCTTCACTCATTCCTTCAAGTTTCTGTTTTTTCTCTAAAGGATTTGTTAATTCATAAAATTTTTCTACTGCATTAATTTGATTTTTGTTTAGCATTCCTTGTTCTTTATAGACTTCCAATTCACTTATATAAATATGATATTTTTTAAAATATTGTAATACTTCCTCTGATAAATATTCTTCATAAATATACATATCTCCTAAAGTCTGTTCCCATAGTTTAACTTGACTTTCTTGTTCTTTATTAAGTGGATTTGGACTATTATTTAAATCTAGAAAATCTTGGAATGGTATTAATTCAACTTTTTCTTCTTCTTTTTTTGTTTTATCTTCTAACTGTTCTTCATTTTCTTTTAGCTCTTCTTTACTATTATCTTTCGCCTTATCATTTTCTTCTTTTTCTCTACCATATTTTTCAACAACTAAATTGCCATCATTATCTCTTTTATAAGTTCTAGTTTCATTATTTTCAGGATGTAAAGTATCCACTATTGTTATTATATCTTCATTTTCATTACCATAAACATGAACTCCTTGTTTTCCTTCAAACTCTTTTTTTACACCATCTATTTTATTTTTAAAGTCTTCAGAAACATATGAATTATTATCCATATTTAAAGTATTATCTAAACTAACTTCTGGCAAATATCTACTTACAAGACTAATAAAAGAATCTAAGTTTTTATCATTTTTCATTAAATATTCATCCATGACTATAGAAAGATCAAAATCTCTATCATTTTTAAACATATGTACTTTAGAAGAACTATCAATCATATTAAAATATTGTTCATGTGAAAAATCATGGTCTTTATTAATAACCGTAATATTTTTTAATACTTCATTACCTTTTTTTACTTGATTAATTAGTTCAGTATTTCTATCTTTAATATTAAAACTACCCGTTTTTAAAGATGCTGCCATTACATCAGAATTTATTTTTAAAATATTAAATAAAGATTCCATTTTCATAGTATATATTTCTTTTAATAATTTTTCATTAGCATTAACAATATTTTTAATATTAATTTTATCAAGTGGAAGAGTTTTTCCATTATATATAAGATTTTTTCCATCTAGTTTAACATCTTTAAATTCATCTGGATTAATCCCATTTAAATATCTTAAAACTTCCATATTTTCTTCTAAATTAGTCATAAATATTACCTCTATTCTATATACAATAGAATATCATAATTTTTATATTTTAACAATTGATAATAAATACTATTTTTGATATACTCATATTATGCTAGGAAGGTTTTTATGAACGAGTATATTTATAATGAGAATACTAAATTTATAAATAGTTGGAAATCAATTAATCCAAATTTAAAAAATATTACTTTAGAAAACAATATACTAAAAGATTCTAAAGGTTCAAGTATTAATTTAAAAACTTATTTAATTTCTACTATTTTAAAAAATGATTTTGTTAATAATAATATAAATTCTATAAATGAAGAATTATTTTTAAAAATAGTTGAACTTAATTCTAAAGCTTTTGAAATTTCTAATAGTCATTTAGAAAATATTACTATTGATGAAAAAATCAGAAAAATTAAAATTAATGAAAAAGGCGAAGCTATTGCTGAAACTGAAAAAAATAATAATGTTGAAATAACTGGGCATAAAGCTTTAAAAGTATTAAGTACTTATACTAGCTTAATTGCAAATAATACTGTTCATATATCCCTTTCTACTCTACTAAAAAAACTTAATAATAATAAATTTTATGATTTAATTGAAACTGATTATGAATTATCTAATAGTGATTATGAATATATAACTAACTTTTCTAAGTTTATGTTAGAGTTATCTATAAATAAAGATTATATAACAGAAGAAACTAAATCTTTATTAAATAATTATGAATTTTTAATGTTTAATTTAAAAAATAGTGATAGTAAAACTAGAAATCAAAAACTTGCATTAGATCAATATGAAAGCAATCAAATAATATTTAAAAATACTAATAAAAAAAATGATGATATAAACGAAAATAAAAATAACGTTAATCAAACTATTAAAATGAAAAACATAATTATTAATGAAAATAAAAAAGAAGAAACTTTAGAAAATAAAGTATCTCCTTCTTATGGGTTTAATTCTTATGTTTTAATTGGTATTTCAATTTTCATTACATTAATGTTTACTATATTACTCATAATAATACAATAATTACTTAACTAAGTAATTTTTTTATTATATAAATTCCTAATAAAAACATATAACAAATATTATTACTATTTTTTAACGTATTAGGTACACTTACTTCCATTACATCACCTGTATACTCATCTTTTATATTATTGTTTTCATCTAATTCTATATAAGATATTACATTATCATTTTTATCTTCTTTTTCATCTATATTTACCTCTTTATTCTCATCTATTTTAGAAATATTATTTTCTTCTTTTCTATGTCTAGATAAATAATAATATAATTCTACTAAACGATAACCATCTTTCTTTTTATACTCTGTATTTTTATTAAGAGTAAATTTTATAGTATCACTTTCATAATCATAGTTTTTAGAATTAACTAATTTAATTGCATATTCACCTTCATTATAATAACCATAAAATAATATATTTCCAAACTTATCTGTCTTGTAAGTACACCTTGAATCACTACATATTTTTCTATGATCTTTATCATATATTTCAAATTCAATACCTTCTATTTTTTCTTTAGTATTTTTATCACTTACATTTAAATTTACTTTATATTTAATTTTGTTATCTACAAATGTTAATATATTAACTTTTTTAGAATCTTTTACATATATCTTATAATCATCTATCATTTCATATCCATCATATACGCTTAATTGTTTTAATTTATATTTACCATATGGTAATTCAAAAGCAATCTTACCATAATTATTAGTTTTGTATTTTTCTATCAAATTATTACTTTCATCATATATTCCAAATTCAATATTACTTTCAGCTTTCATAATATTATCATCTTTATATAATTTAGTAATTTCATAATTTTCTTTAATAACTTTTTCTTTTAAAGTTATACTTATAGCCGGGCTATTTCTAGTAATATCTAGATAATACTTATTAGAATCAATTAGATAGCCATTACTAGCTTCTAACTCTTGTACATAATATCTTCCTTCTTTCAATTTTTTATTAAATCTTATGTTTCCACTTTTATCTGTTCTTTTTTCTTCAATTAAATTGGAATTATTATCATATAATCCATATAATGCATTTTCTAAACTAGCACTTCCTTGAGGCGTAGATAGTGATGTATCATGGTCTACTTTATAGATAATTATAGTTCCATATGTAGTAGTTATTTCTTTTTTTAGTACTACATCTTCTACATTCCCTGGTAATAATAAATTTTGACTATTACTTGAAACATAAACAACTGGATTATTATTATAAAAGTTATTATTTTTTACAAAATTAATTGAACCAAACATATTATTTTCATTGTTGTTATTTACAATTAAAGAATTTCCATTTGTTCTAACATTTAATGTATTTGATGTAACACTGAATTTGGATAAAACAGTATTTGTATCAACAAATGAAGTATCACTTCCTAAAAATACATCTAAATAATTAGTGTTAAAATTAGGAACAATATAATGATTATTTACAATATTTTCAAGTTCACTCATTTCATTTGTATATTTAACTATTCTATTTCCATTTAAAGTATTTGTAAAATAAATATCATAATCTAAATTATTTACTTGCCATATCATATACTGAGTTACAACATACCATTTTATATCTGTATGATCATAATAATCATCTTTATAACCATATCCATAATATGCAAGCAGTTTAATTTTATTCCATTTTTCTTCACTTAAGTTTGCATAATCTTTTTGATTATCATCATAACCAGTAAATATTTCATTTTCATCTATTGATTTACCAGGCTCAATACAATATAAAAATCTACCATCACTATTTCTTACTATCTTTGTCATTTGCTGGTATTTTTTTATACCATTTTTTTCTTTTGTAACATATTCATTAGAAATCCACATTCCGTGTTCATTTACTTTGTCTTCATAAATTGATGCATAAACATTTTTTGTACTAAGAAATAATACAATTAAAACAACCAAAAACCCTATTTTTTTTAACATATAGTCTCCTTTCTTTACTGCTTGGAGACTTATTATAAATATATATTTTCTACTTTCAAGTCTTTCGACAAAAGATATCAAAACTAGAACTTTTTTGACATAAAAAAAAGGCTTATCTTAAGCCTAATTATTCTTAAATTGTGAATTATATAGATCTGCATAGAAACCTTTTTGTTTCATTAATTCTTCATGTGTTCCAGTTTCTATAATATCTCCTTCATTCATTACTAAAATATTATCTGCATTTTTAATAGTAGATAATCTATGTGCAATAATAAATGATGTTCTACCTTTCATTAGTTTATCCATAGCTTTTTGAACTAATTCTTCTGTTCTGGTATCTACATTTGATGTAGCTTCATCAAGAATTAAGAAAGGAGCATCCTCAATCATACCACGTGCTATAGTTAAAAGTTGCTTTTGACCTGCAGAAATACTATCATTGTTAGAGACTATAAAATCAAGTCCTCCAGGTAATGATTTCACAAAATGATCTATACCTACAGTTTTTAGGGCATTCCATATTTTATCATCTGAAATGTTTTTCTTATTATATTTTATATTATCTCTAATTGTTCCTTCAAATAACCAAGTATCTTGAAGAACCATTATAAATAAATCATGTATATTTTCACGAGTTAGTTCTTTTGTAGAAGTATCATCAATTATAATATCTCCACCATTGATATCATAAAATTTCATAAGCAAATTAACCATAGTTGTCTTTCCAGCACCTGTAGGACCAACTATTGCGATTTTTTCACCAGGTTCTGCTTTAGCACTAAAATCTTTAATTATTATTTTATTCTCGTCATAACCAAATTTAACATCTTTAAACTCAATTTTACCTTTTACTTCTTCTCTTTTTAACTTAAACTTTAAGTTTTCTTGACTAGGCATTTCTTTTTCATCTAAAAATTCAAATACTCTTTCTGATGCTGCAGCTGATGATTGTATACTTGTCATACTTTGTGCTATTTGGCTCATTGGATTTGTAAACATTCTAACATATATCATAAATGCTACAATTACGCCAAATGTTATAACACTATTCATAACAAGTAAAGCTCCAACTATACAAACTGCAACATATCCAAAATTACCTATAAACATCATAAATGGAGGCATAAGTCCAGATAAAAATTGACTTTTTCTATTCGCTTCATATAATTTTTCATTTAAATCATCAAATTTATCTTTAGCTTCATCAACACCATTATATACTTTAACAACTTTATGTCCTGTATACATTTCTTCAATAAATCCATTTAAATTACCTAAATCTTCTTGTTTTCTAACAAAATATTTTTGTGACTTAGATAATATTTTAGCCATAAAGATAAATCCAAATAAACTCGATAAAATTGCAGTTATTGCCATTATCCAATTTGTTACAAACATCATTATAATAGAACCTAAGAAAAGTGTAATATTCGAAACCAAACTAGCTAAAGACATATTAAGACTTTGAGCAATAGTATCTACATCATTAGTAATTCTTGAAAGTATATCTCCTGTTTCATGACTATCAAAATACTTAAGAGGTAATTTATTTATTTTATTGCTTATATTAGTTCTTAAACTTTGGGCAAATCTATTAGATACAGTTGACATTGAATAATTCTGAATATATCCAAATAGTGACGATAAAACAAGTAAAGTAATAAGAATTATTGATAATTTTTTTATTTTTTTCATATCTATACTTGGTTTTACTAAATTGTAAATAGATTTTGGTAATTTATCAAATAATTTAACTTGTTCTTCTTGATCATCTTTATTTAAATTTTTCATTATCTTAATAAATTCAAGTTCATCTTTTGAACTAATTATTATATTATCTACTTCTATATCATTTAGTAAATACAACATTACACTATCAGGCATTTCCATAAATAGTTTATAATTATCTTCACTTTTTTCATTAGTTGTATTTGCTAGTATTTCTGTTGTTTTTTTGACATCTTCTTGAGGTATATCTGATGATGTAAGTATCGTAAGCATTTTTTCTTGCATATTTTCTTCACTGAAATTTTCAAATATTTTATTTGAAATAGTTTCTAATTTTTTTGTATTAGGCTGTAATCCTAACGCTATTGCATCCGCAAAATCAGATAATTTATTTGGTGTTATTAACGATAAAACTGCACTTAACACAGCAAGTACTAATGATAAGTATAACAGTACTTTCCATGGCCTTAAATTGTTGATTAATCTTTTTACAGCATTTTCTAAATTCTTAGGCTTTTCTATCTTTTTATTTGGTCTAGGCATTAGATAGCTCCTCCTCTCCAAATTGTGACAAAGCTATTTCTTTATAAACATTACAGCTTTTTAATAATTCTTTATGAGTTCCAACTCCAACACATTCACCTTTATCTAATACTATAATTTTATCTGCGTTTAAAATTGTTCCTATTCTTTGCGCAACAATCAAACTAGTAGCATCTTTTGTATATTTTTTTAACTCTTTTCTAAGATTTGCATCAGTTTTATAGTCAAGTGCTGAGAAAGAATCATCAAATATATATATTTCTGGATTTCTAAATATTGCTCTTGCAATAGATAGCCTTTGTTTTTGTCCACCAGATACATTAGTTCCACCAAATGCTATGTGCGAATCATATGTTTTTTCCATTTTTTCAACAAAATCTTCACCTTGTGCTACTTTAATTGCTTCTTTAACTTTATTTAATTTTTTCTTTACTCCATTATTTCCATAGCTTACATTATCTTTAATGCTTCCTGTAAACATAATTGCTTTTTGAGAAACATATCCTAATTTTTCATATAATTTTTCTAATTTATAATCTTTTACATTTATTCCATCTATAAGTATTTCTCCATCTGTTACATCATAAAATCTTGGAACTAAATCTATCAATGTCGTTTTACCTGAACCTGTTGAACCTATGAATGCAACAGTTTCACCTTTTTCAGCTTTAAATGAAATATTTTTTAATATATATTCGTCTGCATCTGGATATTTAAATGATACATTTTTAAATTCAACTGTTCCTTTTTCTTTTGTATCTTTAAAGTACTCTCCATCTTCAATAGATACTTTTTCTTCTAATACTTCATTAATACGTTTAGCACTAATACTTGCACGTGGTGCCATCATAAAAATTAATGCTAACATTAAAAATGACATTATTACTTGTATTCCATAACTTGAGAATACTACCATATTAGAAAATAATTCTATTTTTTCACTCATTAATGCATTTTCTATTAAGAAAGCTCCAATTATATATATTCCAGCAGATAAACCATGCATTACAAAGTTCATCATTGGAAACATTATTGCAAAACATCTTTGTGTAAATAGTTGAGTATTTGTTAAGTCATTATTAACTTCAAGAAATCTTTCTTTTTGAAACTTTTCTGCATTAAATGCTCTTACTACTCTAATACCAGTTAAGTTTTCTCGTGTTACTCCATTTATTTTATCAACTAGTTTTTGAACTTTTGAAAACTTTGGTAAAACTATTATCATAAGTATTCCAATTACAGTTAAAAGTACTAAAACACATATTCCAGTTAAAATACTCCATTCTACTCCTTTATCAATTATTTTTAGTATTGCCCAAACTGCCA
The DNA here is from genome assembly GCA_015059485.1 of Bacillota bacterium. Taxonomy (GTDB): domain Bacteria; phylum Bacillota_I; class Bacilli_A; order RF39; family UBA660; genus RUG14121. The sequence continues at coordinate 52,950 of SVAH01000004.1, forward strand.
TAATTGGAGCTTTGATCATCATTTGTAGTCCCATAGATATAAGCATTTCTATTTGAGTAACATCATTTGTAGTCCTTGTTATTAAACTACTTGTTTGAAATTTCTTTATTTCAGCAGTAGAAAATTTACTTACTTTTCTAAATATTTTTTCTCTTAAATTTTTTGAAAAACTAGATGCTATATTAGCAGCATAATATCCTACAAAACATGCAGCAGCAAGTGAACCAAATGCACAAAGTAACATATACACTCCTTGCTCTACTATTTCACTCATTTTACTTCCTTCCGTTTGAACAAGTCTAGTAACTGAACTCATATAATCAGGAATTTTTAAATCAAGATAAACTTGAAAAACAATTAACGAAACACATATAATAATGAAAAACAAATCTTTTTTCTTAAAATTTTTAAATAATTTAAACATTCACAATCTCCTCCTTGTAATTCTTTGAATTTTCTATTATCTTTTCTATTACTTTGCAAAAAATTTCATACTCATCTTCACTTATACTTTTCATAAGTATTTCTTCAGCTTCTTTATGAATATTTTCAAATTCTATATTTAATTTTTTTGATTTTGGCAATAATTTAATCTTCTGATACCTTTTATCTTCATTGTTATTTACTAAAATAATATAATTTTTATTAACTAATGATGTCAATATTTTTGATATATATGCTTTTGAAAAACAATGTTTTTTTACGATATCGCACGCGCTATTTATTGTATTATCATTGGTCAAAAAAAATATTACAAATATTTCTTGTATAGTTAAATCATATTTAACACATATTTTTTCAAGTTTTTTATTAATTAACTTTTTAGCATATTTTTCCAATAAAAAAGTGTTTTCAATCAATTTTTTATTCATTATTATTCCACCTTTTTAATAGTTCACTAGTGAACTGCCTATATAAGTATATGATTTTAATAAAAAAAAGTCAACAAAAAAAATAGCACATTGTGCTATTCTGTAAATACATATGGATCATCTATATTTCCACTGCCAACAACATTTAACGTTCCTTTTAAATTGATTACCGGTCTAATAGATACTGTATTTATTGCTACATTATTTTCTCTCAATTGTGTATCTAAATACCACTCTTTCTTTTCATTTGTTCTATTACTCTCGCCAGCTTTATTCATAAGCCATGTAGTATTAAAACTATTATTTAAATAATTTTGTACACGAGTATTATAATTTATACCCGCCATTACCACTTCACCATATGTAAGTAGCCCTATCTTTAATTTATTATCTTGACATTTTAAGTTTGGTATATATTCTTGATACGTTTTATCTTCTTCACTAGTCTTATAATTTTCTGCAGTTACTATAGTATCTCCATAACAATAGTTTTCGGCTATTACCATTGAATCATATGATTTTAAAGTACTTTCATAATAACTATCTAAAGCATTTTTAACATTACTGTTCATATAATCATTAGCATTATCTGATACTTTATCTTCATTAAATACGTAAGTTCCTTCTAAACTATTTTCTCTTATTATACGAATACTTCCATCTTCATTAATTCTAACTATTCTATATAATTCTTCATTAAACTTTACATAATTATTACTTACAAATCCTTTAAAATAATATATTGGATTTCCACTATTAGTTTCAGTTGTTTTAAAAAGACCATCATTTACATCTTCAGATGCCAAATTATTATTAGCAAGTAAGTAGTTAGTAGCAGTTTTAATATCAGAATTTATTGTTAATGAATTTATTTCTAATCGTGCACTAAATTTTTTATCTGCATAATTTTCTATAGGTTGTCCATTTTTATTTATTAATTTCATTTTTAAATTATATTGTTTTTTTTCAGCACCTTTAAGTGCTATATTTAGTTTTATATATCCATCATCTGATGTTTTAGGAGCAATTGTCTGACTTACCACTAATTTTTCTCCTTCATACAATGAATATACAAGTTCATTTGTAAAATCATTTGTTATATCACTTAATAATATATTAAAATTTGAGTCTTGATCTGATAGATTCTCTATTACAAATCTTTTTTCTATTTCATTATCATATTCTAAATTATTTAAACTTATATTTTTATCATCAACATTCAAATTAATTACATCACTTAAAATTACAGTTTTGGTGTCACTAACATACTTAATATTGGCTAAATAGCTAGAATAGTCAATACCTACTACTAAAAGTAAAAATATAAAAATTGCATCTACTGTCAAGAATACTTTTTTTAGCACGTTATCACATCCTCTACTCTATATCTATTATAGAATAATAAGATGCTATTTGACAAGAAAAAAAGTTAACTTTTGTTAACTTTTTTCATTTACTTAACACTCACTTTCTTCATTACAAGAAGAATCTGAGATTTTAAGGAGTATATTAGTGTAAATATCAAACAATTCTTCTTTTTCTTCTTTAGTAAGTTCAACATTAATTTTATCATCTGTCATATTACTTTCTAGTGTTCCTAAATGATAATCAACTATTTCTTTGTCTTTAACTACCACTACAGTTGGTGTAAATATCTTTTTCTGTACTGTTCCAACTTTATTACCATTTTCATCTTCTATTTCATATTTTTGAAGTAATACATCCAATTTTTCTAATAATTTTTTATATTCTTCAGTTGTATTATCAACTAAATTATAAGTATCAACATAATAAACTTTTTCGATACCAACTGATTCAACAGCATTCATAAGTGGATTAATTGCATTACGACAAATATTATCTTTTGAATTTCCAAATAATATAACTGAATTTTCTTTATCAATGATATCTAATACTTGTTTTATGTCTAATTTTTCCACTTTAACATCTTTAACAACATCTACTGTTACATAAGTATATCCCAAATCATTAACTACTCCATTTAAAGATTCATATTCTTCTTTAAATGCATTTATTATTTTATTTGATTTTTTTTCTTTATTAAAAGCTAGAAATCCTATTAATATTGCTACAATTACTAAAATTCCTACTATTAAAAGTAATACTTTTTGTTTTTTTTCCATCTTTTACTTCACCTACAAGTTAATTTTAAAGCATTTTTCATACTTTTACAATATTTTTTTATTTTTTTATTGTCAAAACTAAAATCATCTGCTATAATAACATTGTTATTTGGCGAGATAGCTCAGTTGGCTAGAGCGTCTGGTTCATACCCAGAAAGTCGGGGGTTCGAATCCCTCTCTCGCTACCAATTTGAATTTAGAGACTTGTTATAAGTCTTTTTCTTTTGTAAAGGAGTAATAATTATGAATAATGAAAAATCAAAAGTGGTTAATCAAAATGTAACATATAAACTAACGTTAAATAGAAAAAAGTCTTTTGTTGGATGTTTAATAGGATTTGATATTTATATTGATAATAAAAAAGTGACTAAAATTAAAAATGGACAAACTGTAGAAATAAGTGTTCCTGCAGGAAATCATTTAATATCTGTTAATAACAAAAATACAGTTAATATATTATTTAATGATAATATTACAGCCGATGTCGTTGTATTTGGTTCTAATGATTTTGGAATAACTAATATAAGTGGTCAAAATTCAAACGCAGTTGAAATTACATCTAATAATATTCATTTAGATGAAAACAAAAAGAAAACAGATATTTTATTAATCTTTAGTATTATTATGCCCATATTATCAATAGTATTAATATATGAATTTAATTTATATATTAAAGCATGGGTATATGGTTTATTTATTGGATACACAATAGTTACTATCGCTGGATTAAAAAATGATAAAAATAGTCTTGAATATAAATCACTACTATTAAAAAATATAATTGCTGCTATAATTTATGGAATTTCTGCTATTTTAACTGTTTTTTTATCAGTTATATAATTAAAAATGGATAACTAATTATCCATTTTTTTGTTGTATATAAATAATAATTATGCTAATATATGTGCAATAAAAAGTGGTGATTTTATGGAAGATATTAATATAATTTGTAATGATAATAATTCAAGTGAATTTTTAAATTACCAATATTTTTTAAAAGAAGATTTCAAAAAAATTAGAAATATACTTGAAAGTTATAATGAATCTGAAAATAAAAAATTACTAGTTGCGTATATAAATAATTTAATATCATCTTTAGAAAAATGTATTTTAGTTAATTATAATAATACTTTACAATTTAAATTAACAGATAAATATGCTATATTTTCATACTACGACTATAATGAAAACTTTGAAAGACTATTTAATATCCCTACTGTTGTCATATTAAAAAGAAATATTAAAGAAATATATTTTATAACTGAACTATATTCTGAAGATTTGAGTTCTATATGCTACTCTTTTATACAATTTAAATTAGATAACAATAATGTTTTATTTAATGAATTTGATTTGCCTAATTATTCACATGAAATGTTCGATAATGCTTTTAATAATCCTGATGATCATATCTATTTAATTAAATATTTAATGAATAAAAAAAATCGTTAAAAACGATTTATACCCTATCAATATAAGTTATTTTTCTTTCCATAACATCATCTTCAATTGAATCTCTTAAAAGTTTCCTAACTTTTTCACAGTCTTTAATATTTCGTACATATATTTTTTCACCAGCTCTATTACTTGAACTTTTACTATCAACCATTACTGATATCGTCCCAATTCCTAATAATCTTTGATATAAAGTAACTGTATAATCTGGATCTTTTAATAAATAAAGTTCAATAGTATTTACTTTTTGTCTAAAAAAGCCTGTTTTAATTATCAATTCATCTTTTGTTATTTGATAATAAGTAAAGTTTAAATGTAGTATTGATAAAAATCTTTGCCATAGTCCTTGAGGTTGTCCTTCCCATTTTATTTCAAACTCTACATTATCTATATTATTTTTACTTGCCATAATTTTCCTCTTTTCATTAACAAAATATTAACATATTAAAAAACTAGTTTCAATAAATATTTATTTAAGTAAAATATCATTATAAATTAAATATTAAAAAAAAATTAAAAGATTATAGAAAAAATCACTTTTTTTTTGTTACAATAGATATAGAAAGAAGGATAATATGGAAAAATCTAAAGTATATTATACAAAAGAAATAACACCTGAGTCATTAATTAAAATATATGAATGTTTAGGTGTAAATTTGGATGGAAATGTAGGTATTAAAGTATCTACTGGCGAAGCTGGTTCTAAAGGATATTTAAAAGCTGATTTAATTGGTTCACTTGTTAATAAGTTAAATGGAACTATAATCGAATGTAATACTGCCTATCCTGGCAAACGTAATAATGCCTCTGCTCATTTAAAGGTTGCAAAAGAACATGGATTCATGGATATGGGGAAAGGTATTGAAATAATGGATGATTTAGGTGAAATAGAAATACCTATTAAAAATGGTAAACATTTAGAATATGATATTATTGGTGCTGGTTTTGATAATTATGATTCAATATTAAATCTTGCTCATGGAAAGGGACACGCTATGGGAGGATTTGGAGCCAACTTAAAAAATCAATCTATTGGAATTGCTTCACGAAATGGAAAAGCATATATTCACTCTTGTGGTAAAACAAAGTCTCCAAGTAAATGTTGGATTACTAAATATGAACAAAAAGATTTTATTGAATCAATGGCTGAAGCTGCTAAAGCAGTATCTGATTATTGCAGAGAAAATAATAAAAAAATAATTTATATAACAGTTATGAATGCTCTATCTGTTGATTGTGATTGTGATAAAAATCAAGGTGATCCAGTAATGGGAGATCTTGGTATAATTGGTTCTTTAGATCCAGTTGCAAATGATCAGGCATTTATTGATATGATATGGAATTCTAATGACCCTGGTGCAATAAAAATGAAAGAAAGAATTGATAGACAAATTGGTAGACATATTACAGAATATGCTGAAGAATTAGGTTTAGGTTCTACTTCATATGAGCTTATAAATATAGATAAAAAAGACTCTTAGAGTCTTTTTATTTGATTACCACATTTTTTACAAAAGTTATCATCGTTTGATATCGTTGAACCGCAGTTAGTACAATAATTATTATTTGTTTGTACTATACTATTTTGAATATTTAATAATTTAATATTATTCTTAGCACATTTATTCACTAATTTAAAACAAATAATAAAAATCACTATTACAAATACTATCCAAATTATAAAGAATAACAAAATTTTACTCATTAATAAATAATCGTATATCGCATGAATTAGCGTTGGAACAAACAAGCTTAAAAATAAATATTTTTTGGCTGTTCGATTATCTCCATCACATTTATGTTGTTTAGACCTGCCAAAAAAATATCCCATAAGTATTGCATCACATGCATGTGAAGGAACAGCAGTAAATGCTCTATATACTCCAGTTTTTGCTCCATACATTAAAACAAAGCAAATATTTTCTAAGCATGCAAAACCTAATGAAGAATAAATTGAATAAACTATTCCATCATACATTTCATCAAATTCATCATTTTTATATGCTATTATTTTTACTATTATCCATTTGAAAAATTCTTCAACTAAAGCAACTGAAATAAATACACAAACAAATAAAAATAACAAATCACTATTATTATCAATTGGAAATATTTTCTGTAATAATAGTTCAATTATTATGCATGGAACTATTATTATCATTCCAAATATAAATGTTTTTCTTAATAACCTGCTCGGCTCTTTATTATTATCTTTGTCATAAATGAATTTTAATAAAAATACAACTGGTAAAATAGCCAAGCCAACTAAGTAATTCATTTAACTCACCTACTACAATAAGTTTAATAGTAATTTTCTATGTAGTAAAGAATAAAAATAATATATTTACGTTTTATTTACTCCAATATTACTTGTTTTTTTTTATAAATAATATATAATATTCATAAATTGAGATGATATTATGGAAAAAACAGAATTATTAATAATAAATAGTTTTAATAACTTAGCAAAAAAAGTTGTATCTGAAAAAAATAATGCTGCTGCACTTGCACATTTTATTGGAATAAATAACATACAAGATTTATGTTTAGAATTACCAATCAGTTTTAAAAAATTAAATATTTCTAAGTTAAATTCTTCTACTATTTTAAAACTTAACCAAGAATATAATAAGTTTTTATATAGAAATTATCAAGATTGTAATAATTGTTTTAATTTTACTGCTAATCTTATGAAAAATATATCTGAATATTTACAAAAGTTTGATTATAATGATAACATTGAAAATAAAAGAATAAAACTAGTAGATTTAATAACTATAGCATATGACTTTTTAAAATGGTATAACAAAGATTATAAAGAAACACTTATAAATTTAAATAACAACGGTAGATTAATTTTTAAAGATTGTAAAAATTCTTTTACTTCAAAACATGGAATAACATATTTTTCTTATGAACCAAATGATATATATATAGTAATCAATAATTTAAAAACTCTAATTACATCAAGTTGCATTGCACATGAAATAACCCATGCATATTATATAAATTTAGATAATAATTGTTCTTATAAAAAAAGAATTAGAAGAGATTATAACCTTACAGGTGAAATTGCATCTTATACTACTGAATTATTTTTTATAGATTATTTATTTGAAAAAAATTTTTCATATGAAGATATTTTTCTTTTAATAAATGATTATGATTATTATTTATTTATGCTAACATCTTGTTGGAAATTATTTTTTGAAACTAAACATAAAATGACTAGTATAGATTATAAAAATGAACAAAAAGAATTTGAAGATGATATAAGTGATTTTTTTGGTAAAGCAATGGCATACTATTTGCATTCCTTAAACGATAAAGAAAAAGTATTTTATTTACTTGATAGAATTCACATTGAATCAAAAGAAAAAAATTTATTAGAAATATTGAATAATAATAATATTGATATTGATTATATAGAAAGCTTTGATTATGCAAAGAAATTAATAAATAAACATTGGAGATGTTAAAATGAAACAAAATAAATTTACTTTTTTTAATATTTTATCTTTTAAATATGAAGGCCTATATGGTGAAGTTTTAAAAATTAATTATAATTCATATAGATATAGAAAATGTTTTATAGTTAATAATGCATCATTTTATGATGAAGAAACTCATGCTCCATTAATTTTTTTTCTAGAAACTGGAGATATTATTAAATATGTGGATATATCACCTGGATATGTAAATAATACTATTTATGAAAATCAACTGTATTATATATATGAATTCGATAATCCTGATGAAGTGTTAACAAAATATGATCCTACAAAAAAAGAATATGATAAAGCAAATGATATATATGTAAAATTTCTTTTAGAAGAAGAACTTATTAAAAATAAAAAATTAGTAAGAATAAAAGGTAATAAACTTTATGAAATATAAAATTCATTACCTTTTTTATTATCATCTTTTAATGTAACGCTTTTTTCCATAGTTAACCTCTTTCTACATTGGACCAAGAACTGGATATATATTTCTTAATATTCCATAAACTATTAGAATAATAATTAAAAAATACCATACTTTATTATTTATCTTTTTATACATTGATTCTTTATTTTTTATGTCACTATAAATACTTTCTAAAAATAAGAATACAAAAAATGGAGATAGTATAAATATGAGAATGTTATACCTAAATGCTTTATAAAAATCAAACTTCAATATTGATAAAATCATTCTTGTAATTCCACATCCTGGACAATATAGTCCTAATATTTCATGAATTGGACAAGAAAGATACAAGCCTGTTAGTTTTCCAAATATAAAGTATAAAATTGCTAAAATTACTAATTTATATTTTTCTTTCATATATATAATAAAAGAGCTTTTTAAGCTCCTATAGTATTATTTGTAGAATTAGTTGTATTTAAATCTGCAATTTTATTTAAATCTGACTGAATTAAAGCTTGGCTAACAATTTGAAGACCAACTATTTGTAATATTAAATATACAACTGCATTGTCATTACCTTGCATTCCTCTACTTGTTTGAGCAGTTTTCATTAATTCTCCCATTTTATAAGCCCAGTAAAATCCATATATACCACATGTTAATAGTGTATATACAAATGCCAATCCTCCTGATGCAATATTATTATCATTAGCCACATTCTTTACATCATCAGTCATTACAACAAACCAATAAATATTATAAATACCACAAGTAACTATTGATAAAATAATTGAAACTACAATATCTCTTTTTTGTATCATCTTACTTCACTCCTTTAGTTAATTATAAAAAATTTTTTTAAGTATTTCTACATTTTTTTATACTCTTTACGTTTTATTTACTTTTAAAAGGATGTTTTATTTTTTCTTTAATTGCTGCATGGATTATATAAATAGCTTTTTCATAAATATCAATAGCTTCATTTTCACAAATATTTAATCTTTCTATTAAATTATTTATAATTTTTTTCTTTACTCTTTTTGCTTAAGAAAAAATTTTCTTCTAGTGTATTATTAATAATTATTGCTTTATTTTCTTCACATTTTAATTCATTTTGTAATTCTTCTATAAATTCTTTTTTATTCATTTTCATCACCATACATTTTTCCTTTTGAATCAAGTTGAATCTCATGACCATATTCAAAAATATATGACATACTAAATAAGAATAAAATTTCTATTAAATCAAACACTTTTATTCCTAGATCAAAATCTTGATTTATTAAAAAATCTGATGAAGAGCCACCAATTCCTGAAAAAATTATACTTGCTATCATAAGATATGCCATCTTTTTAATATATGAAACATTTTCTAAAGTAAATGGCGTATCCCCATTATAAATATTATCAAATAGTTTTTCTAAGTATTTTAAAATCACTATAATAATAATTAAATAAGCTATAAGTAGTAATAAAATTAATTCTAATCCTATTATTACCACTATTTTAGAATGGTTATCAAATACTTGTTTTATCATCCAAAAAGTATTTTTATCACTTTCTTTAGCAATTTCACCATTTATTGTCACTTCAAACTCATTATTTTTTTCATAAAACTTAATTGTATCATTAGATATTTGCTTTAATTCAATTCCTTCATTTGTGACATTAATCTTATTTAAAAAAATTGGTGCAATTATCATTGATAGAAATATAGTTACTACTCCTATTATGGTAAATATTCTACCTACTTTTGCAATTATTTTAATTGCTTTACTTAACACTTTCATTTTCTTTTGCTTTTCATCCTTAAATTTGACTACACTCATTTTAACATCTTCATCTAATGAATCTATATCAATAATACAATCATTAATTAAATCATTAATATTACAGTGAAAAATTTTACATAATTCTAAAATGTTATTCATTTCAGGATATGCATCTCCTGTTTCCCATTTTGATACACTTTGTCTTGAAACACCAACTCTTGCTGCTAATTCTTCCTGCGATATTTTTTTTGATTTTCTTAAATGTCTTAAATTATCTCCAAACTTCATTAGACATTTCTCCTTTCTATGAGCCAAATTATATTATGAGTATATATTTAGTTCTAGCAACTTTCAGTTGCATTTTTCATTTGCAACTAATAGTTTACATTTATTTAATTAATATATAAGAAATTCTATCTAACATATAGATTATTATTAGAATATAAGAAATTACATATAATTTATTTTTAGAATATTTTTCATATATTTTGAAAATAAATGGAATTATTATATATATTAATAATAAGCTTGATATTGCAAAAAATAAAACTGATCTCAAACATACAAATCCATCTATATTAAAATAGTTTAAAATTTCTGTATTATAATTCCATAATCTCAAATTAAAGATTTTTAATATTATATAACCAGAAAAATATTCAAATATTCCAGTAAGTAAAAAGTTTATTAGAAATACTATCATTGGATTATTCTTATAACGATATGTAAATAATGTTATTAATAAACCACCATATACATAAATAGGTATTATTGGTCCAAATGTTGCCCCCCTTTTAACAAAATAGCCTAAATCAAATCTGTAAAATATTTCTTCATATATAAATCCAAATACTCCACTTATTATCATAATATAAATTAATATACTAATAACATCTCTATTATCTAAATTTTCATCATTAAAAATATTTAACTTTCTCATATTTACTTCCTCTTATTTTATTAATTATAACACAATTAAAAAGCTTTTTTTAAGAAAAAACTTGCTTTTTGCAACATATTATTATATAATCTAAATGCGTTTAGCAAAAAAATGCGCCCATAGCGCAATTGGATAGAGCGTTAGACTACGGATCTAAAGGTTGGGGGTTCGACTCCCTCTGGGCGTACCATTTTATTAAGTTTGTAAAAAAAAATATGCCAAGTGCACTTTTTTGTAACAAATTTAAAATTTTGTGATATAATATATCATGTAACCGAGAAGTAGCACAGCTTGGTAGTGCACTTGGTTTGGGACCAAGGGGTCGCAGGTTCGAATCCTGTCTTCTCGACCATTGAATTTACAAAGTCTAGAAATAGGCTTTTTTTTCATGAATAACTGCGGCCCCTTGGTCTTTCCTACAATACATTACTATTACTAATTATACTCAGTAAATAGTAGTTTTAAATCTTTTTTGGATATTTTAAAAGATGTACCATGATCATGGTATTCTCCTTTATGAATTCCACTTTTATATATTCCATATTTAAAAGTTACATAAATTGTTCCGGTTTCAATCAAATTTAAAAATTTTTCAAATGTTTTTAAAACATAACACTTTATTTCCTTATAAAAATAATAATAATTACCATTTGAATAAATTTTATCAGTTGTTATCAGAGCTAATTTTGATAATTTTAATTCTAATTTTGATTTTACATCATCAAAATCCCAATAAAGATCTGAATTTATTAATTCTTTTTTATAATTATAAATATCTAAAATAATTTTTTGATTAACATAATCTACTCTTAATTTATAATAATTAAACAACCCAATTTTCCTTAGTTCATTTCCATAAATATCACCTTTAAATACTTTTTTATTTTTAAAGTCTTTATCTGGATATCCATATTTTTCAGCAATCCATTGCGTCGAAAAAACATGATTACTATCTGGTGTAGAATTAAATAAATCAAATGTGGCATCATTATAATTTCTGATAGCTTTTAATTCAATTCCATAATAATCCGGAAAGCAAAAATCACTTCCACCTGCATTTAGCATTTTTTCTAAAGTTTGTCCAGCACCATTTGCACTTTTTATTTCAGATTTAACAAATCCTTGTTTCTTTATATTTTCAAATTCTTTAAGTAACTTTTCGAAATCTTTATCCATTTTTTCCTCCTTTCATTATTTTTAGGAGATTATCACCTCCTACTATACATATTACAAAAAAATTTGTAATTTCCTTCTTTTTTTCAAAATTTTATAAAAAAAACAAAAGATTATTCATCTTTCGTTTCAATTTTATCTAATTCAACTTTATTTATAGAATTAAATCTATTAGTTATTTTTTCTGTAGTAATATGAATATCTTTAACATCTTTTGATACTGTATCAATACTTCTAGATAATTTATCCCATCTTTCTTTATATCTTGCAAAGTCTATGGATAATTTATTTAACTCAGTATGTATTACCTTTGCATATTTGTCTCTTTCCATATTTTTTACTATCATACTTATAGTTGTCAAAGTACTCATTAGTGTAGTCGGACTTGTTATCCATACATTTCTACTGTAAGCATATTCTACTAAATCAGAATGATATGCATTTATCTCAGCGAATATTGCTTCTGCTGGTAAAAACATTATTGCTTCACTTGCAGTTTCTCCAGCCACTATATATTTACTACTAATAGCGTCTATATGTTTTTTTACATCCAATTTAAACTTTTTAAATGCTGCATCACGTATATCAGCAGGTAATTTTCTATCAGTCATTCTCTCATAATTTTCAAGAGGAAACTTTGAATCGATACATATTGTTCCAAGGGGGGATGGTGCAAAAAGAATTGCATCTGCTATATACCCATTACTCATTTTATGTTGTATATCATATATTCCAGTATTCTTATCGCCAAATACACTAGTCAAAATATAATTTAAATTTACTTCTCCAAATATTCCCCTAGTCTTTTTATCAGTTAATACGCTTTGAAGTGATACTATCTCTGATGATAACCCATCTATTTTCTTTTGTGCTTCATCTATTTTAGATAATCTTTCTATTATATTATTAAACGTTTTATTTGTTTTTTCAAAGTTTTGATCAATTCTTTCGTTTACTTTATCATTTATAAGAATTAATCTTCTCTCAATTTTTTCATTTAAACTTTCAAAATCTTTTCTAAGATCTTTAGAAAAATCAACTTTAAAATTTCCAACTTCTCTAGTAAGTTCTGTTTCAAACTTACCAAGTCTTTCAATCATATCTACGCTTTTATCATCATTTTTTCTAAATATTAATACAACAAGTAAAATAATAATTAATACTAATATACCTATAATTACATAATCTAACATAACAACCACCTTTATAAATTAAATTTTTTTGATACTATTTTACTAAAAATATAAGCAATTAAAAGCATAATTCCAACCTTTATAAGTATAATTGGATTAGTTAAACTTTGAACTAAATTGGTTCCTATAAATGCCCAAAAGTATACCATAAAAAACTTTCCAATACATATACCTGTCATAAATTTTTTAGTATCCATATCTGAAAGACCGGCTGCAATATTAACTAAAAAAGCTGGAGTAAATGGTACTGCTACGATCAACGCTAGAGATGATACTTTACAATTTTCTATTGTTTTCATCATTTTATTTATGCTTTCTTTATTTCTAACCTGCCTATCAAACCAACCTTTAAGTTTACTATCACATATTCTAAAAGATATAAAACATCCAAGGCATGTAAATATCCAAGACATAATAAAACCAAGTATGTACCCAAAAGTCATACAGTTTAAAGTAATAAATACACAAAGTGGAAGCACTGGTAACATTGATTCTACTACTATAAGTATACATCCAAGTATTGGACCCGAAGCTCCTAAGTATTGTATTAAACTATTTATAAATTCATTAATTGTTTCTAACATATTCATCACAATAATATTATAAACTATTTATTAAAAAAAATCACTCTTTATATACTTGAGTGACATTATAACCGTAAAGTTCTAGTATACTAACAATTTTTTTACTTTTTACTCCACCACTGCATATAATATAATATGGTTTATTTTTATCAAGCAAATTTTGATAATTATAAATTAATTTTTGATAAGGGATATTAATACTACCATTTATATACCTAAATTTATTTTCAATTTCTAAATCTATTAATGTTCCTAGACTACTATTATAATCTTTTAAATTAATTCTTTTCATTCCATTCACCAATATATATTATGTAAAATTCAAAAAAATTTGTGGACTTTTATTTTATTTTTATCAAAAATTTGATATAATTCCTAGTATAGAAAGAAGTGTGAAGTAAATATGTCAGAAGACAATAATGTTTCAAATAATGTTGAAACGAATGAAACAACAAATGCTGCAGTAGAAAATAATGATGCAAATGTTGTTTTAGAAAATAATACATCCAATGTAAATACACAATTTATTACACCAAATGATAGTACACCATTAGAGGCAAAAAAGAAAAGCAAAGCTTTACCAATTTGCATTGTTCTAATTGTTGCTCTATGTATTTGTCTTGGAGGTTTCTATTTTTATTTTAGTACTCCTAAAAAGATAGTATCAAACGTAATCAACAAAGCATATGAAAAGTACGATGAAATTGCTAACAAGGATGTTAAATTTGATATAGCAAAAGATTCAGTTAAAGTTGAAGGAAATTTAAATTTTGATACTAATATACCAGGATTTGACACAATAAAAAATGATGTTATTAAATTTACTGGTGGTATCGATTATAAAAATAAAAAAGCTGAAGGTGGTCTTTCATTAGATGAAAAGAATAAAACTTTAGCAGATATAATGGCTTATGTTATAGATGGAAATGCTTATATGACTTTAGGAGATGATTATAAAGGTCTAGTTAACGTTGGAAAATCTGATTTTGAAGATGTTTTAAATTTAGAAGATTTAGAAAAAACTAAAATTGATAAAGACGATATTAATTATGTTGTTAAAGCTTATAAAGATATTTTAATTGATTCTATTGATAAAAAAGACCTTGAAAAAAGCTCTGATACTATAAAAATTGATGGTAAAGATACTAAAGTAACTAAAATATCATATAAAGTTAATAAGAAAAATTTAGAAAAACTTTCTAAAAATATAATTGATAAAACATTAAGCGATAAAGAATTATTAAAAAAACTTGCAAAAATAACTGATACTGATGTTGAAGATATTAAAGATTCATTAAAAGAAGCTAAAGATGATTTAGAAATTGAAGATGAAGATTTAAATATGACTTTAAACATTTATACAAAAGGATTTATGAATGATTTTGTTGGATTAGACTTAAAAATTGATAAAGATAATTCTTTAAATGTTGTTGTTAATAAAGATAATACTAAAGTAACAATTAAAGCTGGAAATGAAATGACTTTTGTTGCTACTATTAAAGAATATAATGATGAAAAAATTGATATCGATTATAATGTAAAAGTTGCAACTACTACTGTTTCTGGTAATTTAACTATTACTGCTAAAGAAACTAAAAAAGATCATTATAAAGGTTCATTAAATTTCACAGTAAAATACGCTGGATTCAATGCATCAGTAAAAATGGATTATACTATGGAAATTGGTGCTAAAATAGCTGATATTAATACAAGCAAAGCTGTTGATCAAAATAAAGCATATTATGATTTACAAATTGCAAGTAATAAAATATTAAATAGATTACAATCATCTAACATCGGTACTATTATTAGTAGTTTTGCTGATTCATTTGAAGAAGAAGATGATGATGATGATTATAGCAGTTATAATTATGATGATGAAGATTACGTTTATTAATTAAATAAAACATCCTAAATGGATGTTTTATTTTTGATTAAAAGCTTTCATCTTTTCTATACTTCTCTTCTCATATCTTGATACTTTAGCTTGAGATAATTTTAATTTTTTTGCAACTTCCATCTGTGATAAATCTTCATAATATCTACACATAATAATTTTTTTCTCTTCATCACTTAAACTATTAATACTTTCTTCTAATATCAGTTTATCATCTAATGAAATATTTTCTACTACTGATATCATTTCAGATAAATTTCTAGAATTATCATTATCCTCATCAAAGCTAATAGTATTTCCAATATTTGTTGCACTACTTACCAAAGATAATTCAATGTTCAAATATTTGGATATTTCTAAATTAGTTGGAATTCTCCCATATTCCTGAGCAAGTGTATATCTAGTTAATTCTATTTTCTTATAAAGCCTTATAAGGTCTTTTGATACTTTATAATTATTATTAGAATTAACTAAATTATACATTTCACCGTAAATGTAATCGTATGCATACGTTGAAAATTTAGTGGTACCATTTTTTTGATAATTATTATAAGCCTTTAATATACCAACAACCCCCACTTGATATAAATCTTCTAAATCTACATTATAAAATTTTTTTGCTATTTTATAAATAAGATTAGTATTAAGATTTATAACTTCCAGTGTGGTCATAATTTCCTCCTAAATTTTTAATAAATTTAACGCTGTAAGTTCACTGCTGGTTTCTTTTAAACCAGCTTTTTTAAATTGTTTTTCGTATTCATTTGCAATCTCACAAACATACATCTTTCCCTTATTTGTTTTAATTGCACATTTAGTATTTAAAATTGCATTCATTCCACATTCGTCAATGCTTTCAAGTAGAAAACAATTATATACTAAGTATTTAATCTTATGTTTTAGAATAACCGGTACTAAATAGTTATTTAATTTATAAGAAGTACTACGATTTAAAATTCCATCTAATCTTACAAATAGAATTCCATGATTATACTCCATATCCATTTTTAACATTTTTATCACCTTTGTAAGAACACTATACTACAAATAGAATTATAATTAAAGCGATTCGACAAAGCTCGACAAAACTTTTAAAAAAGAAAAAAGAAGAATTATTTTTCTTCTATTTTTTCAATTAATACTTTATTATTTTTTACTGTATAAGTAATGGTAATATCTTTTATTTTTTTTGCATTATTTTTATTAATATATTTTAAAATATTATCTATACTACCTTTATTTTGTAAATATAATTGAATTTCACTTACCTCATCTAACTTATTATTATCATTATAATAATTCAATACTTTATACGGATCTTTTACTAATAATTTATCATATTTAACAATATATTTATCACTTTTCTTATACATATCTTTTATTTTATATGATACTATTTCTTTTGCAGCTATCTCTCTTATATCAGTACCTTTATCTATGCTAAATGTACTTGTTGTAAAATCATAAGTTATTTTTTCATCAATCATTTTAGAAGTTATTCCAATATTTAATATATCCTTCTTTGAAATATTTTTATTGAAAGTATTATTTATTTTATTAATAATTTCTTTTATAGTCATTGAATCTTTATTATTATTTTTTAATATATAAATTATATATCCATCTAATTTTTCATTATTATCAATACATTCTAAATATTTAGTTACACCATTACTAATTTCTTCTAATTTTATTTTTTCTAGATTACTTACTTTTGAAGTATAGAAAATATGAAAGTACGATAATATCACTAGAAGGAAGAATATTATTCCTCCTAGTAACATTAATATTTTATTCTTATTATAAATTATTTTACTTAACATAAATTAACTCCTTCTTAATCTATTCCATATGTATTAATTAAATACTTTTGATTTGCTATTATTGTATTATCATCATGCTTTTCATTAGCAATTGCAACCATCTTATAATATATGTTTCTATTTGCTGTATATCTTCCATAATTACCTAACCAATAATTAGGTTCATAATAACCATTATTAATATCTGTATATACTAATTCTCCATTAATAAAATATTTTGAAACATTATTAATTGAATCATAAGAAATTGATATAACATTATATTTTGTTGCATTAGTTGTACTAGTATAGTGTGTCTGATTAACGTAATGAGTAAATGTAATGTCATGATCTGTATTGGCTGCAATACCTGCAAGTGGAGAGGCTGTACTACCATTACCTGTCATTATAATATTTGCATTATCTAATGCTTTTGCAACTACATATATAGTAATATTATCATATTTTTCAAGTTTTAAATTATTGTTAGCTTTTCCAGTTAAGAATAAATTTCCGTCACTTATAGTAACTCCTTCATTAATAGTAAAATCTGCATTTCCTAAAACTTTATTTTCCCATACTTTAGAACCACTTACTAAGTTTGAATTATCAAAGTACCAATTAACACCTGTCATATCAAAAGTTAAATTTGGATCAACTAGTTGTACTCCAAAATCACAATCAAATGTTTTACTAGTATTTCCAGTATTTTCAATTTCAATAATATACTTTTCTGAATAATTCCAATTGATATTTTGATCTTCTAGTAACTTTATTGTATCCCCATTACCTAAGCTCTTGTTTTCTATAATTACATTTCCATTAGTATCTTTAACTGTATACACTAAATTTGTTGAATCAAATCCAGATGATAAATTAGTTATATACATATCAAAACTTTTAAGTTTATTAGATGTATTATCTATCTTTATTGTTTTTGTACAACTTTCATTTTCTCCTATAGTACAGTTCATAGAATTAGTACTAAAATATCTTACAATGACATCTTTATCTTCTCCTAATTCTTGTTTAATTATTAAACTAGGACCTTCTAAGTATTCTAAATAACATTTTTGATATCCTGTTCCTTCATATAATTCAAATGTTGTTTCATATTTGTATTCAACTTCAGTTGTTGATTCTGGTTTTGCTTCTGTTGAACCAACTATTACTCCATCATAATATTTAAATAATCCATCTATCTTTTTAACCCCAATTCCTGTATCAATTCCAACTCCAATTACATACGGATCATTTTGTTTAGGAACATTAGGAAGGCCACTTCCATCATATTCCCCTAAAACAACTTCACCTTTATTTGCATATATTCCATAAGCATTTCTAGCATTTGAAACATCAATATTTCCAGATTTAATTGTAACTTTAGAACTAGCATTTTCATTATATATACCATAGCTTATTTTTCCACCTGTTGATATTACATTTCCTGAATTAATAGTAATATTTCCACTATTATTATTTCTTATTGCATAGTGTTTAGTATTCATTATAGAAGTATCATTTTTTATAATATCTGAATCATCTACTACCACTGTTCCAGTATTATATAGTGTTGTAAGTTCATTACTAGTATTACTACTTTCTTTTTTTATTTTTAATGTTGAATTATCTAAGTTTAATGTACCTGTATTAGTAACAAGTGTTATATTACCTGATTTATGTTCATATATATCACTAGAGTCTTTTAGATTTAATGTTCCACTATTATTGATTGTTCCATTAAGTTCTGATGAATCAATTGTTACTATACCACTTCTAGAATTATTAATTGAACCATTTAATTTTATATTTGTTATATCGAATTTCATAGTAGCATAATAAGTGATATTTCCTACTATGCTATCTGTAGTATTCGAATTATCTATCATAATATTTGAATTACTTGATTTATAAAATGAACTTGAATCACTTTTTAAAATCACATCTGTAAAAGTGCTATCTTTTGTCGAATAATCTGATATTGCATAACTTTTTCCATAAATATTTCCACCTGTTGCAGTTAATGCTCCTGTATTACGTATAGCAGTATCTGTAACATTTGTATTAACGTTTTCTAATATTAACTCATTAGTACTTTCAATTCCTTTTTTACCATCAAATGAGCAGTTTGTAATGGTAACAACACCATTTGTACCATTATTATAAATTTGATATCGATCAGTCAAACTATTTTCAAATGAAATATTAGATAAATTCAAGGTTTTACTATTAGTTACAGTATTATATAAATGAGTTTCTTTTATCTTAGAATTACCACTATTAGTTGAATCTTTAATTGTTAATGTTCCACTATTTGTAATTCCTTTTGACATTGTAAGTGAGTACCCTACCATATCAATAGTTATATTTTTAGAATTAGTTATTGGATAATAAATTGATGCATTTCTTTTTAAAGTCAATGTTGAACCATCTGGTGATTCAGTTATTGCTGTTTGAAGATTTTTAAAATCCGTCATTCCATTATTAACCAGCCAATCCTCTGTTTCTAATGTATTAGTAATATATGTATTATCATCAATCGTTTCTGTATCTACTTTTACTTGTGAATTTTCTAAAACATTTGAATATCCAATATTTGTAGCATCTACTATACCTTTTATAATTCCATCATAGAAATATAAATAACCATTAGCATTAAATGCAATTGTATAAATTCCATAACTTTCCCCTTTTATAACTGGTGATGTAGTATCAAGCGAATCTTCATTAGAACCTATAATTATTTTAGAACTTGGAGCATTATTGTAAACACCATATACTCCACCAGTTACTTCACCACCAAGTATTTTAGTAGTTCCATTATAAGTTTCTATAGCATTCTTTGGTGATTCTATGACTCCACCTTCTACAGTAAATGTCCCACTGGCATAAATACCTGTAGTAGTTAAACTTTTAACATTACCACCTTTTACAGTTATTTTTCCACCACCATTTATACCGATTCCATTTTTTCCAATTATAGTTCCACCGTTTACCGTTATCTCACTATTACTGTTATATTCATAAATACCACTTTTAGAGCTTATCTCTCCATTATTTATAGTAAGTTTCTTTCTGTTTTCTATTCCATTATTATCTTGTGCAGTTATTTTGGTGTTATTATTAATAGTAGCCTCTCCAAGATTTTGCATTACTGTTCTAGAAATTGAATCATAAACTCCACCATTAAATGTTATATTACCATTTTCTTTATTAATTATAGTCCAGTTTTTTGATTGCATATTTGGATTTGTAAGTACTAGTGTTCCATTATTGGTTACAATGTTTGCATAATCATTTCCATTAGTAGAACTTATTGAAAAATTACCACTTTCAATTGTCATATTTGAATTATTAATAAGCATTGATATTGCTTCTGTTGTAGATATTGTTCCAGTTGTTTTACCATCTTTAATTGTAAATGTTCCATTATTAGTTATAGGTTGCGTTGTTTGATAAGTATTATCATTTAAATCAAAAGTTATATTCATACCTTCTGGTATTTCAACTGGAACTTTTTGAACTTCTGGTGTTGCAGTAAGTGTCATTGTTCCAGTATTTCCAGCTTTTTGAATTACGGAAATTGCTTTTTTCAAAGAATTATATTCTGTTCCATTTACTTCAACAAAATTATCTTGTTCTTTTAAATATGCTGTTTTATATTCAACACTATCTATCATTTCAGTATCATTTATAACAGATGTTGCATCAGGTATTTCTGAAATTGTTACTTGATATGCTGCTGTTTTCCCTTTTAAAATACCATCATAGAATTTTAAATATCCCTTATTAAAGGTAACATTATTAATACTTGATGTTCCTCCTTGTATAACAGGTTTTGTTGTATCTACAGAAGTTTCAGCATCACCAAGTGTTACTTTACTATCCGAAGCAAGTTTTATACCATATGTTCCACCTATTACTGTTCCATTTTTCAAATTCAATGTTCCATTTGCCATATTTATTGCTTCTTTATTAGCTGGAGATGTTACTGTAATATTTTCAACGTTTGCTGTTCCACCGATATACATAGCTGTATTTGTTTCACTAGTAACATTTGCATTTGTTATATTTGTTGTTGAAGAATAAAGATATATACCATAATTGCTAGTTCCTGTAAAAGTACCACTTGTTATTGTTACATTTCCACCAGTTACATTCAAACCATAAATTCCCTTTAAAGTAACATTTTCTAAAGTTAATGTAGAATTACTATCAACTCCATAATTAGTAGTAGATGTTGCAGTAACATTTTTTAAAGTCATAGTTTTTTTATTTATTAAAGATGCTCTATTAGATGTAACATTTCCACCATTCATTGTAAACGTTCCTTCTGAGAATATAGCATCATATCCTGATTCAATTTCAGCTGTTGTAATATCAACTACACCTGTATTTGTATTTTTAATTACATACATATTATTATTTGCATTAGTATTTACGAGCTTTCCTTTTAATATATTCAAATCTTTTTCATTATTTATTAAAACAATTTTTGAATCAGTTCTAATAGTACCATTTGTTTTACTATCTTTAATAGTAAGTGTTCCTTTGTTTGTTATTGACTGTGCTGTATCATATGTACAACCATTTAAATCAAATGTTATATCTTTACCAGCTGGTATTTCAATTGCAACTTTTTGAGTATCTGGTGTTTTAAACATTTGTATTTCACCAGTTGTCTGTATCTTACCAATTGCAGTTTTTAATGAATTATATTCTTTACCATTTAATAATAAGAAGTTTTCTTGTCCCTTTAAATATGCTTTTTCATATTCTACGTTATTTATTGTTTCATTTGAAGTTGTTATTTCCATAGCATCTGGTATTTCATAAACTATTCCTTCAATACCTTTTACTGTTCCCATTAATACACCATCATACAAAGAAACATTACCATTTTTTATATACAATCCATGTGTTCCACCTTTTATAACTGGTGTTGTAATATCAAGTGTCTCATTATTTTCTCCAATTATTAAATCAGAACTACTAATATTGTAAATTCCATAAGTTTCACCAGTTATTGTTCCACCTTTTATCGTTGCATTTCCTTGTTTATATAATCCATAAGTTCCACCAATTATTGTTCCACCAGTAATTTCTAATTCTTCTTTTTTACCATCTGCATAACATTGTTCCACTCCTGCAGTTGTTCCTTCAATTGTTCCACCTTTAATGTAAACTTTGCCACAATTGTAATGCCATGTACTACCATACCAAGAATATAGATCATTATCTATTCCAACATTTCCTGTGAATGTTCCATTATTAACCGTTAAATTTGCTGATGAACCTTGATTTGTAATTCCCGCTAATGTTTGAGATGTAAATGTTCCATTATTTATTATTGTTTTATTAGTATTAAAAAGTCCACTTCCAGTATTAGATGAATAATTTCCATCATTTATTGTTAGATTAGATTCATTATGTATAGAATCTTTTGTTGTAGTAATTGTAGCATCATTTATTACTAAATCTTTTTTATTATGAATTCCACCTTTTTCATCATTTATAGAAATATCCTCTACTGTTAAAGTTTTTTCATTGTATACTGCATAATCATTTGGGCCTGATTTATAATCACCATCTATAATTTTTAGAATTCCATTATTTCTTAATCCTTCTATATGTCCTCCTGATAAAGTAACTTCACTTGTTGATTCATTATACACTGCATACCCATTTGCTTTTAAATACGTTTTACTATCAAGTGTGACTGTTCCATTTGCTCTTATATCAAGTGCATATCCACCTAATGCAGTTAGTGTTGTATTAGATAATGTAGCATTTCCACTATTAATTACTACGTTATCAGATGTAGTTTGAGTTATATCTATATCTTTTATTGTTAAATTTCCATTATTTGTTATAGCAACTGATTGATTAATTTCACCAGTCTTTTTTGTATCCTTTATGGTTAGATTTCCATTATTTGTTATAGAATAACCAGTATCAATTGTATATCCATCTAAATCTATTATAGCATTTGCATTATTATTTATGGTTAATGTATATGCTGCTTCGAAATTTCTTATTATAGTTATATCCAATTCATTTATACTTGCTGTATTTATTGCATCTTGAAGATTAAAATATAATACATCTGAACCTTGTGTTGTTTTTGCTACTGCTCTTGTTGTTGATTCAATTAAATATTCTACTTGGTAATCCCTAACATTATCATGGTCAACAAAAGCAAAGTATCCATCTGGTGTTGCATCAAGTACACCATTTATTGCTATTTTACCTTCTACTTTTCCATCATAGAAATTTAATATTCCTGTATCTTTTATTCCATTTATTTCACCAGTTATTTTTATAGAAGTTGTTGATACATTTCCATCATTATATCCAATATTTAAAGTACCACTATTATCTATTGCAATGTTAGAAGAATTTAATAAATTACCATGATCAATAGTAATATTTCCTGTATTTACTAATTTACCTTCTACTGTAAATCCACCATAATCTATTCTTAAAGTTTTATTATTTGCATACGTTTCTTCAGTATCCTTTAATATTTCAATTAAATCATCAGTATTTGCATCATTGATAGCATTTTGAATAGTTGAATAATATGTATCATTTATTTTTGCAACAACATTATCTGATACTCTCCAATTAGCTATAACTTCAATTGAATTATTTTCCATTGTAATAGTATTTCCTGAAAGTGGCTGCTCATTTATTGTCCATCCTACAAATTCATAAGCATCGCTTCTTGTAGGTATACCTATTTCGTATTCATCACCATTTTCCATTTTTATTTTTGTTTTTTTATCACTATTGTTATAAATTCCACCATTAGGATTAATTGTTAAAGTATGTACACCTGCTTCTTCTGCATCTTCTTTAGTATCTATACCAACTGTGCCAAAAAATGAAACACCTTGACTTAAATCTTGCTTTTGATCTTCTAAATATTTATACTCTACTATTAATTTGTAATATTGTATTTTTGGCGATGCTTCTATTGGTATATTAACTTTTAAATATGATTTACCTATTTTAGTATTTGGCAATTTAGCTTCATCAACTACTGTATCTAAATCATTTCCAGAATTATCTGTTTCTACTATTTTATAAACTAAATCATCACTAAATTCATTAGTAACATTTTCCATATAAATATTATAATTAAGTTCTTTATTAGATTTATTTTCAACAGTAAAGTTTTTTATATATGTCTCACCAGGTACCATAGTTGGGAAAGATATTTCCTCAATTCCAGTATATACTAAATCTAATTCGTTTGTTTTAAGATTTGTAACAGTTTCATTTATTTTTTCTACATTTGATTTATAGAAAGAATATGAAACACCTGTAAAAATTAACAGAACAAGTAACATACCAATTATGAATAATGTTAATTTTTTACTCTTCATATCCCTTCACCTACTATAATAAATTATACCAATTTTTTTTGATATTGTAAATGAATTGAAGCAAATAAAAAAGTAGATTTTTTCTACTTTTAATACCCTTTTTTCTTATAATATTTGTATAATTCTTTAAATCTATTAAAATGAACTATTTCCCTTTGTCGCAAAAATAATAATGGCCTTATTACATCTTCATCATCACATAAGTCTATTAAATTTTCATAAACAGCTCTTGCTTTTTCTTCAGCAGCCATATCCTCTGATAAATCTGCTATTGGATCTCCTGTGACTGCTATATATGCAGTTGTAAATGGTATTCCTGATGCATTAGACGGATATGTTCCAAATCCATGTTCAGCATATAAATCAGAAAGACCTGCTTGTTTCATTTCTTCAACAGTTGCTCCTTTAGTAAGTCCCTTAATCATTGCTACTATCATTTCACAATGTCCTAATTCTTCAGTAGCGATATCATTTAAAAGTGCTTTTCCTTTTTCATCTGGCATTGAAAATTTTTGGCTAAAATATCTTAAGGCAGCTGCAAGTTCTGAATTTGGTCCTCCAAATTGAGTATACATTATTTTAGCCATTTTTAAATTTTTCCTTTTTATGTCTACTGGAAAATTTAATGTTTTCATATATTTATACATACATACTACCTCCAATATTTTCCCATGGCCATGGATTTTCATCCCATTTATATTCCATTTGATTTGTCTCATCAATAGTTAGTGGTCCATATTTTTTGGAATATGCATCTTTTAATTCCATACATTTTTTTGTATACATCTTAAACCTCTCATACATTTCTTTATCTTCTGGATATAAATCTAAATAAAGATTAATATCATTTATTGCAAAATCAATTTCCATTATTTCATATAATAGATATTCTTTTTCATTTTTAGGTTTAAGTGGTAAATAAGTTAAATCTTTATATGGATCATATAAATTTCCAAACATATTTCCTCTTAAAAACCCCTCTTTAGATGAAACTAATTTTGAATCACCATATTTTTTTATTTTTTTATCATCTATCATAGTTATATCTTCAATTTTAACTTCTTGCGGTATCATAGGCATACCAAAGTCAAAATCATTTCCATCAAAAAACATTTTTTTCTATTCTCCCTTCTAGGATATATTATGAAATAATAAAAAAATAGCCATTATAAATGCCTATTTAAATAATGATATTAGTACATCAACTACATATATAACGGTTAATAAAAATGTTAATGACTTTGGAATTTTTTTTATAAATTTAACTATTTTAGGAATTACGTAATATACTGAAATTACAGAAAGTATTCCCCATACCAAAGCTACTTCTAAAGACATATAATGACCAATATTAAAATGATAATTATCGTAATTCCAATAAATTACATTTTTAGTTTTTTCAATAATAAATCCAGTTAATCCTTCAAGTAAAGACAAAACTATAGATATAGAAAAATAATATATTATTTTTTCCTTTTTCTTAGAATAGTTTAACCTGTTAATCATATAATAAACGATTAACATTATATAAACTGCAAATCCATAAACACTTGTCCAAGGTCCATAAAGGACACTACTATTATATGATTTTCCAATGATAAACATAAGTATTTCTTCAAAAAAGTATCCCATAATTGAAAATAATAAATATAAATTTATATAAAAGTACATATTTTATTCACCTATTTATTAGTTTACACAAATAATATTCAATCATGTGTACAATTTATCAAAAACATCATATTTTAAATTTACAAAAAATATAATTATATGATAGAATTATTTTAGAAAGATAAGGGATGTTTATGAAAAGATATACTCCACTAAAAACTTACATTATAGCAATTATTTGTGGAATTGCAGTAATAGGACTTTCAATTTATGCATTTAAATGGTATCAAGTTTATGAAGAAGAACAAACTCGTGAATCATATTTAGTAAAAACTAATACAATCAGTATGCAAATCGTAGATATTAATAATATTGATACTATATTGATGGAAGCACCTAGTGATTATTTTATATATATTAGTTATACAAAATCTAAAGATGTATTATCTTTAGAAAAAAAATTAAAAAAAGTTATTGATAAATACGGTGTGAATGATATGATTTATTACATTGATGCAACTAATAATAGAGATTCTTACATAGATAAATTAAACTCATTATTAAAACTCGACTTGAAAGAAGCACCTGCTATTATATATGTTAAAGATAATATTGCAAAAAATAGTAATATAATTCAAAGTAATAAAAAAATTATCACAGCAGATGATTTCGAAAAATTAATTAAAGACAACGGAATTGAAAAAATAAGTCAGTAATGACTTTTTTTATTGTATAATAATAACTGAGGTGTTATTTATGTTAAATATTGTTTTATATGAACCAGAGATACCTGGTAATACAGGTAATATTATGAGAACATGTGCAGCAACAGGCACTAATCTTCATCTAATCGAGCCACTAGGGTTTTCTATGGATGAAAAATATATAAAAAGAAGTGGCGTTAACTATATAGATAATTGTAAATATACTATTTATAAAAATTGGGATGACTTTTTATCTAAAAACAATGGTAAGTTTTATTTTTTCACAAGATATGGTCATAAACCACATTCTGATTATAACTATACTGATGAATATAATAATAATGAAGATATTTATTTAGTGTTTGGTAAAGAATCAACTGGTATTCCAAGAGAAATATTAAAGCCACATTTAGATACATGCGCAAGAATACCTATGACTGATAAAGTACGTAGTCTAAATTTATCTAATTGTGCTGCACTTGTTTTATATGAAGCTTTAAGACAAAGAAATTATGAAGATCTTTTAAGAGATGAACCAGATGATGAAGGACATAAGGGAAATAAATTCATTGAAGAATATAAAAAAGACTAGTTAAACTAGTCTTTTTTAACTGCATTGTCCAAGTTGCATTATTACTTGTTCTCCTATATTTGTTTCAGTAATCAATCTATCGTTTATATCTATTTTTATTTTATTCATTTTAGCAGTATAATCACTCTTTGATTCTAAAGAATCATATTTATTATAATATACGCTTCCATTTTCAATATAAGTAGTTGAACTATTATCTTTTGAATAGGCCAAGCAATCAATATTGTCTTCTTCTATACGATTACTAAATTCTTTTAAAATATTTCCATTTTCGTCTAATATGTAAACATTTTCATAAAAATTATTTTCTTTTATTAATACATATTGTTTTTTATCTTTTGCAGTAAAAATGTTATATGTTACTGTACCAATTCCCTCAGCCGCAGATTCTTCTTTAATTATTTTATTATCATAAATTAAGTCTTCTATTCCTGGACCATATGTACCATTTCCATAATCTTGCTCATTAAAAATATACGTTAATTCATGTTTTTTACCATTTACATTTAGTATTTCTGAAACACGCTCTTGATCATCAGATATATCAAGATTCCCTTCAAAATCATCATATTTAACTATTTCATCATTTTTATTTTCATTGGTATCGATTTCATTCGAACTCTTATTATCAACACCATCATTGCCTTTATAATACCTACCTAAGGCATACCCGCCTAATACTGCTACTAAACCAAATACAATAATGCATAATGAAATAATAAACTCTTTTGCTACTTTATGTTCTTTCATTTTTTCAACCTCTTCCTATTTTAATTGTACCATATATTTTTTCTTTTTCAATATTCCACAATATAATTTACACTATTATTTACGTATTAGTGTAACATATAAGCAAATCCAGATGAGTATTGATGCTGAAATAATAATTATATTATCCTTTAATATTCCATTTCTATTTACTTCTATTACGTTCTTTTTTTTGCCAAATAAAAAAAGGATAACAATTTGTTATCCTTTTATCTAACAAGATGTTGAGGTAAACCATCTTTAAATATTGGTGTTAATTCTCCCATTAT
Source organism: Bacillota bacterium (assembly GCA_015059485.1). Lineage (GTDB taxonomy): Bacteria > Bacillota_I > Bacilli_A > RF39 > UBA660 > RUG14121. The sequence goes on from SVAH01000004.1 coordinate 82,026, forward strand.
TAATGGTCTTGCGTACTCTAAAAATTCTTTTTTCATACTCTTGTTTTCTTCATCAATCCATTCAAATGGAATTTTCTTTTCTACATTTGCAATATCATGTATATCATACACACCTGTTTCACATTTATATGGATTTTCACTTGTTCTATTTAGTGTAACCATCATTCCAGTATTACCTTTATTTACTTCTTCTACTGCACGCATACCACATTCTTCTGCCTCATTTATATCAGTAAGTGATGCCAAATGAGAAGCAGCTCTTTGAAGTGTTGAAAATTCAATTGCTCTTGTTTTTAATCCTGTTTCTTTAGCAACAATATTTGCAAGTGTTGCTGCACATCCAGATAATTGCTTATGCCCAAAGGCATCTACTGCTCTATCGTCTGCACCAAGTTCACATACAAATTTACCATCTTTAGTTTGAATTCCTTCAGATACTGCTATAACTATACTTGACTTAGTTTCTGCTAATTTTTTTATTCTTCCTAAGAATTCATCTAAATCAAATTCACATTCAGGTAAATAAATTGCATCTACACCACTCGAATTACCATCACTTGCTAAAGATGCTGCTGCTGTTAACCAACCAGCATGTCTTCCCATAATTTCAACTATACAAACAGTTAATCTATTTTTATTAAATGATTCATTATCTCTTATTATTTCTTTTAATGATGTTGCTATATATTTTGCACATGACCCATATCCTGGACAATGATCAGTTATTGGTAAATCATTATCTATTGTTTTAGGAACACCAAAGAAAGTTTGTTTTTTATTATGTTCTTTGGCATAATCAGATAACATTTTAACTGTATCCATAGAATCATTTCCACCTGTATATAATAATGAATCTATTTCATTTTTTTCCATTATTTCAAAGATTTTTTCATATACATCTTCTGCTTCTTCAATTTTAGGTAATTTATATCTACAAGAACCTAAAAATGCTGAAGGCGTTCTTTTTAATAATTCATAGTTTTCTTCACTTTTTAGATAATCATCTAAATCTATAATATCCTCATTTAAAAATCCTTCTATACCATGTACCATTCCATATACATGATCATAACCTAATTCTTTAGCTTTTTTATAAACTCCAGCAATACTTGAATTAATAACAGAAGTAGGACCTCCTGATTGCCCAACTATAATATTTTTCATTAAAAATTATCTGCCTTTCTTTCAAAATAACTTTGAGGATGAGCACATACTGGACATACTAATGGAGCTTTTTTTCCAATAACTACGTGTCCACAATTTCTACAAATCCATATAGTATCTTCATCTGATGAGAATACTACTTCATCATCTATATTTTTTAATAATTTTCTAAATCTTTCTTCATGATGCTTTTCAATTTCACCAACCATTTTAAATTTTTGTGCTATTTCTTTAAAACCTTCTTCTTCAGCGACACGTGCAAATTCATCATACATATCAGTCCATTCATAGTTTTCACCATCTGCTGCTTGATTTAAATTTGAAATAGTATCTTTAATTTCTCCGCCTTCAATATATTTAAACCACATTTTTGCATGTTCTTTCTCATTTCCTGCTGTTTCTTCAAAAATAGCAGCTATTTGTTCATATCCTTCTTTTTTTGCTTTAGATGCAAAATAAGTATACTTATTTCTTGCTTGACTTTCACCTGCAAAAGCAGTTTTTAAATTTTCTAGTGTTTTACTTCCTTTTAATTCCACCATTATTCATCTCACTTTCTTAAAATTTATTATATACTTAAAAAAATATTTAATCAAGTAAGTATATAAAAAAGAGGGAGGCCTCCCTCTTTAACTAACATTTTTTTTACCTTCAAAGAATAATTTACCATTATAAGTATAATATTCATTCTTATCTTCTTTATCAATTTCTATATAATGATTATTTAAAATTGGCTTCTCTGTTGATTTAACTATTTCTTTCGAATTTTCAAAATTAATTACAATATTCTTACCATATTCATTAGTAGCAATAATATATTTTTTATTTAAATTTATTAACTCAACATTTTCATATTCACATGGTACTATTTGTTTGCCATTACCATCTAATAAGCCTTTTTTATTATCATTAACAGCAATATAATACCCGTTATAGCTATTTATTAAATCATAGTCTTCACTGACTTTAGATCCATCTTTATCTATTAAATAATACTTTTTGCTATCTTCACTTACAATAGCCAATTTGTTTATATCAAAAATTTTTGCATATTTAAATTTTTTATCAAATGCAAGTTCTCCTGAAGAATTATAGAATTCATAATTAAATTCTTCTAACTTACAATTACCAATTTTTCTAATATTTAATAAATATATATCATTATAAGCATATCCAGATGTAACTACTTGTCGACAACTCAATTCCTTTACTGATTCATCATTTTTTATAACCTCGGCAGTAGTACTATTATTATTTTGAACATAATTAGAATTATCTAAATACATTTTAGCAGAAACTTTATTACCAATTTCATAATTTTCATCAAGCAAAAATTTTCCATCTTTATTATCACATATAATATTATTGTTATCCACAGTTACACCAGTACATTTATCACTAATATTTTTTATTTCATTATTTTGTATTATTTGATATTCTTTATTATCTTGAAGACATGTAGTTAATACAATTATATTATCTGTACTCTTATCACTTATACAATATTGTTTATCTGAATCAAATGTTAATATATTTTTATTATTTTTTATATCAACAATAAAGTTCTTATTACTGTAAAATATAGATATCAAATTATTATAACTATTAGCTGTTGGCTCGCCTTCTTCTTCATCAAATGTCAATACTTTTTTTCCATTAGTATTTAATATACTATACTTTTTATTATTTTTATCTTTTAATATCGAATAATTATTATCTCCAGTAAATGTTTTGACTTCATAGTCATCCAATTTATATAATAAATTATCATGAGAATCAACAAGCATATATTCATAATCTTTATTATGAACTTTATAAAGTCCAGATGAAGGTTCAATTCCTTTATATTTGCCTATTTCAATTATCTCATCTCCACTTTCATTTATAACTCCAACTTTTTTATTCTGATATACTATTGCACTACCATTATTAAATTCAACATAATCAGTATATATAAAATCAGTTATTTTATTTCCATTATCATCAAATACCGCAAGTTTTCCGTTTCCATTTCCAATAAAAAATGTTGTATTAGTAATGATATCTGCTTTTGTATCATTTTCATTTTTCTTATTTTTTACTATCAAAAATAAACTTAATAACAATAATGTTGATAAAATTAAAACTAAAATTAATAATAATACCTTAAATATTGATTTTTTACTTTTCTTATTATTTTCTGACTCTAACTCTTTTTTTTCTGAAACTTGAAGTTGTTCTATTTTTTGTTCTACTTCACTTACAACTTCAGGTTGTGATACATCAATATCAAGTGTTTCCACACTATTATTTTCGTAACTACCTAAGCCTTGATCTATTACAATATCATTCGATATATTTATTTTTTCTACAGGTTCAACTTCTTTTTCATTAATACTAAAAGCATTTTCTAAAACTTCATTACTTTTTACTTTTTTTCTTTTCTTTCGTGGTTTTATAACAATTGTGTTATTATTAGTTCTTGTAACATTTGATGAAAGAACACTTTTACATTTAGTACAAGTACTAGAGTCATTTGCATTTATTTCACCACAATTTGGACAAATCATAACAACACACCTCTTTATCTTAGTATTTATTAAAGTAATTATAACAAATAAAAGAAAAAAAGAAAATGTTTTTATTTAATAAAAAAAGCATAAGATATTAATTACTCTTATACTCTTCAATTAATCTTTTATGAATCCCAGGTTCTACTATGTTTATAGAGCTTATAGCATTTTCTAATGATAATTTAAAGTTTCCTTTATAAAATGAATTTTCAGCTTTTTCCAAACCTAAATCAACATCTCTATTTAAAATTCTATATCTATTACCATAAATAATAGCAAGTTCTGCCATTTTAGCAGTTTTTACTATTTCATTTATATTAGTATATACTTTTAAAACTAAATCTCTAGCAGTATCTACTCTTGTATTTAATACTTTTATTGATATTGGAGTTTTTTCTAATTCCTTTACTATTTCTCCAATTGCCATACTTGCTTCTGAAAGTTCAATGTAATACTCTTTTGGAATAACTGGCAATTTATATTCACGAACTTTATTTTTTGCTTTCTTAAGAACACTTTTTATATCATCTAATTGTTCTCTTGCACGAAGCTCATCTTCTTTTAAACTGCCAAGAGCTCTTAATGCAACTTCTAACTTTTCTTCAGTTTTAGTTAATTTCACATTAATAACTTCCATATCTTTAGCAAGCTTAGTATAATATGACTTTTTACTGCGATATAAATCTATAACTTTATCATAATCTACCCTTAAATCTTTTAATTCATGATGTATTACATCTATTACGGAAGCCTCTTCATCTGACAAATCATAACTGTATTTTATATCATCTATTTTTTTATATAAATTATTATTAACCTTTTGCAATTTAGTGATTTTAACAAGTATTGTTCTACTGTAATCTTCATATACTTTTTTTGCTTTTTTCTCTTTATCAAAATCATTATATATTGAATCAAAATAATCTAATATTGTCTTAAGTTCAAATATTGAATCCTCAAGATTTAATACATTTAATCTTTGAAAAACATCCACTATCTTTTTATTAGACTCTTCTATATTATAATCTAAATTTAAAAAATCTAAATTATATCCATCATTAATCATTTTTTGACTTTTCTTTTTAATATCTTCTATTTTCTTAGGAATCAAAGTTTTCCCTAAAAGTACTATTGAAGGCGTTTCTTCAATTACTATTTTTAAATTTCCAATTGTGTCATCTATTGCTCTTACTATTTTACCAACTTCTGTGTATGCATTTTTATCCATTGCAAGTTCAAAAGTACTAAATAACTTATCAACATTTTCAAACTGTAATTCAAGTGGTCCTTCTACTTCATTATAATCATCTTTATTATTATTGTATTTAGCAACAATCTCTCTATAACTTATTTTTAATTTTGTAATTGTTTCTCTATTTTTTTCTTCCGATAATGTTATTTCTTTTATTTCATCAAGTAAAAAGTTAGCTTTTGTTTTTACGTAATATATTTCAAGTTCAGTTTGAGCTATTTTTTCTTTTAAATTTTTATAATCTTTATTATGAAATAATTCTTCTATTTCTATTAATGAGTCAGTAATTTTTGGAACTTCTTCATCTTTTATTTTTTTAAATTTTTCTTGCCATCTATTATATGTATCACTCATAACTTCATTATTTACAAGTGGTTCTACTTTATTTAATTCTGATAATATTGAAGCAGATATTATTAAGTTTTTATCTCTTTCAAGCTCTGTTATCTCTTTTGAATACTTTTTTTTATCATAGTGTGATATTAGATTTAAAACACCAACTAAAAGTACTATAGTTACTACATAATATAAAACCGCTATTAATATGAAACTTGTTGTACTCACTAAATATCACTTCCTTTATTCTAGAATTATTTTATCATATTTTATCAAATTATGGAAAAAAAGTTATCATATTTCTGATAACTTTTTATTAAATATTGGAATTAACTCACCAAGTAACTCTTTTTCTTCGATTATTTCTACTTCGTTTAAAGTATTTTTTATAAACAAAACATCATTAAAATTTTCTATATTAATTATGAATGCATATTTTTTCTTTTTATGTAAAGTAGACGCTACAACCGTATATTCTTTATTATTAAATTTTATTACTTCTCTTTCCTTCATCATAATGTATATTTTATAACTCCTTGCTTCATTTTTTCTAAATTTTTTGTCATCTTTATTGCCGATATTGAAATTGCCATTATCATAGATTGATTAAATTTTTCAAAATAATCATTATAGTTTTTTTTAAGCTTAATTGCTTCTTTTTCAACAATTAATGCATCAGCCAAATCAATATCTGCAATTGACATCTTATATGCCATTCCAAGCGATGAAAGTCCCGCGGTATAAGCTAAATTAATCTTTTCTTCATCATAATTATTTAATTTTTTTACTTTATACTTTTTCATCACATAGTCACTTCCCACTTTAATTATTTCACATTAACATTTTGTTGTCTAACATTTTATTTGGCACTTTACACACTTTTTTACAAACTTTTTGCTTTTTTCTAGAAATTACCTGATGTTTAGCGTATTTTTATTTGACATTATTAAAATTTAGTGTATAATTATTACTAGCGGATTACTGGCAGGATTTGCTAAAGTTATAATGTGTTTATTGGATTACTTTTAGAGTAGTTAGAACTGCCCTAATGAAATATTAAAATAAACTCCCTATAGCTTTTGTAAATAACTACTTTAATTAGCATATTATTTAGAAAGGAGAAAAAATTATGGCAAGATATACTGGACCAGTTAACAAAAAATCTAGAAGATTAAACTTCTCTATTTTAGAAAATGGTAAAGATTTAAAAAGAGCTTATGCCCCAGGACAACATGGTAATGACAGAAGAAAAAAATTATCTGAATATGGTGTTCAATTACAAGAAAAACAAAAAGTTAGATTACTTTATGGTTTAAATGAAAAACAATTCAGAAGAGTTTTTGACAAAGCTTCTAAAATGCATGGTATTGCTGGTGAAAACTTACTTAGACTTCTTGAAAGCAGAATTGATAATTTAGTTTATCGTATGGGACTTGCAAGAACTCGTCGTGGTGCTAGACAACTTGTTAACCATGGACATATTACTGTTAATGGCGTTAAAGTTGATATTCCATCATACACTTGTAAACCTGGTGATATTATAGCTGTTAAAGAAAATTCTGTAGATCATAAAGCAATGAAAGAATCTTTAGAATTAACTACTAACAGAGTTGCATTTGTTAATTTTGATGATAAAAAACTATCTGGAACTTATGTAAGATATCCTGATAGAAGCGAACTTAATAGTGAAATTAATGAATCACTAATCGTTGAATTCTATAATAGATAATAGAAAAGAAACTTTTTTAAGAGTTTCTTTTTTTATTTGTAAATTGAGCTAATATTTTATACATAGGTTATGTAATAAAAATCTTGTCTTAGCTGTCACCACACCTCAGATATTTTTTAATAATTCTTGAAGCTATATAGTTTTTTTACTTCTTTTATATTAAGTTCTCTATATTCTCCTGATTTTAAATTTCCAAGTGTTAGAAATGCATATGTTTCTCTTTTTAGTTTAATTACCTCATGTTTTAATTCTTTAAATATTTTTTTTACAATGTGATTTCTACCTTCAACTATAGTTATTTCTATCATTGAATTATTTTTTTCTTTATCTTTTTTTCTAATTTTAAATCTAACAGGTTTACATTTTCTACCTTCAATACTAATTCCTCTTTTTAATTTATTGATTTCTTCAGAAGATAGAATTCCTTCTATTTTAGCTATGTAAGTTTTTTCCACTTCATTTTTAGGATGGCTTAATATATTTGTAAGTTCGCCATCATTAGTTAATAGAATTAAACCAGTAGTATCATAATCAAGTCTACCTATTGGATAAATTCTACTATCAGTATTTATTAAGTCAACTACTGTTTTACGATTTTTATCATCTGATACACTAGATATTACTCCACGTGGTTTATTTAATAAATAATACTCTTTCCTATCATTTTTCTTTAACTCTACACCATCTACAATAATATAATCATTACCGCTTACTTTTGTTCCAAGTTCAACAACAATTTTTCCATTTACTTCTACTTTTCCTTTTTTTATTAGCTCCTCTGCTTTTCTTCTAGAAGTTAAACCACTTTGGGCTATTACTTTTTGCAATCGTTCCACTTAGATCCCCTCGCTTACGAAAAAGAGTATATCAAAAAATTAACAAAATAGCAAATAAACTACAATAAAACTTGTAATTATTCCAACTAAATCAGCAAACAGTCCATTTATCAAAGTATGTTTTATCTTCGATATTCTTACACTACCATAATAGAGTGCTAATACATAAATTGTTGTATCTGTGCTTCCTTGAATAGTTGAGGAAAGAAGACCTGCAAAAGAATCTGGACCATACTTACTAAATATATCATTCATTATTGATAATGAGGCTGTACCTGAAATTGGTCTTAATAATGCCATCGGAATAATATCAATTGGTATATTTAATTTTAATAATAACGGATTTAAAAAAGAAAAAATATTTTCTAAAAAATTACTATTCAAAAATATATTTACTGCAAATACCATTGCAATTATTGATGGACATATATTATAAACTGTTACTAATCCTTCTTTTACCCCTGTTAAAAAAGATTCATATATATCTATTTTTTTTATTAATCCATAAAAGATAATAATAAGTATAAATATCGGAATAATTAGTTTAGCTACCATGTTTTTTTCTCCTTATGTAATAATCGAATAATAACCCTGCAATTGAAGCACATACTGTTGCAATTATAGATGATATTATTATACTCTCAGGATTTGTTGAACCATGCATCAATCTAAGTGCAATTGTTGTAGTAGGAACTATTGTAACGCCTGATGTATTAAGTACAATAAATGTAATCATTGCCTCACTCGCAGTATCTTTTTTTTCATTTATTTTTTGAAGTTCATTCATAGCTTTTAAACCAAATGGTGTTGCTGCAGATCCAAGCCCCATTGCATTCGCTGCTATATTTGAAGCTATATAACCTAAAGCATCATTATTTTTAGGAACAGATGGAAACAACTTAGATAGTAAAGGATATAATAAATTAGATATCTTTTGTAAAAGACCTGACTCTTCAGCTATTTTCATTATTCCTGTCCATAAAATAATAATAGGTAGTAAATCCATTACCATTTTTACACCATCATTTGCACTTAACAACACTGTATCACTTAAACTTATTGATTTACCACTTATCATACTAAAACCAATACCAACTATAATTAAAAACGACCAAATAATTGCAACCAAATATCATCACCTATTAAAGAATATGAAAAAAAGACAATTTTATTATTGTCTTGCCTTTATTCTTCTATATTTTTCAATTTGTTCTTCAAAATTTTCAAACTTGTAATCATTAAATAATTCCAAAGATATAATTGAATCATGAATATTCGATGTTATAAATTTATTATCTTTTTTAAATACTAATTCATAAAACATTGGAATATCTTCAGTACTTTTTATATCTTCTTCTTTTTGTAATACTTTATGAATAAATTCATGTAAATATATTAACGCAGATTTTTCATCCTTAACTTTTGGAAGTACAAACGCATCATCAAAAATTCCAAAAAATTCCTCTGTTTCATCAGTAGCATCCACACTTATAAATTTTGCCTGTTTTCTTAATGTTTCATATTCATCTTCACTAACTATGCCATGATCTAACAAAAAATATTTTACATCTTCCTCATTAAATCCTTTAACATAATTTATATATTTTTCTACATCCTCATCAGTAGTATATCTTACTTTCTTTCTTGGAGCATAAAATTTATAATCTAAATTCATTCCTAAAGCTGTTTGTAAATTATTAAATAAGTCTTCTTTATAGAAATACCTACTATTAAAATTTTGATCTAATATATCAAACATATTATAGATATCTTCAACAAATAAGTTTTTTTCATTTTTAAACATAAATCTTAATACTTCCATTTCCTTAAAAACGGCATTCAAATATTCATTTACCTCATCTTCTAATAACTTAAACATCTTTTCATTCTTTCCAAAAGTTATTAATATTTCATGTTTAAAATAATAATAATCTGATTTAATTACAAATATTTCATGATAATACTCAAAAAATTTTTTTAATATTTCAAAAGTCATATTTTTATCCATAACAAATGCCTCCATACAAACTAGACATATTGCTATAATAGCACAACAATAATAAAAATTAAAGTTAAAATATCTCTTTTAACTTTTGAAAAATACTTTTTTTATTCATACTACTCTTTTTCACAATATAAATATCGCTTTCATGCATTACTTCTCCACTTAACATAACTTGTGCTTTTCCTATTACTTGGTTATTCTTAAAATGTTCATCTTTATTTAAAATGATATTCAGTGATATATTGTTTTTTTCTTCATTTGTTACTAACATTTTAAAATTATCTTTTACATAAAAATTTACGCCTTTATAAAAGCTTTCATTTCTTATTTTAAACTTCTCTTTATCTATTACTGTAATATTTTCATATTTTTTAAAATTTTTTTCATATAAATTTTTATGATCATTAAAATCATTTCCATCATTTAATGTAACAACAATTAAATTTTTATTATCTTTTTTTGCTGACGTTATAAGTGTTCTTTTTGCTTTTTTGGTATACCCCGTTTTACCACCATTACAAAATTCATAATTTTTTAACAATTTATTTTTGTTATACCATGTATACTTTTTAGTACTAGTTTTAGTTACATAAGTTTTAGTACTAGTAATTTTTCTAAATGTTTTATTATTCATTGCATAACTCATTAAAAGTGCCATATCATATGCGGTTGACATATTACCAGAACCATCATTTTCTTCAAGACCATGTGAATTTAAAAATGTAGTGTCTTTCATATTTAAATCTATAGCTTTTTTATTCATAAGTTCTACTAAATCTATTTTTTTATCTTCAAAATATGATTTTATAACTAATGCTGCATCATTTCCACTTCTAAGCATTAAACCGTATAATAAATCTTCTAAAGTTATTTCTTCGTCAATTTCTATATATATAGCACTCCCATAGGCTTTTAAGACTCTTTCATCTACTTTTACTTTATCTTTTAAGTTTCCATTTTCTATTGTTACTATTGCTGTCATAATTTTAGTTATACTTGCTATTAATCTTTTATCATTGATATTTTTTCCTTCAAGTACTCTATTTGAATCTTTATCCATTACTATATAAGAAGATGCACTTATTGCATATACTTTTAATGGAATAAATAATAAACACATAACAATTAGCACTTTTTTCATAATATCACCTATTAAAAGAATATGAAAAAAAGAACTAAATTAGTCCTCTTTTTGATCATTTGAATAATCATATATTCCATGTATTTTTTCAATATCATCTGCATCTAAATCTTGTATAACCCAATTATTATTTTCTTTTTTTAGGATGAAGTCTATATCATAAGTAACTGTCTCATTATATTTTTTCATGGTATCTAACTTATAATCAATATATGAATCTTCATCATATACTCCATCCTTATAAAATTGTTCTCTATTATTTTTTAAGTACTCTGCTATTTCTTCTTGAACTTTATAATAATCATATACAGTAACTTTAGCTGTTATCTTAGACTCATTTTCTTCATATTTTTCATCTATTATTTTATATTTCATATCTTTATATTGTCTTTCAAGTATTTCTCTATAAACTTTCTTCTGTGAATCAGTTAAATCTTCTCCAGCAATTAAATCATCCAATTGACTAGTTACATTATTATCTAATTTAATATAATTATTTAAATATTGTTCAACTACTTTTTTAGCTTGATCATCATTCATTGAACACCCACTAATTATTAAAACACCTACTACTAAAAGCAATAATTTTTTTATCTTTTTCATTTATAATCTCCTTACTAGTTTCTATTATGTATTATTATTTTTAATTTATACTAAATTTTGTTATAAGATAATTTAATTATTTTATAAATATCATAATGTACTTTTTTTATTTCACATTTTAAATCCTCAAACATTGTTTTCAACATAACGTCTTTATTATCTTCTTTTTTATTGAACCACTCTAAATATAAATATTGTAATTTTTTTATATCATTATTTTTATATAATTCTATTAATTCTTGATTAATTATCTTTTTTATTTTAGTTTCTTGCCTAAACTCATTATTTAATTTAATCTTATTGATTTTTTGTATCTTTAGTTCTGTTTCTTTTAAAGTATAGGATATTTCACATATATTATTATCATCTTCTAACATAAGATTACTTCTAGCAATCGAATAACCATTTTCATCAAATTCTAATGCTATACAATTTTTTGTATCGCATAAAATACAAGAATACTTTATTTTTAGATTGCCTTTACATAAAGTTTTATACTTAATCATATCTAATACTTCATTATTAACTTTAAAATTATTTGAAATAATATTTTTTAAAATACTACTTTTTACTTTTATTAAAGGAATCTTTTTTATAATTTCTATTCTGTCATTATTATTCCACTCATAAAAAGAATAAGGAATATCGTTAAAATTTAGCTTTATTTCGTAATAATAATTCATCTTTTATTTTCCTTTCCAATGAATAAAGTATTAAGAAAATACCAACATATAAAAGCAAACATTCAAATCTCATATTAATAAACTTAACAAAATCAAAAAAACTATACCCTATTGTAAATAAATTAAAATATATTATTATAAAAAAGATAGATATACTGCAAAATTCTATACCTAATATTAAAGGAAAAAATCTAATCAATATTTATCACCTATTAATATTCTATTTCTTATTTTTGTTTTTTAGTATATAATTGTTATAGGTGATTTTATGAATTATTTAATTTATTTGTTTTTAGGAGTATTACAAGGTATAACAGAACCATTACCTATTTCATCTAGTGGTCATTTATTCTTATTTAAAAATTTATTTAATACGAATATGTTTAATGATTTAAACTTTGAAATAGTTGTTAATTTTGGATCTTTTATTGCAATATTTTTTATATTCTATAAAGATATTATTATGCTTATTAAAAGTTTCTTTAATTTTATATTAAAAAAAGAAGATAAGAAAAAATATGCTAATAATTTTAGATATTGCATGTTAATTATTATTGGTACATTACCTGTCGGTATTGCAGGTATATTCTTAAAAGATTTTATTGAAGAAACATTAGCTAGAACTTGGATTTTAGGAATATGCTTTATTATTACCGCAATATCTTTATTCTTAGTAAAAAATATTAAAGGAAATAAAGATGATTATGATATTACTTATAAAGATGCATTAATTATTGGACTATTCCAAGTAATTGCTTTAACACCTGGAATTAGTCGTAGTGGTTCTGTATTAGTTGCTTGTTTACTTTGTAATTTAAAAAGAGATACTGCTTTAAAATATACATTTATGTTATATTTTCCAGTAAGTATTGCTTCAATGATTTTGGGTATTAAAGATTTAATCGAGGTTTCTAACTTAAGTTCATTAATTTTTCCATATACACTTGGTATGATTGCTGCTGGAATAGTAACTTACTTTTCATATCAATGGCTATCTGATTGGGTAAAAAAAGGTAAGCTTTGGAAATTTTCAATTTATTGTTTGTTACTTGGAATATTTGTACTTATATACTTTAGATAAAATTATCAGTTATGATAATTTTTTTTTATAAAAAAAGATAACTTATGTTATCTTTAGTTATTAATACTCTTATAGCAATTTATGAAGTAATCATCTGTCATACCAGCTATAAAATCAATTACTTTTCTTTCATTTGTAGTATTTTCTAGGTATTCATTAGTCATATCTTTTAAAAATACTCTGTATATACTAGATTCTTTATTATTATTATTTAAATCATCTAAATACTTATTAAATAATTCATTATACATTTTTTCATAATTTTCTAATTCTTTTTGTGTATTAGCTTTAGCATAAATATTTTTATAATTAAATTTTTTTAATTCTACTAATGCATTAAATATTTCATCACTCATCATTATATAAGGTTTATTTACACTATTATTAATTACATCATTAACAATTGTATTTATTATCTCACGGTTAGTTTTACCAAGAGTCTCTGTAATATTTTTAGGAATATCATTTTCTTCTATTATTCCAAGTGTTATTGCATCTTCTATATCTCTACCAATATATCCAATTACATCACTTATTCTTACAACACAACCCTCAAGTGTCATAGGTCTCATTTTATTTACTATATCTTTATCATGATAAGATGCATTATATTCATCTAAAAAATCATTTACTGTTTTTTTCTTAGGTTCATATTTTCCTAAAACAAATTCACCGTTATGGCACATAATTGCATCTAATACTTGAACTGTTATATTTTTTCCTATACCATTATTTTCAAGATTCATAAGAATTCTAACACTCTCAATATTATGATTAAAATAACCTTCATTATGTTTTAAACTAATATCATTAAGTATTCTTTCTCCTACATGTCCAAAAGGTACATGACCAAGATCATGACCTAAAGCTGCCGCCTCAATTAAATCAATATTTAATCCTAAAGCTCTGCCTATTGTTCTTGCTATTTTAGAAACAAATTGAACATGAATTATTCTCTTACTTATGTGATCATTATTAACAAATGAAAATACTTGTGTTTTATCAATATAACGTGTATAAGAAGATGAATAAAGTACTCTATCTATATCTCTAAAAAATGGAGGCCTTATATCACTTTCTTCTTCTTTTAATCTAATAGCCTCACTATCTTTAGTAGCATACTCAGACAATCCCTTTAATTTCATATTTTCTTCTATACTCATGTTTATTTCTCCTTCAATGATCTAAATACCTTTTTCCATAAATTAGTAGATGAATAATTTAATATTCCTACTTTATATATTCTAAGACCAAAAACATACGCAAAATATACTGCTACTACGCATATTACATTTGATAGTATTAAATCTAATAATGTTGTTTGACCAAGCATATATATTACTGGTGCGACCATTGCTGATAACATTGGAATAAATGATACTATTTTCACAAATACTGAACCATCAAATACTGAGGCCATCATAGCAACATAATAACCTAATATCATAATAATCATCATTGGAGATTGTAATTGTTGATAATCTTCTATATTAGTTGTCATAGATGCAAGTACTCCAGCAACTATTGCGTATACTAACATGTTTAAAACAAGTAATAGCAATATGAAAGGTAAGCCTTTTAATAATAAATCTATTGCTCCACTTGCCTTTACTAATTCATATGTTTCTTTAATAAAGTTTGTAACATCATTGCTAGCAGTTAACGAAGATATATTTGAAAATAATCCTCTAAGTACTAAAGCAAATGCTCCATATAAAAATATTAACACTCCCTGTAATAATACAAATGACGTTGATGACAGTATTTTTGAAATAAAGTGATACTTAGGTGGAACATTAGAAATTATTATTTCCATACTCTTTGTTGACTTCTCATCATTAACCTCAGCACCTATCATTTGGGTTAATACTGTTATAAATAAGAAAAATGGAATTATTACTATCAAAATCAAGCCTGTTGAAATAATATCTTTTGCTTTTGCGTTTGAATCTAATTCTTTATTAGTTGTAATAGTATTTATTGTAACATTTGATGTTATTGCTACTATTTCTTCAGGAGATAATCCACTTGTTTGCATCACTACTTTAGATTTCAATCCATTAAGGGTAGCATTAAATACTTGTAATGGTACTGTTTCTATAACATCATAAGTATATATATCACTTTCAATATATGTTGAATCAGATTTTTTTAAAGTAATAATTATATCATCTTTATCTTCAATCTTTTTCTTTAATTTTTTTATACTATTATCTGTTTTTTCTAATTTATATTTTCCAATATCTTTAATATTTTTTGAATATTCACTAAATATACTTTCAAATTCATTATAATAGCCTATTTCATCTTTTACATAAACTTTAGTAGGCTTATTAAAATCTCCACCAAAGAAAGTTATTAATCTATCAAGATTAGACATCGCAACAATTAATATACAAAGTAAAACATTTACTACTTTAAACCATTTTGTTCCTATTTTCTTAGAAATACTTTGCTTTATTAAAAATTTCAATTTATTCTTCATACATACCTCCTACTGTACTAACAAAAATTTCATTAAGTGAGGCATCTTCAACATTAAATTTTCTAACATTCTTACATTTCTTTACATAATTAAAGACATTATCTATATATTCATCACTTTCAATTTTTACTATATACTCATTACTATTTTTAACTACATCATTTACGCCTTTTATTTTCTTCACTTCTGAAATATCTAATGAAGCATCAACTATTATATTTTTCTTTCCGTAATCTTTTTTTATTTGTTTTAAATTACCAGATAAAACACTTTTTCCTTTTACTAAAATAACCAACTTTTCACAAAACATTTCCACATGTTCCATTCTGTGGGATGAAAATATAATGCTACTTCCTTTTTTCTTAAATTCTCGAATAACACTCATAAATTCCTCTACATTTAACGGATCAAGTCCAGAAAATGGTTCATCTAATATAAGTAATTTTGGATCATTTAAAATAGCACATATAAACTGTATCTTTTGTTGATTCCCTTTTGATAATTCTTTTATTTTTCTATCTTTATATTCTGATATTTTAAATCTATCTAAATAATAGTCTAACTTTTTTAAAATATCTTTCTCTTTCATTCCTTTTAATATACCGTAAAAAATTGCTTGTTCTTTTACTGTTAATTTTAAAAGTAGACTTCTTTCTTCTGTAAGAAAACCAATACTATCGGTATTATTATAATCTATTTTTTCTCCATCTAAAGTAATACTACCATTATTTCTATCAAGAAGACCTAAAATCATTCTAAAAGTTGTTGTCTTCCCAGCACCATTAACTCCTAAAAGTCCAAATATTTCTCCATCCTTTACTTCAAAAGAAAGATTGTCTACAGCTAAATTATCTCCATAATATTTCGTTACATTTTCTACTTTTAACATACATTACTCCTTAATTTCAATAAATCTTATGCTTTTTATCTTTTGGGTTGTGGTTGGCGCATCATTCGTATCAGTTTCTACACTAGCTATCTTATCAAGTACATCATATCCAGCAAGTAATTTTCCAAATGAAGCATAGTTTCCATCTAAATGAGGTGACTTCTTATGTACAATAAAAAACTGTGATGTAGCAGAATTTGGTATAGATGTTCTTGCCATTGATAAAATTCCTCTGTCATGCTTTAAATTATTTTCAAAATTGTTAGCAGTAAATTCTCCTTTAATAGATGCTACTTTTTTACTATTATTTTGGCCTCCTTGAATCATAAAATCTTTTATAATTCTATGAAAGTTAGTATTATCATAATATTTTTCTGAAACTAACTTTTTAAAATTTTCCACTGTTAGTGGTGCTACATCTGGATATAACTCCGCTAACATTATTCCCTGATTAGTTTCAATCTTAACATAATTAGTTTGTTTGTTAGTTTCTTTATAACTAACTTTATCTATTGTTCCACTAGACGTATCTTTATTAGAACATCCAACACAAAATATTAAAACTATTACTAATAATAAAAATATTTTTTTCATAATTATCTCACCATATTTATTTTAAAATAATTTAATTATTTGTTCAACCTTTATTTACAAATTAACATAAAAAAACTTAAGAAATAATCTTAAGTTAATTTACATAAAATGGTGTCCCGCCCGAGATTCGAACTCGGGACCCTTTGATTAAAAGTCAAATGCTCTACCTGCTGAGCTAACGGGACATTTTAAGATGGCTGCCTCGGATGGACTCGAACCATCGAAATGTCAGAGTCAAAGTCTGATGCCTTACCACTTGGCTACGAGGCAATACGCGTGGTGGAGGGACATGGATTTGAACCATGGAACCCGAAGGAACAGATTTACAGTCTGCCGCGTTTGACCACTTCGCTATCCCTCCATAAATAAATGGTGCCGACTGAGGGAATCGAACCCCCAACCTACTGATTACAAGTCAGTTGCGCTACCGATTACGCTAAGTCGGCAAAATATGGTGGGCGCTATAGGACTCGAACCTATGACCCCCTGCTTGTAAGGCAGGTGCTCTAACCAACTGAGCTAAGCGCCCATATCTCTCGACATAATCAATAATACCAAACCTAATTGATTATGTCAAGCATTTTTATGATAATTCTACAAAATATTTTTCATACCATATTAGAAATATAAAAATATTGTATATTAATCGACCATTATTTTTAATATTGTTATAGTGACTATCTAATAAATTATTAATATATTCTTTATCAAAAAACTCTTTTACATAGTCTTTATTAAACATTTCTTTTACTTTTTTATAATACTTTTCTTCTCTTATCCATTTAGAAAATGGTACAGGAAAACCTAATTTTCTTCTCTTAGCCCACTCCTCAGGAATAGTTTCATTAGCAATACGTCTAAATATGTATTTAGTTTGTTTATCTTTTATTTGATATTTAACTGGTATTTTTTTTGCAACATTAAATACTTCTTTATCTAAAAGAGGTACTCTAAGTTCAATAGAGTTAGCCATTGTCATTTTATCAGCTTTTAGTAATATATCTTGAGGAAGCCAGAAAAACATGTCTATATACATTTTCTTAGTAACATCATTCTTACCCTTTACTTTATCATAATATGGTTTTAACACATCACTAATTTTCATATCATCTCTTAATTTAGGAGTTAATACTTTATTAATATCACGCTCATCAAATAAACTACCATGTCCAATATATCTTTCATATATTGGTTTACCATATAATTTTATTGTATTTTGTCCTGGAAAATGTGGAAATAATCCAGCAATAAATGCATTAAATTTTCTAAATGGTAATGGTATATACTTATATATTTTTAATAAAGGATGTTCATTATATTCATTATATCCGCCAAACATTTCATCTGATCCTTCTCCAGAAAGTACTACTTTAACTTGTTTCCTTGCAAGTTTAGATAAAAAATAAAGTGGTACTGTTGAAAGATTAGCATGTGGTTCATCCGTATGATATTCAACTGTTGGGAGTATTTTAAAGAAATCATCACTGCTAATATGATCTTGATAGTTTTTAACACCTAAAATATTTGATAAATCTTTAGCAAGTTCTGTTTCATCAAATCCAGTTTCTTTAAATCCAACTGAAAATGTTTTATCAGGTTTAGCAACAGATACAACATATGATGAATCTACACCACCAGAAAGGTACGATCCTACTTCTACATCTGATGTCATTTGATGATATTTAATTGAATCTAATAATATGTTGTTTAATTCTTTCTTATAATAATTAAATGATTTGTGTTTTTTAGTAAAATCTACTTCAAAATATTTATTAGTTTTAAATTTACCATCTCTATATATAAAATAATGCCCTGGTTTTAATTTAAATACATTTTTAAAGAAAGTTTCTTCAAATACAGAGTATTGAAATATCAAATACATTTTTAAAGCTTTTTTATTTACTTCTTTTTTAAAATTTGGATGGCCCAAAAATGCTTTTATTTCTGATGCAAACATAAACTCATCTCTAGTTTTATAATAATACATAGGTTTAATTCCAAAGTGATCTCTTGCACCAACAAGTTCATTTTTTTCTTTATCATATATAACAAAAGCAAACATACCACGAAGACGTGGAAATAGTTTTACTCCATACTCTTCATATCCATGAATTATTACTTCCGTATCAGTTTCTGTTCTAAACTTATGACCTTTTTTTAATAATTCTTCTTTTATTTCTTTATAATTATATATTTCACCATTAAACACTATCACTTTACTTTTATCTTCATTATATATAGGTTGATTACCAGAATCTGTTATATCTATTATAGATAATCTTCTATGTCCTAAAGAAACAACTGAATCATTGTAAAATCCTTCAGCATCTGGTCCTCTATGAGCTATTTTATCAGCCATTTCTTTTATAATAACTTCTTTTTTAGATTTTGGTTTATTATCAACAAATCCTACTATCCCGCACATGTATTATCACTTCCTATTGTCTTATCATTTTTCTATATACTCTAAATATGTATTTATTAAATCTTTATCCATTAAATTAGTTGGTACTTCATCAACATTAAAAAACTGCAATCTTTTTGTCTCCGAATCACCTTTTAAAGATACTTCATTTTCAATTATATCAGCTAAATACAAAGATGTATTATTGTATACTATATCTCCATTAGGATAACTATTTTTCCTTAAACTTCCTGATAAGGTATCAATTAACACTATTTCTTTAGGATCAAGTTTTATTCCTGTTTCTTCATATGCTTCTCTAACTGCTGTAACTCTTAAATCTTCACCTAATTCTTGACATCCACCTGGAAGTCCCCAAAGATTTCTATCTGTTCTTTCTTGTAATAATATTTGTCCTTTTTCATTTCTGATTATTATAGCAGAACCAGTTTGAATAAATGGAATATGACTAACTCTATCATCAAGTGCCATTCTAAATAAAACTGGATAACCACCATAATTGGCACTTAATTTTAGTAATTCTTCTTCACTCATATTCTCAATTAGATTTACAAATTCTTCATGAGTATATTCTCTCATTTTTTTATACTCAGCCATATATTATCACTTCCAATAACTATATTTATATTCTTTATAATAATGTAACCATCTTTTTCTTAGTTGTAAAAATCTTTTAATATTTTTATCATACTTACAATCCATTGGCTTAACTACTTTTTTCTTTTTCCATAAAGAAAGTGCTTCTTGTCTAAACCTTGGATTTTCTGTACAATACTTTTTTATTATACCTTTTGGAACAAAAGATAACAACACTTTTTCATCTAATATTTTAAAGTCTTTTTGTTCATCAAATATAATATCATCTGCCATAACTTTTATTAAGTTATAACCAAGCGGTGTTAAATAATAACTACATCTTCCTTGTCTTGCATTTATTTCAAGTACTTTAAATTTATTATCTCTTGCATCATACTTCATATCTATTTCTGCAAAACCTTTATAACCAATACTTTCCATAAATGTTACAATATCTTTAATTTGCTTATCACTATCGCCATTAAAGGTTGAAAATCCATTAATAAGTACTGCTGCATTTCCAACCATTGTTTTAGTTCTTTCTTGAAGTCCAATTTGAGCAAATGATATTACTCTACATTTACTATTCTTATCTAAATAAACAACTGAATCATAAAGATAACTATCATCACCAGGTATAAACTCTTGTATTATTAATCTATCATTATATTCACTATTTTTGATTCTATTAATAGTATCTTCTAATTCATTAAAATTATTAATTTTATATATTTTATTTTTCCCTTCAAAACTAATATGGTTATACTCTACTACATTAGCTGGTTTAATAACCATTGGATATTCTATATTAATCTTATTTATATCATCATTCATATTAAAATAAATAGTTTTTGGGAAACATAGATTAGAGTTTTCATATGTTTTATAAAAATTTTCTTTATTAGTTAAAGTTTTAATTATTTTCTCATCTGGTAAATTATATACTAAATTTTCTTCTAATTTATCTCTATTTTTTGAAATAAACTCAGTATATGTTTCATTAGTACTTACTAACATTACTTTTTTAAATTTGTTTTTCTTTGCATAATCATTTATTTTTTTTATAAACTTTTCTTCATCCCATAAATCTTCATAATATTCAATAGTAAGTATATTGGTATATTTAGTAAATCCTAGTTTTTTTTGTCCAATTAAATGAGGTTTTACTTTATATGCTTCATAACAACATCTTGCCATATAGTATGCATTTGCATCACTCCCAAGTATAAGCACTAAAAAATTCATATATGCCTCCTTAATATTTTATTTCTACTTTTTCTTTATCTTTTATATGTACCCTTGGAACACGAGTAGTTATCATATTAAATAATTTATAACTATTTATTCCATTATTTTTACTTGCTTCTTTTATAGAAATATTATCTCCAAATATTTCAACTTTATCTCCAGTTCTTACTCTTCCATCAACACATACCATTAACATATCCATGCTGTCTGCTACTATATTGTATTTTCTTCCATGTATATACACATATTTATAATTTTTAGTAACTCCATCTGCATATCCAATTGGTATTATTGCTACATTTATATCTTTATCTGCAAAATAAAGTGCTCCATATCCAACAAATTCACTTTGTTTTACTTTCTTTATAGTCATTACAGTACTATATAAAGTAAATGCTGTTTTAATTTTCAAATCATTTGTTAAATGTGATGATGATATATTTAATTTTTTTATTAGTCTTTTTCTTCTTAATTCTCTTATTTTTCCTTTAAAAGAATTATCTGGTTTAATACTTTGTGAGAATCCAAACATAATTATTCCAAGTCTTATTCCATTTACAAAAGGAAGTTTGTCATGATTAACAAGTGTTAAACTTCTACCTAAATGTACTATTGGAACTTTACTTAAATCTATATCATTAGTTAATTCTTTAAATTTGTTAATTTGTTCATCATAATATTTATCAGATATTCCAGATGTTGCTAAATGAGTATATATTCCTTCAAGAACTATTTTTTTATTTTTATCAATTATTTCTACACATTTATTAACTTCTTTTTTATTATTAATACCAAGTCTATTCATACCAGTATTTAGTTTAAGATGTATTTTAACTTCATAATCTAATTTCATTTTATTTAATTCTTCTAAATAATCTAGACTTTCTACAGTTAATGTAACATTATTATTTATACAATCATAAATATATTCTAAATCTATTACTTCTAAACAAAGTATTGGTATTTCCCTGTTATATTTACGTGCTTCAATTGCCTCTTCTAAAGAAGATACAGCTAAATAATTAATACCGCCTTCAATTAAAGAATTAATTACTTTAATACCATGACCATAAGCATTATTTTTAACAACACCTATATAATATTCATAATTATCATATGTTTTTTTTATTTCTTCTATATTCTTTTTTAATATATTTTCATCTATTTCTACGTATGTTTTTCTATACATAATTCACCTCTTATGCTAAAAAGCTTACTACAGCTACAAAAATTATTACAAGAATTATTATTCCTATAATTATTAAACCTAAATATGAAATATTTTTTTGTTCTGCTGCTTTTTCATAAACTCCTTGTTTTCCTGTTAATTTTTCTGTTATGTATTCTCCTCTTTTTCCATTTTCACCAAATTTGTTTGTTTGGAATGACATCTTATTCATACCTAAACTGCAATTTTGGCATATTGTTTGTCCATTTGTAAGAGGTCTTCCACATTTACTACATACCATTTATTATCACCATATTAATTATACAGAATTTTAGATAAAATGTCTATAAATCAAGAAAAAAATGCCTTGAAAATTTTTATCTCAAAGCATTTAATTTTTAGATGGTGTCCCCGGTAGGAATCGAACCTACATTTGATCCTTAGGAGGGACCTACACTATCCATTATGTTACGAGGACATATAATTATTCTATCATAAAAAAAGATAAAATTAAATAATTTATCTTTGAACAGTTATCATATTAAACATAAATATTAAATATATTCCTAATTTTAAGCTTAACTTAAAACGATACATCTCATATAAAGCTACTGATTTATCAACTAATGTTACTATCCAGCTTTCCTTATATTTAGGCTTTTTATAGCCAAACGGAAACATATGTGATTCAATTATATTAGATTCAAGTGATGTTAAATTATAATACTTAGAAGCATTTTCACATGCTTTTGTTGGATGATCAAATAATGCCGTAAAAGAATTTTTTGTTTCTAATTCATCATTTAAATAAAAATCATGAAGTAATGCTGCTCTTGTTGCACTTTTATAATTTAGATTTAATCTTTTAGTTATTTTATATGTTCCTTTAGCTACTCTCAAAGAATGTCCATACCTAGATATACCATGATGTAGTTCATTATCTAATTCTTTAAATTTATTATTTATTAATATATCATTAACTATATTGTCAAATTCATTAACTAAAGGTTTATTCATTTTCATCACCTCAACCTATCATATTATACCATATTTTATTCATTTTTTAAAGATATATTACATCATTTGTAAATAAAGTGTAAAAGAACTCTTAGGTTATAAGAGTTCTTATTTTGAAAGCATTACTACTAGCTTTCTTTATTATTATATTCATTTAATTAAATATTATACACTTATAATTAAGTATTTTATGAAAATAATAATAATGGTGATTATATGTTTAAAAATTCTAGAACAGATTTAGCAATCGAAAAAGATATTTTAGATAATTCATATGAACTAATAGTTTTTAATGATTTATTAGATAAAGTAAAAATTAAAAAAGAAATAATGAAAAAAATAAAACATTTTATTAAAATTAAAAACAATAAACACATATTTATAGTTGGTTTAGGTAATGAAAATAATACTGCAGATTCTATTGGACCTAATGTAATAAAAAAAATAAATGTTAATTCTCATTTAAATGATTTTGGAGTAAAAACTAAAAATAAAATATCTGCTTTAGAACCAGGTGTGTTAGGTACTACTGGTATAAATACTAAAAAAATAGTAGAAAGTATAACTAAAGAAATTAAACCTGATTTAGTTATCGTTATTGATTCTTATATTACTAAAGACTTTAAATATTTAAATAAGTCTATTCAAATTACTAATAAAGGAATTACTCCTGGTAGTGGATTTAGTTCTAAAGATGATGAAATTAGTTACAACACGCTTCATATTCCAGTTTTAGTTATTGGCGTTGCAACAGCAATAGAGATTAAAAAATACAGTAAAAACTATATAGTTTCTACTAAAGATATAGATAAATATGTAATAGATATTTCAAATATTATAAGTGATGCATTAAATACTATTTTTGGATAATAACACCTTTATAATAATGTGTTAATATTTGTTCATAATTATAACCATTTTTTGCCATTCCATTTGCTCCATATTGACTCATTCCAACACCATGACCATATCCTCTTGTTTTAAATACAATTCCAACATCATTTTTTATAATTTCAAAATCTGCAGATCTAAGCATAAGCATTGTTCTAACTTCCACTCCAGTATAAATTTTACCTGCTATTTCAATTTTATCTACTCTATTACCAGATGTTTTAGAAAGAATATTTATATCAGTTTCACTATTAATTATAGTGTCAAATAAAGACGTTAATTTATCATATGTTATTTGTGTTTCTTTTACAAATGATGGATTTAAATCATCATATTCACTTTCAACTGTTACTAAATATGGAAAACTATTTCCCCACACATTTTTTGAATCCTCTGTTAATCCATTACTTGTTGAATGATATACAGCTTCAATTACTTCATTATTATATGTTAGATATTTTCCAGCAGTACTTTCTACTGCACTTTTAACTTTATTATAATAAATATCATATTTGTTTTTCCACATTTCTTTTAGTTCTTTATTGCTCTTATAATTTTGAGTACTTGATGTATCTGTTAATTTTTTATTATTCTTTATCGCTTTTAATGTATATGTTCTTGCAATTATTGCTTGTGCCATTAGTGCTTGTTCATTAAATTCAGCTGGCATTTCTGCGGCTACTACACCAATTAAATATTCTTCCAATTCCAAATTTAAAATATTACCATTTGAACGATAAACTTTAATAATTGTTTTATTATCTTTTAATATTTCTTGTTCATTATTTTTTGTAATATTTTCTTTTTCACTTTTTTCTATAATCATATTATTGTTTTGGCTTTGTGTAGTTTCACTATTACTTTTTTTATTATCATCTTTCTTAAAACTTTTACCATTATTTCTATCTTTTTCTTCTTTAATATCTTGAATTTGTTCTTGTACTGAAGAATTTTCAATTTGTTCATCTTGTGTTTTGTCAATAGTTATTTCTTTATTCATTAAAATTGATATTGGATTATTATCAATTTTAGTATAACTATTATCTTTAACAGGTTGATTTAATAAAAGAGTCCCAATTATTAAACCACTTGCTACTAAAACAATTTTTTTACCATTAAAATCTATTTTATTTCTTTTAATAAAATCTTTTATTTTACTATTTATTTTTTGATTCTTATCTTTACTATTTAACCTAGCAAATTCCACAGAATAATCTAAATATATATATAATACTTGTTCGTTACTTTCGTTTTTTATAGCATAATCATATATCATATATTTCACCATTATTATTGTTAACAAATAACAAAAAGATATCAATTATTTTGATATCTTTAATAACTATTTTGTACCAAATATTCTATCACCCGCATCTCCAAGTCCTGTGACAATATATCTGTTTATATTTAAATGATCATCTATACTTGCATAATATATTTTACAAATATTATTTTTTTTACAAATTATCAAATTATTATGATATAATATTTTTGTTATTTATTAATGCCCGCGTGGTGAAATTGGTAGACGCGTTGGACTCAAAATCCAATGGTAGCAATACCGTGCCGGTTCAAGTCCGGCCGCGGGCACCATATTATAAATTAAAGAACTTTTATATAAAGTTCTTTCAGACTGTTGACAAATATAGATATTATATTTGTATGACAGTCTTTTTTATTATATAAAACCAAAATAAA
>SVAH01000024.1:0-1291 GCA_015059485.1 Bacillota bacterium
AGTAATTAATTGCTTTAATTATATATTCTTCAATATATCTCTTATCTCTTTGCATTAATTCTATTGGTAATGCACTCTCTATTTTATTTTTGTTAAATGATATAGTTTCATTTTGAATTCCTTTGTTTTGAGACATAATTTCTTCTAAACTATTAAAGTTTAGTTCTTTTGCCTTGCTTAATTCTTTAATCTTTATTGCTTGAGCATGGCTAGGAGTTGCATCAATATACTTAATGGTTTCATAAACTAATTGTTGTTCATCTTTGTTAAGATATGATAATTCTACAGCGGGTTTTATTCCCATAGTTAAATGAGTCTTTTTATCATACAAAACTGTATTATCTACTAGCTTTAAGATATCAGGTATTAAATTAGTTAATCGTATATATCTTCTAACATTTTTCTCACTTTCTCCCGAACTCTTGCCTATAACTTCTGTACTATTTAACTTTTGGACCTCGGGTCCACTTCTTTTACCTTGATGTTTAATAGCATCAAATTTCATCTTATAAGCAAATGCCTTTTCACTTGGTAGTATCTTATCTCTGTATATATTAGAATCTACCATTTCTATTGTTGCTTCATCATCTGATAAATCTTTAACTATTGCATTTATGTATTCGTTGCCTAATAATTCCATAACTTCTTTTCTTCTATGACCTGATATTAGTTCATACCTATCACCTTTCTTTCTAACTACTATCGGATTAAGTAATCCATTATTTTTAATACTTTCTACTAACTCATAGAATGATTCATCTGGTTTAACTCTAAATGGATGATTCTTAAATGTATCAATATCACTAATCTCTATTTGTTCTATCTTATCTTTCATAATCTACCTCCAACTCATAATTTAATTTCCATTCAATATATTCTTCATAAGATATTTCTCTTTTGAGTCTCTTATTTCTCATTACATTCCATTCATCTATTGCTTTTCTAATAAAACTAATATAAACATCATCTACTTTTGCCACTTTTGATATATCTATTACATAGTTAGGAATTAATTCTTCTAACCACATAAGCATATAAATCACATCTAATGGATTCCTACAATCATACTTCTTTATAGAATTAGTATTAACATTTAAAATAGTTGCTATTTCATTTAACCTATCGTCTTTTGGATTCCTATTGCCTTTTTCATATCTAGTCATAGTTCTTCTCTTGCACTCACCAGTTAATCCTAATTTATCTGATACAATATCTTGACTCATCATTCTAAACTGTCTAACAAATGCTATTCTTGATCCTTGAGATAAATCATATAGTTTTGGTTTAGTAT
>SVAH01000024.1:1301-11713 GCA_015059485.1 Bacillota bacterium
AATTACCTCTAAAACCAACAAAAAAGACTAAATTGTACGACAAATAAGTCAATTTAGTCTTTATTTCTTAATTAATAATTCTATTTTTAAAATTTAAGAATTTCTGAATAGCCTTTATTTCAACGAATAATGACTATTTGTTTTGCTTCCCAGACTTGATTGCAGCTTGTGCAGCAGCAAGTCTAGCTACTGGTACTCTAAATGGTGAACAAGATACATAATCAAGTCCTACATTATGATAGAATTCAATAGATTTAGGATCTCCACCGGTTTCACCACAAACTCCTAAATGAATGTCGGGTCTTGTAGCTTTACCACCTTTAACAGCCATTTCAATAAGTTTTCCAACACCTTTTTGATCAAGTGTTTTAAATGGATCTTCTTCATAAATTTTATTTTCATAATATGATGGTAAGAATTTACCTGCATCATCTCTTGAGAATCCAAATGTCATTTGTGTTAAATCGTTAGTTCCAAATGAGAAGAATTCTGCTTCAGTTGCTATTTCATCTGCTGTAATAGCAGCTCTAGGTATTTCAATCATCGTACCAACTTGATAAGTCATTTCTACACCTGCAGATTTAATTTCTTCATCAGCAGTAGCAACTACTACATCTTTAACATATTTAAGTTCTTTTACTTCTCCGGTAAGTGGAATCATTATTTCTGGAGTAATGTTCCATTCAGGATGCTTCTTTTTAACATTAATAGCAGCTCTAATAACGGCTTTAGTTTGCATCTTAGCTATTTCAGGATAAGTTACAGCAAGTCTACATCCACGATGTCCCATCATTGGATTAAACTCATGAAGTGATGCAATTATTTCTTTAATTCTTTCTACACTCTTTCCTTGTGCATCAGCTAATTTTTTAATATCAGCTTCTTCAGTTGGAACAAATTCATGTAGAGGTGGATCTAAGTATCTAACTACAACTCCATCTCCCTCTAAAGTTTCATATAATTCTTCAAAATCATTTTGTTGATATGGAAGTATTTTATCAAGTGCTTTTTCTCTTTCTTCAACTGTGTCTGCACAAATCATTTCTCTAAATGCAGCAATTCTGTCGCTTTCAAAGAACATATGCTCTGTTCTACAAAGTCCAATTCCTTCTGCTCCAAGTTCATGTGCTTTTTTAGCATCTCTAGGAGTATCTGCATTAGTTCTAACTTTTAGTTTTCTAAATTTATCAGCCCACTCCATAACTCTTCCAAATTCTCCAGAAATTGTAGCGTCAACTGTTTCAATTATTCCTTTGTAGATATTACCAGTTGTACCATCTATTGAGATTTCATCTCCTTCATGGAATGTAATACCAGCTAAAGTAAATTGTTTATTAGCTTCATCCATTGCTATATCTCCACATCCAGATACACAACAAGTACCCATACCACGTGCAACAACTGCTGCATGAGATGTCATACCACCACGTACTGTTAATATTCCTTGACTAGCTTTCATACCAGTAATATCTTCTGGTGAAGTTTCAAGTCTAACAAGTACTACTTTTTCTCCTTTTTCTTTCCATGCAACTGCATCTTCAGCAGTAAATACTATCTTACCACAAGCAGCTCCAGGAGAAGCTCCAAGTCCTTTTCCAATAGCTTCTGCTTTTTTAATTGCTTCTGCATCAAATTGTGGATGTAAAAGTGTATCTAAGTTTCTAGGATCAATCATAGCAACAGCTTCTTCTTCACTACGCATTCCTTCATCTACTAAATCACAAGCAATTTTAAGTGCTGCCTTAGCAGTTCTCTTACCATTTCTTGTTTGTAACATATAAAGTTTACCATGTTCTACAGTAAATTCCATATCTTGCATGTCTCTATAATGGCCTTCAAGTGTTTCACAAACTTCCTTAAATTGTTTAAATGCTTCTGGAAATTTTTCTTCCATTTCAGTTATATGCATTGGAGTTCTAACACCCGCAACAACATCTTCACCTTGTGCATTAGTTAAGAATTCACCAAATAATCCTTTTTCTCCAGTAGCTGGATCTCTTGTAAATGCAACACCTGTACCACAATCATCACCCATGTTTCCAAATGCCATTGATTGAACATTTACAGCTGTCCCCCATGAATAAGGAATATCATTATCTCTTCTATAAACATTAGCTCTTGGATTATCCCAACTTCTAAATACAGCTTTTATCGCTCCCATTAATTGCATCTTTGGATCACTAGGGAAATCCTCACCAATCTTAGCTTTATATTCAGCTTTAAACTGATTAGCTAATTCTTTTAAATCATCAGCAGAAAGTTCAACATCTTGTTTAACACCACGTGATTCTTTCATTTTATCAATTAATTCTTCAAAGTATTTTTTACCAACTTCCATTACTACGTCAGAATACATTTGAATAAATCTTCTATAACAATCCCATGCCCATCTTGGATTATTAGATTTTTCTGATAAAACTTCAACTACTTCTTCATTTAAGCCTAAATTAAGAATAGTATCCATCATGCCAGGCATTGAAGCTCTAGCACCACTTCTTACTGATACGAGTAGTGGATTTTCTTTATCTCCAAATTTTTTACCAGTAATTTTCTCCATCTTAACGATATATTCATTAATTTGTTCTTGGATTTCAGAGTTTATTTCTCTTCCATCTTCATAATATTGAGTACATGCTTCAGTTGTAATTGTAAACCCCTGAGGAACAGGTAATCCAATATTAGTCATTTCTGCAAGGTTTGCACCCTTACCACCTAAAAGTTCACGCATATCTGCATTACCTTCAGTAAATAAGTAAACATATTTTTTCATTACGAATCCATCCTTTCATACCTACGCTCACGAGCTTATTATAACAAACTGATATGTACCTAACAATTAAAAAAAATGAAATTTTACACATTTTTACGCAAAAATATTTCACTATTTTAGCGTAATAGATTATAATTATAATAGGTGGTAATATGGTCTTATTTATTGGTAAAAATAAAATAAATATTAAAGAAGCTATCACTTTTAATGAGAGATTAAATGGATTAATTGGTAAAACCAATATAGATTATGGAATGCTTTTTAGAAAATGCAATTCAATACATACTTTTTTTATGAAAGAAGATATAGATATAATCGGACTTGATAAAGATGATAAAATAATATATATTTATGAAAATCTAGGTAAAAATAGAATTATTAAGGTAAATAACAAAATAAATGAAACAAGTATTTTAGAATTACCTAAAGGATTATCAAAATGTTTTAAACTTAATGATTATATAAAATTTCAAAATTAATTTTTTGGAATTTTTATTTTATTTGCACATATATTTTTTTAGGTGATTTTATGAATAAATACAAAGTCTGTGTCTATGCCATTAGTAAAAATGAGGAAAAATTTGCTAAAAGATGGATAGATTCTATGAAAGAAGCAGATGCCATTTATGTTCTTGATACTGGATCATCCGATAATACTGTTAATATTCTAAAAAATAATAATGCAATAGTTGAAACAAAAATAATAAATCCATGGAGATTTGATGTGGCAAGAAATGAAGCATTAAAACTAATACCTGATGATTATGATATATGTGTTTGTACTGATTTAGATGAAGTATTTATCCCAGGTTGGAGAAAAAAGTTAGAAAGTATTTGGAATGAAGATACTACTAGACTATTATATAATTATAATTGGAAACTAGATATTAACAATAATCCTTTGGTAAACTTTTATATTGATAAAATTCATTCTAGAAATGATTATAAATGGTGCCATCCAGTCCATGAAGTGCTAGAATATATTGGTAATAAAAATGAATTTAAAATATCCACTGACGAAATTACATTAAACCACTATCCAGATGAAAATAAATCAAGAAAATCATACCTTCCTTTATTAGAACTATCTGTTAAAGAAGATCCATTTGATGATAGAAATATGCACTATTTAGGGCGTGAATATATGTATTATGGTATGTGGAATGAATCTATTGATACATTAATCAAACACTTATCACTTAAAAAGTCCACATGGAAAGATGAAAGATGTGCATCAATGAGATTTATTGCAAGGTGTTATGATAATTTAAATAGATACGAAGAAGCTAATATGTGGCTTGATAAAGCCATAAAAGAAGCCAACTATTTAAGAGAGCCTTATATGGAAATGGCTATTTTTAAATATAAGAATAAGTATTATAATGAATGTTTAAAATATTGTAAAATGGCACTAAAAATTTCAAAACAACCTAAATCATATATATCAGAATTTTTTTCTAAAGATTCTTATATTTATGATATGATGTCTATTTGTTTTTATAATATTGGAAAATATAGTGATTCTTTAAAATATGCTAATTTAGCATTAAAGTTAGATAAAAATAATTCTAGAATCAAAAATAATATTGAATTAATAAAAAATAAGTTACTTTTATAATTGTGCTATCATTATAGTCCTAATACATATCCTCTCATATAATATGATAAAAGGAGGTATTTATATGAACTGTGGTCAAACTAGACCTAGTACAGAGTTTTGTGTTAGAACTATAACTGGGCCAAGAGGTCCAATGGGGCCTACAGGACCTCAAGGTATTCAAGGTATTCAAGGAACTCAAGGGCCTATTGGACCTACAGGTCCTCAAGGTGTTCAGGGTATTCAAGGGCCTCAAGGTGAAATTGGGCCTACTGGTTCAACCGGACCTATGGGTCCTGCTGGTATACAAGGTGTTCAAGGTATCCAAGGTCCTACTGGTCCTCAAGGCTTAACAGGTCCTACTGGTCCTACCGGCCCTCAAGGATTAACTGGGCCTACAGGGCCTGCTGGTGAGACTCCAACTATTACAATTGGAACTGTAACTACTGGAGATCCAGGAACACAAGCTGCTGCCGAAATAACTGGAGAAGCTCCAAATTTCATACTTAATTTAACTATTCCACAAGGTCCTACTGGTCCTGCAGCTTAAAAAAATTCACATCTTATTGATGTGAATTTTATTTAATATTAATACCTAAATCATTTGCAATTTGTAATATTGTAGCTGGTGATATAGTTGATGTCTTTAAATAGTTTATATCTATTGCATTTAAAGTAAATTCTGAAGTTAATAAATCACAATTTTCAAAATATGTTTTATATAACAAATTATCATGTATTTTATCATAATCAAAAATACAGTCTCTAAATTTCATATTTTCAAACTTGCTTTCCTTAAAATTACATTCTTTATATATAGACTTTTTAAATTCATTCAATTCATAATAAGATAATGTTATAAGTGAATCATTTATTTCTGATTCAAAAGATTTGCATTTATAAAAAGAACTCCCTGACACTTTAGAATTATCTATAACGCACTTTTTAAAAGTACAATTTTCAAAATTTACATTTATTAAAGCGGAAGATGAAATTTTAACATTTTCAAAAAAACAATCATTAATATTTATTTTTTCCATTTTTATATTGTTAAATGAACAATCTTTAAACAATATATACTTTATATGTTTATTGCTTATACTAGAATCATTAATATCTTGATTTTTTAAATCTGTTTCTAAATCAACTAATTCTTCTAAATCATTCATTTTCTTCTTCCTTGTATATTGACGTAAAAAGTTCTTTATCACTTTGTTCTTCAACTTTTTCTTCCATTTTAGGTAAATCATCAATAGTTGCAAGTCCAAAATAATCTAAAAATTCTTTTGTAGTTTTATATAAATTAGGTCTTCCAGGTAAAGTAGATTTTCCAGCTTCTTTAACTAAACCCTTTGCAACTAATTTTCTAACCATAAATCCAGAAGCTATACCTCTTAATTCATCTATTTCTGCTCTAGTTATTGGTTGATTATATGCAATTATAGCAAGAGTTTCTAATGCTGATTGACTAAGCATATTAGTTTCTGTACTACTTACTAATTTTTTATAGTATTCTTTATGCTCTTTTTTAGTCGTTAATTTAAAAGCATCTCCCAAAAAACTAATTCTAATGCCTCTTTTATCACTTTCATATTCTTCTTTTAATTCTTTTAATAATTCTTTAGCTTTTTCTATATCTATATCCATCAATTCACATAATTTCTTTAATGTTATCCCTTCATCTCCAACAACAAATAATATTCCCTCTAAAACTCCTAATAAATTCATATAATCACCTCTTTTCAATCATTATTTTATCAAAATTATTTTTTTGCATTAATGTTATTTCATCATTTTTACTCATATCAAGAATTGCAAGAAACGTAACTACTACGTAATCTTTAGTTGTACTTTCAAATAACTCTGTAAATTCTACTTTCTTTCTTGTATCTAAAATATTTCTTATTGCTTTTCTTCTATCAGAAACACTTAACTCTTTTTTAGTTATTTTTGTATTAATAGGTTTTTGATATTCTAATCTTTTTCTATATTCTAAAAAAGCATTAAGCAAATCTTCTAATGTTACTGAGCCATCATTTTTAAGAGTACTATCTGTAATATTATTCAAATTTTCTGGTACTTTTGTAAATACTTCCTTACGAGATTCTTCTAAATTTTTAAATAATTCACTAACATTTTTAAACTTTTCATATTCAATAAGTTTATTTTTCAAATCTTCTTCTGTATTAATTGAATATTCATCAGTTTCTTCCACTTCTTCTTTAATATTAATTAGCATTTTACTCTTTAAGTGTATCAGTTCTGCGGCCATTACTAAAAACTCTGAGGCAATATCTATATTTAAATTTTGCATATTCTCTATGTACTTTAAATATTGTTCAATAATTATACTCATATCTACTTCATAAATATCCATTTTTGTTTCTTTTACTAAATGTAAAAGAAGGTCTAATGGGCCTTCAAAATCGTTTATAGTAACTTTATAATTCATAAAATGTCACTTCCTTACTTGCAGTTATAACCTCTTGCTTCCATCTCAAATTTAACAACTTTTACATCTGTTTCACTATCATAATAATTATTATTTTCAAGTCTATCAATATTTACTTTTTCCGTATCAATATCAGTTGTCATTGTAAAACCGTTTGATACTTCAATTATGTTAGAAGAAACCCCTTCAATATTATTATAATTCGAAGCTATCTTACTATATAATGTTAGAGCAGTATCATAATTAGTAGTACCATCATTTGCTAATTCTAAAGTATTTTTAATACTAGATATTTTTTTTGAATCATAACTATATTCTATAGTATCTCCATTAGACACACAA
The DNA here is from genome assembly GCA_015059485.1 of Bacillota bacterium. Lineage (GTDB taxonomy): Bacteria > Bacillota_I > Bacilli_A > RF39 > UBA660 > RUG14121. Next base: position 8,463 of record SVAH01000024.1, read on the forward strand.
GTTAATTTATTATCTGTTAATTCATAGTTTGGATAATCATCTACACTTTTAGTTACAATTTGTATTTTAGATGCTTTATCATATTCATCATTTGTTATTTTAAATTTATACAATTCATTCTTATTTTTTTCAAATTTCTTTGTATCAAATATATGTCTTCCTAACATAGTTGAATTACTATCATATAGTTCAAAATAAAATTTGGAAGAAGTATTTAAAATATTTGAATCTGATTGATTTTCAACATTTATTGATAAAGAACATCCATTAGAACACGTCATACTAAATTTTGTGAATTTTAAATTTTCATATGTAAATTCTAAAGTATCTGATAAGTCATACATTGTATCTGTTTTCACATTATCATCTTTTTTATCACTATTATCATCCGTATCATCAACTACTGATGATGAAAAATTATCACTTTTACCTAAATACTTATTTACATATTCGCTTATAATTGGCAAGTTAAAAGCAACTAAAATAAATACTGAGAAAAAGATAACTAAACCTATTATACTATTTTTACTTTCTTCTAAATAACCAATTACACTAGGCTCTAATTCTTGATCACTTAACTTTGCTTCAACTTTTTTATTTTTTTTCCCCATATCTCTCATCCTTTACAAAAATATTGTATCAAATTTCTATAATTTAAACAAGATGAACAAATAAAAAAAGATAGAATTCTATCTTTTTCTAAAATTTACTAATTTTGCTAAATTTCTTAGTTCCTACTAGTATGCCAGCAATTATTGTAAATCCAGCTATAACATATAAATATAACATTTTTGTTTCACTTATACCCGTTTTTGGATTTTTACATGCTTTATCATATTCAGCTTTTGGAACATCTTTTCCCATATCATTGAAATAATGATCACCAACTATTTCACATTTATGAGGAGTACATATTGCATTCCACTCTGATTCAGTTGTTTCCTTACCAGTAGTATCATAATATTTTCCATTTTCTTTTCTACAAGCAAAGCATGATTTTAAATATTCTTTTTCTGTTGCTTCTGCACCATTTTTATCATAGTACTTACCATTTATTTCATCTTTAGCACAACTAAAGCATGATTTTTGATATTCTTCTTTACTTACTTCTTTTCCATCTTTGTCATAATAACTATTTCCAAGAATTTCGCAAGTATTTTTTAAGCATTGTTTTCTATATTCTATTTCTGAAACAACTTCACCATCAATACCATGATAACCGTCTGCATCTATGCTACAGTTAAAACATGATTTTAAATATTCTGCTTCTGTTTCAACTTTTTGTCCATTTATATCATAATAATAAATATTCTCACCATCAGTTATTGGTAAACATATTGGATTCCTGCATAATTCATAAAATTGGAAAAATGAAACTTCATCACCATTTGGTCCATAATATTTTCCATTTACTATATCACAATATTTTTTTTCTCCACATTCTTCATCATATTCTTCTCTTGAATTTAAAGCTTGTCCATTTTTACCATAGAATCTTCCATTATCTTCCTTACACATAAAACATATTTTTCTATAAGTTTCTTCGTTAACATTATTACCATTATTATCATAAAAATATCCATCAACTTCTTGGCATTCATTTCTTTGATCAAAATATGAGTCATCATAACTAAATAGTACATAACAAGGTTGTGCATCGCTATGAAATACATAAGTTCCTAAATTAATTGTAGAACTTGATGGCCATAAAGTTCTTCTAGTTCCTAGTGTTAAAGTAAACTCATGTCCGCTTATATTTCTGATAATACCATCTTCTCTTACAGTTCTAGTCGCTGCAGTTAAATCTGTTTTATTTATAAAATAAATACCTTCTGAAAATGTAATATTATCTTGCATAGTTGCATTGCTAACAAATACTTTTATTTTCATAGTATTAAACTTTCTGCTAAGATTTGGATTATCATTAGTATAAGTTAATTTAGGTTTACAAATTTGATTGTTACTTGCATCCTTAACACATTGACCTACATCTACTGACATTGTAGATAAAGCGCTAGCACTTCCAATACATACAAAAGTAATTAATACGGAACATAATAAATATAAATATTTTTTCATATACACTCTCCTCTATTTTCATAATAATAATATCACATAATTAATTGTTTGAACAGACGATTTTTAACAATTTATGTCAAATATCGTAAAACAAAAAAACACATTACGTGTTTTATATCCATCTAGCAATATAAATTTTTCTTGTTGTCTCTTCTATATATTTATTAAACATTCCAACTATTGCTTCAACGATAGAAGTCAAAATATCTTTTCCATTTCTTTTAACTTTTACTGTTAGCAAATCTCTTTGAACCTTATTTCTAAATGAATTATCTTCTATATAAGAGTTAAGAACATGATCTATTTCTTTAATTAAATTTATATTATCTTCATTACTTAAATCAGCTTTAAAAATAAAATCTTCATATATATCTACTAACTTATTACTAATATTATCTCCTTCTTGAAAATCCATATTAACGATTTTATAAAAATTAGGACAATATTTTAAAACTAACTTGTTGTTATTCATACTTATCTTACACCTGCCATCTACTATACATACATCATACTATAAAATAATTAGTTAATCAATAGTTTATAGATTTTTTTATTAAAAAAATAATGTAAAGCATATGTATAATTGTCATTTTGTTGTTTACTTAATTATAAATATATGTTAGTATATCCAACTATGAAATGGATGTGAAACAGTATGGGTAATAATATAGATAAGATATGTTCAATAATAAACCATATTATATATAATATACAAATTCCTGAAAGTGAACATGATATATTTTCTTACTTCTTATATGGGCATTGTAATGTTTTTATAGAAATACTTGATAATATCTTTAAAGATGATATAGAATTTTATATATCTGATGAATTTTGTCATGTGATTGGAAAAATTGATGGCTTTTTCTATGATGCTAGAGGATTTTTACCAAATATTGAATATGATAAATATGAAAAAATAGATAAAGAAAGATTCTACTATTTAGTCAACATTAAAGCTTTTGGAAATTATAATTCTACATGCGATAAAAAAGTTATGGAAGATGGTATAAAACTCGGATTAGAAAAATATAACGATGTATTTAAAATTCGTAAATTAAAAAAGCAAAAAGAGGAATAATTTAATTATTCCTCTCAGACTGTTGACAAATAAAAACAGTCTTTTCTTTTTTATAAAATTGTATTATAATTAAGTTACGAGATAGACTTAG
>SVAH01000025.1 GCA_015059485.1 Bacillota bacterium
TCAGTGAAATTTATTAAAAAATTTAAAAAAATTGGATTTTTATCCAATTTTTATGTACATTATTCGTAAATTTTACACTGATTTACTTAATGCTATTTATTATCATATTCTTTTGCAAATAAACAACCACAATAATCTTGTCTATATAAATTCATTTCTTTAGCAAGTTCTATACTTCGTTTATAGCCTTCTTCTTTTTTAAAATCAGAATACAAAAAATTAATATTATATTTTTTAGAAATAGATTCTCCAATTGTATTAATAGTTTTACTATGCTTATAAGGACTAACTGTTAATGTTGTTCCAAAAAAGTCATAACCTAATTTTTTTGCTTTCTTAGCAGTATAATCTAATCTTAAGTAATAACATTTATTACATCTAGCTCCGCCTTCAGGTTCACTTTCTAATCCTTTAACATAATCTCTATATACTTCATTTTCCCAATCGCAATCTAATATATCTAACTTATTTTTTGATTTAAATTTTTTTATAACTTGTATTTGATACTCTTTTCTTTTTTCATATTCATCTTTAGGTTCAATGTTAGGATTATAATAAAGAATAGTGATATCAAAAAAGTTTGTTAATCTTTCAATACAAGCAGTAGAACATGGACCACAACAGCTATGAAGTAATATACTTTTCTTACCATCCATATTCTTTATTATTTCTTTCATTTTCACATTATAATTTTCATTCATTTTTTTCCTCTTCCCCTGAGTTTGCTTCCTTTTGTATAGATTCATATGATTTAAAGTAAATATTTTCATTTGATGATGAATCTAGATACATGACTCCTTTTATATCACCAACTGTTGCATATATATCTTGATATTTATTCAAATTTTTAATATTTATCAAATTAATATATACTGTATTACCATCATTCATTCTAAATATAAATCTTGTATCATCAATTATTTTGTCGCCACTTCTTGAAACAGAATATTCCATTTCACTAACACTATATAAAATATTAAAATTTGCTTTTTTTAATGATGATATCATTTTAGAATATATTTCTTTTGGAACATAATTAATTAATGAAGGATATCCATATTTATTTTCATCATCAACTTCTTTTCCATTTGATAATACTAATTTTCCAGTATTTCTATTATAAAATAATATTTTTGCTTCAACTACATCTATTGTAAGCTTTCCAAATAAATTTCTTCTTACTTTAACATCTTCAATATAATCCATTTTTTTTAAATTCTTTTCAATTTTACTAGAACTTAATTTTAACATTGAAGGATAATTTTTTATATTAGCAGCTTCAATTATATCATTATCACTTAAATTAGAAGTGCCTGTTATATATATATTCTTTATTGGCATAGATAAAAAAGAATACACTATCATGTATATTAAATAAATTATTAATATAAGAACTAATAATGCTTTAACATTTAATCTTTTTTTTACCTTTTTCTTTGCCATAGTCATTACTCCCAATTTATTATTTCTTGTTCAAGTTTTAAATCAATATTATATTCTTCTTTAATTTTTTCCTTAATTAATTTTATCAGATTTTTAATATCATTACTAGATGCATTATCAATGTTTACTATAAAATTTGCATGTTTTTCACTTACCATAGCTCCACCTATTTTTTTACCTTTTAACCCTACGTCTTCAATTAGCTTTCCAGCAGGAAATTCTGAACTTGGGTTTCTAAATACAGACCCTGCTGATGGATATTCAAGTGGTTGAGATTCTATTCTTCTTTTTCTTCTATCAGCTGCTTTTTCTAACATCTCTTCTTTATTAGATTTTTCTAAATCAATTACACACGATAGTATTATATATTTTCTTATTTTTTTAAATATTGAATCTCTATATTCGAATTTACAATCTTCATTATTAAAAATTACTATATTAAAATCTTCATCTAATACTTTTACACACTCTACCACATTTGACATATCAGATCCATATGCACCAGCATTATTAAAAACAGATGCTCCGACAGTTCCAGGAATACTTATACTCCATTCAAGGCCAGAATATGAATTATTAATTGTATCATTTGCTAAAATTGGTAACATCACTCCAGCATCACAGTATACCTTACCGTCCTCTATTTTATATTTATTTAAATCTTTCATATTTATTATTGAACCATTAAAATCATTATCATCAACAATTAAATTTGAACCATTACCAATGATATAAAACTTTTCTTCTTCTTTTCTTAATTTTTTTAATAATTCAATTAATTCATCTTCATTTTCCGGAAAATACATTATTTTAACATTTCCACCAGTTTTATAAGTTGTATATTTTTTCATTGATACATTTTGTAATGTTCTCATTTATCAATTCCCCTAACTGCATTATATATTTTATTACAACTATCCACTACTTCCATTTGTTTCAAATTATTTACAATATCTTTTCTATATTCATCATCATCTAGTATACGTTCTACATTTTCTTTTATAATACTAGAATTAATATTACTTTCATTTAACATTACACATGCTTTTTTTTCTTTTAAAGATAATGCATTATAGTATTGGTGATTATTCGCTACATTTGGTGACGGTATTATTACGGCTGGTATATTAAGTGCAATTATTTCATTTAAAACACCTGAACCAGCCCTTGATATAACAACATCAGTATCTTTAAACAAACCAATTAAATCATCAAAAAAAGGTATTATTTTTATATTACTTGGTAATTTCAAATTTTCATAATTCCTATAATGATTTTTACCAGTTATGTATAATACTTGATATTCTTTATTGTCTACTTTATTCAAATAATCTCTAATAACTGAATCAAGTGATCCACTACCTAAACTACCAAGTACTATAACCACTAATTTTTTATTTTTATCAAATCCTAAAGTATCTTTAGTAATTTTTTTAGCTTTTTTTGCTTCATCACTTCTTGGATGACCAGTAAATATAACTTTATCTTTATTAAAATATTTTTTTGAATCTTCAAATGTTACTCCAATTATATCTGCATATTTAGCAAGTAATTTATTGCTTTTCCCTGGAATACTATTTTGTTCATGTATAAAAGTTTTTACTCCTAATTTATGTGCTGCTTTAATAACAGGAAATGTTACATATCCACCAAATCCTAAAACATAGTCAGGTTTAAAATTTTTTATTATCTGTAATGATTTTTTATATGCTTTATTGACTAAAAAAATATTTTTTATATCTCGTTTTATATTTTTGGTAAAACCATATATTTCTAATTCTTCATACTTTATTCCAAGTGATGGAATTATATCTTTTTCCATCCTGTTATGAGTTCCAATATATAATACTTCTAAATTTTTATTTTCTTCTTTAAATTTATTAATAATGCTTAATGCTGGATAAATATGCCCACCAGTTCCTCCAGCAGTTACTATTATTTTCATGTATAATCACACCTTTATTTAATTATACTATAAAATACTAAAAATAATTATTTTTATTTGTAAACTTTACACTAATTACTTTTTTTAAAGTCTTCTAAATATTTTTTTAAGTTTATAGCAACATTTTCTGGAATTATACTAGATAATTCTTCTATACTTGCTTCACTAATTTTTACAACACTACCATATTTTTTTATAAGTTCTTTTTTTCTTTTTAATCCAATTCCTTCTACATTATCAAGCACTGATGATATTGAGCCTTTTGATCTTATAGTTCTATGATAATTAATCGTAAATCTATGTACCTCATCTTGGATACGTGTTAGAAAATGAAATAGATTTGATGTTCTATCTAACTCATATATTTCAAGTGTATCTCCATCCATTAAATCACTAGTCATATGTTTATCATTTTTAACAAGACCACATACTTTAATTTTATCTTTTAAATTTAGTTCTTCTAATGTATCATTTACTGCGTGAATTTGAGCTTTACCACCATCTACAAGTATAAGTTCTGGAAGCTCTGTTTTTTCAATTAAGGCCCTAAAATAACGTCTATAAGTTACTTCTTTCATAGTATGATAATCATCATTAACATCAACTGATACTTTATATTTACGATAATCTTTTTTTGATGGTACTCCATCTTTATAAACTACCATACCTGATACTGCATAATTTCCAAAAAGGTTTGAATTATCAAATGATTCAATTCTATGTATTTTCATATTTAATAATTCTTCTAACTCGTCATTTGCACCAGATGTTCTTTCAATTTTTCTATTTATTGTTTCTTCATTGTTATCAAGCGTTATTTTAGCATTTGATATAGCCATTTCTAAAAGATCTTTTTTCTTTCCTTTTTTAGGAGTTATAAATTTAGTATTTACTATATTCTCAAGCATACTACCATCAAGTATATTAGGTATTAATATTTCTTTTGGAATTTCGTGTTTGTTATAAAATTTAACTATATAGTTTTCAACTTCATCTTTTACCTCAGATATAACTGGGAATATGTCATTATGAGAGCCTACTAGTTTACCATTACGTATAAAGAATACTTGTACAGAAATAAGTCCATTATTAAGATAATAACCTACTATGTCTCTATTAACCAAATCGTGTAATTCTACTTTTTGTTTAGATAAAACTATATTTATATAATCAAGTTCTTGTTTTAAAGAAAGAGCCATTTCATAATTAAGATTTTCACTATATTCATTTATTTTAGTTAATATTCTATTAGTAAGAACACTATCATTACCATTTAAAAATGATAATATTTCTTTTTCCATACTATCTAACTTTTTCTCATCATATTTCTTTTCACAATATCCAAGACATTCTCCTATATGATAATATAAACATACTTTTTTAGGATTACCTTCACACTTTTTTAACGGATATATCCTATTAATTAGATTTACTATCCTTCTTGCAGCATATGCATTTGGATAAGGTCCAAATAATTTTTTATTATCACTTTTTTTTATATTAGTATATCTTGATACTTTTAGTCTTGGATACGGATGTTTTATATATTCTATATATGGATATGTTTTATCATCGCGAAGTAAAATATTATATTTGGGATCATATTCTTTAATTAAATTAATTTCTATTATAAATGCTTCTAATTCTGATGATGCTACTATATATGTAAAATCAGCTATTTCTGAAACCATTTTAGCAGTTTTACCTGTATGTTTACCTCTAAAGTATGAAGCTACTCTATTATGTAAATCTTTTGCTTTACCAACATATATTATTACGCCATCTTTATCTTTCATTTGATAAGATCCAGGTTTATGTGGTATTAAACTTAATTTATCTTTAAACATATCCCTCACCTGTAGTTATTATACTACAAAATAGTATTTTTAGTAAAAAATAAAAAAGAGTATTTGTACCCTTATTTTATTTTTTAATTATTATAAATCTTTTTCAATCAAATTAAATTCAGGAGAATAGAATTCATAGGAGCCACCTCCACCTATTGAGCCAAATGAATATTGATCATTCTTAAATATAATAGGAACAACAACTGCCCAAGGATATTCATCATTTGTATTTGGATCTTCTAATTGTTCTTGATATACGCATGAATAGCTACTATCTTTACATTTAAAAACTCCTGAAATTTTATAATATTTTTCACTTGGATTTGATTTAAAATATCCCATATATACAGCTCTATCAAAAGTCCATTTTTCAGTATTACTTTGATTAACTAATTTTTTTGATATTAATTCATTTTTTACATATGTTATTATTTCTTGTTTAGATACTTCAACTGTTTTAGTATTCAAATTAGATTGTACTGAATTATTATTATCTGTTGAATTGTTATCATTTAAATTTGTATTATTTGAATTATTGTCAGTAGTTGTATTTGTTTCAGATTTAGAATCATTATTTTCTATTTCATTAACTTCATTATTTGTTTTTTCTGAATTATTCTCTTTACTAAAGTATTTATCTTTTAATACTTTGTCATATGTTATATAACCACATAATCCTATAATTATTAAAATTAAAAATATAATTAATCCTTTATTGCTTTTCTTCTTTGGTGATAAACTTATATTAGAATTATCTTGTGGTATCTCTAATGATTCTACGTTTTGATTTGTTTGAATTTGATTATTATTATCCATATTTTACACTTCCTATTCTCAACATTATAATAAACTACAATTTTATTTTAGTCAATTACTAATCAATTATCATTTGCATAGTAATTGACAACTATATATTAATACCTTATATTCTATTTAAGAAAAAAAGCATATTCTCTGGACATACACCTATATAAAGGATTTTTTTATTTTCGACAAAAGTAGACAAAACTAGTACTTTTTCGTATAATTTTTATAGGTGATTAGCATGAAATTAATTAATACATATACATATGAAATTAAGAAATCTAAATTTATTGGTTATTATTATGAAATAGATTCTAAAGAAGAGGCTGATAATATTATTAAAGAATTATGGAAAGAACATAAAAAAGCAAGGCATATTCCATATGCTTACAAAGTTAATAATATGGCTAAAAAATCAGATGATAAAGAACCTAGTAATACTGCTGGTCTTCCAATATACAATTTGCTTGAAATGAATAATTTAGATAATTGTTTAGTGGCTGTAGTAAGATATTTTGGAGGTATTAAACTTGGGGCTGGAGGTTTACTTAGAGCATATAGTAAGACTGCTAATGAATGCATAAAAAATGTACAAGATTAACTTGTACATTTTTTAATGTTGTGCACTACAATATGCTTCTTCTTTTAATATTCTTTGTTCATTAAAAGTTTCATCTGAAACAATTATTTTATATTTTTCTACAAATTGATTTTTTCCATCACCAGTATCATTTGAAGTATCACAAGCATATCTTGTAAATGTATTATTTTCAACAGTAAAATAATCTGAATAATCTTTCGTTTCTTCTTCGTCTTCTTTTTTTGGCTGTTTTGGAACATGTACACTATTATAAGTTTTGGCAAAATTTATATCTTTATCATACACTATAATTTTATAATTAGCACCAGTATATAAATCAACTCCTATTGCAAAATGATCCTCACCTATTTTTATAATCTTGTCTAGTGATTCAAATGGCTTAATAGGAATTTTTTTAGAGTCTATATAAATTGCATTTGAATTTTCATCATTTATAACTCTATCAGTTGAATTATTGTATTTTTGGTATAACTTATCATTGTATGGATCTGCCATATCAATATTAACTTTTAATGTATGAACATTTCCACCTAGGCTAAATTCTCCAATAGTAGCTGTACAAATTCCGGCTTTATTTTTACAAACATCACTTAATTTTAATTCTGTATTAAGAAGTACTAACTCATCTTTTTTTTCTTCTGTTTCTTTTTCTTCTTTTTGTTCATTAGCTTTTTTATTATCTACTTCTTTTTCACTATTTTTAATATTATCATTGTTATTTTTACCATTAGAAATACTGCTTGCTATAATAACTCCTAGAAATATTAATATTATAACTATTATTATTGGAATTAATATTTTTAAATTAGTAGTATTTCTTTTTTCAGTTATAAATTTCATTATTACTCTCCTATTCTATAGGACTATTATATAATTATATAAAAATATTTACAATAAAAAAAATAACAATTAAGTTATCTTTTCATACCACTTTCTGCAACTATACCATGGTAGTTATAATTGTATAATGGCCTTTCATTAAATATAATGTACGCCATATATTCATTTGTTGATATTTTAATAATACCATCTACCATATCCTTTGTTGATTGTGCAAGCTCCATGATAAATCCATTTTGAATATATTCTTCATTTTTCAATTTTATCTCAAGAATTACATTTTTCATTTGTTTTATTATATCAACTTTATTTGTTGCTCTTACTGGTATATTCATTATATCTAACTCCTTTAGGACATAAAAAGGTAGTAAATACTACCTCTTCATTATTTTAAATTACTAATTAATTCATCTTTCTTCATAGTAGAATAACCTTTAACACCTTGTTCTTTTGCTTCTGCTTTTAATTCAGTTAAAGTCATTTTACTATAATCTTTTTTTGTTTCTTTTTCTACTTTTTTAGTTTCCTTCTTTTCAGCTTTTACTTCTTCTTTTACTACTGCTTTTTTAGGATTTTTTAAAGCTTCTTTAGCAGCATTAACTAATTTAGTAAATGATGCTGGATCACTAATTGCAACTTCAGATAACATTTTACGGTTTACTTCAATACCAGCAATATTTAATCCATTCATGAATTTAGAATAACTAATGTCATTCATTCTACAAGCTGCATTTATTCTTGTAATCCATAATTTTCTAAAGTTTCTTTTATTTGCTTTTCTATCTCTATAAGCATATTCTCCACTATGGAATAATTGCTCTTGAGCAGTTTTATATAATCTATGTTTACTACCAAAATAACCTTTAGCAGCTTTTAATACTTTTCTTCTTCTATTTTTTGCTACATTTCCGCCTTTAACTCTTGCCATGATTTACCTCCTTATCTGATAACTGACTTAATATTGTCAGCCATTCCTTTACTTAATACTCCCTTATTTCTTCTTTGTCTAACTTGTTTTGCAGTATCTTTATTAGTTTGGTGATTACCATTTCCCTTTTTATAAGTTAGTGTACCATTCTTTTTAACTTTGAAAACTTTAGCATCAGCTTTATGAGTTTTCATTTTTCCACCTTTTGCCATATTTTAAACTTCCTCTCTTATTTTCTATTTTTTTGGTGCTAATAGCATATTCATCATTCTACCTTCTAATTTAGGTTGAGTTTCAATTGTAGAATATTCTTCTAAACGCTGTGCAAACTTCATAAGAACATCTTTACCTAAGTCAGTATGAGCCATTTCTCTACCTTTAAATTTAATACTTGCTTTAACTTTATGACCTTTTTCTAAATAATTTAGAGCATTTTTAGCTCTCGTTTCAAAATCATGAATATCAATATTAACAGATAATCTGTACTCTTTAACTTCCTTATTACTTTCTCTTTGTTTCTTTTGAGCTTCTTTAGTCTTCTTTTGTTTTTCGTAACGGTATTTATTATAATCCATTATTTTTCCAACCGGATTATCTCCACCATTCATCAAAACTAAATCAAGTCCTGCATAATTTGCAAGTGTTAATGCATCCTCAAGTTTCTTATTTCCCATTTGCTCCCCGTTTGGTCCAATTACCATCAGATTATCAACTCTAATAGCATCATTAATTGGTAACTCATTATTATTCTTTGCTATATAAACACACCTCCACAATATATAAAAAGTAGATACAAAATATCTACTTTCCTTTAAAGTTACAATTAAAAATTATTTTTAATCTTGGCTTTTTACCTATTGCTTTTTGCAATCAGGTGAATGTAGATACATTGCTTTCCTTTTTTATAACAACTTGATTATATATTAATGTCTATTATTTGTCAAGTACTATTATGACTATTTTTTATATTTTTTATTATTTTTATTTTTCTTTTAACTTATTTACTTCTTCAATTGATAGTCTGGTGGCCTTCACTATTTGTTCAACAGGTATATTCAATTTGAGTAATTCCTTTGCTATTTCTATTTTTTCTTCATTTTTACCATTATCATAACCATTATCATAGCCATTATCATAACCACTATCATAACCTTCTTTTTCAGCTTTTTCTTTTGCTTCTTTAATAGCTTCTTCTCTCGCTTCTTTCTCTACTTGCTTTCTAAACGCTTCTCTATCATATTCAAATGCAAACATATTATCTTTTAAATATCCAATATTTTTTATATTATCTAC
>SVAH01000005.1 GCA_015059485.1 Bacillota bacterium
GTCTATCTCGTAACTTAATTATAATACAATTTTATAAAAAAGAAAAGACTGTTTTTATTTGTCAACAGTCTGAAAGACCGCTTAAAACGGTCTTTTTATGTTGTAAATGTTTTAGTTTTAGTAATAGAATTGAAAGTTTGTAAATAATAATATATTTAACCTCTAAGAACAACAGCAAATACAATTCCTAGAGTTAAAACTACAATAGTTATTAAGATTGATGTAAATATAGATCCAGCTTTTTTAGTTAAAACTAGAGCTTTACTTGTTTCTTTCTGTACAGTTAAAGGATATATATTTTCTTGTCTGATTATAGGAATTAGTTGAGTAGGCATATTCATTAATTTATTATCATTGTGATTTTTTTCATTATCGTTAATTATTTCATCAGCTTTTTCAACAATTTCTTTAACTTCATCTTTAGTTGGAATTTCAGGTTCTAATTTTTTTGTTTTTAAACTGTTTACAAAAGGTTTAAGAATAGTCCCTAATCGATTTTGATCTTTAAGTTGTATGATATTTTTCTCTTTTTTTTCTTTATATTCTTCGAAGTTAATTATATTATTATTCAATTCTTGTTCATTCTTTCCTTCTTCAAATAGAGTACTTAAATTTTCTAATTTTTTTTCTAATTCTTCCATAGTTACACCTTTATCCCTTTATAATACTCTGTATATACCTTATAATATCAGCTTTTTCATTATTATTAATATCTGTATATATAATACTTCCATTTTCATCTTCAAGTATTTTAACAGCATATAAATTAGATGTATCATTATTATTATCAATAGAGTAGATTGCATACTTATTATTTTCATTATTGTAAATATTAAGTATTTCAACTTCTTTTATTTCTCCATCTGGAGTTTTAACTTTAATAGTATTTATTTCGTTCATATATAATCCTCCATATTGTATATACAATTTTAACACAAAAAAAGTCAATTTTCAATTTGACTTTTTCTCTTTATTAAATTTTTCCCAAAGATTTTCATCTGGTAACCATTGTATATTCTTTCTTTTTTCTAAATATTCATCAAATGATTCAATGACTTTAGCTGGTACCCCAGCAACAACACTATTATCTGGTATATCTTTAGTAACTACTGAACCAGCAGCTATTATTACGTTAGAACCGATTTTAATGTTTGGCAAAATGGTTGAATTTGCGCCAATAAAAACATTATTCATAACTTCAATACAACCATCATTGTATTGAAATACTCCATTATTTAAATTGTTTAACATATAATGAGATATATCATGTGTTATAAATGTAACATTTGATGCAACAACAACATTATCATGAAAACTAATTAATTCAGGATCTGATGGAATAAACCTTGGCTGAAAGAAAAAGTTAGAACCAACATTATGAAATATTTTATGATTTACAATATATTTAGTTCGTTTTTTACTTTCAAATATTAATGCAATTCTTAATCTTTTTAATTGTTTTTTGGTGTAGAACTTCATTATACATTCTCCTTTTGTTTTTTCTTTTTACTTGCATATATAACTACGATTACTACTGTCAAAATATATGCAAAAGCTATAAAAGCAATAAATATTAATATTTTAAAAATTAGTGCTAATATTTTTTTAGGATTAATATTTTCAAATAGAGTAGTATTAATAATCTTATATGAATTATCTATTTCCTTTAAATCAAAATATACATTTATGCCTTTAATGCTCCAGTTTGTTCCAGAAGCTGCAATGTTAGCCTTGATTTTATATGTATTATTATTTTCTTTAATATTTTTAATTTCATAATCAATATGCAATGAGTTTAAATAATGAGTAATATTATCATATAATTCTTTGTTAGAATCGTCAATATAATCATATGCACATTTGTCATTAGTATTTATACATGTAATAAACTGATCAAAAGAATTAGCAATTTTTTGATCATTATAATCAGCATAAACATTACTTGTTATAAAAAAAATTATAAATAAAATTAATATTTTTTTCAAACTAATCACCTGACCTTACTAGTACCATCTTTATAGTTAATATTTACTCCATCTTGAACATTATAAACATATATATTAAATTTAATTCCTTCGCCGTTATCTTCAATTGATAATCCTTCCATTTGTACACCACTTGCAAGTAAGTTATCATTTTCATAGTAAGGAGTTACTCTATATAAAACGTGATTATGTGTCTTTTTAATATAATTAGCTACTTTATTTTCATATTCTAACATAGTTCCAGTATTCATTTGTCTTGTACAAGTTATTAGGTTTTTATTATTTGCATTCTCACCGGTTAATTGATAGCCAATTAAATGACATCTATTATATAAATATTTTCCTTCAATAAAATCATACTTTATAGTTTGCCAACCACTAGGTTTAATCATTCCGATACTGTCACGTTTTTCTTTTGGCATAATAGAATTATCAATGTTTGCTATTGCAACCCCACATCTTTTTAAAGAATCAAGTTCACTATATTCTTCAAAAGACTTTGTATTAAGTAATTCATCACTAAACTTTGGTATATTATTATCTATTATTATATAATCATTACCATTATATTTTGGAATATTACTCATTGCATAAGATACAAATTTATCTTTATCTTGTTCAATATAAAAGCAATACGTTATTAATAGAGAAACAATTAAAACGAAGATTTTGTAAAAAAAATTTTTTTTCATATCTCACTACCTTTAATATAATTTTAAATAATAATTTAAAAATAATCAATAAAATATTGCATTTTTATTTATAATATGTTATTATTAAGTCGCATACGACACAAAAGGAAGGAGAAAAGTATGAAAATTTATGATTTGAAAGTTAAAAAAAGAAATGGAGAAGAATTTTCTTTATCAGAGTTAAAAGATAAAGTATTAGTAATTGTTAATACTGCAACAGGATGTGGATTTACTCCACAATATAAAGGCTTAGAGGAGTTATATCAAAAATATCATGAAAAAGGATTAGAAATTTTAGATTTTCCATGTGATCAATTTGGACATCAAGCACCTGGATCGGATGATGAAATACATGAATTTTGTACTATGAAGTATAATACAACATTCGATCAATTTTCTAAAGTAGATGTAAATGGTGAAAATGAAGAACCATTATTTACAATATTAAAAGAACAAGCTAAAAATGATGAAATAAGTGGACTTAAAGCTAAGATGGCTATGAAAGCTGTTGAAAAGCTAAGCAAAACTACTAAGAAACCTGGCGATATTAAATGGAACTTTACTAAATTCTTAGTAGATAAAGAAGGAAATGTAGTAAAAAGATATTCACCAACTTTTGAACCAGAAAAGATGGATGAAGATATTGCCAATTTACTATAATGATTTATCATGGATAAGTATGATTCATTAAAATTGGAAAAACAATTGTGTTTTCCGTTATATTTAGCATCAAAAGAAATAATAAGACATTATACGCCATTTTTAGAAAAATTAAACTTAACTTATACTCAATATATAGTTATGTTATATTTATGGGAATATGAGCATACTAATGTTAAGAAACTTGGTGAAACATTGATGTTAGAGTCAAACACTTTAACACCACTATTAAAAAAACTAGAAACTAAGAAATATATAAGTAGAACCAAGAATAAAAATGATGAAAGAAATATAGATATAGAATTAACTGATTTAGGCAAATCTTTAAAAGATGAGGCTTTAGAAGTTCCACAAAAAATGGGAAAATGTATTAATCTTACAGGTGAAGAAGCAATTACTTTATATAAGCTTGTTTATAAAGTGTTAGCTAATGTAGAAGGGAGCAAATAATATGTATGATATTATAATAATTGGAGCAGGTCCTGCTGGACTTACTTCAGCTATTTATGGAAAAAGAGCTGGTAAAAAAACTTTAGTTTTGGAAGCAAGAAGTTATGGTGGACAAATCATTAATACATTAAAGATAGAAAATTATCCAGTTGCACCACATATTTCAGGATTTGATTTTGCTACTAATTTGTATAATCAAGTAAAAGAATTAGGAGTAGATATTAATTTTGAAAGGGTAACTGGTATTAATGATAAAGGCGATTATAAAGAAGTAATTACAAGTAAGAACACCTATGAAGCTAAAACTGTAATAATTGCAACTGGTTCACAAAATAAGAAACTTGGATTACCAGAAGAAAATAAACTAATTGGAAAAGGTATATCTTATTGTGCAACATGTGATGGAGCTTTTTACAAAGAAAAAGTAGTTGCAGTAGTAGGTGGAGGTAACACTGCTGTTGAAGATGCTATATACCTTTCAAATGTAGCAAATAAAGTTTATTTAATTCATAGACGTGATGAATTTAGAGCAGAAGAAAACTTAGTTAACGAATTAAAAGAAAAAGATAACATAGAAATAATATATAATAGTCAAGTTACTAAAATAAATACTGATGATAAAATTACAAGTATTGAAGTTACTAATAAAGATGGTAATAATAAAATATTAGATATTGATGGTTTATTTGTTGCTATTGGTAGAAATCCTGAAAATGAAAGTTTTGAAGGATTAATTGAACAAGATGAAGCTGGTTATATTATATCGCATGAAGATTGTCATACTAATGTTGATGGAATTTTTGTAGCTGGTGATAATCGTAAAAAAGATGTAAGACAACTTGTTACAGCTACTAGTGATGGCGCAATTGCTGCTACTGAAGCTATTAAGTATATTAATAGTAAGAAAGAAGGAAAATAATAATGTTTGACTTAAAAGGAAGAGTAGCTGTTATAACAGGCGCATCATCTGGTCTTGGTAAACAAATGGCACAAGCGTATGCTAAACAAGGCGCAAACTTAGCTATACTTGCAAGAAGAGTAGAAAAACTAGAAGAACTAAAAAAAGAGTTACAAGAGTATAATGTTGATATTATTTCAGTAAAATGTGATGTTACATCAACAGAAGATATAAAAAAAGCTGCACAAATAGTAGAAGAAAAATTTGGCAAAGTAGATATTTTAGTTAACTGTGCTGGTTCTTCAAAAGATGCTGGAGTATTAGAAATGACTGATGATGAATGGGATTTTACTATAAATACAGATCTTACGTCAGTGTTTAAAGTAACTAGAGCTTTTGCTAATATAATGAAAAAAAATAATTATGGAAGAATTATAAATATTGCATCAATGTATGGACTTGTTGGAAATGATGAAATACCAACAATAGCGTATCATGCATCAAAAGGTGGAGTAGTAAACTTTACTCGTGCTGCAGCAGCAGAACTTGCTAAATACAATATTACAGTAAACACAATATGTCCTGGATACTTTTATACAGAACTTACAACAGAAGTTTTAAAAACTGATAGGTTCCAAGAATTTGCTAAATCACATGTTCCAATGAAAAGATATGGAGAATATGGAGAATTAAATGCTGGAGCTATATTCTTAGCAAGTGATGAAGCATCTTATGTAACTGGAGTAATACTTCCGATTGATGGAGGATATACTTGCGTATAGTATATTCTTTTTTTATGCACTTTACACGAAATTGACAAAAGCGCTGAAAAATAATATTATTGGTTTATATAGCTTTGAACAGTTTAATTTATTTAATGAAATGCTAAATGGATACGAAGAATCGTTTGAAAAAGGTGGTATATGCCCAACACAAGTATATCTTTATGCTAATAGAAAAGATAGTGTTTGGGAAAATCTAGATTTTTATCATCAAGATAACACACAACTACTTATAAATGTTAGTAATCAATATGATTTAAAAAGACGGTTATCTTTGGGTTTACCAGTTGCATTTGAAGAATATTCTCAAGTATCTGACTGGTTAGAGTCAATGAATAATTTTAGATAGAAAAAATAATTAGCACTCTTTATTGACAAGTGCTAATTATTTTTGTATAATACCATCAGGTAGGTGATAAATTATGTTTGATATGAATAATGAAGAAGAAGAAAATGTTTTAGAAAAGTATGGACGTAATATTATCGAAGATGTAAAAAAAGGAAAAATTGATCCAGTTATTGGACGAGATGAAGAGATAAGAAGTATTACAAGAATACTTTCTAGAAAAACAAAAAACAATCCAGTTTTAATTGGTGAACCGGGTGTAGGTAAAACAGCAATTATCGAGGGATTAGCACTTAGAATTGTACGTGGAGATGTTCCAAGTTCTTTAAAAGATAAAACTATTTGGGAGTTAGATATGGCTGCTTTAATTGCGGGTGCTAAATATCGTGGTGAATTTGAAGAAAGATTAAAAAAAGTTCTTAATGAAGTTAAGAAAAGTGATGGGGAAATCATCATGTTTATTGATGAAATCCACACTATAGTTGGGGCTGGTAATACTGAAGGTGCTATGGATACTTCAAATATTTTAAAACCAATGCTTGCTCGTGGAGAAATTCATGTAATTGGTGCAACAACATTAAATGAATATAGAAAATATATTGAAAAAGATGGAGCGCTTGAAAGAAGATTTCAAAAAATTAAAGTGTCAGAGCCAACAGTTGAAGATACAATTACTATACTTCGTGGATTAAAAGAGAGATTTGAAGTACATCATGGTGTTACTATTTCAGACAAAGCACTAATATCAGCAGCAACATTATCTAATAGATACATTACAGATAGATATTTACCTGATAAAGCAATAGATTTAGTTGATGAAGCGTGTGCAACTATAAGAGTACAAATGGATAGTGTACCAACTAGTTTAGATGCACTTACACGTAAAATTATGAGACTTGAAATAGAGAAACAAGCAATAAAGAAAGAAAAAGATGAATTATCTAAGAAAAGATTAGAAGATATAGAAACTGAGTTAAAAGATTTAAAAGAAAAAGAATCTAAATTAAAAGAAGATTGGAATAGAGAAAAAGATATTATTAATACAATAAAAACTAAGAAAAAAGAATTAGAACAAGCTAAATTTGATTTAGAACAGGCTGAAAATACTTATGATTTAGAAAGCGCAGCAGTTCTTCGCCATGGTAAAATACCAGAGTTAGAGAAAGAAATAACAGAACTAAAACATAAAGATGAAACAAAACTTTTAAGTGATAATGTTGATTCAAATGATATAGCTAAAGTAATATCTACATGGACAAATATCCCAATATCTAAATTAATAAGCAGTGAAAAAGAAAAATTATTACACTTGGAAGAAAATATGAAAAAAAGAGTAATGGGTCAAGATGAAGCTTTAAAACTTGTATCAGATGCAATTTTAAGAAGTAGAAGTGGAATTAAAGATCCTAATAAGCCTATTGGATCATTCATATTCTTAGGACCAACTGGAGTAGGAAAAACAGAAGTAGCAAGAACACTTGCATATGAGTTATTTGATGATGAAAAACATATGATTAGAATTGATATGTCTGAATATATGGAAAAATTTTCAACTGCTCGTTTAATTGGAGCTCCTCCAGGATATGTGGGATATGAAGAAGGTGGACAATTAACTGAAGCAGTAAGACGTAATCCTTATTCAATAGTGTTATTTGATGAAATAGAAAAAGCACATCCTGAAGTATTAAATTTACTTTTACAAATACTTGATGATGGTAGAATTACAGATTCTAATGGTAGAACAGTAGATTTTAAAAATACTATTATTATAATGACATCCAATGTTGGAAGTGAACATATATTAGATGGAGAAGATGAAAAAGTTTTTGATGAATTAAAAAAATATTTTAGACCAGAATTTATAAATCGTATTGATGAAATAATATTATTTAATAAGTTAAATAAAGATTCTATTAAATTAATATTAGATAAGATTATTAAAGATATTGAATTTAGATTAAAAAATTCTGATATAAAAATAGAACTTACTGATGCTGCAATTAATTCTATGATAGATGAAGGCTATGATATTAATTTTGGCGCAAGACCATTAAAAAGACTTGTAAGTAGAATAATAGAAACTAATTTGTCAAAAATGATAATAGCCGATGAAGTTAAATTTGGAAGTATCATAGAAATTGATTATCAAAATAATAAGTATATATTTAAAGTAAAATAGTATGTGTAAAACTTCGTAAAAATACGAAGTTTTTTAACTTTTAACTAAAAATAGATGAGTATATGATATGAACTTAGGAAATATTGTGGGAATAGAATTAAAAATTAAATTAGTTAATGGAAGAATTAAATCTGATTACCGAAGTTGTAAATGAAAATGGTCAGGACATTTTGAAAAGAAATATTATTTATACAGATTATGATTTTTTTTAAGATATAATACAAAGTATGATTGATGTTTACTTGTCACGTAAAAGATTAGATAGAAAAGCAATGGAAACAGGTGGATATATTGGATACTTTAATGATAAAGGAATCAAAACTTTCTATGAAGATTTAAATAAATATTTTGATACTTCAAGAAAAATTGATTTAAATCAATTTGATCAAAACGGAACTCATGGAAGGTAATGAGTGGTAAAAGAATGATTGAAAATATTTGAAAAACATTTTTATGAAAAAATAGTAAAATGATAGATTATAATTGAATCTATCATTTTTTGCTTTATTATTATGTAATAAAAAAGTCGAACTATAAAAGTTCAACTTAAATTTCAAATGGAGCGGGTGGTTAAGTTATTTACAACTTTTCCATCACAATTAGGGATTGATACTTTTATCACAAATCTAGTTAGTTGCAACGAAAAAAGTTAAATTTAATAACTGCACTGAAGAAATTAGAAGTAATAAATACTAGTCTATTTAATTACATCTTATTCCTTTATAATCATATTTTTTCAAATATATATTTTTAGAATTTATGATTATAGTTAATTGACTTTAAAAAGTAAAATATTATATAATTCATATGGAGGTAAAGATATGGAAAGAAAAAGAATTGAGATTGAAGCAAAATTTCCTTTACATAACAAAAAAGAAACAATATCAAAATTAAAAGAATTAGGTAAAACAATTGAAGAAAACAATTATCAAAAGGATATATATTATACACCAGCACATGAGAATTTTCTTGAAAGAAAACCTATTTCAGAATGGCTTAGAATAAGAGATACAAAGGAAGAAAAAACTATTAATTACAAAAATTGGAGTAATAATAATGGTAATAATAAAATTTCTTGTAAAGAAATTGAAATTGGAATAGATGACTATAATGGAATGATTGAAATGCTAAATGCACTAGATTTCAAGCAAATAATAGTTGTTGAAAAAACAAGAAACTCATTTGAATATAATAATATTGTTATATCCATTGATTCTATAGAAGATTTAGGTGATTTCATCGAATTAGAATTCAAAACAAATTTATATGATAATGAAGATGATAGCATGAAATACATTATGGATATTGTAGAAGAATTAAATATTAAAGTTGGTGAACAAGTATTTGCTGGATATCCTCAATTAGTAATGGAAAAAAAGAACTGTGTTTAAAAACACAGTTTTTATATATCCATCAAGCAATTTCCTATTGTCTTAATTAATTTTTTTCTTTTAATTAGGACATCTTCTTTTCTTTCATTAGATAGGTCCTCTGAGAATTTTTTTGATAAATTGTCAGATATAATATGTAAATATGAATAATCAATTCCATTTTGCATTGCTGATTTAGCCATATGACCAATCTCTGGATCAACAAATGCAATTTCTTCCCTATTTTGTAGAACCCATTCCTTTGTTTCTTGAATTATACTAGGTAATGTATAATGAATACCATTCTTGATAGCATCAGAATTAAAATCTTCAAATACATTGTTCCATTCAACAAAACTACCATCAATAAATATACTTTTATTTCCTGTAGCAATTGTCTCATTTGGGGCATAGTTTTTATTTAATGTTCCAAGTTTTCCTACATATATAACTTTTTTTACGCCTTTTCGTGCTAAAGCGGCAACAATATAACCAGCAATATCTCCCCAGTAACTATGCTTACAACCAACTAATATTTTATCGTCTGTTATTCGCTTCCACAAAAAATCTCCTGTCCCAAGCCAATTTTCTGTATTAGACAAATACTCAAAACCTTGAACATATCCTAATATTATTGTTTTACATTTTGGTATCTCATTTATATTAGAGCTCATTAATTTATTTTCAATTTGTTGAACTGTAGGAAATTGTACTGTAATTTTCTTTTTTATTCCTAATATAGCTAAATATGTTTTTACTAGACTTGCATAATGATATACATAATCCATACCAGGATAACAATTAATTGTTGCAACAGCACCATTCACAAAAACTGTTGGTCGCTTATAATTGAAAGTTTTATCATTTTTTTCTTTAACAGAAATACCTTTAGTTCTATCATAATTACCTACAACACGTATTTCTGATATTGAATCACTAAAGATTATATCTTGTAATTTCATTTCAATATATTTTTCAAGTGATTGACCCATCGAATGGTTTTCAAAAGTTGCCATTGTATAACCTAAATCAACTATACTACTGTAATCTATTCCGTGATAATCAAACATTTAAAATCCCCCTAACATAATTTTATTTTTACAATACATCCCTCTAATTCTTTAGTATCATAAATTACAAAATCATTATTTGATTTTATTACTAGAAAAGTTCCAATAACGTTCGCTATTTTACCATATATACTATCATAATGCAACAAATAGTTAATGTCATATATGTTTTCAATATTATCCTCAAGAAGAGATAACTGAATATCATTTGCCGAAAAAATACTTTTATTTATTTTATTAATTTTTTCACAATAATTAATTTCGGGAGAAATTAAAAATTTTTTCAAAGTATCAGGAATGTCATTCATAATATTGTTGTAATGTTTTTTTAAAATATTTTCAATTTCGATTCGATCCTTATCAATTACTAAATTCTTCAATTTAAATGATGAATTTACTTGAAGTACATATCCTAATTTTGATATTGTATGTTCAATAAATCTTGCTTGTTTACCATCTGGTGTTTCTGCAATAAACATTGATGCTATAGCACCTTGTTCAAGTATTCTTGAATATTTTCTATATTCTGCAGCTGTCCCAACCTTAAATTTATTATTTCCAAACAAAGCTATATACACAACATGTTTTTGATTACAAAATTCTTTTGCAATACTATTAGTAGTTCTGCAATATTTACCATCACATCCAAGACATTCATTAAATCCAGTAATATTTGAACATGTTTCACATTGTTTAACATTATCTGACTTACAACTATTAAAATTTGGACATACAACATATTTATGTGTAACTAAATCATAATAACCATTACATTTTTTAAGACCTTCTTTTTTTATATCTATAATTCCTTCAGCCTTTTTGTATTCAATAATATTGTGTTCATAATCATATAAAATAAAATTTGGAATATTATTTATCCATTTTATTCCTTTAAATTGTCTTAACATAACATCACCCAAACCAATTATAATTATACCATTTAAATATAATATATATAAATTTTTAACAAATATAATTCAATTTTTTTATCAATAATTAAATAAACTTAAAACATATTATAACATTATATTTATTTTCAATTTAATTATTTCTGAATTGGTCAGTCACAACTGACCAATTATTTTTTTACATTTTGTTAATTACTTTTTTATAAAAAAATCGAACTATAAAAGTTCGAATAAAATCAATCTGGAGCAATTGTGTATCTCGTTTGAGAAACAATTACCGACAAATGCAATGAGATAAAACTTAATTACATATTAAATATATCACATTATAGGGAAAGAGTAAATAACATGAAAATGATATTTAGATAAAATAGTGAGTGGGATATTGATTTTAAAAGTTTTTATTTGATAAGAATTTAATCCCGCACTTAATCCCACTAAAAATCATTATAAAATAAGAAAAATTAAAGTATATAATCCCACAACAGTGGGACAATTTTGCATGTGCAAAATAAGTTTGAAATCACACAGAAGTCTTATGTAATAAGGCTTTATTTAATGTGTTGATATCATTCTCTTATGCTCTTGTAAAATTATTCAATATATTTCATAATTTGTGGGATTTTTATAAAAATATTAAAATAATTTATTAATTAACAAAATATGTGATATAATATACAACTAATCGGGGGAAATTTTATGGTATTAATTGAAAACACTCAAGAAAATGGTTATACAGATCTATTATTAGAAATAAAAGAGTTTTATAATCATATTATAGATGAAACAATAGAATTAATGAACTTATATGGTTGTAGTACACCACTTGAAATATACTGTTTATTTAATTTGATAAATAGCTTCTATGTTAAAGATGATGAAATATTTAATCTTTTATATATGAAAGATAAACCAGTTTATTCTAAAGAACTAGAAAATGATGAAATAAAAGGAGTTCAAGTGCTTTTAAATGGTGGCGTATGTCGACATAGATCAGCAATGTTAAATGATATATATAAGAGAATGGGTATTGATTCTGTTATTCTTGCTGGACGCTCAGAAACACTTTTAAATTTTCATTATGGAAATTCATTAAACAAACAAATAGCAGATAGAGTTTATGTTGAAAATATGCTAAGAAAAATATCTGAAGGGGCAAGGATTGAAGAATTTAAAAATAACTTAAAAAAGAGAAAAATATCATATCATATTCAAGATGTTCATGATGACTATTTTGATAAACATAAAAAAAGGCCTAATCATGCAATTGTTATGGTTGGTGATAATAAAAGATACTATTTAGATCCAATGAATAATGTTACCTATTATAAAGATGATAGAGATGTTGTAACATTACGAAATCGTTCTGGGCTTTATTTCTTTTCATCTCCTCAAATTAATAAATTCTTTTGGGGGTGCTGGTTAGGCAAAAATCAAGAGTTAGTAGAAACATATGATAGAATTCTTCAATTACCAAGTGTTATTGAATCTGAAACTATACAAAATATTAAAGAAATATATTCATATTTAAAACAATTTAAAGAAGACATAGAAGAATTTACAAAAAGCAAATCAGACTCTATTGAAGAAACTAGAAAAAAATGCTTAACTTTACCAACAAAGTAGAAATAATTTCTACTTTTTTTATGGTCAAAATTATGGTTGGTTTTAAATTGACTTAATCGTAGATGTTATTATACCTAATTTAAACTTATTTGATATATTTTTAGAATTATCAATGGCTTTAATAATATTTAACATATCATCACACCTTTCTTAAACACAAAAAAACTTAATTATTTCTAATTAAGCTTTATCTCAACATCGGTTGTTCCGACGATTTTTACATATGGAGCAAGTGAGGAGGATCGAACTCCCATCTCAACCTTGGCAAGGTCGTATACTAACCATTGTACTACACCTGCATGCAATAAAATAATAACAAATTTAAATAATTTTTGCAATAGAAATTGTAAATTTTCTATATTATTGTTATAATTAAAAATAGTAAGAAGGGAATTTATGTATGAAAAAGAAATTAAGTAGTATTCTGAAATCTTCAAGAAGATCGATTGCATTATATTTAACTTCAAATCGATTATTTTTTGCATATGTGGTGTTAGCACTTATAGGAACAATTTTAATTAGAAATTTTACAATTGGATCACCATTTAGTTTTAAACCTTTAATATCTGATTTAGGAGCAATACTTTTAATAGGAGCATTTGGATATATAAAAAAAACTAAAAAACGTTACAAGTATTATTTAACATGTTTGATAATATTTACAATTATGGAAATTGTAAACTCAGTATATTATACGTTTTATGTTTCGTTTTCTTCATTTGGAGAACTTGCAAGTTTAGGACAAGTAAAAACAGTAACAGGTTCTTTATATGAAAAATTTAAACTTGTTGATTTTGTATACATATTAATTCCAATTACATTTTGTTATATTCATAGAAAAATTAATTCTACATATTATTACGATATTATTAAAAAAATTGAAGTTAGAAAGAAAATGGTATTATGTACTATTTTAACAAGTTTGCTTTGTTTCTCATATACATTTATAACTGCTACTAGAACAGATTATAGTAGACTTGCTAAACAATGGAATAGAGTTTATATAGTTGAACGCTTTGGAATAATTGTTTATCAGACAAATGATTTAGTTCAAAGTTTAAAACCAAAATTAAGTAGTTTATTTGGATATGAGGAATCTGCTAAATTATTCCATGAATATTTTGATAACATGTCAGAAGAAGAAAAATATAATGGTAAGAATGAATATACGAATATATTAGATGGTTATAATGTAGTTTTAGTACATATGGAAAGCTTACAATCATATTTAATGGATGTATCGTTTAATGGACAAGACGTTGTTCCAACTACTAAAAAGTTAGCTAGTGAAGGAATGTTTTTTAAAAAATTTTATCCACAAATAAGTACAGGTACTTCATCAGATACGGAATTTACATTAGCATCTTCTTTAATGCCAGCAAGTAGTGGAGCAGTATTTGTGTCGTATTATGATAGAAATTATATAACACTGCAAAAACTATTAAAACAAAAAGGATATTATACATTTAGTTCTCATGGAAATTATGCTTCAATGTGGAATAGAGATAAGGCACATCCATCTTTAGGATATGAAGATATGTTCTTTGAAGAATCATATGAATATACGGATGCTGATGTAATAAACTTAGGAATAAATGATGAAAAGTTCTTTGAACAATTGGTACCTAAACTTGAAAATATTGAAGATACTCATCCAAATTATATGGGAACAGTTATAACATTATCTAATCATTCACCATTTATATTTCAAGATAAATATGGTGAATATGATATGTCTACAACTTATATAGATGAAAATGGTCAAGAAAAGAAAACTAATTATTTAGATGGAACATCAGTTGGAAATTATATTACAAGTGTTCATTATGCGGATAAAGCAATGGGACAATTTGTAGATTATATTAATAAATCAGATCATTTTAATAATACAATATTTGTATTCTATGGAGATCATGATGCTAAACTTACTCGTAAAGAAATTAATTACTTATACAATTATAATCCGAAAACCGGAGAGGAATATGAAGAGGGAGATAAAGAATATAAAGAGTATAGTTATTATGACCATGAGATGAATAAAAATACACCATTGATACTATGGACTAAGAATCCAACTTTAAAGAAAAAGATTAATAAACAGATTAATTACACAATGGGTATGTATGATGTAATGCCAACTCTTGGAAATATGCTTGGAATTGAAAATAAATATGCACTTGGTCATGATATATTCAATATAAAAGATGATAATGTAGTAGTATTTCCAAATGGTAATTTTTTAACAGGAAAAGTTTATTATAATAATTCAACTGGTGAATACTATGTTTATAATAATAGTGTAATAGATGATGAATATATAACAAAGTATAAAGATTATGCTGAAAAACTTCTTGATGTATCAAACTCTATAATAGTTCATGATTTAATATATAAAGAAGGCACAGATATAGATGTATTAAAGAATGATAGTAGTAAGGAGAATAATAATGAGTAAGAAGAAAAAAGATGAAATTAAAATAAAAATGTTAAAAAAATATAAAATTCCATTAATAATACTATTTCTTTTGATAGTAATATGTGTCTCACTTTTAATAGCAAAGCATTATCTATTTGATAAAGATAGAAATAAGCCAACAGTTTATAGTTCAATATTAGATAGCATGGAGAGTTATGGATATACTTTAGATAACCAAGATAGTAAATTGTTTAAAGATACTTATTATGAGTTAAAGAAAATATTAGATGCAGATGAAATTGATTATGACGCATATAGTCAAAAATTAAGTGAACTATTTATAATTGATTTATATACTATTGATACTAAAATAAACAGATTTGATGTAGGTGGTGTAGAATATCTTTATGAAAATGAAAAAGAAATGTTTAAAAATAAAGTTATGGATACATTATATGAATCATTAGAAGATAATTCTTATGGTACTAGAAAACAAGAGCTGCCAAGTGTAAAAAAATTAATATTAGAAGATAGTAAAAAAGTAGATTACAAAATAGATGATAAAAAGCTAAATGGTATTAAGTATACATATACTATAGAATATGAAAAAGATTTAGGATACGATAAAAATATAGAAATTATAGCTGTAAAAGATAGTGAGAAAGTCTTTATAGTAGAATTTGCACCAGTAAAAAAATAGATTTAATATCTATTTTTTTTAATTCTTTTATTTATGAATTCTTCAATATATTCAAATTCAATATTAGTATTTATTAATTTATCTACATCTTCATAGTCTATTTTTCCTTTATAGAAATCTTGATAATAGTCTTTGAGTTCAAATGGCTCATCAAAGAAATCTATCATATCTTGATTAAATAAAAATTCTAGAGTTAAACATGAAATACCAAATGTAGAGTCGTAATAGTATGTTTCATTAAAACTTTCAGTATATGCAGTGCTTTTGCCATCTAAATCTATAATAGTAGGTTCTAATTTAAAATCAATAATTATATTATTATGTTGATGATCAGAATCTATTTTATTATATAAATCATATGGATAGATATTATTAGCAATTAATTCTTTAAATTTCATTAATATCTTTTGTATAATTATTAATTTTTTCCTTTCGGGTAAAAATTTAAAAAAGTCAATCGGAATATTAGGCCTACAATTTTTTAAAATACATCCTCTAAAAGAATTATCTATGTAACATGGAGCAAGTGGAAGATATGTTAAATTAATTTTTTCTTGTTTAATATTAGCCATTTCAATTAAATCTTTATATCCTAAACGTAAACCTTCTTCGTTGTAACATCTTGATTGAAATTTGAAAGTATTAATAAATTTTTGAGGCTTATCTGTTTTTATTATTTCATCATTTGATGACTTAATGTTAGATTGAGGTAATTTATATAATTTTAAAAGTAAATTTTTGTTTATTCTATATACATTGGCATCAGTGCCTTTGCCAATTATTTTTAATTTACTTACTTGATTAGAATTTAAATTTGAAAAATGCATTGCTTCATTTCTTAAAACATCAATATTTTTCATACAGTTACCTCCAGTTAATGCATATAATAGCATAAATAATATTTAAATTAAATATAATAATATAAAATGATTTTGTGTTTGATTGTAAATTGAGATATAATTAAAAAAAAGGATGTGATATTGTGTTTAATTTTTTTAAAAAACAACAAACTGAAGAATTAGAAATAGATTATGATTTTGTAGTAGGCAGAATAAATGAAATAGAAAGTCAACTTGAGGCATTAAAAAATGCTACAATAGCTTCATGTTATGATATAAATCCAGGAGCACTTGAATCATTTGGAGGATTAAAGCTTGCTGCTATAAGAGATAAAACTTCTACAGAAAGTGAGATAAACAATAAGAGAAAAATTTTTTTAAGACAATTTCATAATAAAGAAGAATATAAAACAATGCAAAATGAAGTGGACTATATATTATCTTATTTATATAATAAAAGTTATTCAAGTGTTAAAGAAAAACTATCTGAAAATATAGATGTTAAATTAAAAAATTTTATAGATGAAGTTAAGCCACTTGTTGAGACTTTATCAGCAGATAATTTAATGATTAATGAGTTAGATAATTTAGAGATTGAATATAATAATTTGGTTAGTTTAAAAAATAAATATGAGAGATCTCATAAAAGATAAAAATATTTTAAAAAAATATTGACTTATATAAGTTTTAATGTTATATTAATTACGATTTTTAAGTGGGTTCTATCCTTAGATGGAACCTAATTTAATGGAAAATATGATACACCAGGATGTGTGTTAATGGAAGGGAGGATATTATTAATGCCAACAATTAACCAATTAGTTAGAAAAAACAGACAAAAGAAAACTAAAAAGAGTAAAAGTCCAGTATTAAACATAGGATTCAATACACTTGAAAGAAAACAAACTGAGACTTCAAGTCCTCAAAAAAGAGGAGTATGTACTCGTGTAGGAACAAAAACACCAAAGAAACCAAACTCAGCATTAAGAAAATATGCACGTGTTAGACTTTCTAATGGTAAAGAAGTTGATACTTATATTCCAGGAGAAGGACACAACTTACAAGAACATAGTGTTGTATTAGTTCGTGGTGGACGTGTTAAAGACTTAATCGGTGTTCGTTATCACATTGTACGTGGAACATTAGATACTCAAGGTGTTAATAACAGAAAACAAGGACGTAGTAAATACGGAACAAAAAAACCAAAAGGTAATTAATAAATAATAAGGAAGGAGAAAATTATGCGTAAGAGAAGAGCAGTTAAAAGAGACGTACTTGCAGATCCAGTGTATAATTCAAAAGTTGTTACTAAATTAGTAAATCAAATTATGCAAGATGGTAAAAAAGGTACAGCTCAAAAGATTTTATATGAAGCATTTGATTTAATAGCTGAAAAAACTGGAAAATCAGCTATGGATGTTTTTAATGAAGCATTAGAAAATATCAAACCAGCTTTAGAAGTAAAATCAAGACGTGTTGGTGGTTCTAATTATCAAGTTCCTATCGAAGTTTCTGAAGATAGAAGTCAAGCACTAGCACTTCGTTGGTTAATCAATTATGCTAAACTAAGAAACGGAAGAGGAATGGCCGTTAATTTAGCAAACGAAATTATGGATGCTGCCGCTGGAACAGGTGGAGCAGTTAAGAAACGTGAGGATACTCACAAAATGGCAGAAGCAAATAAAGCATTTGCTCATTATAGATGGTAGGTGTTATAAATGGCAAGAGACGTTTCAATTGATAAATTAAGAAATATCGGTATCATGGCTCACATCGATGCTGGTAAAACAACAACTACTGAAAGAATTTTATTCTTAACAGGAATTACTCACAGAATTGGTGAGACTCATGATGGTGAATCTCAAATGGACTGGATGGAACAAGAAAAAGAAAGAGGTATCACAATTACTAGTGCTGCAACAACTTGTCACTGGAATGGATATCGTTTAAATATTATTGATACTCCAGGTCACGTAGATTTCACAATTGAAGTTCAAAGATCATTAAGAGTACTTGATGGTGCAGTTGCACTAATTGATGCTCAAGCTGGAGTTGAACCTCAAACAGAAACAGTTTGGAGACAAGCTAATGAATACAAAGTTCCAAGAATGATTTGTGCAAACAAGATGGGAAAAATGGGAGCAGATTTCTATTTTAGTTTAGGTACTATTAAAGATAGATTAGGAGCCAATGCTGCACCTATAGTACTTCCTATTGGAGCAGAATCAGAATTTAGCGGAATTGTTGATTTAGTTCAAATGAAAGCGTTTAAATTTGATGGAACTGAACAAGAAAATATGGAAGAAATTGAAATTCCAGCTGATATGAAAGATAAAGCAGAAGAATATAGAACTAAACTTATTGAAGCTGTTGCAGACTTTGATGAAGATTTAATGATGAAATATTTGGATGGTGGAGAAATAACTGTTGATGAATTAAAAGCAGCTATTAGAAAAGCTACATTATCTGTTGAATTCTTCCCAGTATTATGTGCTGATGCTTTATCAGATAAAGGTATTAGACCACTTCTTGATGCAGTAGTAGATTATTTACCTGCACCAACTGATGTTGAAGCTATTGAATGTACAGATAAAAATGGAAACGATGTTTTAAGACATCCATCTGATTCAGAACCATTTACTGCATTAGCATTCAAAATTGCTACAGATCCATTTGTTGGAAGATTATCTTTCTTCAGAGTATATTCTGGAAAATTAACAAGTGGTTCTTATGTATTAAATTCAACAAAGGGAGAAAAAGAAAGAATTGGTCGTATCCTACAAATGCATGCTAACCAACGTAAAGAAATTACTGAAGTTTATGCTGGTGAAATAGCTGCAGCAGTAGGTTTAAAAAATACAACTACAGCAGATACATTATGTGATGAAAAAAATCAATGTATCTTAAAAGGTATGGAATTCCCAGATCCAGTTATTGATATCGTTATTGAACCTAAGAGTAAAGGTGATCAAGATAAGATGGCACTTGCAGTTGCTAAACTTGTTGAAGAAGATCCAACTCTAAGAGTTAAAACTGATACTGAAACAGGACAAACTGTATTATCAGGAATGGGAGAATTACACTTAGACATTATCGTAGATCGTATGAAACGTGAATTTAATGTTGAATGTAATAAAGGTAGACCTCAAGTTGCTTATCGTGAAACTATTAAAGTTGCAGCAGAGTGCGAAGGAAAATATATTAAACAATCTGGTGGACGTGGACAATATGGACATGTTTGGGTTAAATTTGAACCAAATCCAGAAAAAGGTTATGAATTTGTTGATGCAATTGTTGGTGGTGTAGTTCCTCGTGAATATATTCCAGTAACAGATAAAGGATTACAAGAAGCAATGCAAGGTGGTATTCTTGCAGGATATCCAATGGTAGATGTAAAAGCCACATTATTTGATGGATCTTACCATGATGTAGACTCATCAGAAATGGCATTTAAAATTGCTGCAAGTATGGCTTTGAAAGAAGCTAAAAATAAATGTCAACCAGTACTTCTTGAACCAATCATGAAGGTTGTTGTAGATGTTCCAGAAGAATACTTAGGTAATGTTATGGGAGATTTAACTTCTCGTCGTGGTAAACCTATGGGTCAAGAATCAATTGGTAATACTTTAAGAATTATAGCAATGGTACCATTATCAGAAATGTTTGGTTATGCTACAGATTTAAGAAGTAATACACAAGGACGTGGAAACTTCCAAATGGAAAAAGACCATTATGAAGAAGTTCCAAAATCAATCGCTGAAGAAATTATTAAGAAAAACAGCGCTAACTAAAAATAATACTTGAAAAATGTTCAAGCATTAGATAAAATATAATAGAAATATTGAAAGGAGAAATAAAAAAATGGCAAGAGAAAAATTTGATCGTTCAAAAGAACATGTTAATATTGGTACTATTGGACACGTTGACCATGGTAAAACAACATTAACAGCTGCTATTACTAAATACTTTGGTAACTTTGTAGATTATGCTGATATCGACAAAGCACCAGAAGAAAGGGAAAGAGGTATTACTATTAATACTGCTCACGTTGAGTATGAAACTGACAAACGTCACTATGCTCACGTTGACTGTCCAGGACATGCTGACTATGTTAAAAACATGATCACAGGTGCTGCACAAATGGATGGAGCTATCTTAGTAGTTTCTGCTGCAGATGGTCCTATGCCTCAAACAAGAGAACACATCTTATTATCAAGACAAGTTGGTGTTCCTAAAATCGTTGTTTACATGAATAAATGTGACCAAGTAGATGATCCAGAATTACTAGACTTAGTAGAAATGGAAATTAGAGAATTATTAGGAGAATATGAATACGACGCTGAATGTCCTATCATTCGTGGTAGTGCACTTAAAGCTCTTGAAGGAGATGAAGCTGCTGTTCAATCTATTAAAGATTTAATGGCTGCAGTTGATGATTATATTGACTCTCCAGTAAGAGATACAGATAAACCATTCTTAATGAGTATTGAAGACGTATTCACTATTTCAGGACGTGGTACAGTTGTTACTGGACGTGTTGAAAGAGGTGTATTAAATCTTAATGACGAAGTTGAAATCGTTGGATTAAAAGATACTCAAAAAACAGTTGTAACTGGTATTGAAATGTTTAGAAAATCTCTAGACTTTGCTCAAGCTGGTGACAACGCTGGTGCATTACTTCGTGGTATTGGACGTGAAGATGTTGAACGTGGACAAGTTCTAGCTAAACCTGGAAGTGTTACACCTCACACTCAATTCAAAGCTTCAGTTTATGTACTAAGCAAAGAAGAAGGTGGAAGACATACTCCATTCTTCTCAAACTACAGACCACAATTCTATTTTAGAACTACTGACGTTACTGGTGTAATTGAATTACCTGCTGGTACTGAAATGGTTATGCCTGGTGACAACGTAGATATGACTGTAGAATTAATTGCTCCAGTAGCACTTGAAAAAGGTACAAAATTCTCTATCCGTGAAGGTGGACGTACTGTTGGTGCCGGAGTTGTAGCTGAAATTATTAAATAATTAAAGTTATAAATTAAAAGATTCACTTAATTGTGAATCTTTTTTTGTAAAAAAAACATATTCAATTATATGAATATGTATATTATTTCCTTTGACAATATTATTATAACATAAAATTCCAAAAAATAAAAGACTATACATTATTCAAAATTTTGATAAAATGGGCAATAGGTGGTGGTGTTAGTGAAAAAACAAACTAAAAGTGATAAATCAAAAATTCTTGAAAACATGAAAAAGACAACAAAATATATGAAAGGATTAAAAAAATATTTGATATTATATGTTTTTATAGCAATATTAGAAGGAGTTGTTGGAGTAATATATCCGATTATATCAGCTAAAGTTATATTAAATATAACTGACAAAATAATAAATCAATTAATTTTAACTTCATTAGTTGTTCTATCACTTGATGTTTTTCAAAGTTTTTTAACACTATTAAAAAATATTAGTTATAGAAAAATATATCAAAGTACAACAGCTAATTTACAAACTGAAATGTTTAAGGAGACTCTTAAATTAGAGATTTCTGAAATTGATAAGCAATCATCTGGTTTATTTATTGATAGGTTGAATAAGGACTCACAAGATATATCATCCATGTTTATGGAGCTTTCTTATTGGTTAACCAAAATAATGAGTAATATAGGAGTACTAATAGCGATATTTATTTTAAACAAGTATTTGTTTTTGTATGCTTTATTTACTTCAATATTTATCTTTTTAATAAGTAAGAGAAGAGTTAATAAAGAGAGTAATTTTAGAAGAGGAATTAGAAAACTTAATGAAGATAAAACAGGACTTGTTAGTGAATCTATAAGGGGTATACGTGATATAAAAGTGTTAAATGCAAATGATAATTTAACAAATCAAACAGTAAAAAAAATACGAGAAGTTATGAAAGAAGAGATGAAACTGTATTTTACAAATAGCAGTTATAATGCAGCAGAAACAGTGGCAAAATCTATAACTGAATTTTTATTTATAATGTTAGGGATTATTTTATATAATAAAGGTTCTTTGACAATTCCTAGTTTTATAATTGCATATCATTATCAACCAAGAATTAGAAATCTATTAGTAGGCTTATCATATTTAATGGATTATTTAAAACAATTTGAAATATCTTCTGATAGAATTTATGAAATTATTGATAGTGATAAATTTAAAAAGGAACAATTTGGAACAAAAGAAGTGAAAAAATTAGATGGTTATATTGAATTTAAAAATGTATCGTTTGGCTATGAAAATGATAAAAAGATAATTGATAATATGAATTTTAAAGTTAATCCAAATGAAAAGGTTGCTTTTGTAGGTAAATCTGGTGCAGGCAAATCAACATTATTTAGTTTAATTGCTAAGTTATATCCAGTTGATAAGGGAAATATTTTATTAGATGGAATTAATATAAATGATTTAACTTGTTCGTCATTAAGAGATAATATTTCTATAATAACTCAAAGCCCTTACATATTTAATTTTACTATTAAAGAAAATTTACTTATTGCTAAAGCAGATGCTAGTATGAAAGAAATAAGAGAGGCTTGTAAACTTGCATGTATAGATGAATATATTATGAGTTTACCAAAAAAATATGATACTTTGATAGGTGAAAATGGTGTGATTTTATCAGGAGGACAAAAACAAAGACTTGCAATAGCAAGAGCTTTACTTATGAAAACAGAAATCATTTTATTTGATGAAGCAACAAGTGCACTTGATAATGAAACACAAAAAGATATTAGTAAAGCAATAGAAAACTTAAAAGGAGACTATACAATATTAATAGTTGCACACAGGCTATCAACAGTTATTGATTGTGATAAAATTTTCGTGGTAGACAATGGTAAAATAATAGATGTTGGAACTCATGATGAATTAATAAAAAAATCAGAACTTTATAAAAAATTATACGAAGGAGAGTTAATATAAAAAAGTCCACATATTAGTGGATTTTTTATACTTTAAAAGTGCTTTCAAATAGTTCTGTAAATTTATCTAAATTAATATTTTTTGATACATAGATTGTACTGTAATCTTCTTTATTTAAATATGCTAAGTTGTCTTTTATTTCTATACTACATGGGTCATATTCGATAATATCTTCGCTTATAACAGATGCAATAGTAACTGGATCTGGCATACAACATCCAATAATTCCATAATGACTTTCACAGAATTCCATATATTTTTGACTTATTAAATAAATAAATTTACAAATTTTATTATTAGAATCACTAAGTCTATTCATTTCATGTCTCTTAATAAAAGCTTTAATACCAATTTCATGAGTTATTATTTTTATTTCTTTAAATCCGGCATTAAATACTTTTTTTGCAGAGTCAATATCAATTTTTACATTAAATTCATTGTATGGAATATCTAATGTTTCATCATATGATGTACCCATAAATACAATTTTACAAATTTTATTTACAATAGTACTATCTTTTTCTAAAGCACTAGCTAAATTAGTAAGAGGCCCTAAACAAATTATTGTTAAATCATTAGAATATTCATGTGCTGATTTAATTATAAAATCTTCAGCAGACATACTTTCAAATTTCTTTAGAGATATAGGCATAAAAACATTACCAAGGCCATCTTTACCATGTGCATATTCAGCTGAAATAGAGTTTGCTTTGTTTTCTTTAGTACCCATATACATTGGAATATTACTGTCAAGAACATTTTGAACAACTTTTAAATTGTTAGCTGCCTTATCTTTATCAATATTTCCAGTAGCTAGAGTAAAGCCAATTATATCTAATTTATTTAAGTAAGCTAAGCTTATTGCAATTGAATCATCTATTCCAGGATCTGTATCAATTATATACTTCATATTATCACACTCTAGAATTATTTTACTATTTTTAGAAAAAATTGTAAATTAAATTCTATTTAGTAAAACAAGTGTTTGTGTTATAATTATATTGGTGATTTGAATGAATAGGGTATACTTATGTATTGATTTAAAAACATTTTATGCATCAGTAGAATGTGTTGAAAGAAATTTAGATCCATTTAAAGTTGATTTGGTAGTTGCTGATAAAGAAAAAGGAAATGGAACTATATGTCTTGCTATATCTCCACATATGAAACAAAGAGGAATAAAGAATAGATGTAGGGTATTTGAAATTCCTAAGAATGTTCATCCAATATATGCAAAACCTCGTATGAAAAAATATATTGAGTATTCTGCAAGAATATATAAAATTTATTTAAAATATTTGTCTAAAGATGATATTCATGTATATTCAATAGATGAAGCATTTTTAGATGTAACATCATATTTAAATTTATATAAAATATCAGAAATAGAAATAGCTAAAATGATAATGAATGATATTTTAAAAACAACTGGTATAACTGCAACATGTGGTATAGGAACTAATATGTATTTAGCAAAAATAGCACTTGATATAATATCAAAACATGTAAATAATAACATTGGATATTTAAATGAAAAATTATTTAAAGATAAACTTTGGTATCATACACCACTTAGTGATTTTTGGGGTATAGGAGTTAAAACTGAAGCTAGACTTAATAAATTACATTTATTAAATATGCATGATATTGCATATGCTAATAAACAAAAGTTATATAAAGAGTTTGGAATAGATGCAGAGCTTTTAATAGATCATTCTTTTGGAAAAGAAACTTGTACAATTAAGGATATAAAAAATTATAAATCAAAATCTAATTCTATTTCTAATAGTCAAATACTTTTTAAAGATTATAATTATATTCAAGCAAGAATAGTTTTAAGTGAAATGACTGATTCTTTAATAAATACTTTAGTTGAAAAAAAGTGTTATACAGATTCAGTAGTTTTTTCTATAGGCTATTCGAATTATGTGATTCCTTCACTAAAAGCAAGCTGCAAAATTTCACATAAAACAAATAGTTATTCCACAATATTAGATGAAATTTTAAAAGAATATGATTATAGAATTAATAAAAATTATATGATTAGAAGAATATCTGTATATTTTTCCAACATTGATAATAAAAGAATAAAACAATTAGATATTTTTAATACAGTTGAAATTGAAGAAAAAGATGAAACTTTAGAAATAGCATTAAAAAATATTAAAAGTAAATATGGAAATAATTCAATACTTAGAGCAATAAGTTATGAAGATGATGCAACCGCTATAATAAGAAATAAATTAATTGGAGGTCACAATGCAGAATAATGATTTTAGGGCAAAGCAATTTTTACCATTTGATGCTTTGAAAGGTTTTAAAGAAGCACTTAAGATAATAGAACTAAAAGTTGATAATATTGATTATGTAAATAAAATAATTAATAAATTAGAAATTGGTAGTAGGGTAACAGTTAAGTATTATGTTGATTTTGAATATGTAGAAACAAATGGAATAGTTAAAAAGATAGAAAATAAAAAAATATATTTATTAGATTCAATAATTAATTTTGAAGATATTATAGATGTTATGATATAATTAAAACAGATTGAAGGTGCAATAATGTATTTAAATAATAAAATAGTGATTGGTAAAAATGATGATAATGAATATGGAATTATTTTAAATAAGGCAAATAGGCATGGAATAATAACTGGAGCATCTGGTTCAGGTAAAACAGTAACTGTTAAAGTAATGGCAGAAAGTTTTTCGGATGCTGGAGTACCAGTTTTTCTAGCAGATGTAAAAGGTGATTTAGCTGGATGTGCTGTAAGTGGCATGCCAAATGAATCATTAAATCAAAGAGTAGAAAAATTAAAAATAGATAATTTTGAATATAAAAGTTTTCCTGTTCATTTCTGGGATTTGTATGGTAAAAAAGGACACCCAATTAGAACTAAAGTTGAAACTATTGGACCAGAAATATTATCTATAATGTTAGGACTTTCAGAGGCACAAGAAGGAGTTTTAACAATAATATTTAGAATTGCAAAAGATGAAAATTTAGAATTATGTGATTTGAAAGATTTAAAATCATTACTTCAATATGCATCAGATAATAGAAAAGAATATACTACAAAATATGGAACAATAACTCCACAAAGTATTGGAGTAATTCAAAGAAGTTTACTTACATTAGAAAATCAAGGTGTAGATAATTTCTTTGGGGAACCATCTTTAAGTATTCATGATTTTATAGCAGTAAATGAAAATGGAAAAGGATTTATAAATATTTTAGATGCAGTTGAACTATTTAAAAGTCCAGATCTTTATGCATCATTCTTATTGTGGTTGTTAACAGAATTATTTAATACATTACCAGAAGTAGGAGATTTAGATAAACCTAAAGTAGTATTCTTCTTTGATGAAGCTCATTTATTATTTAATGATATGCCATCTTATCGTTTAAAACAAATTACACAAATAGTTAAATTAATAAGATCTAAAGGAATAGGTTTATATTTTATATCACAAGGACCAACAGATATACCAAATGATATTTCATCACAACTTGGAAATAGAGTACAACATACATTAAGAGCATATACTCCAGCAGAACAAAAAGTGGTAGGAGTAGCAGCAGATGCTTTTAGAACTAATCCAAATTTTAAAACTAAAGATGCAATATTAGAACTTGGTATAGGTGAAGCATTAATTAGTTGCTTAAATGAAAATGGTGAACCAGAAATTGTTGAAAAAGTAATGG
Organism: Bacillota bacterium; assembly: GCA_015059485.1. Taxonomy (GTDB): domain Bacteria; phylum Bacillota_I; class Bacilli_A; order RF39; family UBA660; genus RUG14121. The sequence continues at coordinate 27,588 of SVAH01000005.1, forward strand.
TATTACCACCTCAAAGTTCTATGGGAACAATAGACGATATGACTAGAACTAATGTTATTAATAGTAGTCTTCTTTTAGGAAAGTATGAACAAAAAATAGATAAAGAATCAGCTTTTGAAAAAGTTTCTAAAAAGAATGAAGAAAAAGAGAATATGGCAGCAAAAGCCCAAGCAGAAATAGAAGAAGCTAAGAGAAAAAAAGAAGAAGCTAGATTACAAAGAGAAGCTGAAAGACAAAGAAATAAAGATCCAATGGTTAAATTAGGTAAAAAAGTTACTAATAAAGCTACTGATAAATTAATAAATAAAGGATTAAATTCATTGTTTAAAAATCTATTTAAATAAAATAATAGTGTATAATAGAAATACAAGAAAGTATTGGTGATAATAATGTGTGGAATAACAGGATATGTAAGTAATGAAAAAAACAAAAAGAAAATAATAAAGAAAATGGCTGATAGAATAGCTCATAGAGGACCAGATGCAGAAGGATTTTATACAGATGAAAATGTAGCTTTAGGTCATAGAAGACTTTCTATAATTGATTTATCAAATGGTTCTCAGCCAATGTATAATGAAGATGAATCTTTAGTGGTTGTTTTTAATGGTGAGATATATAACTATCCAGAGTTGAAAGAAGAATTAAAACGTAAAAAACATAAGTTTAAAACTAAAAGCGATACAGAAGTTTTAGTTCATGGATATGAAGAGTGGGGTACAGATTTACCTAAAAAACTACGTGGTATGTTTGCTTTTGCTATTTGGGATAAAAATGACAAATCATTATTCTTAGCAAGAGATAATTTTGGAATTAAACCACTTTATTATTATCAAAATAATGATACATTTATGTTTGCATCAGAAATTAAATCTTTTTTAGAGCATCCTGATTTTAATAAAGAATTAAACAAGGAAATACTTGCATCATACTTATCATTTAGTTTTACTCCAACTAATGAAACATTCTTTAAAGGTGTTTATAGATTAGAACCAGGTTATAGTATTCTTCTAAAAGATAATAAAATTATAAAGAATAGATTCTATAAAATAGAGTTTAATGAAAAGAAAGAATCTTATGAAGACGCTATTAAAGAAATATCTAATGTTATGAAAGATTCTGTTGAACATCATATGCTTAGTGATGTTGAAGTAGGATCATTTTTATCAAGTGGAATAGATTCATCATATTTGGTATCACTTGCTCGTCCAGATAAAACTTATACAGTTGGTTATGATATAAAAGAATATAACGAAATTAATTATGCTAAAGATTTAACTGATAAATTAGGTATTGAAAATACATCAAAAAAAATTAATAAAGAAGAGTATATGAAAATAATACCAAAGATTATGTATCATATGGATGAACCATCATCAGACCCTGCAGCAGTTGCACTTTACTTTGTATCAAATTTAGCTAGTAAAGATGTTAAAGTAGTCTTATCTGGTGAAGGTGCTGATGAATTCTTTGGTGGATATAATACATATCATTCTTATCAGGAATTTAAATTTTATGATAAAATTCCTTATTTTATAAGACACTTTTTTGCAATAATTGCAAGTCACATGCCAGCAATACGTGGACTTAACTTTATAGTTAGACGTGGTAATAAATTAGAAGACTACTACATTGGTGTTAATAGAGTGTTCTCTAAGCAAGAAATTAAACATATATTAAAAGTTGATAATCAGCTTTCTAATAAGGAAATAACTGCTCCAATATATGAAGAACAAAAAGGTAAATCAGATATAGTTAAAATGCAAGCAATAGATATTAATTTCTGGTTAATAAAAGATATATTACAAAAAGCTGATAGAATGACAATGGCTAATTCTTTAGAGGGAAGAGTCCCATTTATTGATAAAGAAGTATTTAGTGTGGCATCAAGCTTACCTATGGAATATAAAGTAGATAAAACAACTACTAAAAAAGCTTTAAGAGAAGCTGCAAAAGGAGTAATACCTAATGAATCATATAAAAAGAAAAAATTAGGTTTTCCTGTTCCACTTAGAGCGTGGATGAGAGATGATGATGTATATTCTGAAATCAAAAAGACATTTGAGAGTGATTATACTAAAGAATTCTTTAATCAAGAATATATAATTGGAATGTTAGATGATCATAAGAATGAAAAGAAAGATTGTTATAAAAAAGTTTGGACAATTTATTGTTTCTTAAAATGGTATGAAATATTCTTTATAAACAATGGAAATATTTAAAGTAAGAAATAAAAAATTCTTACTTTTTTTATAGAATTCGACAAATATTTTAAATTTAATATGTTAATATATATTTTAGAAACTACAAATACAGTATTTGAAAGTATAAAACATATTGATGATAATGGTAATGAATATTGGTAAGCTCGTGAGTTACAAAAAGTGTTAGAATATAAGGAATCTAGAAAGTTTAATAATATTATAAAAAAGACTTGAAAGACTAGTAGATAAATTTTAAACATGCTATAATACTATATGAAAGGTATGTGAAATATAAATGAGTAAATACATATTTGAAATAGGAAATTTTGGAGTACGTTGGTATTCTTTAATGCTTTTAATAGCAGCAGCAGTAGGTGTATATCTTTTACTTAAAGAAGGATTGAAATATAAATTTGATACTAATTTTTTATTTAATCTATTTTTTTGGGTAATGGTAATGGCTTTTATTGGAGCACGCGCATATTATGTTATCTTTAATTTTTATCTTTATGAAGATGATTTACTATCAATATTTAAAATATGGGAAGGTGGCCTTGCAATTCATGGAGGTATAATTGCCGGCTTCTTAACTATGCTTATTTATTGTAAGAAATATAATGCGCCACTTTTTAAAATAACAGATATGTCCGTACTTCCACTTTTAGTTGGACAAGCAATAGGTAGATGGGGTAATTTCTTTAATCAGGAGGCACATGGTGCAGCAACTACTTATCTTAAATTAAAACATGCACATATTCCGGAATTTATAATAAAAAATATGAATATAGATGGAACTTTTTATACACCAACATTTTTCTATGAATCACTTTGGTGTCTACTTGGAGCATTAATAGTAATCTTTTTAAGACATTATAAATATTTAAAAGTTGGTCACTTAACATCATTTTATTTAATGTGGTATAGTGTTGGAAGATTCGTCATAGAAAGTTCAAGAACAGATTCATTAATGCTTGGGGGATTAAAAGTTGCACAAATAGTTTCTGTTGTTATGTTTATAACAGGACTACTTGCGTTTATGGTTTTATCAAGAAGAAGTAAATTTGAAAACTTATATAGAGAAACAAATGCAAATCAAATTAAATTTTAGAGGGAGTATATAAAAAAATGAACGAAAACATCATAAAAGAGTTAGCAAACAATTTAAATGTAAAAGTAACACAAATAGAAAGTGTTTTAAAACTATTAGAGGATGGTTGTACCATTCCTTTTATTGCGAGATATAGAAAAGAAGCAACAGGTTCTTTAGATGAAGAACAAATTAGAGTTATAGAAAAAGAATATTCTTATTTAGAAAACTTACTTAAAAGAAAAGAAGATGTAATAAGACTTATAGATGAAAAAGGATTACTAACAGATGAATTACAAAATAATATAATGGCTGCAAGTAAACTAGCTGAGGTTGAAGATCTTTATAGACCATTTAAAGAAAAGAAAAAAACAAAAGCAACTGAAGCAATTAAATTAGGATTGGAACCACTTGCTAAAAAAATAATGTCTTTTCCAACTAATGGTGATATTGAAAGTCTTGCGAGTGGATATAATATGGAAATTGATAAAGCTATAGAAAATGCATCATACATTATAAGTGAATGGATTTCTGATAATGCATTCTTTAGAAAAAGTATTAGAAATAATATATTTAATAATGGCTCAATAACTTCTAAAATAAAAAAAGGTGCAGATGATCCTAAGAAAACTTATGAGATGTACTATGAATTTAGTGAAAAAATTAAATATGCAAAGCATTATAGAGTACTTGCAATGAATCGTGGAGAAGATGAAAAGATATTGTCAGTTTCATTAGATTATGATTTAGATAACATACAAAATTATTTAGAAAGTAAAATTATAAAAAATGATAAATCTTTTGTAGTTGATATAGTTAAAAACGCTATTAAAGATTCACTTAAAAGATTAATTTTGCCAAGTATTGAAAGGGAAATAAGAAGTGAGTTAACTGAAAAGTCTGAAAATTTAGCTATAGAAAATTTTAAATCTAATTTAGAAAATTTACTTTTAACAAAACCTATAAAGAATTCTAAAGTACTTGGATTTGACCCGGCGTTTAGAACAGGATGTAAGTTAGCAGTACTTGATGAAAACGGTAATATGTTGGAAGTACAAACAATTTATCCACATGAACCACATAATAAAAAAGAAGAAGCTAAAAAAATAATGTTAGCATTAATAGCAAGATATAATATTAACTTAATAGCTATTGGAAATGGTACAGCATCAAGAGAATCAGAGATGTTTGTAGCAGAATCTATAAAGGGACTTGATAATGTTAAATATGCAGTAGTATCAGAAGCAGGAGCATCAGTTTATTCAGCCTCAGATTTAGCTATAAAAGAATTTCCAGATTTAACTGTTGAAAAAAGAAGTGCGATATCAATTGGAAGAAGAGTTCAAGATCCACTTTCAGAACTTGTTAAAATAGATCCAAAATCAATTGGAGTTGGAGAATATCAACATGATGTTAATCAAAAAAACTTAGGAGAAGCATTAGAATTTACTGTTTCTAAAATAGTTAATGAAGTTGGAGTAAATATTAATACTGCATCATCTTCAATTTTAAAATATATTTCAGGAATGAATAAAAAAGTAATAGATGCTATTATGTCATATAAAGAAAAAAATAAATTTAAAAATAGAGATGAAATAAAAAAAGTAAAAGGTGTATCAGATAAAGTTTTTGAACAAGCAATAGGGTTCCTTAGAATACCTGATGGAGATAGTCCTCTTGATAAAACTGGAATACATCCAGAGAGTTATAGTGTAGCCAATAAATTATTAAAAGAATTAGATTTAGATATTAAAGATATAAATACAAATGAATTTAAAGAAAAACTTGATAATGTGAATATTAAAGATATTGCAAATAAACTTGATAGTGATGAATATACAGTAGAAGATATAATAAAAGAACTTAAAAATCCTGGACTTGATCCAAGAGATAGTTTAGATAATATTATATTAAAAAGTGATGTATTAACAATAAATGACTTGAAAAAAGGAATGCAACTTAATGGAGTAGTTAGAAATGTTGTATCATTTGGTGCATTTATTGATATCGGACTTCATGATGATGGTCTTGCACATATATCTAAATTAAGTAAAGAGTTTGTCAAAGATCCGCTAGATGTAGTGAAAGTCGGAGATATTGTGGATTGCTATGTAATAGATGTGGATTTAGACAAAGAAAAAGTTTTTTTAAGTTTAGTAAAAGAATAAAAAAATTAACCTTTTATTCTTTTTTTGTGTTAAAATTATATATAGTAGGTGATAGTGTGAAATATTATGATAAAAAGGTTGAAGATGTGTATAAAGAATTAAAAACAACTAGTAATGGACTAACTTCAGATGATGTTGATCTTTTAATAGCAGACTATGGATTTAATATTTTAGAAGAAAAGAAAAAAACAAGTTTATTTATTAAATTTTTAAGTCAATTTAATGACACTATGATAATCATATTGCTTGTTACAGCTTTAGTAATGTTTATATATGGTCTTATTTATTCACATGAATATACAGATACTATTGTAATAGTAGTAGTAGTATTAATTAATGCTGTTATGGGTTTTATTCAAGAGAGTAAAGCAGAAGTAACGTTGGAAGGCTTAAAAGAATACTCTAAGACTATGACAACAGTGAAAAGAGATGGAAAGTGGCAATTAATTGATAGTGAACTATTAGTTCCTGGAGATATTATTAAATTGCAGGCTGGAGATAAAGTACCAGTTGATGCAAGAATTATTGAATCTACAAATTTACTTGTTGACGAATCAGCATTAACAGGAGAATCAACAAATGTTGAAAAAGCTAATATAATTTTAAAAGGGGAATTAGAAATTCAAAATCAAGTAAATATGTTGTTTTCAGGTTCATCAGTTACTAATGGTGATGCTATAGCAATTATAACTGCAACAGGTATGAATACAGAAATGGGAAAAATAGCATTATCATTAAATACACCATATAAAGTTGAGACACCACTTGAGAGAAAAACAAAAGAGTTAAGTATAACTATCACAAAATTAATATTTATAATTCTTATAATAATATTCTTTTATAGTTTATATATAAAAAATAGTGTACTTGAAACAATAATGCTTTGTGTATCTTTAGCAGTAGCAGCAATACCAGAGGGATTACCAGCTGTAATTACAATTACTTTATCAAATGGTACTGGAGTACTTTCAAAGAAAAAAGCTGTTGTAAGACAAATGCAAGCTGTAGAAACACTTGGAAGTATAGATGTAATATGTTCAGATAAAACGGGTACTATTACTCAAAATAAAATGCAAATAAAAGAATCAATGATTTATGACGAAAAGATGTTGGACTATATATTTATTTTAAATAATGAAACAATGATTGATGGCAAAAAAATGATTGGAGATCCAACGGAAATATGTTTATATGATTATGTAATGAAGAAAAATTTAGATGTAATTGGATTTCGTAAAAAAAATAAAAGAGTTATATCTGGGCCATTTGATTCTGAAAGAAAAATGTCAACATCAGTTAATTCAATTGATGGAAAAACTTATTTTATGACTAAAGGTTCATATGAAAATGTTTTAAATAGATGTAAATATATTCTAAAAGATGGAAAAAAAGAAAAATTAACAGATACAGAAAAAGAAAAAATAAAATCAAAATGTGATTACATGGGTAATAAAGCATTAAGGGTAATGGCATATGCATATAAAGAAACTAAGAAAAATTATAAAAAAGTTGAAGAAGTATTTGCAGATGAAAAAGATTTAATATTAGCTGGTATAGTTGGAATAATAGATCCACCAAGAGACACAGTTGTAAAAAGTGTTTTGGAATGTAAAAAGGCTTCAATTAAACCAGTAATGATTACAGGAGACGCGCTTATTACTGCGTGTGCAATAGCAAGAGAAGTAGGAATTATTGAAGATAATAGTGAAGGAATACTAGGTAGTGAACTTGATAAATATACAGATGATGAGTTAGTAGAAGTTGTAAAAAAATATGGTGTTTATGCAAGAGTAAGTCCAATTCATAAAGAAAGAATTGTTAAAGCTTTTCAGGCACAAGGAAAAGTTGTTGCAATGACAGGTGATGGAGTAAATGATGCACCTGCAATAAAAGATGCACATGTAGGAGTTGGAATGGGAATAACAGGGACAGAAGTTACAAAGTCAGTGGCTGATGTAATACTTTTAGATGATTCATTTTCAACAATAGTTGTTGCAATAGAAGAAGGAAGAAGAATTTACTCTAATATAAGAAATAATATTGTATATAGTTTATCGTCTAATATTGCTGAAATTTTTATAGTATTAATAAGTATGTTTTTAGGGTATAATATTTTACTTCCAATCCATATTTTATTTATAGATTTGGTTACTGATTCAATTCCAAGTATAGCTCTTTCTTTTGAAAAGAGTGAAAGAGGAGTAATGAATAAACCCCCTAGAGGAATAGATAGACCATTATTTACACCATTCGTTATTTCTTGTATAGTATCTTCTGCAATAATTGAAACTTTTTTAGCTTTAACTGTATTCTTCATATCAAAGAATTTCGTTAGTCAAGATGAAGCTATAACATTAGTATTATTATCAGTAGTTATACAAGAAATAATTTATGCAATAGTATGTCGTAATTTAAAAAATTTAGTATATACACAAGGAATATTCTCAAATAAAGCAATGAATATAGGTATTGTTATTGTGCTTATTATTGAAGCAGTATTCTTCTTAACGCCAGTTGGTAAAATAATAGATATAGTTCCATTGGAATTTGGACATATAATGATTATATTCTTTATAAATATGTTATCATTTATAATCTATGAGTTATTAAAACCAACATTAAAAATATTGTTTAAAGATTAAAACTTTCATTAATATGAAAGTTTTAATTTACATAAATTTGACATTTTTCCTTTTTTTTGATATAATTCACATATATTTAGGGGGAAAAACTATGATATATAAAGAATGGGAACAATATAGTAAAGAAGAAAAATGTATGATACTTAGCTATTGGTTTAAAGAGTATGCTGATGTCGATTATGAATCAAGAGAATATTTAGCTTTTTTAAATATAATTTTTGCAAATGCAGATAAAGTAATGGATTGGTTAGTTGATTGTGCTATTAATGAAGAACCATTAGTAGAGTATAGTACAAATGAAGAATTAGGATATTTAATAAAATCGAGAATTTTATATAGTGACAATGAGTTTGATTATCCAGAACTTCATGTATCATTCACATCATTATCAGCGGATAAGCTTTTAAATGTTATGAGAAATGGTTTAACATATTTATTGCTTGGAACTACTTTAGGTGAAGATAAGTTTGAAGGCGATGAAAAATTAGAATTTAGGGTAACAAGACAAGCAATAGTTGAAGAATTAGTAGAGTCATATAATATTTCATCATCTTATGGAAAAGGAAGTAGATAGAAATATCTATTTTTTTTATAAATTAAATGATATAATACACGAGTAAGGAAGTGATTTTATGCGTTATAATACGGTAAAAGATTCAGATAAAATAATTAGAAATAGTTCAAGTATAGTTGGAAATCCACAAAATTATAAGAATAAATGGAATGATTTATTTGGAAATAAAAATGTAATTCATTTAGAACTTGGAATGGGACGTGGAGAATTTATTATTAATATGGCTAAAAAATATCCAAATATTAATTTTATAGGTCTTGAGTTAGATGAAGGACAAATTGCAACAGCTGCAAAAAAATTAGGAGATCAAAGTTTAAAAAATTTGAAATTAATTAAAGCAGATGCTAGAGATTTAGATAAAATATTTGGAAAAGAAATAGATACTATTTATTTAACTTTTTCAGAACCATGGCCAAAGAAAAAAGATGCAAATAAAAGGTTTACTCATGAAAGTTATTTAAGATTATATGATAAAATATTTAAAAAGCATAAACATATTATTTTAAAAACTGATAATAAAGTATTATTTGCATCAGCTTTAGAAAGTTTATCACAATATTGGTATGAATTTGAAAGAGTTAGTTTAGATTTACATCATGATGAAAATAATATAGAAAATGTTATGACTGATTTTGAAAAACAATATTATAAAGAGGGAAGACCAATTTTTTACGTAGATGCCAAATTTAATGGCTAGGGGAATTATTGATGTTTGCAAACAATTTTGATTACAATGATTATTTTAGCGAAAAGAGATGTATGCTATGTAATGAACATTTTGCTGCTGTTGGAACAAGTGCTTTGAGTGTTGTAACTCCGAAACAAAGTATTACCACTTTAACAGTTCCATGGTTTGATGAAAATGGTGAGATGACATCAGGACTAGGGGGACATTCTAAAACCGCATAAAAACTTATTAATAAAATGTTTCCAACAGAAAATATTGATTATAATGAAATACTAAATAAATGTATCTATATTATTTATTCAGTACGTGGTGAATATAGTTTATGTGTAGTATATCTTTAGATCAATACGTATTATTAGAAGAGTTTTCAAGTTCAATAAATGAAGCTTTAAATAATAAACCTTGGAAGTTAGAAATCCATACAATATTAACAGATAAAACAGGGAAAAAAATCAGAGTGTATGATTTGAATAATTTCGAGAATACTTTAGTTGAAGCAAAGAAAAAAATTATAGAAAATTATCAATTACCATATGAAGAAGAAATAATCGTAAAAACTAAAAAAGAATTAGTAAGAATTAGAAAGAATGAAAATGAATAATTTAAAAGAAAAATTGAAAGAATATTATGATAATTATGAAGAAATAATAAATGGATATAATCAAAAAAGATATGTAACGTTAAGAGTAAATACTTTAAAGAGTAATGTTGATGAAGTAAAAAAAGTATTTGATAATAATGATATAAAATATGAAAGTGTATCATTTTACAAAGATGCTTTAGTAATAAAAAATAAAGAAGAAAAAGATATTATAAATTTGAATATTTATAAAGATGGAAAAATATATTTACAAAGTTTATCTTCAATGTTACCACCACTTTTTTTGAGTCCAAATGAAAATGAAAATATTTTAGATATGACTGCAGCTCCAGGTTCTAAAACTAGTCAAATTGCAGCATTATCAGAAAATAAAGTTTTGATAACTGCTGTTGAAAAAGATAAGTTTAGATGTGAAAGACTAAAATATAATATGGATAAACTTGGAGTAAAAAAAGTAAATGTAATAAATATAGATGCTCAAAGATTAGATGATTTTTATAGTTTTGATAAAATTCTTTTAGATGCCCCTTGTAGTGGAAGTGGTACTTTAAATGAAAAAGATTTTAATAGTTTTGATTATAGTTTAGTTATAAAATCTGTTGAAAGGCAGACTAAACTTATAAATAAAGCATTAAAAATGTTAAAAAAAGATGGTATTTTAGTATATTCAACTTGTAGTATTCTAAAAGAAGAAAATGAAAATATAATTAATGAAGTAATCAAGAATAATGATGTTGAAATATTATCGCATAATTTAAATTTAGATAGTATTCCTAAGCTTGATACTTTGATTCCAAATACATTATGTGTATGTCCGAATAAATATTTTGAAGGATTTTTTGTTGCAGTATTAAAAAAGAAAAGTTAGATTTAATTCTAACTTTTTATGTGATATAATTTTTATTGTTAGGGAATGATGTTATGAAAAGTAAGAAAAATTTAATAACTAATATTTTATTAGTACTTATAGGCATAATTGTACTAATAATTACATATAATGATGAATTTTTATATAAGAAACCTGTAATGAAAATAACAAAAGTAGAAGAAAAAAAATCTTATGATAAACAAGGGTATGGAAGTAATGTTGAAAGTTATTATGAACAAAAAATAGAAGGTATTATACTAAATACTAAGAACAAAGGCTTAGTTGTAAATACTACTAATGAAAGAAGTACTTCTAATGTATATGATGAAAACTATCATAAAGGTGATAAAGTATTTGTAAGTATTAATAATTTAAAAAGTAAAACAGTTAATATAATAAATTATAAAAGAGATTTTTATGTAGTTATAATACTTTTAGTATTTATATATGCCTTATACTTTATTGGGAAAAAACAAGGAATGCTAGCAATTGTTGCTTTAGTAGCTAATGTAATAGTTTATTCTATTGCTATTAATTTATTTACTAAAAGAAAGTTTGATTTAGTTTTATTAACATCTATATCAACAGTAATTTTTACAATTATTTCACTTTCTTTAGCTATAGGGAAAAATAAAAAAGCATTAGTAACAATTATATCTACATTATTAAGTACTTTAGTTACTACATTAATTGGAGTACTTGTAATGAATGTAACACATGAGAGTGGAGTTAGAATTGAGCAAATAGATTTCTTACTAACACCATATAAAGAGGTATTCATAACTGAACTTTTACTTGGTGGTTTAGGAGCTATTATGGATATAGCTATTACTATTGCATCAACTGTAAATGAATTAGTTGAAAAAAATAATAAGATAGATAATAAAACATTATTTTTATCTTGTAGAGAAATAGGTAAAGATACTATGGGTACTATGCTAAATGTACTACTTTTTACATACATAGGTTGTGAAATACCTAAATTTATTCTTTATTATCGTAATGGCTTTACAATTTCAACAATTTTACACAGTTATTTATCAATAGATATAGTAAGAAGTTTAGTTGCTGGAATAGGAATAGTACTTGCAATTCCAATAACTAGTATAATATCAGTACATATGTTAAAAGGAGGTAAAAAACAATGATTTTAACACTTTCAATAATCCTTTTCATATTATGTATTTTAGTAGGTGGTTCAAGAGGTTTAAAGTCTTTTATAGTACTTTTTTTAGATATAGCCTTTTGCATGATAAATATAATTTTAATAGGAACTGGATTTCCAGTAGTTATTTCTACATTTATATTATGCTTAATACTTGCATATATAATTTTATATTTTGTTAATGGATATAATAAAAAAACAATTGCATCGTTTTATTCTACAGTTATAATACTATCATTTTTAATGCTTTCAGTATTTATAATTACATATTTATCTAAAATACAAGGGTTTGGAATAGAATACATAGAAGAAATAGGTTGGTGTAATTACGCTATTAATATTAATTTAGTACATGTTACTATTTCAAGTATTATAATTTCCTTAATTGGAAGCATAGTTGATTCTTCAACAGCTGTATCAACAGCTGTATACGAAGTATATGATAAAAATCCACAACTTACTTTTAAAGAATTATATAAAAGTGGAATAACAGTAGGAAAAGATATTATATCTACTATTACAAATACGTTATTCTTTGCATTTTTAGGTGGATTTGTAACATTACTTATTTGGTTTAATTATTATAGTTATGATTTTACATTAATTATTAATAATAAAGTCTTTGCAGCGGAATTTATTTCAATTATGTTTAATGCACTTGGAAGTTTATTTATTATACCTGTAACTAATTATATAACTTGTTTTTTACTTATAAGAAAGGATAATAAGTTTGTTAAACGAATTGAAAATAGAATAGAAAAAAGAAATGAAGATGAATAAATAATCTTTATTTCTTTTTATTTCTGATATATAATATGACATAAATAGGTGGGATTTTTATGAATTCAAATAATATAGAAGAAGAAGTAAGATTATATGTATCAAATGCATTATGGCTATATTCGATAATACGCAATAGAAAAATAGAAAGTACGGAATTAAATAATAAAGAATATCATAATAATGATAAAATTGCATTATCTTTCTTTTTGGCAGCATTCGTAACAGATATTAATTTGTTAGACATTATTAGTGAATACAATGTAGATGTTGAAGATTTACTTTTATCAGTAGGTATTACAGAAGAAATGTTAGAAAATCCAAGTGATGAAAATATTGTATCAAAATGCAATGAAGAATTTGAAAAATTTATGGAAGATTATGCACATGCAATTTGTGAAAAATATTTGCTGGAAGAAGTTAGTGCAGAAGTATTATTTTCATTACTAATAGAAAGCAAATATAATGGAATAATATATGATTTGATACTGAAAAAAATACCTCAAATATATTCTTCGAAAGATGGAAAAATAGAATTGTTTGAAACGGTAAAAAAATATTCTTTAGATAACAAACATATGATAATTAAAAATTCAAATGAAAAATCACCAATACAGAGTATGTTTGAATATTTCTTTGGATTAGATCCAAGTGCCGATATTGAATATGAAATAATACCTTCAGGAAATATGATTCCTAAAAATATAGAAAATGATAATCAAGAAAGAGAAGAAGAAATAGATTCTAATGATTTAGAAGTATTTAATAAGTTAGAAAATATAATAAAAAAATTTATTGGTCAAGAAGAAGTATGCGAGTATTTATTTTATAATATTATAAATAATCAACAACTAGCAACAAGAGATGATGTTTTTGATGGAGAGAGATCTATAATATTTTTAGATGGTCCAACAGGAACAGGAAAGACTGCTATTACGAGAGAAATAACAAAAGTATTGGATATTCCATTTGCAGCAACGTCTGTAACTAATTATTCATCTTCTGGGTATGTTGGTGGAAATTTAACAGATATATTAGAAAAACTTTTAGATAAAGCAGATGGAGATTTAGAAAAAGCTGAAAGAGGAATTGTTGTTTTAGATGAATTTGATAAGTTATCTTATAAAAGAGATAGTGGTGGATTAAGTATGAAAAAAGCAGTACAACAACAATTATTAGATTTTATGGGTGGAGGTTCATATGATTTAGTAGTAGGAAATGGACCTTTTTCTCAACTTGTTAGTTTTGATACATCTAAATTAACATTTGTGTGTCTTGCTGCATTAACAGATTTAAGAGAAGAAAAAGTAGGTAAAAAGCAACCTATTGGTTACTGCAGTACACAAAAGCGTAGTGAAAAAACATATAATATTACTCCACAAGATTTGGTTGATATTGGACTTGAAAGAGAATTAGTAGGTAGATTAAATACATATCTACATACAGAAGAGTATTCTAAAGATATACTTTTAAGAATATTACATGAATCAGAAATAAGTCCTTTAGTTGGATTAAAAAAATGGGTTGAATCTAAAAATAAAGAACTAATAATAGATGATGAAGTATACTATTTAATAGTGGACGCAGCGTATGATTTAAACACTGGAGCAAGAGCTCTTCAAACAGTTGTAAATGGAATAAGAACAGTATATTTAAAAGAAGTATTAACTGGAAATGATAAAGAAGTATATTTAGATAGTGATAGAGTATCTAAAATAATTAATAATAATTCAATGAGAAGAGTAAGAAAATGAGTTTGGCAACTAAATTGGTTGACATCTCATTTTTTTTATGTTATCATCTACGTGAAATTTAAAGAGAGAGGAGTGGAAAAATGATTAGAAGATTTTATATGAGTTTAATAGTTAATAAAAGAGATGGGGAGAAAATTATTTTTCCAACTCTTTAATCTAAATAACTTTGTGTAATTAATAAAAAATGTGGAGGTATGTATGAAAAGTTTAAAAGCGTTCATACCCCTTTGGAGATTCATTAAAAAAGAAAAAGGAAAATTTATAATTGCCACTATTTTAGTGTTTATATCTTCAATAAGCTTTTTATTTATTGGATACTTAAATGGTGCAGCCATTGAGTCAATAACAAAATTGAACTTAAAAAGAGCTTTGTTATTATTATCAGCATATTTATTTGTTGAAGTAGTTTTAGATTTACTATGTTCAAGAATGTCATCAAGAATATTACAAAGAATAGAAAATAGAGTGTCTCGTGAACTTAGTTATGAAACATATACTAAATGTTTAAATTTACCAGCATATGCTTATGAAAAAAAGTCATCTGGTGAAATTATTAATAGAATTACAAGTGATAGTGAGAGTTTATCATTTACATTTGGTAGAGTAATAAATATTGTTACATATTTATTTGGTACAGTAATTTTATTCTTTTATATATGTTATAACTCATGGATTATAGGTGTATTAATTGTAATATTTGTATGTTTAATTGCACTTGTAATGAAACATTATAATCCAATTGTAAAAAAGACACATAAAGCACGTAAAGATAGTCAAGATAAATTTATATCAATTACTAATGAATCAATAAGGGGTATAAGAGAAATAAAGACATTAGGTATAAAACCTAATTTATTATCAGAAACTAGAAAAGTAATAAAAGAAATATTAGAAAAAAGTTATGAAGAAACAAGTTATAATATTAGATATCGTATATCAACGGGTATACTTAGAATGTTACTTGAAGTATCAACATTTATGACCTGTGCAATACTTATGTATTATGGAAAAATAAATTTAACTTTCTTTATAGCTATGACGTATTACATTTATAGATATACATGGTTAATGGAAGAAATAAGTGATTTTTCAGAAAGTTATCAAAAACTAATTGTTTCACTTGAAAGAGTTAATGAAATAATAGAAAATAAATTATTTGAAGATGAAAAATTTGGTAAAGAATCATTAAAAGATGTAAAAGGAGTTGTAGAATTTAAAAATGTAAATTTTGCCTATCCAGGTGAAAAAAATATACTTAAGAATTTTAATTTGGTACTAGAGCCAAATAAGAAAATCGCAATAGTTGGAAAAAGTGGTCAGGGTAAATCAACAATATTTAATTTATTAACAAGAGTGTTTGATTGTAAAAAAGGTGAAATTACTTTAGATGGAGTAAATATTCAAGATTTGACTGAAGAAAATTTACGAAAACATATTTCAATAATTAGACAGGAACCATTTATATTTAATAGAAGTATTAAAGAAAATTTTAAAATAGTAAATGAAAAAATAAGATTAAATGAAATAAAAAAATATACACAAATGGCTTATTTAGATGACTATATAATGAGTTTACCTAAAAAGTATGACACTGTTTTAGGTGAAGGTGGAGTTAATCTATCCGGAGGACAAAAACAAAGACTTTCAATTGCCAGAACACTTGCTAAAGGAAGTAAGGTTATTTTATTTGATGAAGCAACATCAGCACTTGATAATTCATCACAAGAATATGTTAAAGAAACTATAGATAAACTTGTAAAAGATCACACTGTAATAGTAGTTGCACACAGGTTATCAACAATTATAGATGCGGACATTATTCATGTTATTGATGGAGGAAAAGTTATTGCATCTGGAACTCATGAAGAATTATTAAAAACATGTGAAACTTATAAGAAGTTATATAATGCTTAATCTTTAAATTTTAAATGATAAAAACGTTCGCAAAATTTGTCGAACGTTTTTTATTTAATTAACTTAGTATAAACAATTGAGAAAAGGAGAAAAAGCACACCACCACAAAAAAACTTATGAGGGACCCGAGTTTTGGGGGCTTTGTAAGAAAAATTGCGGAGGTGGTAATAATGAGTAAGAAAGATTTTTTAATCGGACTTCTTTTTGTTATTATTTTTATATTACTTGCCTTAGTGTTTAAGTTAATATAAAAAGAAGCTTTCATTCTGAATGAATGAAAGCACAAATCTTTAAAGGTGAGTGCATGTCCAGAGGATATGTTTTCTCACTTAAATAGATAATAACATATTAGTAGATAAATATCAATTAATATAATTATGCTTTAAATATTGTATTTATTTTGTTATAATACAAACTTAATTGGTGGTGAAATAATATGGCAACTAAAATTGATTTATATACAAAATATGATCAGCCATTGTTTTTAAAAGAAGAAAAAATAAAAAAAATGAAAGAACAATTAGAATATATTATATCAATTTCTGATATGAATTCTTTAGATTTTGCAAAAAATGCATTATTTAGTGAAGAAATAAAAGCAAATAATTTAGTTGAAAATTATAAAGATGACATCGAATATATTGATGATGTTGTAAAAGAAAACAAAAGAAGAAAAAATGCAGAAGATGAAAAAGCACAAAGAATTTTAAATTTATTTAATGGTTATAAATATATTCTTGGTTCAAGTGAAATAACAAAAGATAATCTAAAAAAATTATATAATATATTATCTAGACATTTATTAGGTGATTATGATTTAGAACATATGGGTGAATACTATAGAAATGAAATGGTATATATTTATACATCAGATAATGTTGCAAAGGCACCAGATGAAGGAATGGATACTAAAAAAGTTGATAGATGTATGAATTTATTACTTGAATATATTAATACTGATAATCATTTAGATTGTTTTACTGACTATTATATAAAGTCACAAATAGTTCATTATTATTTTGTATACGTACATCCATATTTTGATGTTAATGGAAGAACAAGTAGAACTTTAGCTATTTGGTATTTACTTAATAATATGATTTATCCATATATTATATTTAATCGTGGTATAACATATGATAAAAATAAATATTATAAATGTATATCTAATGCT
The DNA here is from genome assembly GCA_015059485.1 of Bacillota bacterium. Taxonomy (GTDB): domain Bacteria; phylum Bacillota_I; class Bacilli_A; order RF39; family UBA660; genus RUG14121. The sequence goes on from SVAH01000005.1 coordinate 45,204, forward strand.
AAAAGAGGTGGAAACATAACATTATTTATTGAGTATATGCTAGAAAATGTAAAAAATGAATTAATAAAAGAATATGGAATAATGGAAATAGAAAAAGAAAGAGAACTTACGAATTTAGAACGTCAATGTATTAATTATATAATGTCTATGAATGGAAATATGACAACAATAGATTTTGCTACAACATACAATAGATTTAATGATAAGAGAAAAAATAGTGACATAATTAATAATGTTATAAATCCATTAATTGAAAAAGAAATAATTATTCCTGGTAGACCTACTAAAAAACAAGGTAATTATTTCTTTAATTTAAATGAAGAAATGTTAGAAGATTATAATGCTTTGACAAGGAAGTTGAAATAAATCGTTCGCAAAATTTGTCGAACGATTTTTGTTTACAATTAAGTAATAGATAATTATTATAAATACTTGAGAAAAGGAAAAAAAGCACACCACCACAAGAAACTTATATGGGACTTTAGTTCAGGGGGTTATAAGACAATTGTGGAGGTGGTAGTAATGAGTAAGAAAGATTTTCTAATTGGACTTCTTATTATTATAATTTTTATATTACTAGTAATAATACTTAAGTTAATATAAAAAGAAGCTTTCATTCTGAATGAATGAAAGCACAACATCAATTGGTGAGGTGCATGTCCCTAGGAATGCCTTTTCTCACTTAAATAAATAATAACATAAAAAAAATTACTTGACAAGTATACTTGGGGGGGGGGTAAAATAAGCTTAAGAATAGAGGAATGTATATGAAAAAAGTATTTAAAAATCCAATAATAATGTTTGTACTGGGAGCCCTAATATTTTCAAGTATAAGTGTATATGCAGCACATAAATATGCTGCAAGTGATATAACATATAAAGATACAACACTAGATCAAGCATTAAATACATTATATACAACTCAGAATACAACAGTAACAAATTTACAAAGTCAAGTAACATCTTTAACAAACGAAAAAACGTCATTACAAAATCAAATAAATACAAAAGATGCAACTATCTCAAGTTTACAATCTCAACTATCAGTTTATGATAATGCTAATTGTGTAACAGGATCTTTTGATAGTTCGAATTACTCAACTTCTACTGATAAAAAGTTAATTAGCTTTTCACCAAAAAAATTTATAATTTATGAAACAACTAGTGCTTGGGGTGGTGGACATTTTTGGCTAGAAGGATGGACAAATTTTGTCGATATAACTTGGGGAAAAGATTATATTAATGCTAGTCAAAGTTTAAGTAAATATTATACCGTAAATAATGGGTTGTATATTCATAACTTTCCAACTGGAGTAACTTTATACTACATGGCATGTAGATAATATTTTATCTACATTTTTTTATGAATACGTATATGCTCACATTTAATTATTGATGTGTGCATATCAAAGATAGTGATACTTGTGATTAAGAATATCGTGTGATATAATTCAAATATACAAAGGATGTGGTAAATATGATAAAAACTAAATTTAAGAAAAAATATAGAAAGTTTACCACACAATTAAATTTTTAATTAATACAGGGACTCTCTATATTTTAGAGGGCCCCTTTAATGTTGAAAGGAGAATATATGAAAAAAGAAAAATCATGTGGAATAATTGTTATTAATGATAATAAGGTACTAATGGTAAATCAAAAAAATGGCGTATATTCGTTTCCGAAAGGACATGTTGAAGAAAATGAATCAGAAATTGATACAGCATTAAGAGAAGTAAAAGAAGAAACTAATATAGATGCTAAAATAACTAGTGATAAAAGATATGTAGTTAATTATATAACTGATAAAGGAATAAATAAAACAGTAGTATTCTTTCTAGGAAAAGCAATTAGTCTTGATATAGCAAAACAGGAAAGTGAAATAGAAGAAGCAAATTGGGTAGATATAGAACATGTTTATGATACAATAAGTTATGATAATATGAAAGAATTGTGGAAAAATGTATTGGAGGAAATAAAATGAAAGAGTTAATATTTGCAACTGGTAATAAATCTAAAATTGATAGATTCTATGATAAATTAAAAGAGCAAGGTGTAGAATTAATTGGAATAAAAGATTTAAATATTAAACTGGAAGCTGAAGAAAATGGTAAAAATGAAATAGAAAATGCAACGATAAAAGCAGAAGAATGTTATAAAAAAACTAAAAAAGCATCACTTGGAATGGATGATGCATTATACTTAGAGGGAGTACCAGAAGATAGGCAACCAGGACTGTTTGTAAGAAGAGTAAATGGTAAAGAATTAAGTGATGAAGAGATGATTGAACACTATATAGATTTAGTAAATGAATTTGGTAAGGACGGAAAATTAGATGCAAAATGGGTTTATGGAATGTGTTTAATTAATGAGAAAGGAGAGAAACATACATACACATGGACTAAAGAAAATTTTTATATGGTAAATACTAAATCTAATATAATAAATGAAAGATATCCTTTAAATTCAATATCAAAGTATAAAGGAATAGATAAATATTTTACAGATGTTACAGAAGAAGATAAAAATAGCTTAAAAGTTGATGAATCTGATGTAATTGACTTTATTATAGGTAGTTTATAACTAGAATTATAGGGAAATTCTAGTTTTTTCTTGCAATTTTAAAAAAAATAATATATTATATGTTGCGTAATAATACTAAGAATACGGAGGTTAACTATGGAAAATGAAATTTTAAAACTAAAAAATGTTATTTCTGAGTACGAAGAAATAATAGAGGAAACACATATGCAAATTAGTGTTGCAAAACAAAGATATAGCAAAGATATTGATGAAATGTTAGATATTACAGAATCACTAGAACATAAAATTAATATGTTAGAAACATCAAAATTAAAACCATATTTTGCTAGAATAGACTTTAAAGATAAAAATGAAAAATTGGATGAATGTTATATTGGCAAAGTTGGGGTATCTAATAATGATAATGAAATAATAACAGTAGACTGGAGAGCTCCTATATCATCATTATATTATGATTCTAATTTAGGAGAATGTAGTTATGATTCACCAGATGGTAAAATAGATGGAGAGTTACTATTAAAAAGACAATATGATATAGAAAATGGCATATTAAATGGTTATAACGATGTTGATATAGTTTCTCAAGATGAAATACTCAAAAACTATTTAGATGTAAACGCCGATACAAGACTTAAAAATATAGTAGCCTCAATACAAGGAGAACAAAATAAAATAATAAGAGAAAAATTAGAAAAAAATATAGTTATTCAAGGATGTGCAGGTAGTGGTAAAACAACAGTGGCCTTACATAGAATAGCATACTTAGTTTATAACAATAGAAATAAAATTAAAAATAAAGATTATTTAATAATTGGACCAAATAAATTCTTTGTTAATTATATATCTAGTATATTACCAGACTTAGATGTAAATGGAGTAAAACAATATAGTTTTATTGAACTTGCAAAAGATTTTATAAATGAAGAATTTGAAGTAATAGATACACCTGATAATGAATCAACATTTTATAAAACATCATTTAATTATAAAAAAGTAATCGATAAATATATTGATGATTTATTAAAACAAGTAATACCGGATAAAGATTTAATATTATATGATTTTACCATTATTAATAGAAATGAAATATTAAAAAAATATAATGATATTACTGAGTATACTTGTATAAAGAATAAAGTAGAAAAAACTATTTCTTTAATAGAAAAAGAAGTAGAAAGAAAAAAAGAAAATTTAATATTAAGATCTAATCATTATATTGATAAATTATTTAATAATGAAACAAATGAGAAGATAAAAAAAGAACTTGTTAAAAAAAGAGTAGATTTAAAAAATGAAATAGAGAGTAATTGTCATAATATATTAAAAACATATTTTAAAATAGTAAATGATAAAGTTATAAATGTATATAAGAACTTATTAACAAATATTGATAAATATGAACAAAATGAAACAATATTAAACTATTTTAAGAGAGATTTATCATTAATAAATAAGAAGAAAATAGAATATGAAGATTTAGCTGCACTTATGTATTTAAAATATAAAATAGATGGTGCAAATAATTATAATAATTATAAACAAGTTGTTATTGATGAAGCACAAGATTATAATGAATTTGTATTTTATACATTAAGAGTTATATTTAAAAATGCATTCTTTTCAATATTTGGTGACTTAGCTCAATCTATTTATCCATATCGAAGTATAGAAGATTGGAATTTAATAAATGATAAAGTAATGAATATAGAAATAGAATACTTAGAGAAAAGTTATCGTACATCTATTGAGATAATGAATGAAGCGAATAAAATAAATAGATACTTAGATTATAGAGAAGCAATACCTGTTATAAGACATGGTGAAGTACCCAAATATATAAATGATACAAGCAATGATAATTTACTAAAATTGATTAATAGTTTAAAAGATGAGGGATATAAAACAATTGCTGTAATATCTAAAAATGATAAAGGATCAAATGAAATATATGAGTATTTAAAAGATAAAATAGAAATAAATAATATTAACTCAAATTCTAGTGAATATAAAGGTGGTATATGTACTATAACAAGTACTTTATGCAAGGGACTTGAATTTGATGCAGTAATAATTAGTAATGTGTCATCATTTGATTTTGATAATAGAAACGATATGAAGCTACTATATGTATCTATGACAAGAGCACTACATAAAATGTATTTATTATATGATGGAAAGTTAAATGAAATATTGACTTAATAAAAAAACAATTAATTATTATTTAATTGTTTTCCTTGATAAGAATCTCTTTTAACCATTTCTTTATCAATATCATTAAGTACACAGAATTTTTTTAATAACCATACTGGTTCAACTAATTCTTCACGTGTTGGGTCACCAGTTATTCTATGAATAACTATATTATTATTTAAGTATTCTAATTGATCACATACGATATCAATGTATTCATCTTTAGAAAGAACATGAAAATGTTCTTTTTTATATAACTCCTCTAATTCTGTATCTTTTAATATATGTAACATATGAATTTTAACACCATCAATCTTTAAGTTATTTAAATATTTTACAGTTTCAATCATCATATCTTTTGTTTCAAATGGCAGGCCATTTATAATATGAACAACTACATTTATATTTCTTTCTTTTAATTTTTTTACACAATCTTCAAAGTTTTTTAAATCATGTCCACGGTTAATTAGTTTTAATGTTTTATCATGCATAGATTGAAGTCCTAGCTCTATAGTAAGATAAGTTCTTTTTGATAAATCTTCTAAATAATCTAGGCATTCATCACTTATTGCATCACTACGTGTTGCAATATTAAGTCCAACTACATTTGGTAAATTTATGATACTTTCATATTTTTCTTTTAATTCATCAACAGGGGCATAAGTATTCGTATTAGCTTGGAAATATCCAATATATTTAGAATTAGGCCATTTATGTTCCATTATTTCTTTTATTTTGTAAAATTGAGTAACTAAATCATCATTTTTATCACCAGCAAAATCACCAGAACCATGCTTGCAAAAGATACAACCATTTCCATTAGAAAAATTTGGACATGAAAAATCTCCATTTAGGCTTACTTTAAATACTTTTGAATTAAACTTAGTTTTATAAAAATAATTTAAAGTATGATATCTTTTATTATCTAAACTTTTTTTAAATGGGTTATTCATAAAAAAACTCCTTTTTAATTAATTATAACTGTTAATTGCAAAATATCAATAAAAAAAGAACAGTTGAGTTCTTTAATTATTGTATAATCTATATAAATTAATACTTGGTCTGTTAAACCATCTAAAATCATACTTATATGTACCTATACCACTATTAACATACATTAGGGTAGAATTAACTTTATATTCTCCTTTTAAATAGTTATCAGACCCTTTATATTTCATAACACCATCTACAAATGGAACATTGATAAGTCCACCTAAAGAGTGAGCAGTAAACATAATATTTACTTTTTTGTCTTTTATTTCATTTATTGTATTAGGTTCATGACTTAAAAGAATTGTAAAATATTCATTTTCATCTTCATTTTTAAAAGCACTATCAAAATCAATTTTACTTTTTAAAAGTGAAGTGGTACCAATAATTTTTATTGGTGTATTTCCTTTATAATATATTAAGTCATTGCTATTTTCTAATATATCAAAATTAGCATATTTAAATATAGTATCATAATATTTTTGATTACTGTAATCGTTGTCACCTTTAATAGCATATTTACTAATACTTGCGTTAATTTTGTTTAATATTTTTTTTAAATCATCAACACTTTTATTATCAATTTTAACGTCTTCATCAAATAAATCACCTAAAAATATTACAACGTCAGGTCTAAGTTTATTTATTTTTTTTACAATTTTTTCAACATCTTTAGTAGTTGTAGTTCTACCATAATGTATATCAGAAAAAGTAATAACTTTAAATCCGTTAAATGAAGTAGGTAAGTCGTTGTGAACAACTGGTGTTTCAATGATTTCAAGACCAGTTGTTCCAAAGTATCTTGAATATGCTACTATAGAACTAATTATAATTACAATAATGATTAATAAACCAAAAATTTTTCCAATTTTATTCTTTTTTTCTTCCATAATTACCTCATTGCAAATAATATTAATAGTACTGTAAATCCATTATGTATTATATGAATTAAAGAACTAGTACAAATATTATCTGTTTCATAATAAACTTTAGCAAACGCAAATCCTAAAGCACCATAGGGAATAGTGTATAATATATTAACCCAATTTTTTAATGCTTCATGTAAAGTCATTCCTTCAAAAGCAGTAAATGCATGAAGACCTCCAAAGAATAGTCCAGAAAATATTGCATATGGAAGCCATTTTTTGAAAGCTTTTCTAAATCCTAATCTAAATACTATTTCTTCGATTGGTGGTCCTAAAAATACCATTGCAATTATAGAGTATAGTGGATACATTTTTAAATATTCACGATTAACTGCTTCATTTTCAGCAATACCACCTGTGATAAACATAAGAATTAAATTTGAAGTTATCATAACAAGCATTCCTACAAAGTAATATTTGAATCCAACATCTAAGTTCTTTTTATAATCTTTTTTGAATTTTTTTAAATCATTTATAATTGTTTTTTTAAAGATAAAAAATAATATTCCAAAAACAGTTATTTCCATTGCTGATAAGAATAAATTATTATAAATTTTTCCATGAGTAGTACTATTATTATAAAATAGTTTAAAGATACCAGGAATTATTTTGAAATATAAGAAAAAAATTCCAAAACCAGATAGTAGGTATATAAATTGTTTTAATTTTTCATTTTTTATATTCATACTAATCACCTATATATCCTAATTTTTTAAGTTTATTTATCAAATTTTTTTCAGATGTTTCACCATTAATTCTATTTAAAGTACTTTCTTCTTCACCATTTTTATAAAATATAGTAGTTGGAGTACCACTTATATTAGCAATAGTGCTAATTTTTTTTGATTCTTCATCACTTAATTTTGTTAAATTTAAATCATAGATTTTTATATTATAATTATTTGCTACTTTTTTAACAGTTGGATTAAAATTTTTGCAATGAGAACAACCTTCTTGAGTCACTACTAAAACAAAATTTTCTTTATTTTTTATTTTTTTCTCTAATTCAGTATATGAAATAAAAACAAAATTATTTTTATCTGTTTTAGAAAAAATTTTATCATTTGCTTTATAGAAAATTCCTCCTGCTAAAATTACGAATAATACTGAAACTAAAATCATTTTTATTTTATCCATTTATATCACCAAATAAATTATATCTGATTTGTAATCTTTTTTCAATTAACAACGTTTTATTTTATAAAAAAATCATTATTTTAATACTCATAAAATGGTATAAATATGTTTGATTTTACTTTGAAAAACCAGAGAAAATACCGCTTGAATTTAATGGCCTGTTGTGGTACAATAATGGCATAGAAATTTAGGTTGGTGATATTATGCGTAAAAATGCAAAGTTAATTTTGGCGGCTTTGTTGTTATTTTGTGTTACTACTAGTGTAAATGCAGAAGAATGTGATTACTCAAAACAAGTAGAGTTGAATACTGAAGCTTCAACTGTAAAAGCAGTTTATGAGGAAACAGAAATTGATACAGGAATGACAACATATGATGTTGATCCTGAAACTGATGAAGTAGACTATTCAAAAGAAATAAAAGTTGTACAAAAGGGTTTTAATGTTAAAGTTATGAATATTACTAAAAATTTGTATTTAACGGTTTCTGATGATACAGGGAATGTAAAAAACTATTATCATTACGATGCTAATGATGGAACAATTATTCTTGGAAATGTTGCAGCAGATGAAATTCATAAATATACTATAGAAGTTGGCGCTTATGATGACGAGTGTTCTGGCAAGACTTTAAGAACTATTAATTTAATTACACCAATTTATAATGAATATTCTGAATTAGGTGCTTGCAATGATTATCCAGAATTTCAATATTGTCAAAAATATTTTACTACAGTGTCTGATTTGGATATAACTAAATTTCAAAGTGAATTAGAAAATTATAAAAAAAAGAACAAACCAAAAACTGAAACAAATGAAAAGAAAGAAAAAATTACTGAAAAAGTAACAGATTTTATTAAAAGAAATTTAATAGTGATTGTTATTATTATCGCTATATTGGGGGTTGCTACTTCTGTAATATTAGTAAAAAGAAAAAGGAGTAGATTGATATGAGAAAAAATAAAATAAATTATATATTATGTTCTTTACTATCTTTTGTTATTTTCTCTTATACTGTAAGAGCAGTTGATCTTGGATATACTTATTATCCACAAAGCTATAAAGGACAAACAATGTATTGTGTTGATGGTGGATACCATCCAGTTTCAGAAGCAAATATAAATAACGCTTGTTCTTTTGGTAAGATAGAGAATGAAGATGTATTAAATGTGGTTTTTAATGAACTTGGATTTAGTGATCATGAGAGACAAGCTGCTTTAAGACAACTTGCTCATAATAGTGGTTTAACAAAATCACTGAAAGGTGCAGGTCAAACAGCTGTTAATAATAAATATATAAAGGATAAATTAGCATCAAAAGGAATTGCAAATTCAACATTAAAAGTTAATAACATTTCAATGTTTGATGTTGTTAGTATAACATCAAGTGGTGGAACATCAGTTGCCACAGTTAGATTAGTAACTTCTGGTCCTACAGTTGTTACTACAAAAACAGGAACGTTATCTCAAAGTTCATTTGGAGCTGGGACACATACTTTTACGTTAACTGTTCCAAGTCCAACAAATTGTAATACTTTAGAGGTTACGCTTACAGCTAAAGTGACATCAAATGGTACTCCTGATGGCTCAGGAACTGGTGGCTATTATTTCATTGATTGTGGTAGTGCTGGACAAAATTATATTGTAAAATTAGGATCAGCTCCTGGTAATGGAGATGATGACTCAAAAGGCAAAGCTAGAAATAGCACATTCACAATAACTTTTACAGATTCAGAATGTGATTGTAGCGGATTTACAACAGGTCTATGTGCTGAATGTAACAAAACAGCAACATCTCAAGATGGAAAACCTGATGCAAGTTTAGTAAAGTGCGCAGACAACAACGCATTTGTTAATTATTGCGGTACATCAATTAGAAAAACTGAAGATGGATTAGATGGTAGTGAAAGATATTGCAGTGTTTATTGTACTGAAAAAATAGATTATAACTTACCTGGTGAATTGTATACAAAAGCAGGAAGATATTTTAAACTTAAACAAGACTGGGATATTGATAAAGTAGATAAAAATGGAAATGATAATAATACTGGGAAGAATATAACTATTAAAGGTACTAGAACTTGTGTAACAAGTACAATTAATAAACAAAGATACATTGAAGATATAATTAAGGCACAAGATAGAATTTTAACTGAATACAATAAGTATAGACTTGCTAAAGCATCAGAGTATGCATTAAGCCATACAGATACAGAAACTTTAAATGGCCCAGATTGTGCTAGTCGTGATAATAGTACTAATACTTGTAAAACATATTGTACATATACTCGTGAATATACTAAACAAGAAGACGGTGCTAAATATAAAGAATATGATTTAGGAAACTATGATAGTGAAGGAAAATATAAAGGTGAAAAATATACAGAGCGTTATTATTCTGCTGAATGGATTACAAGCTCAACATGTGCTTCAATAGCGGTAACACAAAAACCAGAACCTATTCCAGCAGAGGCTGGTGCAATTAAAGCTGCAATTACAAATATGGAACAAAATGTAATAAAAAAATATAAAAAATGTGCAGATTGGAAAAATAATTACAGTTGTTTTAAACCAGTAATTAAGTTTAAATATGATGAAAAATACACAGGATTTAATGATATTGAATTACCACTAGATGGTGAACCTTCAATATCTAATGGTAGATTAGAATATTTTTCATCTTTAAGTGATGAAGTTAAATATACAGGAGAACCTGCATTTCCACATGAAAGTGTAAACGTTGAATACGTTAATGCAAATGGTACAAGTGTATCTACAAAACAGTATAAAGTTAATACTGATATTAAATATGTTAAAGTGGTATCAACTGGAGAAGCTAAATTTAAAGAGGGTCCAAAAGAAATTTCTACATATCATCCATATGGTACTATTAAAGAATCAAAAGATTGTACAGATGTTGATTGTAAGAAAATTGGATATGCATTACCAGTTGCGTTAGAACATGAAAATACATCTGGCATATATAACTATTATATTGATTTTGAAAATATTGGTATGGGTGGAAATGACGACCAATGTAATGTTGGTAGAATAAATGGATGTAAAAATGGTGAATCATTAACTGAATCTGCATCTGAAGGAGCAAATTGTGATACTGATTATTCATGTAGATATTTATTGAAGAAATGCCCAGAATGTGAAATTAAATGTGTATGCCCAGATGGAAGTACAAATTGTAGAGTTGAAGATAACGTTTGTATATGGGATGTGCCAGATAATTGTAAAGAATGTGAAATTGAATGTGTAGGATGTATTTGGGATAATGGAGATACTACAATTTCATATAAATCTATATCATTAGATGATGTTTATAAAGATGATAAAGAAATAGGAAGCAATTGGGAAGAACATCCAGAAGTTATTGAAAAAATTGAAAAGCAACAACAAGAAATATATGATAATAAACCAATGTATTCATTTACTTTAACTCCAGGTATAATGGGAAAAATAAGAGATTATAATAAAAAGTCTATAGAAGGAAAAACAACGAATGAAATACCTGCAGGAGGTTATAGTAGTGATACATTAACATGTGCAGAGTATGAATTCTGTGAAAGTTCATTTATTAGAAAGTTCTTACCTAAGAAAACAGATATTACAACTATTGAAAAGGATGGAAGTGGATATATAGTTCCTAAAAATAAGTAGTATTTAGAAAGGATAATGTGTTATGAAGGAAGTTTATTGGGGATATTGGTTAATAGTTCTAGGAGTATTTATAACAGTTGTTATGATGTTAATTTCTAATGTAACTACTTCTGATACACAGGACTATTATCTAATTAAAGAAGTTACAGAAGCTTCAATGTTTGATGCTATAGATTTAGCAACATATAGAGAAAGTGGAGAATTGAAAATGAATCAAGAAAAGTTTGTTGAAAGCTTTTTAAGAAGATTTTCAGAAAATGTAACTTTAACAAAAACATATACTATTGAATTTTATGATATAATTGAAGTCCCTCCAAAAGTTAGTGTACAAGTGAAAAGTGAGTCAAGTTCATTTGTAATAGCTGGAGATTCAGAAAGTTTTGATGTTGTTAATAAAGTTGATGCTATATTAGAGCTTCCGAGAAAAAGTAAATAATAAGAATAATAAGGAGGATACATATGAATAGTTTAGGTGGTACTTTTAAAAAGTTTTTTGGAAATAAGAATACAGTATCCATATTAGGGGTTGTAGCCGGTATATTAGTTTTATATATCGGCTACAATTGGCGTATAAAGCAATCAATTAATCCTGTTGTTGTTCCATATGCTAAAGTTGATTTAAGTGAGAAAACTCAAGTGACAGAAAAAGAAATTGGGTATGTTAAGGTATCTAGTAATGTTATTGAAAGTAGTCCAAATGTTATAGTAGATTCATCTTTAGTTGTAAATAATTATGTTGCTATGGGAACAAGAATTCCTGCAGGTAGTTTATTTTATAAATCTGCCATTGTAGAAAAAAAGGAGTTACCTGATTCAGCATTTGCAGATATAAAAGATGGATATACAATATATAGTTTAAATGTTAATATTCAAACAACTTATGGAAATCAAATTTATCCAGGAAATTATATTGATTTATATATGAAAGCTACTGATGATACTGGTAAAATTATTTTTGGAAAACTAATTGAAAGTATAAAAGTATTGGCGGTAAAAGATAGTGAAGGTCATCATTTATTTGAGGATACTGTTGAAACACGTACTCCTTCTGAATTACTATTTGCTGTTCCAGAAGATATGTACTTACTATTAATGAAGGCTGGATATATTGGAAATAAAGATATTGAAATATTACCAGTACCAAGAAATACATCGTATTCTGCAAAGCCAGGGGAAACATCTGTGGCATCTGATTATATGAAAAATTATATTTTATCAAAAACAGCTATTATTCCAGAAGATACAGTTGTTAGAGAAACTACAGAATAAAAAGGAGAGGATATTATGCAAGGTGCTTTAGAAAATGTTAAAAGAATTTTATCTAATAAAAATACTTTAACTATTGTTGCAACAATTGCAGGCGTTTTAGTTTTATATATTGGTTATAATATGCGCGTTAAACAAGCAATTGAACCTGTAACTATTCCATACGCTAGAGAAGAATTATCATCTAGAGAGCAGATAAAAGAAGAATTAATCGGGTATATGGAAGTGTCAAGTAGTGTTTTAAAAATATCTAATAAAGGAATAATATCCAATAGTAGTGATGTTATAGATCAATTTGTATCATATGGTGTTACAATTCCAGAAAATAGTTTTTTCTATTATAGTACTGTAATGTCTAAGAATAGAATGCCAAGTACAACTTTTACTGATGAAGAAGTAAAAGATGGTTATACAGTTTATAGTTTAAATGTAGATTTACATAAAACTTATGGTAATTCTATTTGTACTGGAAATTATATTGATTTATATTTAAAAGCAGTGGATGAAACAGGTAAAGTAATTTTTGGAAGATTTATTGAAAGTATAAAAGTATTAGATGTAAGGGATGATCAAGGTAATAGAGTATTTGAATCAACAGCTGAAACAAGAACACCATCACAATTACTATTTGCAGTCCCTGATGAACTATATTTACTTTTGATGAAATCAGAATATGTTGGTGGAATAGAAGTAATTCCAGTTCCAAGAAATGCTTCTTATTCTGATAAAAAAGATGATGAATCTACAAAAGTTTCATCACAATACATAAAAGATTATGTCCTTTCAAAAACTGCAACTATACCGGATGAAGTTATAAAAGGAAATAAAAGTACAAATGATGTAATAAATAGTAATAATGATTAAAAAGAATAAAGAATAAAATGGGAGGTGTAAATTATGAATGATGCTATATTTTCACAATTAGATTTTGGACCTATTAATGAATTTCTAATGGATGATAATGTAACAGATATCTCATATAGTAATAATGGTCAAGTGTATTTAAAAACATTAACTAAAGGTGTATATAGAGTAGATAGACCAGATATTAATAATGCATTAATGGAAAAATTAGCGTTTCAATGTTCAAATGTAATGGGAAAAACGTTTAATATGGCTCATCCAATGTTAGATGCTGAGAGTACAGAGTTGCGTCTTAACTTTGTTCATGAATCAATAGCTACAAATGGAATAGCAGTATTAATTCGTAAAACACCTGCCAAAATTAGATTAAACAAAGAAAAGTTAATAAATGAAGATTATATAACAGAAGATGTATTAGATTTTTTGATAGATTGTGTACATGCTCGTTGCAATATTATAGTAAGTGGTGAAACTGGTTCAGGAAAAACAGAGCTTGTTAAGTACTTAGCTAGTAACACTAGAGAAGATGAAAAAATAATATCAATAGAGGATACTTTGGAACTTCATTTAGATAGAATATATCCAAATCGTGATATTGTTGCTATGAAAACAAACAATATTGCATCATATACTGATGTTTTGGTTACATGTATGAGACAGAATCCAATATGGATATTACTTGCCGAAGTTCGTAGTGCAGAAGCTGTTATGGCTATACGTAACTCAATATCATCTGGACACCATATTATGTCAACAATACATGCTGATAAAGCATCAAGTATTCCAATGCGTATGTACTCATTACTAGAATCTAGTCAGGATACAGATCAATTTTTATCATCAATTCATAGATATGTACAATTAGGTATATATGTTAAAGGCTATATGAGTAAAAAATATAATAGATTTCAACGTGAAATTTTGGAAGTTTGTGAATTTTATGTTGATGATGATAACAATCCAAAAACAAATATAATTTATAAAAAAAGTTTAGATGGAACCATAACATTTAATAATCCAACACAACATTTAAGAGATTATTGTAGTATTGGTGGAGTAGAGTTATCTGAAGATCCATTCCATCAAGAAAAGCCAAAAACAGGACCTGTTAGTAAAGTAAATCCTCTTGCTGATAATACAAATGTAACACCAATGCAAACTTCTACTCAAAATGTAGGGGTATCTCCTACTCCAGTACAAGCAACATCACAAAGACAAGTATTTAATCCACAGCAAGCAGTCAATAATCAACAAGTAGTTAGAACAGTTCAAGCAACTCCAACGCAAAACGTATCTCAATTAAACACTAATCCACAAATAAATGTTAGTTCTCCACAAGTCAGACCTACCGTTCAAGCACAGCCTGTGAATAATCCACAAGTAAGTACTAATAATATAGCAAATATTAATAGTATTCAGATTGATTCGATAGGATAAAGAAAAGAGGGATATAATGGAACTTATATTATTATTAATAATAGCAATATATGTTATGTCTTATAGGATGAATAATGGAGAAAACGTTTATAAATTTTTTGTATCATCTGTTAGTGATGCTTATGATAAATATGCACCATATTCTTTTAGAGAAGTTAGACAGAAAACAAAAGAATTAGGCAGAGAGTATACTGTTAAACAATATGCTCTTCAGGTATTATTGATAGGCGGATTTGCTGGAATAGTTTCTTATGCTTATTTTTATAGTATTATATGGACAATAGTATATGTAACAGCTGCAATTGCATTTATTCCATATTTAGCATATTTAAGATGTCAAAAAGTATACAGTGAATATATATTTGAACAAATTCAAATATACACTACAAACGTTATAATGGAATTTAATACAACACAAAGTTTTGTAAAGTCACTAGAAGGTGTTAGAGATTCTGGAATACTTCTTGATCCAGTATTATCTGATGTTAGAACAATGATAGATATGTCATATCAAAATGGTACAATAGATGAATCTATAGAGTATTTTAATGCTAAATATCCATTTTATATGGTAAAAAACATGAATCAATTATTCTTACAGATAACAAAAGAAGGTGCAAAAGATTCAGGTGAAGCTTTAGAAAATATGGCAATGGATATAGATGCACTTGTTGAAGGTGTATATAGAGATCAAATGGATAGAGTGGAGTTTCATAGAAAATTCTTGATGTTTGGAGGTGTACTATTTTTCTTAGTTGTCGTTATGCAATTTTTACTTGGGAAAGATAGTTATATTGAATTATTAGATATGTGGTATGTTCAATTTATACTACATGCAATAATAATTATTAATTGCTTTTTCTTAATTAGTGGTGAAAAATTCTATAATGAAGATGTAGGAGTTGAATAATTATGCAAATAGAGATAGTAATAATAGGAGCTATAAGTTTATTTGTTATGAATTATACAGGTAGAATTAATACTAATAAATTTTTAGCAGATAATTCTGATTATTTTAGAAAATTAAAAGAAGAAGATTGGGATTTCTTGGTAAAAGCAAAATATGGTGAAGGTGTTAACCCTGATATAGTATTTACTAAAAGAATAAAAAATGCAGGATTAATATTTATTTTATTATTATTCTTATTTATTTCAAACTTTAATTATGCAACATTTTTAGTATCTGTTGTTGCTGCATTTTTTGTATATAAAATGGGATATTTTAGTATTAAAAAATATTATAAACAGCATTTAAATGAAATAGATTCAATGTTACCTCATTATTTAAAAAGTTTAGAAATATTAATCCAGCATTACACAGTACCAGTTGCAATAGGAAAATCTATTTCTGATGCTCCTCCTATATTTAGAGAAGGACTTCAAGAAATGATTAATGAAATAAATGCTGGTAATGATAAAATAGAACCATATATGAATTTTGCAAGAGAATATCCGGTTAGAGATTCAATGAGAATGATGAGGCTATTATATCGTTTAAGTTTAGGAAAACAAGAACATAAACAAGAACAATTACTTGCTTTTTCAAAAACAATCTCTAATTTACAACAGAAGGCTCGTGAAACAAGATATAAAAATAGACTTGATAAAATGGAGAGTAAAACAATGCAAATGTTAATTACAACTGGTTTAGGAGTTATGATATTACTTGTATTCTCAGTTGTTAAGATGATGAATTTATAGACAATTTATATGATTTTTGTTAAAATTTAATCGAGATTATCTCGATTATTTTTATGATAAGGAGTTTTTATGAAAAAAATATTAGAAAAATATAGGAATTATCATCCCTCAAAATGGGAAGCTTTAAGTTTTTTATTAATACCAATTTTTTTAGGATTACTTACATCAACTGGAACAGATGGAGATATTTGGTTTTTAATGAATGTTGGAAAATATATTACTAACAATGGCTTCTTTCATATAGATCCATTCACAATTCATAATGGATTATATGTTGTAGTACAGCAATGGTTTATTGATGTATTATTTTATAAACTACACAATTTATTTGGAATGATTGGAATATATTTAATAACTAACCTTGTCAATACATATTTTGTATATATTAATTATAAGTTAAATATGTTAATTTCAAATAATAAAAGAAATTTATCAGTATTAATAACAGTTATAACTACAAGTATAGTTTCTTTAACTTTTGTAATACCAAGACCACAAGTATTTTCAATGTCAATATTAGTAACAGAATTATTCTTTTTAGAAAAATATTTTAAAACAAATAATTCAAAGTATTTAATAAGCTTACCAATATTATCAATTATAATGATAAATATTCATGCATCAATGTGGTTATTACTTTTATGTTTTTGGTTTCCGTTTTTTCTAAATACATTTAATTACAAATTTGGTAAAATTTTTTCAAAAAAAAGAAACAGAAAAGAATTAATTATATATGCTTTTTTAATGTTAATATGTGGAATAATTAATCCATATGGAATAAAAGCAATGTCTTATATACTAACTTCATACACATCTCCATTATTATTTAAAGTAGTATCAGAAATGCAAATACCTGATATACATATTGTATATGGAACTATAATTTTTATAATAGTTTTTAGTATATATTTAATATATATAATTTTCAACAAAAAGGATATAGAATCAAGGCACTTTTTCTTACTTATTGGTACAACTTACTTGGCAATTTCATCTAATAGATCAATTTTATTTTTAGTAATATCTTCAATTTATCCATTATCCATGTACTTAAATGATAATTTTTATTATGTTAAAGAAAATAAATATAACAATAAGCATTTATTTTTTATAATAATGATATTATTTATAATTATACCAATCATAGTAGTTTTAAAATGTAATCTTATTTGCTATAGACAGCCAATGAAAGAAGGAATTGATTATATTAATAAAAATAAGGAAAATAGTAATGTTAAAATTTATTGTCCATACGGCGAATGTAGTTATGCTGAATGGGTAGGCTTAAAACCATATATTGATTCAAGAGCGGAAGTATTCTTAAAATCAAATAATAAAAAATCAGATATTTTAGAAGAATATTATGATTTATTAAATGGAAAAATTTATTACAAAGATTTTTTAGATAAATATGATTTTGATTATTTACTTGTTATGGAAAGGGATCCAATGTATCAAAATATATTACATGATAGTGATTATGAAATAGTTTATAGTGATATTTCATTAACTGAAAATCATAAAAAAGGATTTGGAAAATCTGAAATATATAATTATTATGTTTTTAAGGCAATTAGATAGTTAATAAAATGTAAAAAAAATATATAAATAATTGATATTTATTGAAAAAAAAGTTATAATAATGTATATAAATATAAAAATAATGAGAAGAAAGAAGGAATTATAATATGAAAGAAGCAACTGGAGAATTAAATATGACAGTAGTTACTGTAGTAGCAGTAGCAGCAGTAGGTGCATTCTTCTATGCATTTGTTTGGCCAAATATCAAAAATAGCATAGTAAATAGTGTTGAGAGTAATTCTAATGAATGCATTAAGGAATGTCAGGCAAATGATAGAACAGGAAAAGTAGATTGTACTGCTCAATGCGCTGGAAAATAGTAATATTTTAAATTTAGATTAGAGGTAATATTAATGAAAGAGGCGACTGGTGAATTAAATATGACTGTAGTAATCGTAATAGCAGTTGGAGTACTAACTGCCTTTTTCTATACCATTTTATGGCCTATGATAAAATCAAATTTTGACCATAATGCTAGTTGTGCAAAAGCAGTATGTAAATGTGATAGTACTTGTGAAAAAACAGGAATAGCAAAATGTACTTATAAAGATAAAAAAACAGGTAAAAAAACTGAAACTGAATGTCCTTGGAAAGGATAAATAGAGGTGATTTAGATGCGAGAAGCAATAGGAGGAACATGGTTATTTAATATTGTTATATTCTTTATATTGTTATTTGCAGGTTATATGTGTTTATCTATTAACTATTCTAAAGCTTTTAATGTTAAAGACAAAATTATCAATGAAATAGAACGTAATGGTGGTGTAAAAAACAAAAATGATGGAACTGATAAGGGAATATCTAAAAAGGATTTTGCTATTAAAAGTATTTCTGATTATATGAAAGAGGTAGGATATAGGTCTTCTGGACCATGTGACAAAACAATTTATAAAGCTGATGATAAAAAAAGTTTTGGCTGTGATAGAGATGGTGTATGTTCTGCAGTTAATCCAAATAAAAAATATGCATATTGTTTAAGAGAAGTAACATATGATGAAGCATATAAATATTATGATAATGATTTTATATATGCAAGTTATTATCAAGTTGAAGTGTTTTATCAATTAGATTTACCAGTTATTCGTTCATTTTTTGATTTAAACATAAAAGGTGATACAAAAATGTTATATAGAATAAATAGAAGAATAGATACGAAGGTGAAATAATGAGAGAAGTAATTGGTGGTACATGGATAACACAACTTGTTATAGTGTTTATGTTTGTATTTGCAGCATTTCTAGCACTTTCTATAAATTATTCTAAGGCATTTAAAATTAAAAATGAGGTTTTAAATATTATTGAAAGAGAAGAAGGGTTAACTGATAATGCTATCAAACTTACTAATAATTATCTTGTTAATACAGGATATAATACAAAAGGTAAATGTCCAAAAAATTCTTGGGGAATAACAGTAAGAGGAATTGGCCAATATGATAAAAAGTTTATTGAAAATAGTTCTAATAAAAAATATAGTTTTTGTGTACGAAAAGTAAAAAGTACAGCTAATAATTTTAGAAATAGAGCTTATTATGAGTTAAGATTATTTTTTAAATTTGGCCTACCAGTTATAGGAGATATTACTACATTTGATGTAGAAGGACAGTCAAAGGATGTAACATATCCATTGGATAAATTGAGAGCATATAGCAAATAAAAAGGAGGTATAGTAATGAATGTTATTATTTCAAATAAATATCAATCACTTTTAGCGGGATTGGATATTGACGTTATTAAAAGTATAAATGGAGAATTTGAGGCTGATGAAATTGTATCTAACTTTGCTAATTTTTTCTTTAATAAGATGATTTTAGATATAACAGCTGTAAAAAATTATCAAGATATTAATACGTTACAACGTTTATCACTTGGTCTTGATATGAGTAAAATAATAATATTACTTGATGATTCTGATGTTGTTAATTCACCAATGTATTTATCACAGTTAGTTTCTATGGGAATTTATAATTTTACTAGAAATATAGATGCTGTTAAATTTTTAATAGATAATCCAAATACATATAAAGATGTGGCTAGTTATCATCAATTAAATATGACTGCAGATGCATCAACTCCAGCAGTTGAATCACAACATGTAAGTGTAAATGATATGAATAGACAAGGCTTAAGAGTTATTGGAATAAAAAATATTACTAATCATGCCGGTTCAACAACTTTAACTTATTTGTTAAAGAAACATTTAGAAAAAGCTTATAAAGTTGTAGCAGTAGAGGTTGATAATAATGATTTTATGTACTTAAATGATAAAACTTTGAAATCAGTGTCAGCGATAGATTTACCATCTTTTATAGCTACTAATTCAAATAATGAAGTTATACTTGTTGATTTAAATGATCATGGTCCAATAAGTTCTTGTACTGAAGTAATCTATTTAATAGAACCAGGATTAATTAAACTAAATAAATTAATAAGAAAAGATCATAGAGTTTTTGAAAAGTTAAGAGATAAGAAGATTATTTTAAATAGAAGTATATTATCAGAAAAAGATGTTGCAGATTTTGAGTATGAATCTAAAAGTAAAGTTTTCTATAATATGCCATATTTGGATGACAAGTTAGATAAGAGCATGGAAATAAATGTTTTCTTACAAAAATTAGGTTTTAATAAGCTTGGAAGTAATTCTAATGAAGAAAAGGGAAGTAAATTATTTGGATTATTTAAGTAATTAATTGTTAATAAAATGTAAATTATTATTTATATACTTGAAATATGATATAAAATATACTAAAATAAAGATATGTAAGGAGTGAGATTATGAAAGGAACTGAATTAGGTAAAGCTACTGGTTTTTGTGCTAAATCTGCTAATATTTGGCAAGTAGTTGGATGGATATTAACAATTTTTAAAATAGTTATTCCAATTATATTAATAGTTTTAGGAATGATAGATTTAGGAAAGGCTGTAGTTGCATCTAAAGATGACGAAATTAAAAAATCAATGAAATCATTAATGTTTAGAGCAATAGCAGCAGTAGCAATTTTCTTTGTACCTACTATTGTTGGATTAATTATGGGAATTGTTAGTGGATTTAATAATGATACTAATGGTGTAGAGAAAGACTTTAATATTTGTAGAGCCTGCCTAGTTAATCCTAGTAAAGGTAAATGTGCATCTGCAGCAACTTCTGCAAATAATGCTGACGCACAATAAATTAGGAATTATCCTAATTTTTTAATTTATGAAAAAAATTATTATAATATCAATTATTATTGTTATAGTATTTGTTTTATTATTAACATTTGGAACTAAAAAAGATAATTCAAATTATTTTAAAGTAATTAGTTATAGTGAGTATACTAAATTAATAAACGATAAAAAAGATTTTATACTAATTCTTTCACAAGATGGTTGTTCACATTGTAAAGAATTTTTACCAATTGCTAAAAAAGTTGCTAATGATAATAAAATAAACATATATGATATTAATTTATCTACATTAGATAGTATAGAAAAAAACAATATAGCAAATAAATATAAGTTAAAAGTAACACCAACAACAGTTTTTATAAAGGATGGAAAAGAAGAAGATATAACTTCTAGAATAATTAGTAGTACTACTGAGGAAAAATTAATCAGTAAATTAAAAGAATTAGAATATATTAAATAGAATATTATTTCTTTAATTAAATATACTAGTAATAGGTGATTTAATTGAAGAAATTTTTTATTTTATTAATACTTACTTTTACAATTGTGTTAATACCAACAATATTTATTGATTTTGATACATCTAATTTAATAAAACCAGCTTTATTTCCTCCAAAATTATTGTTTCCAATAGTTTGGAGTATTCTTTATTTACTTATGTCTATTTCTGTTTATTTATCTACAAAAAATGATAATGAAATATATATAATATATTTTATCCAGCTTATAGTGAATTCTATATGGAGTCCATTATTCTTTGGCTTAAAATGGTATTTTTTATCATTTTTATGGTTATTATTATTATTGATACTTGCAACAATAATGGTAAAGAAAATGAAAGAAAAGAATATGGTGGCATACTACTTACAAATACC
Organism: Bacillota bacterium; assembly: GCA_015059485.1. GTDB lineage: Bacteria > Bacillota_I > Bacilli_A > RF39 > UBA660 > RUG14121. The sequence goes on from SVAH01000005.1 coordinate 67,547, forward strand.
ATATATAATTTGGATAATATTTGCAGGTTATTTAAATCTATTTGTATATATTTTGAATTAGTTGAAATTAGAAATGATTCTAGTTTTAGTTTAGAATAAAAGTATGCTATAATTTGTTAATAAAAAATTGACTAAATTAATATTATTTGTTAATATATTGGTGTAATCGAGTGATGATTAAATCTAAGTAGTTATTAATATAATTTAAAGAGAGTTAGTGGTGGGTGTAAACTAATAATAATTAATAATGAAGTTACAATTTATGAACTTGAATAGGTGATGCTTTATAATCATAAAGAGTATGATAAATTCATAAACTAAGGTGGTACCGCGGGTAATACTCGTCCTTAGATTTATGGTTTTTTTTTATTAGAAAGAAGGAATTTAAATGACATGCTATGAAGATTTAATGTACAGGGGACTTATTAAAGATATAAGTAGCCCAGAGTTAGAAAAAAAGCTAAATAATGAAAAATTAACTTTTTATATTGGTACTGATCCAACTGCAGATTCAATGCATATTGGACATTTTTCATCATTTTTAATAGCTACTAGACTTGCAAAATATGGTCACAAACCAATATTACTTGTTGGAGGTGCTACAGGGTTAATTGGAGATCCAAAACCATCTCAAGAAAGGCAAATGATAACAAGAGAGCAAGTAGAAAAGAATGTTGAAGGTTTAACTAAACAAGCAAAAGATATATTTGGTTTTGAAGTTGTTAATAATTATGATTGGATTAAAGATATATCAACAATTGATTTCTTAAGAGATTATGGTAAATATATAAATGTTAATTATATGTTAGATAAAGATATAATTTCAAGAAGACTTGAAACAGGTATTACATTCTGTGAATTTGCATATACAATTTTACAAGGTCTTGATTTTGTTACTTTAAATAAAACAAAAGGAGTAACACTTCAAGTTGCGGGATCAGATCAATGGGGAAATATTACTACTGGTATTGAACTTGCACGTAAAAAAGAAAATGTAGAGTTATATGCATTTACTATGCCACTTGTTCTTGATTCAAATGGAGTTAAATTTGGTAAAACAGAAGGAAATGCATTATGGCTTGATAAAAATAAAACAACATCTTATGAATTATATCAATATTTAATAAATGCTGATGATAATTGTGTAATTGATTACTTAAAGAAACTAACATTCTTAACTAAAGAAGAAATAGAAGAAATAGAGAAGAAACATAAAGAACAACCAGAAATAAGAATGGCACAAAAGAAATTAGCAGAAGAAGTTATAACATTCTTACATGGTAAGGAAGAGTTTGATAAAGCTCTTGAAATAAGTGAAGCTTTATTTACTGATAAAATTAAAACTTTAGATGCTAAAACATTAAAAGAAAACTTTAAAGATGTTCCAACTTTTGAAGTAGATGGTGATGTTAATATATTAGACTTACTTGTTAATAATAATATTTGTACATCTAAAAGAGAAGCAAGAGAAATGGTTAGTGGAAATGCTATAAGTATTAATAATGAAAAAATAACAGATTTAGAATATACTGTAACTAAAAAAGACGCTATTGATAATGAAGTTATTATTGTTAAAAAGGGTAAGAAAAAATATTTCTTAGGCATATATAGATAGAATAATAAACTCCCATTCATAAAATACATAAGAAGGGAGTTTTTATAATGTATAGAAACAATTACGATGATAGACAATTTTTTCTTCCATTTTTAGTTGGTGCAGTAACAGGCGGAGCAGCAGTAGGTTTAACTAGACCAAGACCAGTATATGTTAATCAACCTTATTATCCACCATATTATGGTGGACCATATGGAAACTATTCTTACAGTTACTATTATCCTAGATATTATTAGATTTTAGAATAATACCAATGTAAATACCATTAACAATTAATGAAGAACCACCGTAAGATAAAAGTGGAAGCGGTATACCCATAATAGGTAATAAACCAATATTCATACAAATATTATATATTTGACTAAATATAAAAACTGATATAAAACTGCTAGTAATAAGTCTAGTAGTTTTATTTATAGATTTATAAATAATATATAGAAAAAAACAATCAATTATAAAATAATTAATTAATAGGATAAGTGCTCCAATAAAACCAAAAGAACTAACACATACAGCAAATGCAAAATCAGTCGCGGCTTCAGGTATATATATTGCAGCATTATTTAATCCTAATCCTTTAATATTACCATTTCCAATAGCAATTAATGCATTTTCAAGTTGCATATTATTTTTAATATTAATAATTCTATCCATTCTATAAAAAAATGAAGTACCAATTAAATCTATAAGTAAATCTTGTTTAAAGTAAAATAAATAAAAGAATACTCCAAGTGATAAACTTATTATTAAGAATATCAAAATAAACCATAGTTTTCTAATATCCGATAAAATTAACATAGATATAGTGATTATTAAAAGGAATATAATTGCACCGGTATCAGGCTCTAAAAATATTAATATGCTTGGAATTAAGAATATAATTAATACTTTAAATAGAAATAATAATTCTTTTAATATATTTTTTCTTTTATATTTATTTATAATATTAACTAAATATAGAGAATATGATATTTTCATTAATTCACTTGGTTGAATAGATAACCCTTTAAAACTGAACCATGCTTTGGCACCATTAATTTCTTTTCCAATAAATAAAACTAATATTAGAAGTGTAATATTAAATATATAAATAATAAAACTATATTTATATATATTTTTTAGCTTAGGAAAGAATATAACAATTAAAAAGAATAATATATACCAGATTAATTGTTTATAAAAATGATTATAATAAATATGACTTATATATTTAGAATTATACATAGTTAAAAGACTAATAATCATAATTATTAGTATAGGTATAAATATTAAAAATTTTCTTCTATTTTTAATCATTATCATATTTATATTATGTATCATAATTAGATATTTATCATAGAATCTTAATAGAGGTGTTATTAAATGAATAAGGATTTACCAAAAGTTTATGCAAATAAAATAGATAAAGAACTAAATAATGATCAAAAGGTATTTTATAGTAGTACTTCTTATAAAAATGATATAAGAAGTATAAATAAAAAAATTAATGATATATTTTCATCACCAAATTTTGTTTATAAAAAGAATGTTAGAATTATAACAACTAATGGAACTATAAATAAAACAATTGTAGGTATAAATAATAATAATTTACTAACTATGGATAATGAAGTAATAAGTATATCAGACATAAAAGATATTGACATAAATTAAAAAGCAAGGTTAAACCTTGCAATTTTAAATTATATCATCTATATATTTTTTTAATATTCTAGCATCTTTACCAAATATAATTTTTAATTGATTATCTATTTCAACAATTCCTTTAGCACCAAGTTTTTGTATAGATTCTTTATCAACCTTAGTTATATCTTTTAAAATAACTTTAAATCTTGACATATTACATTCAGCATTAATTATATTGTCTTTTCCTCCAAGATATCCAATTAGTTTATTTGCTTCTGTACTAAAATCTTTTTTCTTAAGTTTCATTATTATTAAAGAAATAATAACTAAAACTAAAGCTATAATAGCATATTCTATATATATATTCATTATATCACCTAAAATAATTATACTATAAAACATAAAAAAAATAAATATCTCTAATCACTATTTTAGAAAATAATCATAAATTAATAGTGAGAATACATGAAAGGGTGAATGATATGTGTAATAATAACAATAATTCAAATTCCAGTTGTATTGCTGAAATATTGAATGTTATTTTAGTTTTACAACAAAATGCATGTTGTGAAAGTGGACTTGACTCATGTGACAGACCTACATTAGGTGGAGGACCTAATTGTCTTGTTTGCAATACAAGACCTATTATGATATTTACTTGTTGTTCAAATGGAACACCACTTGCAATGCCAGCAACAAAAGATTTATCAGCAACACCAACTGATATAGTAGAATCTTCCAGAGTATTTAGAGTAGAAAAATTAGATGGAAATTGCTGTACATGTAGAGTATTAATTGATAATCAAGACCTTAACTGTTCAAATCCATATATAGCAACAAATTCATTTTTTACAATTGACTTAAATTGTGTTTGTGCTATCAAATGTTTAACTGATACTTATGTTGATTGTGTTTGCTAAAGGAACTAAAAATAGTTCCTTTTCATTTGCATTTTAATAATGAGTTTGTTATACTTATATCAGTTAAATGAAGGTGAAAAAATGAAAAAGAAAAAATTATTAATTGGAGTAATCTTAGCAATATTTTTACTTATACCTGTAATAAATGTTAATGCAGCAGATTGTAGTAGTATAACAAAGAAAAGCACTTGTAATAAAAGATCAAGTTGTACGTGGAAGAATAAAAGCTGTCAAGAAAAATCTAATTCTTCCAATACAGCAACAAATGAAAAAGTTAATTCAACAAATGTAAAATTTTGTACAAGAACTGCAAAAATTTGGAAAATTGTTGGAAGAATATTTATGGTTGTAAAAATAGTTATACCAATTATTTTAATAATTTATTCAACAATTGATTTATCAAAAGCAGTTGTTGTTGGCAAAGATGATGAGTTAAAAAAAGTTATGAAAGCTTTTATGATAAGGGCTATATCAGGTGTTGTTATTTTCTTTATACCAACAATAATAACATTATTTATGGGCTTAATAGTAGGTTTTTCAAAAAGTGGAGCTGAAGAAGATTATAAAGTATGTAGAACTTGTATAATGAATCCTTCAAGATGTAACACTTCAAAGGATGCATCAAATTAAAAAGCAAATTGCTTTTTTTTTCTTTGTCTGTTATACTTTAAATAGGATGTGGTTATATGAAATCATTTTTAGAAAACTTAGATGATGAAAGTAAAAAAAGAATAAAAATATTTGGAGTTGCAGTAGTAGTCTTTATATTATTGATAATAGTAATAGCTATAATAGTTGCTATTGTTAATAGAAAAACTTCATATGAAGAGATGGAAGATATTATGGCTAAGGCAGCATACAAATATTATGAAGATAATAAAGGACAATTACCAACTGAAGAAGTAAAAACAACAGTTGTTAGTGCACAAACGTTAGTTGAAAAAGAGTATATGAAACCAATATCTAAATATACAAAAGATGAAAGTTGCTCTGGGAATGTAGTGGTTACATATAAAGATGGAGAATATTTCTATCAACCATTTTTAACATGTAATGGTTTTGTTACAAGTTTATTAATTGATAAATTAAAAAAAGATAATCAAGTTGTAGCAAGTGGTGATGGTTTATACGATGAAGCTGGAGTACTTAGGTTTAGAGGAGAATATGTAAATAATTATTTAAAACTAGATGGCTTCTTATATCGAATAATAAAAATTGATAGTGATAATAAAGTATATATAACACCAGACTTTTTGGATGATAATGATGAGAGTATTTATTTAATATGGGATAATAGATATAATACTGAATCAGATACTTATAGTGGTATAAACGATTATTCATTAAGTAGAATTAAAAAAAGTTTAAATAGTCTTTATGATAACTTCGGAACAACTGTAAAATCAAATACTGTAAAATTTTCTACATGTATTGGAAAAAGAGGATTTGATGATCAAAATAATGGAGTAGAGTGTAATGTATTTGATGATTCATATATTAGTTTAATACCTACTTATGAATATATAAAAGCAAGTTTAGCACCAGCATGTTCAAGTCCTTCATCAAAGGAATGTGCAAATTACAATTACTTACATAATGAAGATTATTCTTGGTGGACAGCTACTGGTAGTTCAGAAAATACAGATGATATTTATTATGTCTCTCTAAATGGAGAGATTGATAAAGAAAGAGGAGATACTTCTAAAGTTGCAAGATTTGTACTTGCATTAAAACCTGATGCTGTATTAAGAAGTGGTAATGGTACAAAGAAATCTCCATATGAAATAAGATAACTGTTATTTAACAGTTGTTTTTGCGTATAAAAATCTTTTAATTAAAATAATTATATGTTATAATTTTTAATAGTAGTATATATGAATTGAGGTTTAAATATGAATAAGAAATATGTTAAATGTTTAATATTAGTTTTTATTGTATTTATTATTGGTACTAAAGCAGTAGAGGCAAAACAAATTATTAATGTAAAAAAAGATATAAATAATACTTTAATGATAGGAAATACTGATTCATTTGAAAATTTTTTTGAGTATAAATCATTTAAAAAAAAGAGTGGTAAAACAACTACTGAAAATGATACTAAAATAAAGCAATTATCATCAATATGTACAGATGCGAACGTAAAAAGAGTTGTAAAAGCAGGCGGATTAGTTTTATTTATTAGTAAAATAATTGTTCCAATACTTTTAATAGCAATGGCTGTTGTAGGCTTTATAAAAGCTATGATGTCAGGTGATGATAAAGTAATAAAAGAAACAGCAATGAAATTTGTGAAAAATTTAATTGCTGCATTTATTATATTTGTACTGCCGACAATTGTTAATGTGGTTTTAGGATTAGCAGAAGATTCAAAATATAGTACAAAAGATTATGTTAGTTGTAGAGTATGTTTTTTTGAAACAAGTAAATGTAAGTAAGGAATGAGAAAATGAAAAAAAAGCAAAACAAATATATTTATTATTTATTAGTAGCTTTAGTTGTATGTCCTGCAACTGTATTTGCTGCGGAAGATTCTTGTAAGCAAATTTTGGGGACAAACACTCTAAAAATGGTAAAGGATGCATATAATATTTTGAGATTTGCAGTGCCGATAGCCCTTGTTGGCTTTAGTACAATGGATTTTATTAAAGCAATAACTTCACAGAAGGCAGATGAATTGCAAACTGCAATTAAAAAGTTTACCAGTAGGTTGATAATAGGGTTAGTAATTTTGGTATTACCAACAATTTTATACTTTATACTTAATGATATTTTAGGAATGAATATTTGTAAAATATAAGGATTATTATAGAAAGTTGAGGTGATTATGTGATTTTATTTAGGATTGGAAAGTTTAGGACAGGAAAAGACTTACTCAAGTATGGTATAATGTCATTTCTATTAATGCTCGACTCATTTGTATATATGATTTGCTCTTGGCTATATTCATTATTTGTAGGATTATCGCGTGTTGAAATTTTAACTGATGATGCATATCAAGCGATAGCAGATAGAATATATATTCTAGTTGGTGTAGTAGCTTTATTCGTAATGACATTTACTTTATTACAGTCAATGGTAGATCCAGATAAGGCTGGTCAAAATGTAATAAAATCTTTTAAATCATTAATTACTTCAATTTTATTAGTTATTTTGTTACCAACAATATTTAGTTATGCATTTTCATTTCAAAATGCAATAATAGCTGATGGAGTTATTCATAATTTGTTAAATGTTAATATAGATTCATCTAAAGCTAAGAAAAAAACTCCAAGAATGGATGAAGTTTGTGGAATGAAAACTGCAAATTATAATATTTATGATGGAAATGGAAAAATTGATGTTGATTTAAATAGTGGTAATTCAAATAAAATAATAGATAAAGTACGTGATTCTAGTTGTGAAGGAAATTATATAATTTTATCACTATTTGAAGCTTTTTTTCAAACCGACAATGATAATGTTGAAAATGAATATAAAACAACGTGGCATGATGCAAAATTATATATTGCTCATACAGGTGATTTTGGCTACATTAGATCATTTACAGCAAATGTTAGTGATACAACAGATTTTACATATATTTTTTTAATATCAACTGTTGCAGGTTTCTTCTTTGCATATGTAGTTCTGTCATTTTGTATAGATTTAGGGGTAAGGGCATTTAAACTGGCTTTTTATCAAATTATAGCACCGATTCCAATATTCTTAAGAATATTACCTGGAAAAGATAATTATTTTAGTAAATGGATGAGCGCAACATTAAAATGCTTTTTAGAAATATTTATAAGAATTTTACTTATGGAATTTATGATATTTATGTGTAAAAATTTCTTGTCAATAATGGAGACTGCATTCGATGGAATGGAGCAAGTTGCATTATTAGGAAAAGCAGTATTAATTTTAGGATTGTGTGGATTTATTAAACAAGCTCCTAAACTATTTACAGATGCTCTTGGAATTGAAGGTACTGGAGTTAAACTTAATGTTAAAGAGAAAATTCATGAAAATGCACCTCTTAGAGAAGCAGCAGCTGTTGGAGCTGGTGCTACAGCGGGAATGAGAGCATTAACTAGTGGTATTTCAGGTATTGGCGCTAACTTGAAAAATGTTAAAGCAGATGCAAGTAAGGCTCATGGTTTAAATAAAGCTATGATAATTGGCAAAGGTATTGGAGGAACAGCATTTAAAGTACTAGGTACAGGAGTTGGAACTGTAGGAAGTAGTTTAGGAGGAATAAAAGCTGGATACGATGCTGGTAAAGATGCTAAGTCATTTGAAGATATGAAAAATGCAGCAGGAGCTGGTGCAAAGAAAATTGGTGATAAAAGAGCTGCCAATGCTAAACATAGAGCGATGTATGGTGGACCAATTGGAGTTGCTAAAAATAATATTTTAGACGCAGTAGCTGGTGCCAAAAAATGGGCTGGAGGTTCTAATATAATAGATCAAGTTAAATTTGAAGAAGAATGGGTTAAGGCCTTTGATTCATATAAAGCATCTTATGAAAATGCGGAATACCAATCAATTAATTCAAGATTAAATGAATTAAAAGCATTAAAAGCCCAAGGAAGAACTACTGATGAATCAGGTAAAAATATAGATGCAGGTATCAGTAAATTGAGAGCAAAACAAAAAGAATTGAGGGAAGAGGCAATTAGAAATAACAATGATGCTGCTCGTATGACTCTATTAAATTTATCTACAATGCTTCAAACTAATCCTGGTATGGCAAGTAAGTTGAAATTAACTGAGTATTTTAGTCCAGAAGAAGCTAAAAAAATCAGCATACAGAATAATAAAGTTATGTATGATGGTAATATACTTGATCAAGATACTATGATAAAGCTTTTAGAAAATAGCCATGAAGTTATAGATGAACATGGTAATGTGACTATTGATGGTGGAATATTTGGTTCTAGAAAGAAAATGGATGATCAAAAACGTAATGATTCAACTTCTATTGCATATCAAGAGTATCAAAGAAAACAAGAGGAAAGTAAAAATAATAAGTAGGAGGATAAAAGGGAATGAATGGATATTTAATACCTGCCAATTCAAAGAAATCTATGTTGATACTTGGACTATTTACAACAGTAGATTTAATAATATTCTTGGTTGGATGTTTCATAACTATAGTAATGTTAATGTTATTTAAAAGTAATAATTTAGGACAGATGCTACTAATACTTGCTCCAGCACTTGTTGCAACGTTCTTAGTAGCTCCTATTCCTAATTACCATAATGTATTACAGTTATTAACTAATATTATTACATTCTATTTAAACCAAAGAAAATATAGATGGAAAGGTTGGTGCATGTATGACGAAAGTGACAACTAGTGTTGGTGAAAAATTTACTGAAGATTGGATGCCAATAAAAAATATAATGAATGGTATGATTCAGATTGATGGTGGATATTATGTAACTGGTGTAAAAATAGCACCTAAAAATATATTCATTATGGATGCTGGAGTACAACAAAATACCATTGAAAACATTAGAAATATGTATAATTCAATTGATTATGAATTCTGGTTAATTGTTGCAGATAGACCTGTTGATATAGGTGTATATCTATCAACGCTTCAAATAGCTTATAATAATGCAACAAGTGCTGTTACTCGTAAATTAATAATGGAAGATATTAATAAAGCAAATATGTTTATGAGTCAAGAATATAATGTAGTTGATACTGAATATTACATACTATTTAAAGAAAAGAAAATGGAGATAATTCAAAAAAGAATTCATACATTAATTAGTCAACTTGCATCTTGTGGATTGCAATCTACACAAACATCTAATACTGATTTAAGAATTATAATTGATAATTTCTTAAATGGTGGAACACAAACTGGATTTGGGACGGTGATGCCATAATGAGTTTAAAAAAAGAAGTAGCGCCAAAAGGCATAGAATTTAAACCAACAGAATTTGTAATTAGTGGTAAATATTGTACAATTCTTACAGTAGTTTCATATCCAAAATCTATTTATGAAGGTTATCTTGCTAACTTAACTAATTTTTCTGGTGTTAAATTAGCAATTAAACATATACCAATTGAATTTTCAACATTACAAAGAATGTTAAATAAAGAAATAGCTGATTTAAAACAAAGATTTCAATCAGAAAATGATAGAACAATCCAAGAAAGAATTAGACAAGATTATGAATCATTAGAAGTATTTATTCAACAACTTGCAAGAACTCAAGCACGTATTTTTGATTTCCAAATGCATTTATTTGTATCAGCAGATAATAAAGAAGAATTGGAAATGAAAAAAATGCAGTTAAGAAATTATATTGATGGTATGGGAATGAGAGCAATTCCATTAATGTTTGAACAAGAAAAAGTATTAAAATCAATACTTCCAATATTCCCTAAACAAGATGTGGAAGATAGAGTTGGAACTCCAATTCCATCAATAACAATGGCAGCAATGTATCCATTTATATTTGATAGTATTAAAGATCCAGGAAATAGTACATTATTTGGTGTAGATTTCTCTGGTGGTGTTGTATTGTTTAACCAATTCTTATATAAAATAAAAAAAGAAAATAACAGAAATAATGCTAATATTATCATATTAGGTACATCAGGTAGTGGTAAATCAACTGCAGCAAAATTACTTATTAGAAGTCATTTAAGAAATTTATATAAAGTTGTTTGTATAGATCCAGAAGGTGAACTTGCAGAGATGGCAAAAAACATGGGTGGAGATTTCTTAGATCTTGGTAAAGGTGGAGCAATGGGAATGATTAATCCACTTGAAATCGTTGTTGATATTGATGAAGAAGATATGACTGAAGGTTTAGGGCATACAATTTTATCTAGTTCATTATTAACATTAAAAGCATTTATGAAGTATTATACTCCATCAATTGAAGAAGATGTTTTAAATATGTTCTCTGAAGTTGTACAAGATACATATAAACGTTATAAAATAGATGAAAATACAGACTTTAAAACATTAACAAGTGATGATTTTCCAACATTTGATGATGTATATGCGACAGTAAAGGGAAGATTATTATCGATGCCTGATAAAACTCGTGAAAGAGATGTTATGGAACGTCTTGAACTTAAAATTAGACCTTTAGTTCGTGAACTTAGACATTTCTTTACTGGTAAAACAACATTAAATATAGAAAGTGATTTTATAGTATTTAATATAAGAGAACTTATGAATAGTGATGAAAATATTAAAAATGCATTATTCTTTAATATATTAAAATATGCTTGGGGTCAATGTCTTGATAAAAGTGTTGATACAGTTATGTATGTTGATGAAGCACATGTACTACTTTCTAATAGAAATGAACTTGGTGCAGAATTCCTTGCTCAAATTCAAAGACGTGCTCGTAAGTACAATACTGGTACTATAATTATTACACAACAACCAACAGACTTTGCTGCACCAAATGTAATAGTGCATGGAAAAGCAATATTTGATAATGCCTCATACTATTTGGTTATGGGACTTCGTAAACAAGCTGTTGAAGACTTAGGAAAACTAATAGATTTAAATGACAGTGAAAAAGAAGGAATTAAGTATTATAATCAAGGTGAAGGATTATTTATATGTGGAAATAAAAGAATGCGTATAAATGTAGTAGTAACTCAAGAAGAACTAGATTCATTTGGAGCTGGTGGAGGATTATAGTATTGAATAATAATATGGAAATTATTGAACTTGAGAATGGACTTAGACTTATCATTGTTGATGAAATAGACTTTCAAAACAAAAAATATGTAAGAGTTGCAAAGTTTAATAATGATGGAAATGATATTTTAGAAGATACTTATGTATATGAAAAAGATGATAATAATTTAGTTGAAATAACTGATAATTATCTTTTAGAAATGATATTAAATATATTTGAAAGTAGAAAATGAGCCTAAAATTAGGCTTATTTTTTTAAAAACTAGACATTTGTATGAAAAAGTAGTATAATACATTAAATTTCAGAAAGAAAAGGTGGTTTAGGTGAAATTATTTAAAAGAAAAGAAGACACACAAAAAAAATATTATGTAGAATTAGCTAAATATTTAGAAGTTGATTATAAAAAGTTTATGAAGATGACTTTGAAGGAAACTTTAGAAATAAGACCTTACATTAGTGAGGAAGCTTTAACAAGATTAGCTGGTGGCATGGAATTAGAACTTGAAGATTTGATGTATATGACAATGAAAGACTTTAAGTGTGAATGTGATTATTTAATAAAAGAAACAATGAAGAAAAAGTCTTTAAAAAATGAATCAAAAGTTGAAGAAGTTAAAACTGAAGAAAAAGAAGAAACAATAAAAGTTGTTAAAGAAAAGAAAAAAGAAGAACAAAAGAAAATTGAAACTAAGAAAAATATTGAAGAAAAAGAAGAAGCTAAAGTAGATGCTAGTGAAATCAAAAATAAAGAAGATGTTAAATCAAAATTAAAAAAATATATTGATAACATAAAGAAAGAAAATAAAGAAAAAGAGAATAAAGAAGATAAACTATTAAATCCTATAGTTAACAAAAAAGAATTGAAATCTTTTGTTAAGGAAAATGAAAGTGAAATGAAATCTTCAAATGCCAGTGAATGTGAATATAGACCTTCAATTAAGGATATGTTTAAAGAAATGGGAAAAGGTATTAAATGGGCATATAGAAAAATTAGACATTTAGATTCTAATGAAAGTAACTATGTTTTAAATAAAACAGTAAATGGAACTATAAATGCAGGTACAGCCTGTGATTTAGAACCTGAAGTAGCAATTGGAAGAAGTTTATAAAAAAGTCTTTAAATTTCAAGTTTAAAGACTTTTTCTTTGTTTTCAAATTAGTAATTATATGATATAATTTAACTTGAAATAGAGGTGTTGGACTATGAATAATAATTCTAATAATCAAAACAATCAAAATAATAGTCAACAATCTCCTAACGAAGTAAAAAAACAACAAGAACAGCAAGCAGCTAATGAAGTGGGTTCTTTAGCTGCAAGAGGTGCTGCTGATTATTTTACAGGTGGGCAATATGAAAAAATTAGAAATGCGCCAGTTGCTGGTAAAGCGGTACAAGGTTTAGAAAAAGCAGCTGGTTCAACTATAGGCAAGGCAGCAAATAAATTAACTGGTGGAAAAGCAGGTGAAGCTTCAAAAAAATTAAAAGATAGTGGAGCTACAAATGTTGCAGATAAAGCTTTAAGTACAGCTGGAGGAGGAAAAAATCCAACACAATCTCCATCACCATCTCAAACTCCAAAAATGCCATCTACAACCCCAAGTTCAAATGTACCAACATCATCAAATCCTTCAGGATTAGGAAACTTTGGGGGTAATTCTCAAAATAGTGGTAATAATTTAAAAGCCTCAGATAAAAATGGTATAAATCAACCTAATAACTCTCAATTAAAACAAACTAAAGGGTTACAAAATCCAATGGCGTTACCGGGGACACTAGGAAATAGAAAAATGTTAAATGGTGCCAGTGCAGCATCTGTGCCAAGGATAAATAATAGTGCGTTTAATGTTCCAGGAAAAAAAGTGAATCCAGTTTCAAAAAAAATAAATGGTAATAGTTTGGAAGAAAATGATGGTGAACCAAATAATGTTGCTAATGAAAATTCAAATTTAGATAATAATAATGAAATAGAAGAATTAAAGAAAAAAAAGAAAGATGTTCAAGAAAAAGCTAAAAGAATAAAAAGATTAAAAGGAATAGCTTCATTCTTTATGAAAAATCCAATGGCAATGTTGGGGGTATTTGTATTAATAGTATTAGCTGGAATTTCAATTTATTTTTTATTCGTATTAGTATCTGATATGGACCTTGTTGGACAAAGAATAACAGAATATTCTGAGGTCCCATCAGTAGAAGGCTTATCGTTATGTAATGAAATAGTATTAATTAAAGAAGATGATAGAAAAACTGGGGATACTGTTTCAGATATAGATGATGTAGATCTTGAAGAACAAGTTAAAGTTAATGGAGAAACTTTTAATAGATGGGAATATCAAAATATTCAAATTGAAGATTATGTAAAGGGTGTTGTTCAAGCTGAAGCAATAGATGTAAATGATTCAAAAACTTTTGAAGTGGCTGCAATAGCATCAAGGACCTTTGCTTTAGGAATAGCAAGCCCATTATGTAGAATATGGAATAATGAAAATAAAAATCCAGCATATAGGAATCCTCAAAATTATACATCTGATAATATTAGCAAAGATGTTTCGTCTGCAGTTTCAACAACAGGAGGTATTATTATTACTAAAGATGAGCAATTACTTGATATGTCAGGTGGAAATTATTATGATTATTTTTGTTATAAAGATAAGACTGAAATTGAGAATAAAAAAATATTTAGATATAATATGCTTCAAGAAAATGAAGAAGAGAGGCTTGCAATACCAAGTGATTGGGTAGAAGATAATGTTCCAGATGGCGATCATAATAGAAGTGGAAAATATGGAAATGAATGTCAACCACAAGGAATGAGTTTGTTTAGTGCAAAATACTTAATAACAAAACATACTCATGAATATACTACATTTAGAACATTAAAATATTATTATGGCTATGACACTGAACTTAGAAAAATGCAATCCGCTGTTGTTGCTACAGGTGGTAATTGTTTTTGGTGGCCTTTGGAAGGTGGGGTAGGTCGTATGTCATCTGGATTTGGTCCAAGAAATGCTCCAACAGCAGGAGCTTCTACGTATCATAAAGGACAGGATATTGCAGTTCCTGAAGGAACAAATGTATTAGCGGCAGCAAGTGGAACAGTAATAAAAGCAGGAGCAGCAACAGGTTATGGATATGCAGTTTATATAGATCATGGTAATGGCATTATAACAAGATATGGGCATTTAAAAGCTGATGGAATTAAAGTTCACGAAGGACAGTCTGTTAATCAAGGAGATGTAATTGCTTTATCAGGTAATACAGGAGTTAGTTCCGGTCCACATTTACATTTTGAAGTCAGACCAAATGATGTTCCAGTAGATCCTTTGAATTATATTTCTCAATCAGATCCTACACCAAATTGTAGTACTCAATTAAACTTTGGCGGTGTAATAAATACTGGTAATAATCCTAAAAGTATTTGTTTAGCTTTAAAAGGACTAGGATATTCAAATGAAGCTATTGCTGGAGTTTTAACAAATTTCCATCATGAAAATACTGCATTTAATCCTGCGACAGTTAACGGTATTGGCTGTGTAGGAATAGCACAATGGTGTTTTGGAAGAAAAAATAATTTGATGTCTTATCCAAATCCATATACAATTGAAACACAAATATCGTTCTTGTTATGGGAAATTCAGGGTGGTAATAGCCAAGCAGTAAATGCTAATAAAATTATGGTTTCTGGTGGTACTCCATCTAATCTAGCTTATGAATGGTGTATGAAATTTGAAGTACCTGGTGAACAGTATTGTATACAAAGACGTGATGCCGTTGGAATACAAAATCAATATCTTCAAATGGCACAAAATGGCTGTAATTAGAAGGGAATATAGATTATGAAGAAAATTTCTCAATCTGATATAATTAAAATATCAATATTTGTAGTACCTATTTTATTATTTACGGTATTAGCATTATTATTTTCAAAAAATGAAAATAATAATGCTGACAATATTGAAAAAGATGAAATATATAATAAGTATAAAGAAGTAGATGATTATCATACATACTTTTTCATATCTAAAAATATTAATAATTTTATAACAGAAAAAAACGCAAGTATAGTTATAGAATTATTATCTAGTGATTATATAAAAAAGAATAATATAACTGAAAATAATGTTTTTGATTTTTTAGAATTCAATAATGAAGAGTATGAATATAAAATAAAAGAATTACGTAGTTATGAACAGACTCAGGGAATTATAATATATTATATGTCTGGAAATATTAGTGACACTTATTCAAATAATATAATACAAGAAGAAGTAAAATTTTTAGTTGGTGTCGATTATGATAATTTAATTTATACAGTTAAACCAATTAAAAAGTTAGAAAAAGATATGACAAAAATAAATATCACCAAAAATAATTATAATACATATGAAGGGGTAAATATGGTTAATACCCAGGATATATGTAGAATATATTTAGCTGATTATGTTATGATGAGTTCAAGTGAAAAAATTAAAATTACAAATAATGTGAAAAAAGAAAGTGAAATAGAAAAATATCAATTTAGTTCAGTTATGAAAAATTGCTATTATGGAAATAATACTAGTACATTTATAATAATTGATGAAAATAATAATAAATACGAATTCCAAGAAAAAAGTATAATGAATTATACTGTTGTAATTAATTAGATATTTAAAATTAAAATAAAATATAGTATAATATATAATGAGTTGGAGGTTGTCAAAATGAAATTTAGAATTACACAAAAAGATTTAATAATATTTGCAACATTTTGTTTCTTATTGTTGTATTTATGTGCAATTGCAATTTTAAATTTTGAATCATTTGCAAATCGTGGAACATTTTATGGTTTACTTCCTTTTAAAGCTTTTACATTACGTTTTTTACCATTAACACTTGGAATGTTTGTTATTTCATTGATCGTTATATTTGCAAGTGTATCCTCTTATGTATTTAGTAAAGACAAAAATGGAAAAGGACTTATAAATATTGGCGAAAAAGAAGAAAAAGGTTATTCAAGATGGGCTAAACCTAAAGAAATAAAAGAGGATAAAGGTGTTATGATGATTAATCCATCTGATGAGACAATTGATGGTGCAGGAATTCCACTTTTATGGGAAAAAGGAAAAGTTTGGGTTGATAATAGTCAATATCATAATTTGATTTTAGGTACTACTGGTAGTGGTAAATCTGAATCTGTTGTTAAGCCAATGGTTAAATTGCTTGCTAAAAATAGTCAAAGTATGATTATAACTGATCCAAAAGGCGAGTTGTATCATGATTCTGCAGCTGAACTTAAAAGACGTGGATATAATATTATTGTTCTAAATTTTAGAGATCCTCAAAGAGGAAATTCTTGGAATCCATTAGGCCTTCCATATAAATATTATAAAGAAGGAAATGTTGATAAAGCTACAGAACTTTTAGATGACGTAGCTCAAAATATTTTATATGATCCAAATAATAAAGGTGAACCTTTCTGGGAAAAGTCAGCAGCAGATTATTTTTCAGGCCTTGCTATGGGCCTTTTCATGGATGCGGAAGAAAAAGAAGTAAATTTAAATTCAATAAACTTAATGAGTACAGTTGGAAATGAAAGATTTGGTGCAAGTCATTATATTAATGAATACTTTAAATTAAAAGGTGAATCTTCAACTGCATATACATTAGCATCAGGAACTATCAATGCTCCGAATGATACTAAAGGTGGTATTGAATCTACATTTAAACAAAAGATAAGATTATTTTCATCTCGTGAAAAATTGTCTGAAATGTTATCATATAGTGATTTTGATATGAGTAAAATTGGAACTGAAAAAACAGCAGTATTTATGATAATTCATGATGAAAAAACTACATATCATAGTTTGCTTACTATATTTATTAAACAATGTTATGAAACATTAGTAGATGTTGCTAATCATTGTGAAGGAAGAAAACTTCCAGTTAGAACTAATTTTATTCTTGATGAGTTTGCAAATATGCCACCACTTAGTGATGTTGATTCAATGGTATCAGCTGCACGAAGCCGTGATATACGTATGACATTTATCATTCAAAACTATGCACAGTTAAATGATGTATATGGACAAGAAGTAGCACAAGTTATAAAGGGAAACTGTAATAATACTATATATCTTTTATCAACAGAAATTGCTGCTCTTGAAGAAATTAGTAAAATTTGTGGTGAAGTTAAATCTAAAGAAAAAGACAAAACAGCATCAACACCACTTATAACTGTAACTGATTTACAGAAGTTTAAAATGGGTGAAGCTTTACTTTTAAGAAGTAGAAAATTTCCTTTTAGAACAAAGTTAGAAGCTGATTTTGCAGTTGATTGGGGCATAAAAAAACAAGATATAGATTTCCCAACAAGAGAAGAAGAACCAGTTCATTTATTTGATTTAAAAAAGTTTGTTTCTGAAGAAAAAAGAAAACAAATGATGGAAAATGCAGAAAATGGTGCTGGTGGAATGCCAAGTCCTTTTGGCGGAGGATCACCATTTGGTCCAACACCATTTGGAGGTGGATCTCCTTTTGGTGGATCACCTTTTGGTGGAACAAGTTCAAATCCATTTGCATCTTCGATGCCAAGCCCATTTAAGCCAAATACTATGTCTAGTATGGATATTGATAAAGTAATGGCAGACATTGATAAAAGATTAAAAGAACTTGATGAAGAGGAAGAAAGAGAAAAGAATAATAAAATTAATAATGAAAATACTAATGATAATAACTCTGAAAATGAAAAAGAAATTATATCAAAAGAAGATTCTAGTATAGTTGAGGATGATGATAATTTAGCTATTGAAAGTAAAGCTGTTGAAAATAATCGTCCTGTTGAAAGTATAGAAAAAGCTAATCAAACTGCTCAACCAAAAATAAATGTTGATGTTGATAGTGTAATAGTAAATGATAATATTGTTACAGATGATGAATTTTTTGATGATTTCTTTGGTGATTAATAGTAATTTTTAAAGAATAAAGAGGTGACTAGTAATGGATAATCAAAATAATAATACATTAAATACTAATGTAACTAATCAAACTGTACCTGTTCAAAATAGTGTACCTTCTGAGCAGATTGTTGCCCAGAATGGTGTACCAATAGCTCAAACAGTTATGCAACAACCACCTCAAGTTGTTGCAAGTTCTGCTAATGTTTCAAATAACAGTATTAATGCTGTTAATAATCGAAATTTGCAGGCAGAAACTATTCCAGGTTTAAATCAAGGAGTACAAGTACAAGCTCCACAAGTATCTGCGTCTCCTAGTGTCGCTCAGCCTCAAAATACTATGATTTCAGCAGAAAAAAAATTAGACAATGAAGTATCAAATATAAAGGAAGCAGATGGAAGTAAATTTGTTAGTCAGCCACAACAAGAAACTGTTAATCAAGAGCCTGCTGTAACTTCTTCTTCACTTCCAATTGATAATTTGATGAATAATCAAGGTGAAAAACAGAGTTTTATAAAGCCAGTAGAGCAACTATCAGTTTCAAGTACAGATGATTTATTAAACGCTGTTCCAAAACCAGATATGATGATATCATCACCAGCCGAAAGTACGATTTCTACAGATGATTTATTAGAAGATTACATTGGAAAAAATTATGAAAAAATGACAAACAAAAAAATAAACTTTGCAGCCTTTTTCTTTAGTTCATTTTATATGATTTATAGAAAAATGGTAATTGCTGGTATATTGATATATTTTCTTGAAATGGCTTTAATGTATCTTTCAATTATATATAATCCAGTCTTAATAACAATTGCTTTTGGAATAAATTTTATTGTTTCAATAGTATTATTGTTTTTATTCAATAGTATTTATATAAAAAATGCAAAAGGTAAAATTGATAAAATCAAAAAGAAGAATAAAGTTATTTCAGTTAGTGAACTTAGAAAATTATGTGCCAAAAAGGGTGGAACATCAATAGGACTTGCAATAGGTGTTTCAATTGCTATTGGTATAGTATTTACTATTTCATTTAATTCTTTATTTCCAATTGATGCAGATGAAATTAAGAATAATTTATTTAAATCATTAAATAATGCTGCTTCTAAGAGCGATAATAGTGATGAAACTAATAATGATAGTAAAAAGAATAATGAAAAAGAAAAAATAGACTTATCAAACTTAAAATATGTAGAGGATATTTCTTTAGAAGATAAGTTTACAATGCAATATTTGATGATATTTACTCCAACTGATAGTAATAGTAATTCAAAGTATGAATATATTAAGTTTACTGACGAAAATGATGATAGTACTTATTGTAAGTTTAGTTTAGGTATTACTAAAGATTATAAAGATTCTAAAAAGTTGTTAAATGATCTTTCAAAATATTATAAAATTAATACAGTGGAAGATATTAATGCAAGAAGTGGATTAACATGGCAAAATTTCTTAAGAGAAAATAATGGTGAAAAAATATATTATGCATCAATAAGTAATAATGAAGAAACATATTTGTTTGAGTATACTGTTGGTGCAAATGCAAATGAAAGTTTGTGTAAAGCATATTATATGGGAATCATAAATTCTATTCAGTTTAAGTAGAGACATAGGTTTAATGACTTATGTTTTTTTGTAAATATATTGTAAATAAGTTATTGATTTTTATAATATTTTGTAATATAATGTATTAAGAAGTTCTTACTTGGTTATAAAGGACCTTGATTTATGACTCAGTTTGAACCAATTTAATATAAGGAGGAACAAATAATGACTAAAGAAGAAAAAGCAAAAATCATTAAAGAATTTGCAAAGAATGAAAAAGATTGTGGATCTAGTGAAGTTCAAATTGCAATTCTTACAAAAGAAATTAATGATTTAACTGAACATTTAAAAGTTCATATTCATGATTTTCATTCTAAAAGAGGATTATTAATGAAAGTTGGACGTAGAAGAAAACTTTTAGATTACCTAAAGAAGAATGATGTAGTAGCTTACAGAGAAATTATTAAGAAATTAAATATTAGAAAATAATCTAATGGGCGCTTTGGTTTTAAGACGCCCATTTTTTTTATAGTAAAGGAGTAGAAAGATATGAAGAAAATATATGAATTAGACTTTCTTGGAAGAAAATTAACGGTTGAAACAGGAGAACTTGCAAAACAAGCTAATGGTTCTGTTTTAGTAAGATATGGAGATACAGTTATCTTATCTGTATGTGTAATGGGTAAAAATACTATAACATCTGACTTTTTTCCATTAACAGTTTTATATCAAGAAAAATTATATTCAGTAGGTAAAATTCCTGGTGGATTTATTAAAAGAGAATCAAGACCTACAGATGAAGCAACACTTGCTGCAAGAATTATTGATAGACCAATAAGACCAATGTTTGATGAAAGATTAAGAAATGAAATACAAGTAGTAAATACTGTAATGTCAGTTGATCAAGATAATTCACCAGTAATGGCAGCGTTATTTGGTTCATCATTATGCTTAGGACTTTCAAATATACCTTTTGATGGACCTGTAGCAGGAGTTGTAGTTGGTAAAATCGGAAAAGAATTTATTATTAATCCAACAGTAGAGCAACTAGAAAAGTCTACATTAAATTTAACTGTAGCAGGAACAAAAGATGCTGTTTGTATGGTTGAAGCTGGAGCACAAGAATTATCAGAGAAAGATATGCTTGAAGCTATTATGTTTGGACATGAAAATATTAAGAAACTATGTAAATTTCAACAAGAAATTATTGATGAAATAGGAAAAGAAAAAGTAGAACTTCCACTTGCTGAGATTGATGAAGAAATAGATAAAGCAGTAAGAGAATACGCGACTTCAGATATGCTTGAAGCTATCCAAATAAAAGATAAATTAGAAAAATATGCTGCAATTGATGAAGTAAAAGAAAGAACATTAGAAAACTTTAGTGAAATATATGCAGAAGATGAAGAAATAGAATTAAAGTTAAAAGATGTTAAAAAAGTTGTAGATTTAATTGAAGGTGAAGAAGTAAGAAGATTAATTACTGAAAAGAAAATCAGACCAGATGGAAGAAAGATGGATGAAATAAGACCTCTTAGTGGATATATTGATATATTACCTAGAACTCATGGTAGTGCAGTATTTACTCGTGGAGAAACTCAATCTCTTGCAACAACTACACTTGGAGCTTTAGGAGAACATCAAATACTTGATGGACTTGGAATTGAAGATCAAAAGAGATTCATGTTACATTATAACTTCCCACAATTCTCAGTTGGTGAAACAGGAAGATATGGAGCACCAGGAAGAAGAGAAATTGGTCATGGAGCTTTAGGAGAAAGAGCTTTAGCACAAGTAATGCCATCAGAAGAAGAATTCCCATATACAGTTCGTGTAGTTTCTGAAATACTTGAATCTAATGGTTCATCATCACAAGCAACAATTTGTGCCGGATGTTTATCTCTAATGGCTGCAGGTGTCCCTATTAAAGCACCAGTTGCTGGAATAGCAATGGGACTTATTACATCAAATACATCAGATAAATATACGATTCTTACAGATATTCAAGGACTTGAAGATCACATGGGAGATATGGACTTTAAAGTTGCTGGAACTAAAAAGGGTGTTACAGCACTTCAAATGGATATTAAAATAAAAGGTGTTACTAAAGATATCTTAAAAGAAGCTTTAGCTCAAGCTAAAAAAGCTCGTATGGAAATATTAGATTTTATGTATAATGTAATTGAAGAACCAAGAAAAGAATTATCTAAATATGCTCCAAAAGTTGAAATGTTCTATATCAAACCTGAAAAAATTAAGGATGTTATCGGACGTGGTGGAGATATGATTACTAAGATTATTTTAGAGTCTAGTAATGTTAAATCAGTAACAGATAAAGATGCAGTTAAAGTAGATTTAGATGATGATGGAAAAGTAACAATTTATCATAGTGATAAAGAAGTAATTGAAAAGACAAAAGAAATGATTGAAAGCGTTGTAAGAGAAGTTGAAGAAGGAGCAATATATACTGGAAAAATAGTTAAAGTTGAAGACTTCGGATGCTTTGTAGAATTATGGCCTGGTTGTGAAGGATTATGCCATGTATCTCATCTTGCACATGAAAGAATTGAAAAAGCTAGTGACTTATTCCAAGTTGGAGATGAAATAAGAGTTAAAGCACTAGGATATGATAATCGCGGTAGATTAAACTTATCTCGTAAAGAAACTCTACCTATACCAGCTGGTAAAGATAAGAAAAAAGATTCTAAAGATGATAAGAAAGATAAAAAAGTAGAAAAGAAAGAGACTAAAAAAGGATTATTCAAAAAAGGAAAAAAAGATGAATAAACCACAAAAAGGTGAAAAATATAAACATTTTAAAGGAATGGAAGTTACAATCATAGCAATTGGAAAAGATTCTGAATCTTTAGAAGAAATGGTTGTATATGAACATGATGGTGAAGTGTGGATAAGATCACTTGAAATGTTTATGTCAAAAGTTGATCATGAAAAATATCCTGATATTAAACAAGAATATAGATTTGAAAAGGTAGAATGCTAGAATTCTATCTTTTTAATTTTAATAAGTTAGATTATTTAATGATTATAAAAAAATAACTATAAGTGTATTTTTTTAAATTAATAGTCAATAATATTTATGAAAGGATACTGAAATATGGAAGCAAAAATATATTTTCAACTTGTACTTTATATACTTGGAATTATATCTTTAATAGCTGTAATAGTACTAGAAGTAAAACTATTTTCACTAGAGCAAAAAGTAGATAAAGTACTAGATCATTTAGAAAGAGAAGTAAATCATTTTAATGAAGCTTTTACTAAAATTTCAAATAAGTTTAATATTACTAAAAATATTTCAGCTTTTATTTCAAAAATATTTTTAAAAAGAACTTAATAACATAAAAATGTTATGAATTTTTAAATTAAACATACTCTTTATTAAGAGGTGTTTTTATTTTGAAAAAAATATTATTTACAATAATAATGTGTATGACTTTAAATTTTAATGCGAATGCTATGGAAAATTTGGCTCCTAATTCTAAAAGTGCAATATTACTAGAGACATCAACAGGTAAAGTGTTATTTGAAAATAATTCAGATGAAAAACTAGCGCCAGCATCTATGACTAAAATAATGAGTATGTTACTTATTATGGAAAAAATAGATAAAGAAAAAATATCATTTGAAGATGATG
Source organism: Bacillota bacterium (assembly GCA_015059485.1). GTDB lineage: Bacteria > Bacillota_I > Bacilli_A > RF39 > UBA660 > RUG14121. The sequence goes on from SVAH01000005.1 coordinate 91,510, forward strand.
TTAAAATATCACAAAATGCTGCCGATATGGGTGGCTCACAAATATTTTTAGAAGCAGGAGAAACATATAAAGTTAAAGACTTACTTAAAGGTATTGCTGTTGCATCAGGAAATGATGCAGTAGTTGCTATGGCAGAATATACAGCAGGTAGTGTAGATGAATTTGTTAAAATGATGAATGATAAAGCAAAACAGTTAGGACTTAAAAATACAGTATTCAAAAATCCACATGGACTTGATACTGAAGGACATTATTCAACAGCTAGAGATATGGCAACAATAGCTCTTGAGCTATTAAAACATGAGCGTATTTTAGAATTTACAAGTATATATGAAGATTATCTAAAAAAGAATGATGGCTCATCTACTTGGCTTGTAAATACTAATAAATTAGTTAGATTTTACGATGGAGTAGATGGATTAAAAACAGGATTTACATCAACAGCCAAGTATTGTGTAACAACAACTGCTAAAAAGAAAAATATGAGACTATTATCGGTTGTAATGGGGGTAGATACATCTGATTTAAGAAGTAAGGATACTACTAATATGTTAAACTATGGTTTTAATAATTATAAGATAGAAATGGTAATGCCTAAAGATAAAATTCTTGGAAATGTAAAAGTATTAAAAGGAAAAGATAATAATGTAAATTTGGTATTACTGAAAGATTCTACTATTTTAAAAAAAATTAACGAAAAAGAAGAAGATTATACTGTTAAGATTAAAATAAAAGAAGTCGAAGCACCAGTAAAAAAAGGACAAGTAGTAGGTAAAGCAGAAATAGTAGATAAAGAAGGAAAAATAATATCAGAAGAAGATGTAACTGTAACTAAAGATATAAAAAAAGCAGATTTTTTTGATTATGTAAAAAAGAATTATAAAACTATAACAATGGGAATTTAAATAAAGAAAAAAAGAACTTTATATAAAAGTTCTTTCAGACTGTTGACAAATAAAAACAGTCTTTTCTTTTTTATAAAATTGTATTATAATTAAGTTACGAGATA
>SVAH01000026.1 GCA_015059485.1 Bacillota bacterium
TAGATTTAAATAAAGAACTAGAAGAAACCGTAGAAAAAGAAAGAATAAAAATAAGAAAACAATTAGACGATATAAATTTAAGAAGAAATGCTAACAATGGATATAATACACAGAATAAAAGTGTAATATTTAGTAGAAAAATTTAAGCAACGAACCATTAGAGCAATGAACAATGAATAATGAACAGTGAATAATTAAGGAGGTTCTTCCTCCTAAATTGTTCATTATTCATTGTTAGTTGTTCATTAAAAATTGCCCTCTGTACTCTGTCAATTGTCAGGTATTATAAAAATTTTGTATAAAAAGTTAAAAAAACATTGAATTTTTTTAAAATATGTTATATAATATAAATATACAGAAATATATTATAATTAAATTAAAACTGATCCCACAAGTTCTAAAGGCAAATTGTCTTTAGAACTCCCCAAAAAAGGCCGTAAGGCCTTATTTTTTTATTCCAATTTATTTTATTTTTTTAATTTGCCAAACCAAAAGAAAATCAACCATCATTCTCCACTTTCCATTTTCAATTAGGACTTTAAAAAAATTATTAAATAATTTTTTTAAAGTCCTAAAGTAATATAAAAACTAACCGAATATCATATTAACCAATAAGAAAATAAAAAATAATTTAAAAAATTCTAAAGTAAACTAAAGTAATAACGATAAAGTAAGTAGAGTTAAATTTAGAGTTAAATTGAAAATTGATAGTTGAGAATTGAAAATGATGGAATAGGTTCTCAAAGGAATTTCCATTAAAATTAATAATTATAAACAATAATTATTAAATAAGAAAATGTATTGAAATACAATAAGAATATGGTATAATAAAAACCATAAAACCAACTGAATAAATTCATCAAAAAAAGTCTAAAATTCTAGATAGTATATAGATGAATTTAGGAGGTCGGAAAGTGAAAGAAAACTTAACTTACGAAAAAGCATTTGCTTTTTCCAAGAGAATTGTTAATTTATATAAATACTTAAGTGATAAGAAAAATGAATATGTACTTTCAAAACAAATTCTTCGTTCAGGTACAAGTATAGGAGCAAATATAAAAGAAGGACTAGAGGCACAGAGTAAGAGAGATTTTTTAAATAAAATGAATATTGCTCTCAAAGAAGCCTCTGAAACAGAATATTGGTTAGAACTTTTAATTGCCACAAAGTATATTGATGCTACCGCATCGAGAACAATACTTGTTGAATGTAAAGAATTAAACAAAATATTAAATACAATTGTTAAAACAACTAAGAAAAACTTAAGAATATTGGATAATTGATAAAGGACTCAGCCTATCGGCTTGCGACACAGTCGCTAAATTAAGGGGAATAATTAAAGATTTTCTGTAGCATAGCGGAAGAAAATCAACCATCATTGTCCTCTGTCCTCTGTCAATTGTCCTCTGAAAAAGTTAGTAAGACATAAAGTCTTAACTATAAATAAAAAGAAAATGGTGAGCAAGGAAGTTCACTATTCAAAAATCAAGGAGGAATGTAAAAATGATTATTAATCACAACTTAAACGCAATGAATGCGCACAGACAAATGGGAATCAACATAGGACAAACAGGAAAGGCTACTGAAAAATTAAGCTCAGGTTTAAGAATAAACAGAGCAGGAGATGACGCAGCAGGACTTGCTATTTCCGAAAAAATGAGAGCACAAGTAAGAGGTCTTAACCAAGCTTCAAGAAATGCTCAAGATGGTATTTCTTTAATTCAAACAGCAGAAGGTGCTTTAACAGAATCACACTCAATTTTACAAAGAATGAGAGAACTTGCAGTTCAATCTGCTAACGACACAAATGTAGCAGTAGATAGAAGTGAAATACAAAAGGAAATTGATCAATTATCACAAGAACTTACAAGAATTTCTGATACTACAGAGTTTAATACACAAAAACTTTTAGAAGGAAGCTTTGAGGGTAAATTCCATATAGGAGCTAATGCGGGACAAGATATTACATTAAAAATTGAAAATATGGGTGCTGAAAAATTGGGAGTAGCTGGAATTATTGGTGACAAGGTTGATGTAGAAGGTGTAGATGGAGTAGGAGTTAAGAATTTAACTGAAAATGAAGTTGAAATTCAATATACTGAGCTAAGGGATAAAGATGCTGCAGCAGTTGAAGAAACTAAAGCTGAAGTAAGCGATGATGGAAAAACTATTACAATTACATTAGCACAAGCTGAAGGTGATGGTACTAATGCTGGAAAAATCACTGCTACAAAAGGTGATGTTGTAAAAGCATTAGAATCTACAGGTTTAGTAAAAATAGAAATAGCAGACGGTACTGACTTAACTGCAGGCTTAGATGCAGAACCAGGCGATACTACAGTAACAGCTGGAGTAACAAATAAGGATTTAGGTATAAATGTTTCTTCACAAAAGACTGCATCAGCTGCTATCACTACAATTAACAAAGCAATTGAAAATGTTTCAGCCGAAAGATCTAAACTTGGTGCATACCAAAATAGATTAGAACACACTATAGCTAACTTAGACAACTCTTCAGAAAACTTACAAGCGGCAGAATCAAGAGTTAGAGACGTAGATATGGCTAAAGAAATGATGAACTTCAGTAAGAGTAATATCTTACAACAAGCTGCTCAAGCAATGTTGGCTCAAGCAAATAATGCACCACAAGGAGTTTTACAACTACTTAGGTAAGGTGATATTATTTAAGGGTCCCTTAAAGGGTAACCTTTATTGAAAATCGGGTGAATTGCTGGAACTTCCTAAGAGCCTTGTACCCTACAACATAATGTGAAAACATAAGTGTGAAAGGTTAAAAAGTACAAGGATTGGATAATCAGCAGCCAAGCTCCTGTACCGAAAGGTTGGAGAAGGTTCAACGACTAAGACGAACGGGCTAAGTAGTTAACAATTAAAAATAAATGAAGAAATTCCCTAAGGAATTTCAACCTAAATTATTCATTGTTCATTATTAATTGTTAATTATATGTTTATGAGGTCTGTAGGGGCAGAGGTGCCCTCGAAGTACCCGACAACCGAAGATAATTGAGGATTGAAAACAACATTAATTCACAATTATGAAAGGTTGAAGATATAGTCTGGCAAGTAGTGAAAGCTATTTGATGGTCCGCAAGCTAACCAAGCACCTCAAGGAGTTCTTCAATTATTAAGATAAGTGAGAATCTAAATCTGTGATTTAGTTATTCGAACTTACTCGGCGACTGAAGGAGTCGAGTTTCCTTAGAAGATAATATAATACTTAAAAGAGTCAGGAAATTTTATTTCTTGACTCTTTTTTATAGTTTACCTTCTTTTCTCAAGCGTCTTATTTTATCTGTTAATCCATAATAAGATCTATTTAAAATAGTAGCTATTTCCCTATCTTTTACATTATTTTGTTTTAATTTTATTATTAGTTTTTCATCTTCTAAACTATAGTTATTATTTTCTACTGTAAGTGAAGATATAATTATATTTTTTAGGGGATATTTTTTTGATAATACATCATATTGTTTTTTTAGTCTATTTTCTAAATCTATTTTATATAGCATAGAATCAACTTCACATACATAGGGTTTAACTAAGTCTATAAATTTTTTTATTTCATTTCTTTTATTTAATTCTAATAAATAATTTTTACCATAAGGACTATATTTAAGTTTAAAATTTATATCAAATACTTTTTTTATATGATTTATTAAAATTTGGTTTTCTTCCTTTGTAAAACATAGTGTGTAAATTGCTATTCTAGGAAATATGTATATATTATTTTTCTTAGTATTAATATCCATAACTAAAGTACCATCATCCATATAAAGGCAAGCCAAAGCTATAGGATGAGTAATTAATTTTATATTATCTTTTGTTATGGTTTTTACATTATTTATATAAAATAAATTATATAAATTTGTATAGATAGGGTGTGATGGAGATACTAAAGAAGGTATTTTTTCATTGTATCTTATTTTAAAGTCTAAGTTTTTTAAATATTTAAGTTTCCATTCTCTATAAGATATCTGTTTATCACAACCATGTTCTCTATAATAAGCATTTATACTTCTGCCATACATGGCTAGATTTGCATCTCCTAAAATGCTTCCTATTATTATATTTTTTTGTATGGTATTTAATTTGTAATTTTTATACTTTATATTTTTCATATAGAACCTCATTATATTTATAATTTTATGATTTAGTGAAGTAAAGCTTTAATACATATGTACAATTAATTATTGCTTATATTATCAGCATAATTACCATAAATTATGTTCAGTAGATATATTTATATGTGTTTTTGAAAATATACAAATTAAAGTTAATATATAAATTCTCGATAAATAAAGAGAAAAGTAAAATTATTAGGCAAGGAGATAATACTATGTCGAATTCAACAAAAATTATATTACAGCCAGAATATATGAAAAAATTTACTTGTATAGGTTCATCTTGTAAGGATAGTTGTTGTATAGGATGGAGAGTAAGTTTGGATAAAGATACTTATTTAAAATATAAAAGAAACCAAGATAAAGAATTAAAACCAATATTTAAAAATATGGTAAATAGAAATAGAAGCGGGAAAAATGATGCTTCTTATGGGAAAATAAAAATGGATGAAAAGGGAAGATGTCCTTTTTTAAATGAAGATAATTTATGTAAAATACATAGTAAACTAGGCGAGAAATTTTTATCGAATACTTGTCAGATATATCCTAGATTTATAAATAAAGTAGATGGAATGTTAGAAAGAAGTGCAACTATGTCCTGTCCAGAAGTGGTAAGGTTAGCATTATTAAATCCAAATGGAATAATCTTTGAACAAATTGAAGAAAATGAAGATACAACAAATTATGTTCATAAAATTTTTGATACACAAGGACATTTATATTTAAATAAACCAGAGAGATACTTTTGGCAAATACGAATGTTTAGTTTGTCATTATTACAAAATAGAAATTATACCCTTTGGCAAAGATTGATAATATTAGGTATGGTATATGAAAAAATAGAGGAACTAAGTTTAAATAATTTAACCAAAGATATTCCTATTATCTTAGAAACCATGGAAGGTGTTATAGAAGATCAAAGTATGAAAGATGGATTAAGAAATATACCCAATAACAATCAAATACAAATGAGATTAGTAAAGGAACTTATGGATAAAAAATTAACCCAAGGAGTAAGCAATGAAAGATATTTAGAAGTTGTAAAAGAAACTCTTTTAGGAATAGGATATGTAGAAGGAGCAGATATAAGGGAAGTATTAAAAATATATGAAAAAAATTATAGTGAATATGTATTACCCTATATAAAAGAAAAAGAGTACATATTAGAAAATTACTTGGTAAATGAGTATTTTATGGAGATTATGCCCTTTGGAAAGTATAAGAGCATATGGGACTCATATATGTTTTTATGTGTGATTTATAGCATGGTTAAACTTCATATGATTGGAGTGTCGGGACACTATAAAGAACTTAATGATGATTTAACTTTAAAAATAATACAATCTTTTTCAAAAGCAATTCTTCATAATGAAAGATATATACAAGGAATTATAAAATTATTAAAGAATAATGGATATGATAGTTTAGCTTATATGGCTATATTAGTAAAGAATAATTAACGGAACTATTAATAGCTAAGGGAGTTTATGCTATGAAATTATTAAAAAAATTATCTAGAAAAAAAATATTAAAATAAGGGGACGGTTAAGCAATTTAGCTATCCAATCTACAAATATTTTGTTTTAACTAGTAATTATATGTCGAATAAAGCATGAAGTTTTTTATAAAAATAACGATAAAATTATTAGTAAAAAATTCCAAAATAGAATAGAGGGGGATAGCATGATAATAAGCCATAATATAAATGCAATGAATGCACATAGAAATATGGGGATAAACACAGTTAAATCAGGAAAAGCTGCAGAAAAATTATCTTTCGGTCTTAGAATCAATAGAGCAGGGGATGATGCAGCAGGTCTTGCCATTTCTGAAAAAATGAGAGCACAAATAAGAGGATTAGAGCAGGCATCAAGAAATGCTCAAGATGCAATATCTTTAATTCAAACTGCAGAGGGAGCACTAAATGAAACTCATTCCATAGTTCAGAGAATGAGGGAATTATCTGTTCAGGCAGCTAATGATACAAATACAGAGGATGATAGAAACAATATTCAAAAGGAGATAAATCAGTTAATAGCTGAGGTGGATAGAATAGGTAATACTACTGAGTTTAATACAATAAAACTTTTAAATTCAGGTTGGGAAAATTTAGAGGTAAGAGAAAATATTTTAAATGGACTTAAAACAGGATGGCTTGAGAAAGCTGGAGAAATTATAAACGATGCCTACGGAATAGAGGGAACAGGAACTAAAAAACTTCAAATATTTTTAGATGAAGGAACTCCATATGGAGAACTTGCACATGTAGGTGGAACTTTTGATGTTTTAGAGCTTCATATAGACATTTCTGATTTTGAAAAAGGTGACGGAGAAAGTGGAAATAATATTCATGGAAAATTGTATAATGATCGTATAATAGCCCATGAAATGACACATGCAGTTATGAATGACGCTTTAGGAATTAATAAAACATAAAATAGGGGACGGTTAAGCAAAATAACTGTTTTAAGGGAGCTGGAATTATCCAGCTCCTTTTTGTCAATTATTTTCAGAAGAAATTAGAATATATACAATATATGTTTTCTATGCATTTAAAAACATTTAATGCAATAAGATGTAATTTAAATATTTTAGATGACAAAACAGGAAAATATGTATTGGAAATGATAAGAGAATTAAATAAAGTGATTCCAGTTATAAATGATTTATTAAATGTTAGAAATAATAATCAACTAAGACAAATTATGAACATAATATATGGTTATCATCTTTTAATTGTAAAATTTATCAAGAGATTGGATGAAGTTTGTATACTAAAGTAAATATTACCTAAGGGGAAAATTTAAGGGGACGGTTAAGCAAAAGCTAAGCAAAATAACTGTTTTAGGGGAGCTGGAATTATCCAGCTCCTTTAATGTTTTTAATTATTATATGTTACATGATATAATATAGGTACCAATTAAATGGTAATAAGATGAATATACTATGATTTTAAGTAAAAAATAATTAAAAAAGCAGGTGATTTTATATGAATAATAAAGAAATTAGATGGAGACAAAGATTTGAAAATTTATTGAGAGCCTATACTAAGTTTAAAAGTGCAGTAGATGCTTTTGATTCTTTGAGTATGTTGGAAAAAGAAGGATTAATTCAAAGATTTGAATATACACTTGAATTATCATGGAAAACTGTTAAGGATTATTTAGAATCTCAAGAGGTTATGGCAAGCTTTCCAAAAGAAGTTATAAAAGCTGCTTTTCATTATGAAATAATTGAGGACGGGGATGTCTGGATGGAGATGTTACAAAGTAGAAATCTTATGGCACATACCTATGATGAAAAGAGATTTAACATTGCTATAAATAAAATCAAAGATGAATATTTTATTGCAATAAAGCAGTTGGTAGAATTTTTGGAGGAAAGAAAATGAAATTTGGTCTTACGGAAAAAACCTATGATTTGTTAATAAAAACATTAAGTAATTATAATGAAATTGAAAAGGTCTATGTATTTGGAAGTAGAGCTATGGGTAATTATAAAAAAGGATCTGATGTAGATATTTGTATATATGGTAAATTAGTAACGGAAAAAACTATATCAAAACTTAATGTTGAATTAAATGAAGAACTTCCCATTCCTTATTATTTTGATATTGTTTATTATGATAATATTGAAAATAATAGCTTAAAGGAACATATAGATAGAGTGGGCAAAGTAATATTTTGCAGAAAATAGTTGTTTGGGTTTAAGGGGACGGTTAAGCAAAATTACTACAGGAATAATTTTCTAGTTGCTATAATAAATAACCAATGATAGAATAAATTTATAAAAAGTGTCCGGAGAACTTTACTATTTATATGTAGAGAGAATTCGCAAATACAAATAATTAATGGTGGTGAAAAGCTTGGATAAAGAAATGTTAACCGTACTTAGTAGTTTATTAGATGAAAAATTAAATCCTATAAAAGAGGATATATCAACATTAAAAGAAGATGTATCAGGACTAAAGA
>SVAH01000027.1 GCA_015059485.1 Bacillota bacterium
ATTATAATTTGGTTTTGTATAATATTATCTAAAGAAAATGTATTTATTAAAAGTAAAATAATTAATTGTATAAAAAATATAGATTATAAAAAAATAGCTCATTTATATATTTTAAATATTGGTATTTATATTGGAATAGGATTTTGTTTTTTTATTGGAGACAAGTCCTCTATAAAACTTCCTTCTACTATGTATATTATTTATGGCATAACTTTAGCTCCCATAGTTGAAGAATTAATATTTAGAGGTGTAATATTAAACAGGTTAAAAATAAGATTTGGTATTATTCTAGCAATTTTTGTTTCTGCAATATTATTTGGAATAGCGCATTTTGATATAAATATAATTGGTAGATTAATTTTTGGATTGCTATGTGCCATATTATTCTTTCAAACTAGAAATATTTTAAATTGTATTATTCTTCATTTATTAAATAATGCAAGTATATTTATGTTTCCGGTATTATCTAAGTATACTAATTTTTCAATAAATACTAATAGTGAATTTGAAAAAACAATACTGATGATAATAATTTTTAGTTGTTTTGTTTCATCAATAGTGTTTAGTATTATTTATATAAAAAATAACTTAGCGACAAAAAAACATATTATATGATAATCTTTTAAAACTGACCATGTTTTAATATAATAATAGTAATTAAACATAGGGGGAAGAACATATTATGCACAAAGGAAATGATAAAACTTCAATAAAGAAAATAAGTGTTGGAAAGGTGCTAGCTAATATTTTAATAGTTTCTTTAACAATTCTAATATTAGGATTTACTATAAATTTTAATTATGCAGTAGGATATTTATTTATTCTTATTATTCATGAATTAGGTCATTATGTTGTAGCAAAATTTTTGAAGTTAAATGTTGTTTTTGCAGGTTTCACTCCTTTTGGAGCATATATAGTTCATGAAGATGCTAAAAATTGTAAGGAAAATGCAACTATTGCAATGGCAGGACCCTTGTTTGGAGGTATACTTGGACTTATTTACTATATAGTTTATTATGTTACAGGGGATTATACATTCTTAGTATTAAGTATTACTTCACTAATACTTAATTTAGCAAATTTAATACCTTTAACTCCTCTTGATGGTGGTCATATAGCTGAGGCAATATCTCCTATTCTATGCTATATGGGATTTCCATTTTTATTATATTTGTTTATATCAGCAAAGCGATTAAAAAGCAAAATACTATTACTTTTGATTACGATAACGGCTATTTATCAAACATACAATTTTACCATCAAATATAAAACTGATTCTTATTACAAATTGGACAAAAACACTAGAATAAAGTTTATAGTTATATATAGTATATTAGTATTATCTTTAGCAATAAGTTCAATATATTTTTATAATAAATTTAATTATAAGCAAATATTCCAAAGTATTACAAGATTTAATAATTAAAACTACTCAGTATAAATATCCTTTTCTTCATTTGCTATTAACTCCTTTGTCTTTGATTAATTGACATTTTGCTTAATGGATCCTTTAGTAAGCTTAAACATCGGTTTACTATTTTTCCTGAGTAACAGTTACTCTTAAATAGAAGATGTGATATAATTTCTATATGTTAATAACTAATTGTAAAATATTGTAACAATAATAAATATGTATATTTTACTTATACGGAGGATAAAATATGAATTTAGAAGAATTGCGTTTATGTTGTGCCATTAAGCAAAAGAAAGGGTTACATTTTATATTAGCATCAATTATTATTTGGTGTATTGTACTAACTATTCATTTAACATCATTACCCATTCTAACCAAGAACTTATTTACATTTTGCTCCACAGCTCCATTAGTGCCTTTAGCATTTCTCATCTCTAAAATAATAAAGGTTGATTTTCAAAATAAAGAAAATCCATTAACTAATTTAGGAGTTCTTTTTTCCGTAAACCAAATTCTATATTTACTAATTGCTATGTGGATATATCCAATTATATCTGAAAAAATGCTAATGGTAATAGCAATAATTTTTGGAGCACACTTGTTGCCTTATGGTTGGCTTTATAAATCCAAGTCTTATATGGTATTCGCTATTTTAATACCAATTTTATCTCTTGTAGTTGGAATAAAATTCCAACCGTACATACTTGCAATCATGATGGTGGTAATAGAAGTTTTGTTTAGTATTAGCTTGATAGTTGAGAACAAGAAACTCATGTCAAATTTTAAGTGTAACCTTTAGTGAAACGAAAGAAAATCTAACTAAATTATTCATTGTAAAAGCCAGGACTAGTTCTTAAAAGAATTTGTCCTGGCTTATATAGTGTTATTCTAACAGAGCTTTTATCCTAAAATCATCTTTGATAAAATCAAGTGTTTTGTCTTTTTTAATTGACATTTTTATGAATTTTTTATATTCATCTTTATTCATACTATTATTCTTATTAAATTCCATATGTGTATATAGTTTTGAATTAACAAAATCATTAATGTTACTTGCTTCGTTTATAATATTTCTAATTATTTCTATAGTTTTTTCTTTATCCTGCTTTTCTTTTGCTAAAGATAAATCTAATACATATTTGTTATATGTTCCTAAATCAAATAATTCCACAAGTTTTTTAGCACGTTCTGAATATTCTTCTGCTTCACTAAATTTATTTTCCTTCAATAACATTTCTATTATAAGGGATAAAACACCATAGATTTCATTAGTATTTTTTAATAATATACTTTCATAAATACCGTAGGCTTCAAAAAGTTTTCCGCTATTTTCAAATAATAATGCCTGTTGAAGTTTTTTACCGGCGTATAATTCTGGAATCTTATCTATCATTTCTTGAGCTTTTTCATACTCTTTTTTCTCTCTATAAATTGCTGATAATAATATTTTTGCGTTAAAAGCTATTTTTTCTTTTCCGCTTGATGTCACAAGTTGAAGCCAATCAATAATTTTTCTTTCATATTTATCTCTTTGTTGAACTTCAGATACAACTATTTGTAGTCTTAATATGGATGATATATTAAATATTAACTCATCGCAATTTGGATATTTCTTTATTAAATCACTGCCCTTTTCAAAAGCCTTTTCATACCCATCTTTTGATACTATTTCACTAACCTCTTTTGTAAAATTGTTTATTTCTGCATATGTTAATTCCTCATTAAATGCTAATAAAGTATTAACATCTATTTTTAAAACACGTGCAAGAGGTGCTAACAGCGTTACATCTGGATATGATATACCATTTTCCCACTTATTTACCGCTGGTGCACTTATATTTAAATAATTAGCAACTTGCTCTTGAGTAAGATTTTCCTTTTTTCTATAATTTCTAATAACTTCACTTATTTTCATAAGATTAAATCCTCCATTTATTTTACATTTAATTAAGTTCGAACTTGATTAATTAAATGATATCAAAGCTATGTACTTTACACAATTGAAGGATTTTCATGTTTTATTCATAAAAATTAACTGTTGGTTAATTTGTGAATAGAACATTTTTATTTAATATATTTTTAATTTTAAATTGGCTATTTCAGTTCCATCTATGGTTATTATAGCTTTTTCTAACCTTCCTCTAATAGAATGATCAAAATCATAAGCAATAAATGGAATATTAATAATATTATCTTTAGGTACTTTTTTCTTAGACATTAAACCTACAGAAAAACTTTCACCATTTTTTCTAACAAATTCTAATTCATAATCTTTATCCTTCATATAAAAATCATAATTAATGTTTACTTCACCTGCTATAAAAGCTGCTGAAGTATCCATATCATTACGTTGGTTATAAATAATTATTGATGGAGATTTCCCTTTTAAAAATTCATCATAGTCAGTAAATCTAGAAACTTTAATACTAGCTACATTATCATTTCCTAAATAAATTATTTTATCATTAATTTTTAGAGAACTATAGCAAATATAAATTATTCCAACCATGCTAATAATGAATACGGTAATTAATATGCCTTTTTTATTAGTTTTTTGCATAAAGATCGCCCCCTTTAAAATATAGGTTGTCTATATGTATTCTACATAATTATGGTGTAGTTCTAAAGTACAATTTTATAGTTGTTCGTGGGCTACTGGTATCACTTACCTCTTTTATGAAGGGAGGTTGATACATATGAGTATTGACATTTTGATGTTACTATTTCAAGGTGGTTTGTTCTTAATAACACTACTAACATTAATAGTGATTCTTATAGAAAAAAACTCAAAAAAATAGTAGCCCCGACTGCAATTGGATGCTACTATTTTTAAGTATTAAATTTAATAGTGATACCAGTTGTCTTAACAATTAGAATTGTATATTTGGTAGAGTGTTGACGCACTCTACTTTATTATTATCTGCATTTCTTATTTATATTATATCAAATTATTATAAAAAATAAACCTATTTAATTTTTTTAAATTTTTTAGGTGGGGAAAAAATCTTCCCTTTTTTGAGGAATTTTTATTGACACTAACATAAAACTCCTTTTTATCATCTTCCAATTACAAACATTACTTACTTATTTAATAGACATCTATTTACATTAGGATTTTACGTCTTAATCATATATTAAAACATATGTTGTTACATTTATCTTACTCATATCTAAAATAAATTATCTCTAGGCTAGTCCAATAATTTTTATATAATGATTTTCATATCATTTAAGCACATTTTTTACAAAAAACTCTAAATAAAAATAATCATTATATTAAATCCTATTAAAAATTTAATATATAAAACTATAATTTTACTATTTCTAAAATTCTTTTATAGAATTTAGACAATGTTCATTAAAAGTTCTACTTTTATTTTCTTTTAAGAACTTCCTTATTTTATCTAATTCAGAAACAAGTATTCTTTTTGATTTTTTGTACATGCACAAGGATAAATTTCTCCTTGATATATGTTTTTGAAAATATATCCCCCACATATTCTGGATCTGATATAAAATACAATAATGCTTTTCTATCAAAGTATACTGGTATCAAAAGCCTTCTATCTAATACTTATCATCATAACATAATCCAGAAATGCTATAATAATCTCTGTGGTCATAAATAAAATCTTTCTCTTAGCAGTAATTTTATTTAGTCATTAATTTTAATAGTATCAATTATGTTTTCAAGTTCAACTTTATGTTTTGAATTCATATAAGCATATATATCGCTATGTTCACTTCGTAGTTTTAAATCATGTATTAATTCAATACTTCTTACTATCAACCATTTTTTTACTACGATTTCTTTATTATCTTCAAATTCAACTTTATTGTCTGTAAAAACTGTGTAATCAAAATCATCGATATTTGCTTTAATTACAATTAAAAAACACTTAGTATTTTTAATCCAGTCTTTTTCAATACTCCCATCAAACGCATCTGCTAAATTTCCAATTATCTCTGGTCTCTCTCTTACTCTTCCTAAATAATCCAATGGGTTATCTGAATAAATAAATGCATTAATTGGATAATGACTTTTGCTAAACAATTTTGTAAAGCATAAACCTACCTTACGATTAATTTCTTTAGCTCTATAATATACTCTACCTTTGTAATTTATACTCTCTGCTTCAAAATCAATTTCTATTTCTTTGCTTTTCAAATATCTTGCTAAGTAAGTATCTTTTTTTATTGCTTCTTGTGTGTTTAATAATCCATATTTCTTTATACTTTCACAATTGTCCCCATTGGTAGTAACTTTAATCACTTTTAAATATAGATTGCTTATATCTAGTAATTTTATATCGATATTATTCTCTTTAATTAATTTTTCTGATAGGTTGTCACAACTATGTGAATTTTTAGATATAAATAACTCAATATTCTCAACACTAATTCCAATAAATTTAGATAAAGAACTTATAGCTGCTTCATATGAAGTAAAATCAAAAATAAACTCTTTCATTAAGAATCATCCCCTTTTGAATGTATATTAACAGATGCGTCAACTATCTATTTGATAAATTTTAGTAAACTCAGCCATTTATATTCTCTACGATTTATTACATCTATATAGCAAATTACAAACATTGATTTATATTTTAATATAAAGCTAATTGCTCAATATCTCTTCTATCAATTGTACTAAATTATTTTCAGCTTCATCTATATTAAAACTATCATCAATTCTTAATTCGTTAAAATATTTTTCAGAACGTGCAATTGTAATGAATTCAGAATTTTTAATCAAATCATTAATTACATTATGCCTTATAGGTTTTAATGATTCTCTAGTCTGAAAATAATCTAGATCCATATCTAAAATATATTTTCTATTAGATAAATTTAATTTAATATCTTTTAAATATTCATCATCTAACCTATTATGACAACGATTCCTTTCTATTTCAGGACAAGTTTTGTAACAATATTTGTCAGGATTTTCAAATGCTTCACAATATATTTTTTCATTTTTACAGTGCTCTCCACCATATTCATCATACTTGTCCATACAGTAAATCACATGGTATTCAGTAATTATTCCCAACTCGAAAGCTGCTAAAATATGTTCATCACAATCTAATAAGCTAGTATTATCTAAAATTATATTAAAAGATTTATTATTTAATATTTCTTTTACTTTTTCTTCTCTAAACCAATCGCGTAATTCAAAAGTATCTACATAGCTAGTCTTAAATGCTTTTTCATATGCATAGTCATTAAATCCAATAATTGTATCCGCATGATAATCTAAAGTAATCAAATCGTATTTATAGTTATTTTGCAAAGAATAATACGACCATATAGGTAATGTATAATTATGGTCATCAACTATATAAACTTTTTTATTATTAATACAAAAAATTCTCAAATTAGAAAATTGACCTTCTCTCAACATGGTTTACACTCCCAATATTAATATGAAATTTCCTTCTCTATCCCATTTTTATCTTTTAAAAATGAGGCTATATTACAATTTAATCTCTCCATCACTACATTCAATTAATTATTCACCCTTATATAATAATTCATTTTTGTTTCCACATGATTTGCATTTATACAAGTAATCTTATTATGTCTGTTACTAATCCTAACTTCCCATTATAGACATTATAAGAATTTATAGCGACCTAATTTTACTCACCTAACTATAATATACCATATTACCCCA
The DNA here is from genome assembly GCA_015059485.1 of Bacillota bacterium. Lineage (GTDB taxonomy): Bacteria > Bacillota_I > Bacilli_A > RF39 > UBA660 > RUG14121. Next base: position 7,092 of record SVAH01000027.1, read on the forward strand.
TATAAGTAACATATATTTTAAATATAAATAATTTTACCATGCAACTTTATACCTTCTTATACACGTTCCTCCTTTAAAACTCATATACCATATAAAAAATTTGCAGTTGTTTTTTTATTAATATATAATGTAAGCAATAAATGTGAGGAGGAAATTAAATTGGATAAATTCATAAAAAATATAAAGATAGCTAAGAATGTAAAAAACTCAATCTATTATAAATTTAGACACGAGTTTTTATATCATTCAAATAAAATAGAAGGTAGTACTTTTACTACAGAATCACTTGCATTATTATTAGATAAAAATATTGTTGAAGGTAAACATACCTTGGATGATGTTCAAGAAACTGTAAACTCATCCTATGTATTTGATTATATTATAGATACCATTGGTGAAAATATAGATATAAGATATTTGAAATATTTACATAGCATGTTGAAGTATACTACTTTATGGGATTTTTAGCTTCAATAAAAAATAAAAAACTAATGCTATGCCCAATATACCAATTGTTTGGGTAACATTAGTTTTTACTAATATCAGAATTAGATGTTTTACGAATAGGTTAAACAAAGCTTACCTCATTTTCCTCCCCTGCATAATTGCAAAGACCACATATGTAAATGTTGTTGGATTTATGACTTATAATTGCTCAGTATAAATATCCTTTTTACCTACCACAATAATAAGAGCTTTTTTCAATCCTTCTTCTCCTAGTTGTTCTTTAA
>SVAH01000006.1:0-50541 GCA_015059485.1 Bacillota bacterium
AGTAATATTACAAAAAAGTTTTCAATTTCCTTTTTTTTCAGTGAAATTTATTAAAAAATTTAAAAAAATTGGATTTTCATCCAATTTTTATGTACATTATTCGTAAAGTTTACGTTTTATTAAAAACAAGTATTAATACACTCAGAGCTTGCATTTTTATTTAATCTTATTCTAAAACTGCTTTAATTCTTCTAACACCAGCAGAAGAAGCTTCTTCTTTTTTAATTCTAAAATGTCCTAATTCACTAGTGTTTTTAACATGTGGTCCACCACATAATTCATGGGATACGTTACCAATTGAATAAACTGTAACTATATCTGGGTATTTTTCGATAAACATACATTCAGCACCAGAATCAATTGCTTCTTGTTTAGACATTTCTTTAACTGTAACATCTAGTTTTTCATCTATCCATTTATTTACTAAGTCTTCAACTTGTTTCTTTTCTTCATCTGTTAATTTATGATCACAGTTGAAATCAAATCTTAATCTTTCTGCTGTTATATTAGAACCTCTTTGATGAGTATCTTTATCTACAACCTCTTTAAGTGCTGCATTAAGTAAATGTGTTGCAGTATGATATTTAGTTTCTATTTCACCATTACCTGCAAGTCCACCTTTAAATTTACCAGCAGATGCAGTTCTTGATAATTCTTGATGTTCTTTAAATTTTTGTTTATAACCTTCAATATCTACATTTAATCCTTTTTCTTTAGCAAGTTCTTCAGTTAACTCAATTGGGAATCCATATGTATCAAATAAATGAAATGCTGTAATACCATCTATATCTTTATCTGATACTTTTTCAAATTCTCTTAAACCTTTTTCTAGAGTTCTATTAAATTTAACTTTTTCATTTTTAAGACCTTCTAAAACAACATTTCTATTATCTTTTAATTCTACATAATATATTTCATACATATCCATTAATTTACAAGCAATTTGTTCTTCCCAATTAGAATTAATATCAATATTTAATTTTTTAGCATGTCTTATTGCACGTCTAATTAGTCTTCTTAAAATATATCCTTGATCAGTATTAGATGGTTTAATACCAGCTGGATCAGCTAAGATAAATACAGCTGTTCTTAAATGGTCTGCAATAATTCTAAATGATTTTTCATTACCTTTGTAATCTAATTTAGATATTTCACTAATCAAATCAATTATTGGAGTCCATATAGATGATTCATAATTATCATTTACACCTTCTAAAATTGCAGTTGTTCTTTCAACACCCATTCCAGTATCTACATTTTTATTTGGAAGTTCTTCAACTGTTCCATCTGCTTTTTTATTAAATTGCATAAATACATCATTCCAAATTTCTACCCATCTTTCATCTTCTGGATCAAACTTTTCTGGAATTTCATCATCACTTCTAAAATAGAACATTTCACTATCACTACCACATGGTCCAGTTTCTCCAGCTATCCAAAAATTATCTTCAACAGTCATAGCTATTCTACTCTCTGGAATACCAAGTGATTTCCATATTTCTATACTTTCTTCATCTTTAGGTATCGAATCATTACCAGCAAATACTGTTACAGCAAGTCTTTCAACTGGAATATTTAAAACTTCAGTTAAAAATTCAAAACTCCATGTTATTGCTTCTTTTTTAAAATAATCACCTAATGACCAGTTACCTAACATTTCAAAGAATGTATGATGATAAGAATCACCAATAACATCTAAGTCATTAGTTCTTATACATTTTTGATAATCACATAATCTTGTACCATATGGATGCTTTTGTCCCATTAAATATGGTATTAATGGTTGCATACCAGCTGTATTAAATAAAACAGATGGATCATTTTCAGGTACTACTGGTGCACTAGGTATTTGTTTATGTCCTTTACTTACAAAAAAATCTATATATTTATCTTTTAAATTCATTTTATCTCCTCCAAAACTTTTTTTATATTTTCTTTTAAATTTTCATCAAAATTATTTTCAATTATAAAATCAAATTTATCATAATTATCTAAATCTAATTCTGTATGATGTTCTTTTTCACTTTCCATCAAATTTCTTTTATTTTTAGTAGAATTAACCCTTATTGAATATACTTTTTCACTACATTTCTCTTTTATATACTCTATTTCATGTGGCAATCTTACATCACTAATTATTACATTTTCAAAATTATTTTTATATACTTCAAAATCTTGTATCAATCTATCAGTTAAAAAGTTTTCATCGATACTTCTTAGCTTATCTCCCATTCCTTGTAAAAACGTTCGAGGTTTTGTAATATCTCTTCCATCCCAATCAGTAAACTCTAAAGCATATAGTTTTATATACTTTGAAAATGCTGTAATAACAGTATTTCCTAATTGTTCCTTTATTATTGATGCAACTTCATTTTTACCACTTCCGGCTTTTCCAGATATTAAAAATATTTTCATAACATACCTTCCTTCTAAAAATAAAAACGCACATCGCCACTCCAAGGAGCAACATGTGCGGTACCATCCTTTTTTTCTCTTAATTATTTTAACGACATATTATATGCCTTTTAACCTCCTAAGGTAGCAATACTTATCATAAATTATTAGTTTACACCAACCACTAACTCTCTTTAAATATATTAATAAGCAATTCCTTATTCTTCGGTTAATTCATCTTCATCTAGTTCAAATAAATTAAATTTTTCAGCAACAAAATGATATATAACTTTTAAAAGTGCAATAATAGGTGTTGCTAAAATCATACCTACTATACCAAAGAAATGTTCAAAAATCAATAGTCCAATTATAATTGTTACTGGATGTAGTTTCATAGTCTTGCTCATAATTAATGGCTGTAATATGAAGTTTTCAACTGTTTGTACTATTAAACATATTACTATTGCTAATATTCCAGTAAATGTTGATTGACTAAATCCGATAATAACTGCAGCAATTCCTCCTATATAAGGTCCAACGTATGGAATTAAATCTGTAAGACCACAGAAAAGTCCAAATAAAACGGGAGCTTGAAGTCCAATAATAGCAAACCCAATTGAATCACATACAAATACCATTGATGCAACAGTTAACGTTCCATTAACGCATTTTCTAACTTCTGTAGAAATATTTTCAATTAATTTTCCTGCGTCTTTCTTCGCTTTTTCTGGTAATAAGTTAATTAAATGACCTGCAATTGAATCAAAATCAAATAACATATAAAGACCTATAACAAGTCCAAATACTATTACAACTAAACTTGAGAAAAAATTTGTAATTATTCCTAAAATTGACTCTGGTAATGATGTTGTAAAATTATTAAACCAACTTTCCAAAGTTGTAAATAAATTAGTTTTTACATTGCTTAAATCAATACCATGCATATTATTAATTGATTCAAAGGCTTTATTAGTTGTTTCTTTAACACTATTAAATATAGTTGGTAAATTACCTATTAAGTCATTTAGCTGTGTATATAATGTTGGAACTAAAACTCGTATAAATATTACTAATACTGTCAAAAATAATGCATATATTAAAAGTGATGATGCTATTCTTGGCATACCTTTTTTTTGTAACCATTTAACAGCTGGATTAAATAACCAAGCAATTACAAATCCGATAAATAGCGGTGATATTACTTTTAATAAAGTCTTAATAAATGTAAAAATTCCCCATTCTTTAAGAAGAATTGAAGCTAAAAATACTATTGCCACAATCATTACAACATATAATAATTTCAAGATTCTTTTTGACAATGTTATAACATTGTTTACTTCTTCAACATTTATTTCTTTTTTATTTTTAATTTTTAACATTTTAATCACCCTTATCTATTTATAATTATAAATGTTTTTTTAATAAAAAGAAAAGAAAATATAACCTCATTACATTTTCTTTACATTTTTTTACTATTCTTGTTCTATTTCATAACTTATTGATTTAGCTTTAGATAAATCAATATCAGTAGTATTTATTATATCTTTTGTTTCATTTGGTTTTAAAATCGAACCAACATAACCAGTTAATTTTGCCATTTCTTTTTTATTTTCATCTTTAACAATTATTTTTACTGTTTCAACTTTCATATCTTCCTTTGTAGTATTTGTAACTTTTGCACTAAAATTAGTCATCCCATCAATAACTTGCATGTTTACATTACTAATTTTTAACCCTTTTACTGTTTGTTCTTTTACTACTTCTTTATCCTTCATTTCTATTTTTACAGGTGTTTCTTTCTTATCTTCATTTTTCTTTTTAGAGCCACATCCTGTAATAGTTAGTGCTACTAATAATATAGAAAATATTTTAATAAACTTTTTCATCATATCACCTCTCTATGAAATAACTTGATATTTAACATTTGTTGCTCTTGAAAAATCCATATCAGAATAATTATTTAATTCAGCTTTTTCACCAGGTTCTAATTCTTTATTTATATACATTTCAATAGTTCCAACTTCTTTTTCATTTTCATAAAAAGTTGCTGATACACCATTTACTGGAATTACTTCTTTTGTTAAATTTTCAAGGGTACCTTTATATACTGTCATTCCATTTGTTGTTTCAATTTTAACATCATTAATTTTTAGTCCATTTAATACAGATTCTGATATTACTTCTTTATTAGTATTTTTTATTGTTTCAGCCTTCGAATCTTTATCTCTATTAATATACCAATAAACTCCAATAATTGCTGCAACAAAAAAAGCTAAAAGAGCTATAACAGCAACAATTTTTTTGAAATCAAATTCATTGTTTTTGACATTCATTACATTAATATTTGAAACATCTTCTTTCACATTTTCATTTACTTCTACTTTATCATTTTTAACTTTTTTATTAGATTTAGTTTCGTTATTTTTTTCTTCTACTACTTCTTCAACTTCTTTTTCTTCAACATTTTCAGTTTTTTCTAAATTTTCATCCATGTTAACTTCCTCCATATACTATTTTAAATTATAAGTTTCATTTTCTATATTGCTAAATATATTATTATCTTGTGTAACTTCGCCAAATATATTCTCTTGAATCTCTTTTTTTTCTTCTTTTAATTTTGGCATTTCTGCAACTTTTGGTAATTCAAAAGGAATTGAATTTTGTTCTTCTTTCATTTCAACTGGACTAACTTGATTAGCAGGATTAATTTCTTCTTGTACATTATTAGCATCAAATAAACTATCTAAATCCATATTTAAGTTTTTTTCTAACTCATTAATATCATTACTAACTGTTACACTATCTTCTTTTGGATTATCATCTGATGCAAGATTTTCTTCATTTAGAACAAATGGTTGTTCCATTACATTTTCAGTTTTCTCTATATTTGGTTGAGCAATTTCAGGGACTTTAATCTCCTTAGTATTTTCATCTACTTCCTTATATTTTTGCTCATTAATTGCAGCTAACTCTAATTTTTTAGTTTCTTCTAATCTCTTATTTTTATCTTTTTTTCCAGCAAATAAAACAATTAAAAATAGTATTGATAAAAATATAATTGCTCCTAATAAACTAGGTCCAAAATATTTTTGTTCATATAACTTATATAAAAACTCCATGTTTTTACACCACCTTCATATCCTAGTAAAATGATATCATAATCTTAAATCTAAATCAATAAAATTTAATTTATTTATCCATTTTTGTTATTTTAGTTTTTACTAGAGCATTTTTTAATATAAAAAAACAAATACCTATAGCAAGCTCTATTAATCCAATAATCATTATTATTTTCAAATCAAAAGTATTTACTATTTTTTTAAAATCTTCTATTAAAAATATATTAGGAATTACATAAACTAATACAATATATCCTAAAAGGATAATAGTACCATTAACTGAAAGTGATGTTCCAATGGATGACAAAACTATATCTTTTTGACCAGTTATTAAAATCAATATTATTAAAATAATAAGAATAAAACCAATTAGTATTAATTTAAATTCATAAGATGTAAAGAAATCATACATTTTAAAATATTTTAATAAATCAACCCCATAATTTTCATCAAGTTTTGATAAACTATTATTTAATTGCTTTTCTAATTCTTCTTTAGATTCATTACTCGTAATTTCATTAATATCTATATCTTTGCCTATTAGTTCTTCTAATTCCTTTTCATGATCTACAAAGTAATTGATAATACTATCAACAGTTTTTTTACTCACTTTATATCCTTGTGTAGCATCATTTTTAGCATAATCTTTCAAAATATTATTAAATATATCATTAATTTCTTTACTATCTATTTTATCAACTATTTCATCTTTATCTTTTATATTGTCATTGCTAGAAACTTCTGTTATGATCATTGTTTTAAATGATGAACCAATTAATTCTTTTTGAATAACCTCCTTTGTTATTATAGTTACTGTCATAATAGCTATTATAAAAAATAATAAGGTATTTAATATCGCTACAAAAAAGTTTTTTAAAGATTTCATTTTATAACCTCTTTTCTATCATTAACAAAATTATACTTTAAGATTATTTTTTTCACAATAAAAAATTGATACTTAAGTATCAATTAGTTTTCTGTATAATAACTATAATAGCTATTTTTATCACTTTGAATTTTATTTGCTATTACTCCTGCTATATTAGCTTCAACATTATCAAGAGATTGCTTGCAGCTTTTTAATGCATCTATTTTAGTAGATCCAACTGAAGAAACTATAGCTACCTTATCCACTATTGAGGCCATTATTATTGAATCTGTAAGGCCATTAACTGGCGTTCCATCAAATATTATATAATCAAATTTATTTTTTAACATAGAAACAATTACTTTACATCTTGCAGATGATAATAACTCTGCTGGATTTGGTGGAACTGTTCCCATAGTTATAATAGATAAATTATCAAATTCAGTTTTTTTAATATATTTTTTCACATCAACATTTATGTCATCGATTAATAAATCAGAAAAGCCTTTATCGTTTTCCACATTAAATATTTTATGTAATCTTCCTTTTCTCATATCACAATCTACAAGCAATATTTTATGACTATTTAAGGCAAAAGTTAATGCCAAATTAGAACTTATAAAGCTTTTACCCTCACCTGGAAGAGATGATGTTACAAGTATTGTTTTCATACTTTCATCAACTGCAGAAAATAATAAGTTAGTTCTAACAATTCTAAGAGTTTCTGCAACATTAGATTTAGGATTATCTTTTACAATTAATTCGCTTTTCATTACTATCTTTCCTTCCTTTTTTTATTATAGCTAGGTACTCTTCCAAGTATAGGAAGATTAGTAATTTCTTCTATCTGTTCAACAGTTTTAATCGTTGTATCAAAATAAGCAAGTAAAAATGCTATAACACTACCAAGTATTATTCCACATACAAATGCTAATCCAAATTTTTTTAAAAATTCCATATTAGCTGGTTTTGGAGGTATCTCTGCTGAGTCTAACATCGTAACATTTTCAATATTATATATTTTAATTACTTCATCACTAAATATATTAGAAACCTCATTAGCTATTTTTGTCGCTATGCTTGGATTTCTATGTGTTACAGTTATAGATATTATTTCTGTATCATTAACAGCACTAACCTTAATAATTTTTCCTAATTCTTCTGGCGTCATTTCCAATGACAAAACATCAATTACCTGATTTAAAACTTTTTTTGATTTTATTATTTCTTGGTATGTACTTACAAGTTGTGAATTAATAGTTAAATCATTAGTTGTTATTCCATCACTAGTATTATTAGATGATGATATACCAGTAAGAACTAATGTAGCTGTTGATTTATATATAGGTTTTTCAAAAAAAAGTACATAGCAACTTACAAAAACGCATGTTAAAAACGTTATAAATGCTATTAGTACTATTCTTTGTTTAAAACTATTTAATACTCTTTGTAAATCTATTTCTTGATTCATAATTATTACCTCTTTATTCTTTAACCAAATTATAACATATTATATTAAATGTTTCTATTAATTTTTATTTCTATCAACTATATTATTAATTATTTTATCTGGATTTTTAACAGTTAAATCAAATATGTATTCTTCATCTGTTAATTTAATTGCTTCTTTTTTTAGTTTGCCTACTCTACCATAATAACTACTTTTAGAGCTATGGATATCACTACCTAATACAAAATATTTTCTTTCTTTTAATAATTTAATAAATAATCTTTTTGCTTTAGGTCCATACTTTCCACTAAGTGAATCTAAATTTCCCTGAAATAATATTCCCATTTCAAGGTACTTTTCTATCATATCATTATCTTTTTGAAATATTTTATACCTTTCTGGATGTGCAAGAACTATTTTGGCACCCTTTAGTATAAGTTCATAAAATATATCCAAATCACAATTTAATTTTTCTTCTAAAGGTATTTCTATTAACATATAACTTGAATTATTTAATGTATGTATTTTTCCTTTAATTATCTTAGATAATATATTATCTTGTATAAATATTTCATTTCCTAAATAAAGTTTTACATCAATATTTCTTTCTATTAATTCTTTTTCTATTATTTCTAATTTTTCTTTTTTAGTTTTATTATCAGCCGCATAGAAACTATTATCTATATAATGAGGTGTTGCTATTATTTTAGTATAACCTGCATCCCTCATTTTTTCTATCATAGATATACTTTCTTCTAATGACTTTGAACCATCATCTATTTCATTTATTATATGACTATGTACATCTATCATTAATCTTTTGTATAATATCCTCCGTAATAGCCACCATAGTAGCCACCATAATAAGAACTTGTATTCTTAATTGGAACTTTATTTAAGATAATACCTGCTATATTTACCTCTAATGCTTTTAAACTTTTTATAGTATTTTCTAAGAATTTCATTTTAGTATAATTTGAAGATGCTACTACTACTACCTCTTCAACATATTTTGTGAAAACTAATGAATCTGTAAGACCATTAATTGGTGTACCATCAAATATTATAATATCAAAATCTTTAGATGCAGCTTTTATAAATTCTGCTGCATTATTACTATCTAGTAATTCTGATGGATTTGGTGGAACTGTTCCACGTGATATAAATGATAAATTTTCTATTTTAGTACTTTTTATATAATCTTGATAATTTTTTGAATCATTATCTACTAAAAGATTTGAAAAACCTTTAGTATTAGATACTTTAAATATTTTATGAAGTCTTCCTAATCGTAGATCACTATCTACAAGTAATACTTTTAAATCTTTTTGAGCAAATGATATTGCTAAATTGGCACTTATAAAGCTTTTTCCTTCACCTTGTACGGAAGATGTTACAAGTATTGTTTTATTTTTCTTTAACTTAAGTGAAAATTGAATGTTAGTTCTTACTACACGAATAGCTTCAGATATTGAAGACTTTGGATTTTTCTTTACTATTAACTCGTCCATTACTTTCTCACCTTTCTACTCTTTTTAGCGCTTCTTGTTGTATTATAATTTGGTATTGCCCCTAAAACAGGTACATCAAATTTATCTTCTAATTGTTCTACAGTTTTGATTGAAGTATCAAAATAATATATTACTGTAATTATTCCAAATGCCACTACTAAACCAATAGCAATAAACAAAACAGAAGATTTTAAAATGCTCATATTAGATTTTACTTTTGGAACTCTTGCTGCATCAAGTACACTAACATTTGATACATTATAGATATCTTTTACTTCATCACTAAATACTTCAGCTATTTTAGATACTATTTTATATGCTTTTTTAGGATCTTCATCAGATACTGTTATTCTAATAACCTCTGTATCTGTAACTGATGAAACTGATACATGTGATGCTAATGTAGATATTTCATAATCTAATCTTAATTCTTTAATAACTTGTGATAAGACTTTTTCACTTTTAATTATTTCTTGATAAGTAGTAACTAATTTTTGATTTATAGTTAATTCATTATTATCAATAGATTGTTCTTCATTATTAAGATTAAAACCAGCTAAAATTAATGTTGTTTTTGATTCATATTTTGGATGTTCTATACCTACTTTATAAACTAAGCCAATTGCAAGTGTTACAAATATAATAATAGCTATATATAATATTTTACTTTTATAATAATCTAATAGCTCTTTTAAATTAATTTCTTCCATATAAACTTCCCCTTCAAAGTGCTTTTTATTATAGCACTTTTTTGTAAATTTACAAGTATTTTTTGACATTTTTCGACACAACAAAAAAGTAAAGTAATCATAAATAAGTCACTTTACTTTTTTATTATAAAATTTAATAATTATTGTTGCTAGAATACTACCACAAGTGTCAATTATAATATCAAATATTCTTCCTGTTCTATTACTTACAAATAACTGATGAAACTCATCAAAAGAAGCAAACATTATACATAAAAGAATTGTATTAAAATATATTAAGTTAATATTTTTATTTATATAAAATAGTAATTTATATATTAAAATGGCTAAAATAAAATATTCTAAAAAATGTGCTAATTTTCTAAATGGATAATTAAATTTAACTATTATAAGTTCATTATATACATCTTTATGTGTGATATCTTCATAAAGACATATGAATTTATTTAATATACCTTTACTTAAACTATTTGAATCAGTCGCATTATTTGATGAAAAAAGAAATATAATTATTAAAAATAAAACAACAAAGATAGAATAAATAATTACTTTTTTCTTCATATTATCACTGCCCTTTTTGCATGTCTTAATATACTACGAAATATGAATGATAGCAACTATTTTTTCATTTTTAGTTTACATATAAAATAACTAATTAATATAGATGTTACTCCTCCAGATGTATCTATTAATACATCTTTTATAGATCCAGATCTATTACTTATAAATAACTGATGTATTTCATCACTTGATGCATATATAATTATAAATATAATTGTATAAATAATTATACTAGGACTTATATCTATATATTCCTTTAAATAAATGAATACTAATATTGCAAGAGCAAAATATAAAAAGAAATGAGCACACTTTCTAACAATAAACATATATTTATTAGTTAACTCTATTTTATCTTCTTTTGTTAATTTTTCACTTGTTATAACTTCAACTATTTTATATAAAAAAGTATCACTAGTCTTTGTAGATTCTCTACCATTTTCATTTGAAAACATAAAGATTAATCCCATCCATACAATTACTAATAACAATTTAATTACTTTTCTTTTATTCATATCTATCTACCCATAACAATAATAACATAACTATCAAAAAAACTCTATCTAAATTATTCATATGCTTTTTTCTAAGCATTGCCACTCCCTGTTCTGTAAAAACTCTAGGATTCATATATTTTCCACCTCGAGTTTCAATACTTTTTTGGTCGCAAATTGCGACTAAAAAATTTTTGCTTTCTACATCATTTAATCTCCAACTAAATTTTTCTGGAAACTTTTCTTTATTTCTTCTTACAGCTTCATTAATTCTTTTTGTTTCCACATGATACAGTTTAGCTAAATCAGAATCTAACATTACTTGTTTTCCTCTTATTTCATAAATCATATTTTCAATTTGTTCTTCATTATTTAATACAATATTGTTCATTTTATAACCCCCAAAAGTTTAATTTTCTTACTGCTAACAATAGTATATAACGCGAACGTATTTTTGCAAACAATTATATAAAAAAACTTTATCATTTTTGATAAAGTTTATCTTCTAATTTCTTCTACTTTTTCTAGTATTCTAACTCTTCCCTGAATAAGATATTCATCTTGATATAAATTAAAATCTTTTTTTCTTGGATTAAAATATCTTGATGCCAATGCATATGATTCTCTATAAGTGCTTTCTTCAAATGGTAATAATTGTTCATTTGTATGAAAAACTTCATCACAAGCATCAATTCTATAGATATCAGCATCTATCATACCAATAATATTAGTCCAATAATTTATTCCTTCCTCATTGCATGCATACATAGCATGTAATCTTGATGGTTTATCAGGAAAATTATCTTTTCTATAATCTTCAACTGACAATTCTCTTTTTAAAAATTGCATATTTAAAATAATTTTTCTCGCTTCTTTTAATGCTTTTATTTTTTCTTCATTAGTACCATCAGATGTTACTAATACATCTAGTAAATTAACTAAACTAACTTCATTAGTATATTGAGTAAATCCACCATAAGATAATATTTGATTTAGCATATTAGAACTTATTGGAAATTCACTAACAGGTACTGCTGTTTTAGTATCCATTACTCTTTCAAATAATCTATTATTATATAAACCTTTATTAATTATTATTTCTTTATTAGGTTTATACATTCTATCTTTATTACCTAATGTATGAATATGATATAATTCCATTTTTTACCTTCCTTTCTTTAGTTTTGAGATTAATATTTTTGTGTATTTAACATATTCTTTATTTAAACTTATAAAGTATATAATTGATATTAACAAACTAATAATATGTATATATATATTGTTACATATGTACATTATTTTACATATTATAAATATTATTGTAAAAATAATTGATTTCAGATAATTCAATTTAAATTTTATATACTTTCTACAATCAATATAACGGTATACACTAACACATAAGTATGCTATTAATGTAGATACAACAGCAGTCCATAATCCTATAAACTTTATTAATAATAAGTTTGTTATTAAATTAATAATTGCAGATACTATTGTTGTATTAGTGATTTCTTTTGATTATAAATTTTTTTATATTGCAAAATATGCAAACAAATTTTAACTCTTTTTAACTTTTTTTATGAGGTTAATATAATAATTCATACTGTTCTTATTAAGAATTATTAAACAGAGAATAATTAACAAAATATTAATTACATTTGTAATTATATAATTATACAAATATATTAAACTACTAATCAAAAATAATAAAGAATATATCAATATCAACTTAATATTTAGATTAAAATCAATACTTTTTTTACATTTTTTATATCTAAGAAATCCAATAATTACATATGCAATTAAAGTTGAAAAAGCAGCAGCAAACAAACCAATGTATTTTATTAATAAAACATTAATTACAATATTTATTACTGCAGATATTAATGTAGTTTTTGCTATTGTTTTTGTTTCTCCATAAACAACTAATATACTTCCAATTAAAGTTGAAATAATACTATGTATATTTGAATATAACAGTATAGGAATATAATTATATGAACTAATATAATCCTTACCTATTGCAATATCAAAAACCAATGGAATGGCAGCAACGATAATTAGAGAAATAGATAAAAATAATTTTATTATTTCGTTTCCTAATTTGGAAATATACATACTTGCATCAGGATCGTTTTTATGTGTAATAATTGCTTCTTGCCATGACATATTAAATATTAAAAATATAGAATTTAAAATGTTTGAAAATTTACAAGAAATGGAATAAATACCGTTATATGCAACTCCTAAAAAGAAAGAAATAATAGTTCTATCTGAAACATTCACAATCCACCAAGAGGAAGCATCCAAAATCATAGGAGTTGAATATTTTATAATTTGCTTAGTTTTTGATTCTTTTATTATCTTAAAGTCAAATTTTGGATGTATTTTTATTAAACAATATGCAATACATACAGCATTAGCAACTGATGAAGCTATTAAAATACTTTTAGCATTCATTTTCATTACAATAATTAATAGCATAGTAAATATTAAAAGAGTAATACTTGTAATAATGCAAGCTATTGAATATTCTTTATTCATTTTTAATCCACGTAACATTTGTAAAAAAACAATTGAAGCTGAAGAAATTATTAAATTTAACAATACATACCAAAAATAATGGATATGTATAAAGAATGATAACACAACTCCAATAATTAATGATACAAAAGAAGAAATAAGAAATAATGAAACTATAATACTTATTATTTTGCCTTTTTCTTCTTCTTTATTTCTATTTTCTGACAGAAATTTTAACCCTGCAACATCCATTCGAATATTTACAAAAGGAATTAGCAAAGTTATAAAGGTTTGATATAAATCAATTAGACCATAATCAGTTGTTAATAAGTATCTGGTATATATAGGTAGACATAAGAATGAAACTAATTGAGTTGCAAATTTTCCAAAAAACAAAATTATTGTATTTGATATAAATTCCCTTCCCCTATTCATTATATAATCTCCTTATGAATACTATGCTTCATGAATCTTTTTATTGTAAACCTTTTAATTTTGGTAAATCCTATTTTTTCAAAATTATGCCATGACGGAATATTATACTCGTAAACTACAGAGTATAAATTTGCTTTTTGTTCTTTTATATAATAATCTATCAACAATTGAATAATAATGCATTGATAATTCTTTCCTCTATACTTTGGATCAACAAAGATATTGCAAAACAAGTAACTATTTGACTCATTTATTTTTATAAATCGATCCATCGCACCTTTAGATTTAATAATCCCTCTAGCAATAAATCTATCGCCATCTTTGTCTGTTAATACTATTCCATGTATATTGTTGTTTTTAAAGGTTTGTTTATATTCTTTTATATTTTCTTGCGAATCATTCAATAAATTTATATTATCAAGTGTTATTTCAGTTATATTGTATTCTTTTTTTTGTTCAAATAATGATAAATCTTTTTTTTGGGCTTTTAATAAAACTGTTGGTTTTGACTTATGATAAATCTTACCAAAGTTTGAAAAGAAATTATATAATCCCAAATTATTTAATAATTTGTTGAAAAATAATTTTTTACTTGGAACTTTATCATTTTTATTGAATACAAGTAACATGGAACTTCTCTTCTTATCTTTAAAATGTTGCTTTATGCTTATATTTTTATCAATAATCTGATGAATTTCTGCAAGTTCATCCATAACATAATATTCATCTTCTATTTTTGGGGATTCAACAAACATATTATTAATACATGATAAATAGTAGTTATAACATAAATATGAATTACTATATAAATAAGTCAACCCACTATTTCTAAAATTAATTTCATTTAAATAGAATTTATTATCTTTGAAGAAAAATTCCACATCAAACATTCCATTGTAATTCAAATCTTTTATTATTTTTTCAATTTTGTTTATTTCTTTTTTCATTCTATCATACTTACGAACAATACCAAATGTTAAGCTTCCCCTTTTTAAAGGCCAAATTCTTTCTTTTTGAATGTATCCTGAAATAGAAATACAGCCATTGTAACAATAACCGGACATATCACATTCATAATCAAAATCAATTAATTCTTGTATTAGCAGTCTTTTATAATTATGAAAATAATAAAAATCCATCTTATTTAGAAATTCTATTTCATTATTTACAATTGAAATATCTTCTTTTTTTCCATCAATACTTAAAAGAGGCTTTATAATAATAGGCATTTTTATATTTTTAAGTTTGTGTTTATCTTTATATGGTAATTCTACTATCTCACTTTTAGCCATATTAACATCATATTTTCTAAAAAGTAAAAATTGTTCATATTTGTCCATATATTTATTTATATTATTACTTTTACAATTCATATTTTGAACATAAAAATTATTAGTTAGCTTATCAAAATTGCAATCTAAAATAGAAGCTGCCTTATCTGATGTTGGAATTATTACTGGCTTTTCTTTTTCATTTGAAAAAAGGTCAATAATTGTTAGAATTGCTTCTTCCTCATCTTTACAAATCCAATACTTTTCAATGTATTTACTCTTAGTAATTGCAACAAGTTTACTATTCGATATTACAAATAAAAATGGCTTAATCCCGTTTTCACCAAATGCCCTAATTACTCCAAGAGCATTAGAATGATCCCCACCAATAACTATTACTTTATTCTTCATTATATAGCTCCTATCTTTTTGTATTTTTTAATTTTCTATAAAATTTTATTAAATAGTATAAAAAATAATCTAAAATATTTCTTTTCCTATTTTCGTATTTTTTTATTGTATTAGAAATATCAATATTAAAATATTTGAAATTCTTTTTTAAAAAATTTTCTAAATAAATAAAGTCACTATCCACCATTTTATTTGGATGATAAACAAATGTATAAATTCCAAATGGTAATATTTTATGAGGAGTGTCAAAAATATTTGGTAAAAAAACAACTCCATTATCATTATATGGATATAGTGCAACTCCATCAGAGATAAAGTCAAAAAAGGACAAATCTTTACAAACTTTAATTGTAGTATTATCAAAGGTATGAGCAGGTGCAAAAAAACACGTAGGGATAATGCCATGCTGTTTTAATATTTTGTTTCCATGTTGAATATTATCCCTTTGATTTATGTAATCTTTTCCACAATACTCAGTTCTTATTTTACTAGATAAATTATGATTTAGTCCGTGCTGAGCAATAATCCATTTTTTTCGTTCCCAATTATTAGCATATTTATTCCAAAAATCAGAAATTTTTTTATATTGAAGCAATTCCTCATCTTTACAATCAGGTATAATTCCCACAATTGGTTTAATATTATATTTATCTAATAAACTTTCAATTCTATCCCAATTTTTTTTATTCATATTAGGGCAAGCATCATCTAACCTTATAATATATTTAATCATTTATATTTCATCCCCTGTCATTAAAAATCTATTTGAATTAATATACGCTATCATTTGAAAAGTCATGATAACATTAAAGCTTGAAATCATAGCGATATCTTCGGTCAATCCAGCGATAGCAAAAGCTATACATATTATCATTATATTTTTATCTGCTGATAATAATTTAAATGTTTTAATGTTATATAACATATATAAAATAAAACCAACAAATCCAAATCTAATAATAATATTAAAATGATAACTATCTATAACTGCGTTCTCCAGTAAATTCATATTTGGCAAAAATTCAAATAAATAACCATTTTTCATAAAAAGATAATTGATCGATAATCTATTTGAAAATAATAAATCAAGTGCTTCAATATCACATTTTGAATATAAAACTGCAGAAAAAACAAGAATAAAGAAGCAAATCACATCAAAATATGCTGCAATTTTAAAGTTATATTTTGGAAATTTTTTTTTGACAACATATAGAATATATACAATAAGTAGCATAATAAAAGATGTTCTACTATACGTTACATAATAAAAAACACTACCCAGAATCAAAAAAATTATATTAAATTTTTTAGGAAAATCATATGCATATATAAAGCAAAAAATTGCACATACAATTGCTCCCATTAAAGCGTTAGGATGTATAAATCCCAATGAATATCTAGTTTTATAAATTCCATCTATGTATCTTAAAATATCATTGCTTGGTAAAATATTTAAACGATTTAATAATATTGTAATGATTGTAAAAAATAATATTGAATATCCAAAGGTTTTTGCAATAATTTTAAAATCAGTATCTAAAGAAACAATAGCAATTAGAACTGGAAACAAAAAATTGGGACTTTTAATAATTAATGATATTATAAGAAGAGGAATCGTAATAAAAAATGTTCTCAATATTTGGCTTTTGGTAAATTTATTTTTTATTATTATTCCAAGTATGCATAATACTGTTACAACTGGTAACAATTTCATTAAAAAAGTCTCACTAATTTGATAATTTAATAAAAATTTAAATAAAACTACAAAAATAATAATTAATTTTGATAAAATACCTTTATTTTTTTTCATACTATCTCCTCATTACAATAAACTAAAATAAATATAATCCATTGAAGTTATATATTCCTTTTTATTATCATATTTCTTGGCTTGAATAAGACAATTATTTGATTTTTTTAAATAGATATCTTTATTATATAATAATAAATTAACTTCATCCACAAATTCTATTTTATTATTACACAATTTTCCACATTTTGCTGTTACAATGCCCCTTAAACCTCCAACATTTGATACGATAGCAGGCACACCTAAGCTTAAAGATTCTAATACTGACAACCCAAAACCTTCCCATTTTGTAACTAATAAAAATAATTTAGATTCTGATAATAATTGATATGGATTTTCTTTAAATCCACAAAAATCAACATTATTTTCTATTTCTAAGGTCTCACAATATTTTATTATATCTTCACGATATGGTCCATCACCAATCCATACTGATTTTATATTATCATTTCTCTGAGATATTTCTTTTATTATATCGCAAAACATATATGGATCTTTTGGCTCATCTAATCTTCCTATACAGCAAATATCATATTTTTTTTCAGCATTTAATTTAACTAATTTTTTAACATATTCAATAGAAAAAGGATTTGATATACATTTAATCTTATTCTTTATATACTTGGAAAAAACATATTCATTTTCAATAGAATTTGATACAGTTAAAATTATTTTCATTTTTTTAGCGCAAAATAAGTAGGATAATGATAAAAAATCTATTTTTTTTATCCAATTAGGATTTGCATGCAAATGCGAAATAATTGGAATATTGCTTGTAGATAATGAACATATACAACTTGCTCTATAATCATGAGCATGTATAATTGAAGGTTTTAAAACTTTTATCACTTTTTTTATTTCTTTAACATTCATACTATCAATAATATAATATTTAATATTTTTTTTCTTCAATGTATTAATAATAGGGCCTTTCTGAGTCACGTAAATAAAATCATATTTTTTTGACAATTCTTCTATTATTTCACAAGCAACCTTTTCTAAACCAGAAAACACTTTAGAATTAACAACATGTAATACTACCGGTTTACTAATTTTGATATATCTTTTTTCTAATTTCTTAACTTCTTCATTTATATCAAATCCACATTTAGATACTTGTTCTTTTGTATCATGCTTTTTATAATACTTTACATCTTTTAAAATTATATTTGCCCATTCTTTTGCAGTATTGTTCAATGACACAAATTTAGTTGAATCTAGTACTTTAGTTTCTTTAGTCATAGCTTCTGATAAGAAACATAAATTTCCATTTGCTTGTGCTTCTACACCAACAACAGGTAATCCTTCATACAAACTAGGAAGTAAAAATACATCCATGGCGTTATATAATTCATTAACATCTTCTCTTTGTCCTAAAAATATTACAGAATCTTTTAAGCCTAATTTCTTAACTTTTTGTTCTATATATTCTTTAAGTTGACCTTGACCAATTAATAATAATTTAGAATCTTTATTTTCTTTATGTAACTCATTAAATATATCTATTAGGAATTCATGATTTTTTTGCTTAACAAATCTTCCTATATGTCCTATTACTAAAGTATCATTGGAAATCTTGAGTTCTTTTCTTTTTTTCTTTCTTATTTTTTCATCATATTTAAATTTATCTAAATCTATTG
Organism: Bacillota bacterium; assembly: GCA_015059485.1. Taxonomy (GTDB): domain Bacteria; phylum Bacillota_I; class Bacilli_A; order RF39; family UBA660; genus RUG14121. The sequence continues at coordinate 19,201 of SVAH01000006.1, forward strand.
CATTATTTATAACCGTCACTTTGCCTTGATTAAATGTTTTATTTCCAAATAACCATCTTCCAGCATATTCTGAACAAGCAAAGTAATCTGTTGCATATACTTTACTAAATGGCTTTAATATATTTTTTATTAATGTTTTCTTCCATTCTTTTTTATTTGCAGTTGAATGTGAATGAGCTATTCTTACTTTTACGCCACATTTTTTTGCAATTCTTAATGGAAAAAATGACAATGTATTAATATGTGAATGAACTATTTTATAACCACCATCTATTAATACTTTTTTTAATTCTTTATTATATTTTAATATTTTTTGATATGGAGGTATAAGTATTACTTTTCCACCTAGTTTTTCAATTTCTTCATAAGGTATATTTGTAGAATCTTCATCACATATAAAATGGAACTGTATTTTACTTCTATCTATATGTCGATAATAATTCATTACAACTGACTCTACTCCTCCGCCAAGCCATTTTCCAATAATATGTGCTACAATTATTTGTTTTTCCACAAACCTTCACCTCCTTATTATAAAAAACACTACACACAGGTACTGTGTGTAGTAGTTATTATCTGTAATCTTTTGTACCCTCTTATTCTTATTTAGCCCCATCTTTTTTAAATACAACTAATATTGTTTTTATCATACATTTTAAATCTAATTTAAATCCCATATTTTTAATATAATAATCTTCTAATTCTAATCTCTTTTTATATGATGTACAGCTTCTTCCATTTGCTGCCCACCATGATGTTATCCCAGGTCTTACTGATTCATATATTTCATGGTTCCCTTTATGTGCATCAAGTTCACCTTCAACAAGTGGTCTTGGCCCAATAAGTGACATATCACCTTTTAATACATTTATAAATTGAGGTATTTCATCTAATGATGTTTCTCTAAGTACTTTACCAACCTTAGTTATTCTTGGATCATTTGATAACTTTTGATTTTCTTCCCATTCTTTTTTATATTTTTCATCTTTAAGAATTTCTTTAAGTTTCTTATCAGCATCTGGTACCATAGTTCTAAATTTATACATATATATAAACTTACCATCTTTACCTATTCTCTTTTGCTTATAAAATATACTATTAGTGTCTTTATTAACTAAAGATACTATTTTAATTATTATTGTTAATGGAATTAACATAATAATACCAATTAAGCCAACAATGATATCAAATAATCTTTTAAAAAAGTGATAAACTACTTTTTCAATAGATATAAGTTGTGATGATGTAAGTACTCTCTCTTGATTCATCCTCAATACCTCCACTAAACCCTTTAACCGAAATCCACTTTATCATATCATAAATTGACAAAAATTCAACATTTTTTTACATATTTTTTGATAAAATAATAAAAAAAATAAGAGTTTTTAAAATCTCTTATTCTTTATCATCTTTTAATGCATCTTTCATTTCTGCACCAAATACATTTCCCATATTCATTCCCATAATAGTAGTTCCAGTTGAATTAGGGTTATTTGCTAAATCTTTAATAGCTTCTGCTTTATTAAGTTTAGTATAAATATCTGCTTCTTCGTTACTTGCTGATGTTGCTTTCATCTTAATAGATGTTCTTTCTCTCATAGACTCTTTAACTTCATCAGGTACATCAAAATTAGATATAACTACTTTAGTTATTTCAATACCTAAATTTTCTAATTTAGAAGAAACACTATAAATTAAAGCACTACCAAATGAATCTTGTCTAGTTGCAAGTTCATCAAATGATAAATTAGAATTAGCTATTTCTGTATTCATAGATGCCACTACAAAAGGTAAAATAGTACTTTCTAAATCACTAACAGTTAATGTATCTCTATTTCCTAATACTTCAGTTAATACATTTACTGGATTAACAACTTTAAAAGCATATGTACCATCACATGATATTTCTATTGGACCCCAAGTTGGATCTTTATAAAGAATAGGCTTTTCAGTTTCAAATCTTAAATTTAATTGTTCAGTTAAATTAACATAAAATACTGATTGCTTAGTAATTGTATCTCCTTGATAAGCTACTCTTTTCATTGCTTCTAAGAATGTATCTCCAATACCTTTAAATATATTAGTTTGAAATAATGTTGGAGCACTAGTATCCATAAAATACATACCAGGTTCATATATAATATCTTTAATAGCACCATTATCTACAAATATTGCTGATTCACCAGGTTCTACAAATAATCTAGATTGATCTGTTATAACTCCATTTTCAGTAGTAACTCTTTTAACTACTACTCCACTTGAAAATCCCCCACTTTTTATTACTTCTCTAAATTGATCATCCATTTGACCATTAAATGATGTTTTAATTGATTTAATAAATCCCATAATAATTACCTCCTAAATTTATTTTAAATAATCAATAATTTGATTATAAACATCCATTTTTAATCCACTAGTAATACTTGTTATTTCTTGTGGTATACCACTTACATTAACTTTAGAAACATCATAGCTTCCACCAGAAACTCCAACTCTAAATCCATATTTAGACCAAGCTATTTGTTGTATATCTTTATTATCAAATGCTTTTAAGTATTTATTACCTTTATCTGTAAATGTTGCAAGACAATGTGAATTCCATACTGTAGGTCTTGGATATAATATTACCATTTTATCTTTAACAGAATCATATGCATTTTTATCACTTGTTGCTAAACTAATAATTGATTTTTCATAATCTACTATCATTGGCTTAGCACCTACACCTTGTTTTAAATACATTTCAAATAAATCAGCTGGTGTATTATTCATATATCCTGATTTAAGATAAAACTCTTTTAATTTAGGTAAAACTTCATTTACTTTTTCTTCACTCATATCTCCACTGGTCATTATAGATAAAAGTAGTCCATAATATGTAGCCCCTGGAGATGAAGTAACTGGATCTGTTGAATATATATTAATTTTTCCATATACTTTAGAAAGTCCAATATCACTCCATGTTTTACCTTCTAATATATAATTTAATAATTTTTCCATATCTGTTATATAGTATATATTATCTTCTTTAGTAACTATTTTTTCTTTTTCAAGAATATCTGCTACTTCTTTCCAACTATAAATTACTATTGGTGTATTAAGTGTTAGACTACCATTTTTTACATAATATCTATCAGCTTCTTCTTTAGATTTATCTGGTGATAATTTATAATAATCATAAAATCTTTCATCTGATGTAAATAAAGCATCATACTTAGAACATGAATCATTATTTACATTCCAATCATATTCAGAAACATTACTATTACCTTCATGTACATATTCACGAACCAAAGGTGCTGTTACAGTCTTTCCATTACTCCAAGAATCATAAACAACATCTATTTTATAATCTTTTTTTAATATCTTAGCTATTTCTTCATCTGCTAGAAAATCTTCTTTTCCACCACCTGTTGCTACATAGATAGTATCCATTTTACTATTACCACCATTAAAAAGCATTACTATTACTAATGTAAGTACTATTACACCTGCAACAATACCAATACCTATTAATCTTTCTTTACTGCCTTCTTTTTTATTATATTCATTATTCATCTTTTCCACCTACTTCCACATTTTCTTTTGTTACACCACTAGTAGACTCAAACATTTTAATTTCTGTTTCCATATCAAGTACTTTAGCTTCTTGCATATTCTTATATTGTTTATTAAATTCATCTTTTATTTTTTCTATATTTTTATTTATATCTTTAATAAACTTATTATCTTCTTTAGTTTTTTCTTCTTTCATATTTAAATAATTATATTTATATAATATTTTATAAGTTATATCTAAATAATAATCAAAGAAATCAAATACTTGTTCAACTTTCTTAGGCCTTTGACTTAAACTAACAATAATACTATCAGTTAAATCAGTTATTTGTTTCACGTTTTCTATTATAACACTATTTTTACTTATGTCAGCCTGATTTTGTACTTTAGAAGCCATATAATAATAATCATTAATACTTTTTGTATTAAACTCTCTAATATCATCTTTTTGAAATAAAAATATTCCTCCAATATATATAATTATTGTAAGTAGTATACTTATTAAAATATGAACTTGTAAAATAACGTATATTACTATAAAAAATATAGATGCAAGTATACTAGAATAAATATATCTTTTTTGTATTTGTTTCATTAATTATAACTCCTTACTTCTTCAAATGCTTTCTTTAAACCTGATTTACCATCAAATATTTTAGCATTTGTAAGTTTAGCTATTTCATCAAGTTGACTATCATCTGCATTACCAAAAGTTATACTATAAATTGGTATATCCTGTCCTACTTTTTTATAATAATTACTTAGTGTTCTAAAATCTCCATTATTAGATTGCCCATCTGTCATTAGTATTACTGTTTTAGTATACTCTTCACTATTATCATCTTTTAATATTTCTATTGCTTTAGCTGATGGATCATAAATATTAGTACCACCAGTTGTTCCTAAACTATCTACAAATCTTATAAGACCACTAGTATCATTTCCATAATATGTATTAGTAATATCTTTTACTTTTTCATTAAATGTAATAATAGTTATTTTATCTTTATCTGAAAATTGTAATTTATCTTTCTTTGCTTGTTCTTGATCTAGAACATAATCCATTGAATTAATTAAATCATTAATACCATCACCATACATACTTCCAGATACATCTAAACAAAATACTACATGTGTTGGTTTTCTTAGTCCATTTATATATAAGTTAAATGCTTCATCCATTACTTTTTTATTTGGATACTTTAAAGATATTAAATATTCTTCTGTATTAATACCCCACTCTTTTTTAAATACATTATCATATTTATTAGTTGTCCCACCATACCAACTTCTAAATCCCTTTGAAGCTAATTTTTCTCTAACTTTATTACTTCTTAAATAATCTTGCAATAATTTAAATTGTTCTTTTCTATTATCACCTTGATTTCTATTAATAAATGCAAATGGCATATCATTTATAGCCACTCCATCTTTAGGATATATTAAATATAATGTTTCTTTATTTTCACTCTCTAATTTTTTATTTAAATCTATTAAAGAACTTTCATAATTTATTACTGCATCATATTTTCCATTAAGAAACATTTTTGTTAAATATTCATCATCACCAGATACTCTTTGTACGCCTTTAAAAAATGATTTTAAGTCTTCTATTAATTGCTCATTTTGCAACATTTCAGATGTTAATACTTCAGGAGATCCTGCTAAACTATTTAAAAATGCAAAGTATGATGTTGCACCAGTATTTGTTTTAGTTACTGATGTCATAACATAATTAAATTTTTTATCATTTATTGCTTTTAATATATCTTTGTTATATACTTCATTAGTTGTAAATCCTAATTCTTCTGCTTTACTCTTTTTAATTCCCATTACTACTGGATCTATAGCTATAGACTTACTATCAGTTACTAAATAAGAATTTTCTAGCATGTATAACCATGTTGAATTAGATATCCAAACACCATCATATTCTTTTTCACCTGAATTTAATATATCAACTATTTCTAAATCTCCATAATGATCTATTTTTAAATCAATTCCTTCTTTTTTTGCATAATCTGTTAAATCTTTATCAAATAGTTTATTTGAATTACTTGATATTAATCTAAATGTTTTACTTTCTTTATAGTCTACAACTCCTATAATAGTACATATTGCTCCAATTATAAGAATAATTGGCATTAAAGCTAATATTATACCTACTTTTGTTGAATTATATTTCATATACTCACCCTATCTATATTCTTATTATAACATCATATATATTTTTTTTATATAATATTTCTACAATAGACATTATTTTTACAAGAAAAAAGCCATATTATATAATGGCTATTTAATCATTTTTCTAATAAGATTATTTATATTATCTTCACTAACATTTAAATCTATTTTTTTATTATAATATTCTTCATATAATTGTTGTAAATATTTTTGATAAATTTCATATTCATATAATGCTTTATCACTATATAAATCGATATGTTTTTCATATGCTGGATATGTACTTCTATCTTTCAAATTTATAAATAATAAACACTCAGTTGGTCTATATTCCATTGGAAGACGACATCCTTTATCATAATCATAAAAACAACAAGAATTATAATATGGATTATAGCTAATTATAGTTTCTTTATCTAATAAACCTCTTGGCCTTATAACCCATTTTTCACCATTTAAGAATATACTTATTAAACCAATATTTAGTATTTCTCTCATATAATTTAAATCACTTATATCATAAAAATCATTTGGTGAAAAAAATTTAGGCTTTAAAGCACAACAATATCCCTTACATTTTTTACATATTTCTTTGTTACATAAAGAACAATAAGGATTTTCACTATCTAGATTTATTTTTTTATTTTCTACTGCCATTTCATTATAAGCTTTTACTTTCTTTACTAAATATTCTTTCTTTTTATTCAAATAAATTTCTTCAGTTGTCATATACCTCATCCCCATATTAATAATATATTCAATTAAGCTATTTTACTTTCTTGCTTATCTTTAGCTATTTTACTTTCTATAGCAACTCTTTGTACCATAAATAGAAGCATTATTATATTTATTGTAAAACTACCACCATATGATAAAAGTGGAAGAGGTACTCCAGTTAAAGGTATTACAGCTAAACTACCAAGTAAATTAATAACTAAGTGTAAAAGTATTAAAGCAAATGTTCCATATGCAAGTATTGCTCCCCTCAAAGTAGCGGCATTTTTAGATACTTTAAGTATTCGATATAGAATTAAAATATATCCAATTATTACTAGTATTCCCACTACTAATCCAAGCTCTTCTACTATTATTGAAAATATAAAATCAGTATGTGCCTCTGGTAAATATAAATACTTTTGTGTAGAGTTACCTAATCCTACTCCAAAAAGGCCACCATTATGCATGGCTATAAACGCATTACATACTTGATATCCTGTATCTTCTTTATATCTAGAACAAGGGGCTTTATAATTAAATCTAGCCATTTGTGTTGAGTTAAAAAAATCTGATCCTGAATTAATAAATAATACTGCACCTATAAGTAAGGCTACCCCAGTAAATTTAAATAATTTAAATAAATTATTTTTTTCAATTGGAAGAATTAAAAATATCATAAATACTATACCTGCTATTATTACTGCACCACCAAAATCAGGTTGCATAGCTACTAGTATAAACATTATAAATCCAACTATTACCGGTATTAACGATGTATATAAATTACTTTTTTTCTTTTTTAATTCTCTATTATAAAATACTGCCATATACATAATTATTATTGATTTTGCAAATTCTGTTGGTTGTAAATTAAAGAAACCAATTTTATACCAGCTTTGTGCACCATTAGATATTTTTCCATAAACAAATAACCCAGCTAGTGATGCAATTGCAGCCATTATAAGTATTGGTGTTAAATATTTATATTTTACTGTTGGAAACTTAATTATAAACAATCCCATAGCAACAGATATTAATATAAATATTAATTGTCTTATAAAAAAATAATAAGTAGAAACATTGTATCTTAAAACTGCTGATACTGAAGAAGCACTAAGTATCATAATTAATCCTAGTACAGAATATAATATTGTTAGAAATAATAATGGTTTATCCATTTTACTAAATAATGATTCTTTCATTCTACTCACCTATAATAATATAATAACATGTATTCTAAAAAAATTAAAACTTATTTTAAAAAAATAGGAATTTTTAATGTCAAAATTGACATTAATCTAATAAACTATATTAGATACATAAAGGAGGTAATAAGTATGTATTATTATGGAAATAATGGCTTCTATGGTGGAGGTCAACCATACTCTAATCCTTGCTGTAATACAGGGTTTGCAGGATACACAACTGGTTACGGTATCGGTGCTGCAATATGGATAGTTTTATTTATCCTTCTAGTTATAATAATCGGTGCTGGCTGGAACTGGGGAAACAACAATAATTAATCAAAAAAATATCTCCTAAGTGAGATATTTTTTTAACTTCTTAGTGTACCTTGTGATCCACAATTATCTGATGCATTACCACCATCTTCCAAATATGCTTTTGCTGGGTTACCGCCATCTTTTCCAGTAGCAGTAATATCTTTTACATTTCTACCATTTATCGAATATGTTCCATTAGATAACCAAATTGTATATGTAGTCTCACCAGTGTTTGAAACTTGAAGTAATACACTTCCATGATCATTTCCACCTTTTTTCTTATCCATATAGCCTTTATTAATTAAATAATCCATAGAATAGCAGTATCCAGTCTCACTGTTCCCTGTTGTAAGTCCCCCATTCATAGCATCATCAGAATATGCTGCTTGAGCTATTTTTGCAAACTCTGATGCTTCAGTTACTAATGCATTTCTTCTTGCTTTGTCCATTGCACTTAATACATTTGGCATTGCAACTAAGATAATAATTGCTAATACTACGATAACAGCTAATAATTCAACTAATGTAAAACCTTTCTTATTGTTCATATTTTTAAACTTCCTTTCAATTTCTTATATATTAATTACAACCTGAATCTGGATTGCCACTGGTTTTGCTGCAAAACCATTTTGGAGTGCCATTCGGATTTGAAGTAGATTTTGGTGCTCCAGCTTGAGTTGCACCATTACAGTTGTAATAATTAACACCACTTGTAGCAGCTGTTTTTAAAGAATCTGCTTTAATACTATTAACCAAACTACCTTCTATGAAATATGAGCCATTTTTTAGCCAAACTTTATAATCAACTTTCCCACTAGAATCTACTGTAAGTAGTACACTTCCATCATCATTAGTGCCTGTTTTTTTATCCATATACCCATTTGCAATCAAATATTTCATTGAATAACAATATCCTATTTCACTTGAAGTTGTAAGTGTTCCATTCATTGCACCATCAGAATATGCTGCTTGAGCTATTTTTGCAAACTCTGATGCTTCAGTTACTAGTGCATTTCTTCTTGCTTTATCCATTGCACTCAATACATTTGGCATTGCAACTAAGATAATAATTGCAAGTACTACTATAACCGCTAATAATTCAACTAATGTAAAACCTTTCTTATTGTTCATATTTTTTAAACTTCCTTTCATCTAAATCACCTATCTCTATCCTAAATTCATTATACATTCTTTTTTATTATCATGCAAGGTATAATAATTTTTTTTGCATTTTTTTACATTTACTATACATTGTTGTTGCAAAATAAAAATAGTATTTCTACTATTTAAGGATATTAAGAATACTACTAACAGTATCTATGTTATCTATAACACTATTTATTTTATCACTAGTCCTTATTTTGTATTTTTCTTTCATAGCGTTTACAAACTTTTGATAATTAATTGGATTTCTATTCAAATATTTATACCATTCTGAATTTATTTTTAAATAATTAGACATCTTAGGGTCATTTTCTAATTTCATCCAAATCTCTGTTTTCATCTAATCCTCAAAAAATTTGTTTATTGGTCTTGGATTTATTGGACCACTAGCTATTTTTGATAATCCTTCTGTTGTTTTTGTTTTTGATGCTAATTCTTGAACTACCCCTATTGCTTTTTGAGCAGTGTTAATATGTTTTTGAATAGAATCTGTATTAATATTACCTAAAATATTAGAAAGATTATTTAAATTTGTTTTATTATTATTTATATATGGACTCCATGCACTATTATCTTCTCCATAGATATCATATATTTCATAAAATTTTTGCCATGTCATATCTCCACTTTTAATATAGTTTACTAATTCTGGATGTCCTTTTGCAAATGTTTTAAAACTATCTTTTGACATAATATCACCTATAATATTTTATGAAAAAATAGTTAATATAATACTAAAAGAAACTATTAAATAGTTTCTTTTAGATTCAATATTTCTTCAATTGTTAATTTAGTAATTTTAGATATTTGTTCTACAGGTATATTTAGTTTCAAAGATTCCTTTGCTATTTCTACAGTTGTTTCTTTTGAACCTTTTTCAATTCCTTTTTCAATTCCTTGCTCAATTCCTTGTTCAAATCCATCATCAAATTCTGTTTGCATCATCATTCTATTTACTTTTTCTGCATCATATTCATCAATAAACTTATCATCCATAGATAACCTCTCCAATTCTTCAACTATCCATCTATCTTTTGCACTTAAATTTTGACTTTTCATTTCTTCAAAACTTTTGCAATTAAATAGCCATAGCTTTTTTTCAATTTCATTACAGTTATCATAACATAAATCTTTATAATTTGGTAAATATATTTCATATATAAGTAGATCTTTTAATTCCAAATTATTTTCTTTATCATTTAATATATAATTTGCTTCTCGCAAATTTTTCATATATTCATTTTTATAATTATTAAACATTATTAATGTATTTTTAGTTTGAATATATTTATTCCCAGTTGTAAATTTTTTACCTGCTATTCTATAAAGATAATATCTTGCTTTTATACTTTGTTTTTTTGATGAGTTATTCATTTCTATTACTATGTAATCATTATTATTTTTTAAAAGTAAATCTAGCCTATAATCTTTTTTACTATTTCCAGTACTCAATTCATTATCATATAGTTAATATTCATCTAAATTTACATTTGTTAAATGTAATATCAAATCACTAAACCACTTTCTACCATTTTGTGTTTTAAATAAATATTTAAATGTACTGTCTGATTTTAAGTCTACAAAATCTAGATTATTCATTAACTTTCCCCCTGTTCTTAATTTTTGTAGTTTAATATTTGTTGCTTAATTTTTTTACATTTGAAATTTCTCCTTTCTACTATATATATACCGATTAAAAATTCAATTTCCTTCTTTTTTGTAAAATTTATAAAAAAAATTGGATTTTCATCCAATTATATTTAAATAAAAAAAGAGACATCTGTCTCTTTTTATGCTGCTTCTGCTTCATCATCTAAGAATTGTTCTTCTAAGAATTCTTGAGCATCATCTGCCATAAATTCTTTTTGAAGTTCCAATTCAACATCACTATATTGTCTAGCACCTGTACCAGCAGGTATTAGTTTACCAATAATAACGTTTTCTTTTAATCCTCTTAAATGATCTATCTTACCTTTAACAGCTGCATCTGTTAAAACTCTTGTAGTTTCTTGGAATGATGCTGCAGATAAGAATGAATCTGTTTCTAGAGATGCTTTAGTAATACCTAACATAATAGGTCTTCCCTTAGCAGGTACTCCACCTTTTAATATTATAGGTTTATTAGCTTCAGTGAATTCTCTCATTGATACTGATAATCCTTCAACTAAATCTGTATCTCCAGATTCAAGTATTTGAACTTTATTAATCATTCTTTGTACTATAATTTCAATGTGTTTATCTGAAATATCAACACCTTGTAATTTATATGTACTTTGAATTTCTTTTATGATATATTCTTGAGCAGTCAATGGATCTGTTACTGCAAGTAATTCTTTTGGTGAAATAGCACCTTGAGTAAGTTTATCACCTGCATTAACTTCTTGTCCTAATTCTACTCTTATTTTCATGTTGTAGTTAGTGATATGTTCACGAGCTTCAACATCGTTTTCAATAACAATTTTATATTTACCATTTTGTTCTTCAATAGAAGCAACTTTTCCACTGATTTCAGCGATAGTAGCTTTACCTTTTGGATTTCTAGCTTCAAATAATTCTTCAACTCTTGGAAGACCTTGAGTGATATCGTCACCTGATGCAACACCACCTGTATGGAATGTACGCATTGTAAGCTGAGTACCAGGTTCACCAATTGATTGTGCTGCCATAATACCAACAGCTTCACCAGTTTCTACTAAGTTACCAGTTGCAAGGTTACGTCCATAACATTTTTGACATACACCATTAGCGGCCTTACAAGTAAGAATACTTCTAATACTAACTTTCTTAATACCAGCTTTTTCTATCTTAGCAACTATTGGTTCAGTTATCATTTCACCTTTTTCAAGGATTACTTCTTTTGTTTCTGGATTAATAATTTTTTGTGCTGAGAAACGTCCTAAAATACGTTCTGCAAGTGGTTCGATTACTGAACCATCTTTGTCATTTAATAAGTCATATACTTCAACACCATTTATAGATCCACAATCATATTCTTTAACAATTATATCTTGAGCAACATCTACAAGACGTCTTGTTAAATATCCTGAATCGGCAGTACGTAAGGCTGTATCTGAATCTCCTTTACGAGTACCATGTGTTGCAAAGAAGAATTCTGCTACTGAAAGACCTTCCATAAAGTTTGATTTGATTGGAATTTCTAGTGTAGAACCATCTGGCTTAGCCATAAGTCCTCTCATACCAGATAATTGTGAGAAGTTTCCGATTGAACCACGAGCTCCAGAGTTCATCATCATGAATAATGGATTATCATAGTTTCCATCAGCCATTTCTTGAAGTTCTTCTTCGATTTTAGATTTTGCTTTATTCCAAACTTCAATAACATTATTATAACGTTCTTCTTCAGTTATTAAACCACGTTTGAATTGTTTATTAATTTTTTCAACCATTTCATCACTATCAGCAAGTACTTGATGTTTAGTTTTAGATGTTAAGATATCTGCAGCTGATACTGTTATACCAGCTATAGTAGAATATTTAAATCCTAAATCTTTTAGTTTATCTAGCATTACTGATGTTTCAGTAGTTTTATATCTTTTAAATATTTGAGCTATTATTTGACTTAAAGTTTTCTTTATAAATGGTTTTCCAATTTCCATTTTAGCTATTTCTTCAGGAATATTGCTTCCCATTTCTAAGAAATATTTTGTTGGAGTAATTCCTTCAATATTTTCTTTGCTTCCCTCATTTATATATGGGAATGAATCTGGTAAAATTTCATTGAATATAATCTTACCACAAGTTGTTACTAAATATTTATTCTTTTGGAAATCAGTAAATATTTTATGTTTAAATGAATTTACTGGAAGAGCAATTCTTGTATGAAGAGTTATCTCTTTTCTTTGATATGCCATTAATACTTCATTAGTATTTTTATAAACTTTACCTTCATTTTCTTCTCCAGCTTTTTCAATTGTTAAATAACAGTTTCCTAAAACCATGTCTTGTGATGGAGTAACGATTGGTTTTCCATCTTTAGGACTTAAGATGTTATTAGCACCAAGCATTAATAGTCTTGCTTCTGCTTTTGCTTCTTCAGAAAGTGGTACGTGTACAGCCATTTGGTCACCATCAAAGTCTGCATTGAAGGCAGCACATACAAGTGGATGTAGACGAATAGCTTTTCCACCAACTAATTTTGGCTCGAATGCTTGAATACCAAGTCTATGTAGTGTTGGAGCACGGTTTAACATTACTGGATGTTCTGTTATAACATCTTCAACAATGTCCCATACACATTCATCTCTATTTTCAATTAATTTTTTAGCACCTTTAATATTGTGTGCAAGTCCTCTTTCTACTAAACCATGAATAACATGTGGTTTAAATAGTTCAAGAGCCATTTCTTTTGGAATACCACATTGATACATTTTTAAGTCTGGTCCAACTACGATAACTGAACGACCTGAGTAGTCAACACGTTTTCCAAGTAAGTTTTGACGGAAACGTCCTTGTTTACCTTTTAACATACTAGATAGAGATTTTAAAGCTCTATTTCCAGCAGCTGTAACACTTCTTCCACGACGACCATTATCAAATAATGAATCAACTGCTTCTTGAAGCATACGTTTTTCATTTTGAACTATGATACTTGGTGCACCAAGTTCTAAAAGTTTCTTTAAACGATTATTACGGTTAATTATTCTTCTATATAAATCATTTAAATCTGATGTTGCAAATCTACCACCATCAAGTTGAATCATTGGTCTTAAATCTGGTGATATAACTGGAAGTACTGTTAACACCATCCATTCTGGTCTATTTCCTGATTCTTGGAAGTTAACTAGGCATTCTAATCTCTTAGATAATCTAATTTTCTTTTGACCAGATGCTCCATCTAATTCTTTTCTTAAATCTTCAATTTCTTTATCTAAATCTACTTCACAAAGAAGTTCTCTAATTGCTTCAGCTCCCATACCTACTTTGAAATTATTTCCATATTTTTCATAGTAAGCACGATATTCTTTATCAGATAATGTTTGTTTTTTCTCTAAAGGAGCTTTTCCTGGATCTATAACAACATAACTTACAAAGTAAATTACTTCTTCTAAATCTCTTGGAGACATATCAAGCACAAGACCCATTTTAGAAGGAATTCCTTTAAAGAACCAAATATGTGAACAAGGAGAAGCAAGTTCAATATGTCCCATACGTTCACGACGTACTTTTGATGAAGTTACTTCTACTCCACATCTATCACATACTACGTTTTTATAACGAAGTCTTTTATATTTACCACATGAACATTCGTAATCTTTTGTAGGTCCAAAGATTTTTTCACAATAAAGTCCATCTCTTTCTGGTTTTAAAGTACGATAATTTATTGTTTCTGGTTTTTTTACTTCTCCATAAGACCATTTTAGAATAGTTTCAGGAGAGGCAATTCCTATTCTGATACCATTAAAATTATTAGCTTCCATCATAGTAAATCACCCTCTTCCATTTCTTCTTCATCGAAATCTATTTCTTCATCTATATCTTCAAACTCTTCATCATTATCAAATTCATCTGAATCTTCTAAGTCTGAATTTTCTTCTTTTACTTCTTCTTTTACTTCTTCTTTTACTTCAACATCTAATTGTTCAATTTTTGGTGCACTTTCTTCATCATCTATTTCTTCCATTTCTTTAAAATCTACAAGTTCATTATTTTGATTAATTACTTGAATATCTAATCCTAAAGCTTGGAATTCTTTAATTAATACTCTAAATGATTCTGGAACACCAGCTTGATCTATAGTTTTACCTTTTACTAAAGCTTCATAAACTTTAACACGTCCAACTACGTCATCTGATTTAACTGTTAAAATTTCTTGAAGTACGTGTGCAGCACCATATGCATATAATGCCCAAACTTCCATTTCTCCAAATCTTTGTCCACCAAATTGTGCTTTACCACCAAGTGGTTGTTGTGTAACTAATGAATAAGGTCCAGTTGCACGAGCATGTAATTTATCATCAACCATGTGATGCAATTTAATCATGTACATAACTCCAACATTTATCTTATTATCAAATGGTTCACCAGTACGTCCATTTATTAATGTTACTTTTCCATCAAGTGGAATTCCTGCTTCTTCCATTTCTTCATGAATATCATCTATGTTAGCTCCATCAAATACTGGGGTTGCATATTTAACACCTAGGCTTCTACCAGCCATACCTAAATGTAATTCTAAGATTTGTCCAACGTTCATACGAGATGGAACACCAAGTGGATTTAACATGATATCAACTGGTCTACCATCTGGTAAGTATGGCATATCTTCTTCTGGTAATACTAGAGATATAACACCTTTATTACCATGACGTCCTGACATCTTATCTCCAACTTGAATCTTACGTTTTTGAATAATATATACTCTTATTACTTTAAATACTCCAGATGGAAGTTCATCACTATTTTCTTTAGTATAAACTTTAACATCATGTACGATTCCATCTGCACCATGGTCTACTCTTAGTGATGTATCTCTTACTTCACGAGTCTTCTCACCAAATATTGCATGTAATAATTTTTCTTCTGAAGTTAATTCTTGAACACCTTTTGGTGTAACTTTACCAACTAAGATATCTCCTTCATGTACTTCTGTACCAATTCTAATGATACCTTCGCTATCTAAGTTCTTTCTTGCATCTTCAGATATATTTGGAATATCTCTTGTGATTTCTTCTGGTCCAAGTTTTGTATCACGGCATTCAATATCATAATGTTCTAGATGTAGTGATGTATAAACATCATCTTTAACTAATCTTTCATTTAAGATTACAGCATCTTCATAATTATATCCATTATATGTCATGAATGCTACGATCATATTTTTACCTAAGGCAAGTTCACCATTTTGTGTTGATGGTCCATCAGCAATTACTTGTCCCATTTTAATCTTATCACCTTTTTTAACTAAAGGTCTATGATTGATACATGTTGATGCATTACTTCTTTCAAAGTCTGCAAGATAATATGTATCTTTATTCTTAGCAGTCTTAACTATTATTTTTTTACTATCTACATAATCTACTACTCCATCAGCTTTACTAACAACTGTAGATCCAGAATAACGAGCAGCTGTTGCTTCAACTCCTGTACCAACAATTGGAGCTTCTGTTGTTAATAGAGGCACTGCTTGACGTTGCATGTTAGCACCCATTAATGTTCTATGTCCATCATCGTAATCAAGGAATGGAATACAACTTGTAGTGATTGCAACAATTTGTGCTGGAGAAACGTCTACGTAATTAACATCATTTTTCTTACACATAACGTTTTCACCATTATATCTAACGATTACTTCATCATCTACTATTTCATTATTATCATTCATCTTAACTGTTGCTTGAGAAATATAGCAATCTTTTTCTTCATCAGCAGTTAAATATTCAACATCTTTTAATACTTTTCCATCTTCTACTTTATGATATGGTGTCATAATAAATCCATATTCATTTATTTTTGCATATCCAGCTAAAGATGTAATAAGTCCGATATTTTGTCCTTCTGGTGATTCAATTGGACATATTCTACCATAATGTGATGGGTTAATATCACGAACATCCATACCTGCACGTTCACGAGATAAACCACCAGGTCCTAGAGATGATAAACGTCTTTTATCAGTTAACTCAGCAATTGGATTAATTTGATCCATGAATTTTGATAATTGAGATGAACCAAAGAACTCTTTTAAAACTGCAGTTACTGGTCTAATATTTATAAGTGATTTTGGAGTTACTTGATCAAGTTCTTGAGTAGTCATTCTTTCACGTATAACTCTTTCCATACGAGACATACCTACTCTAAATTGTCCTTGGATTAATTCTCCCACTTGTCTTACACGTCTATTTCCTAAGTTATCTATTTCATCATCATTTCCAATACCATCCTGTAAATTTAAATAGTAAGAAACTGATGCATAGATATCTGGAATTGTAAGTCTTCTAACTTCTGTTAGTGGATCATTACCAATAATTTTAATAGTCTTATCTTCATTATTCTTATCATAAATTAATACTTCTTGAATCATATCATATTCATCTAATTCATCATTTATGATAGTTTTTTTCATACAAGCTCCATTTACTAAAGCTTCTTTAATTTCAGGTAAGATTTTCTTATCGACAACTGTTCCTTTACTCGCAACTACATTACCATCTTCATTTTTAATGTCTTGTGCAAGTTTTTGTCCAACTAATCTGTCTACTACATTTAATTTTTTATTAAATTTATAACGACCTACTTTAGCTAAATCATAACGGAACTTATCAAAGAATCTAACAATTAATTGGTTCTTTGCAGAATCAAGAGTTGCAGGTTCTCCTGGTCTTAATTTTTCAAATATTTCAATTAAAGCTTCATCAGTGTTTTTTGATGTATCTTTTTCTAGAGAATTCATTATATAAACATTTTCTCCAAAAACAGCTTTAATATCTTCATCACTAGATAGACCTAAAGCACGTAAGAATGTAGTTATTGGAACTTTTCTTGTTCTATCAATTCTTACATAGAATACATCTCTAGCATCTAGTTCATACTCTAGCCATGTACCTTTATTTGGAATTACTTCTCCATTAATGATACGACGTCCATTTTTATCAATTTCTTTTTTAAAGTAAACAGATGGACTACGTACTAATTGTGATACGATAACACGTTCTGCACCATTTATAATAAATGTTCCAGCTTCTGTCATCATTGGCATATCACCTAGGAAAATTTCTTGTTCTTTTACTTCTCCTGTTTCATGAATGAATACTCTTGCTTGTACCTTTAATGGTGCTGCATAAGTTACCATTCTTTCTTTAGAATCCTTAATTGAATATCTTGGAGCATCAAAAGAATAGTCACCTAAATCAATGGTAACATTACCAGTAAAACTTTCTACTGGGAATAAATCTTCAATTACTTCTCCTATACCTTTTTCAAGGAATTCATTAAATGATTTTTTTTGAACTTCCAATAGATTTGAAAGTTCCATAGTGTTTTTTGATTTTGAGAATGTACGTCTTTCAGTATAATCTCCGAATTTCTTTACTTTATAAGCCACAATTTCACCCCAATATCTAAATATTTTTTAGCTCTTTGCCAAAGAAAAATTAACACGTCACCAATTTATAATTTTATCAGCCAATTTAATTAAAGTCAATACATTTTGGCCCTAAATATATAAAAACCTTTCGATTTTTCTAAAATATCCAAATTATATGTGTTTTCTAGTTCTTTAGCTATACTTTTGGCCCCTTGATCTTTTCTTATAACAAACCAAAGCTCACCATCTATATTTAAAAATTCTTTAGCCTTTAAAAGAATTTCTAAAACAATTTTCTTACCTGCCCTAATTGGCGGATTTGTAACAATTACATCGTATTTTTCTTTTACATTTTCATAAATGTTACTTTCAAATGCTTTTGCTTTAACATTATTTTCTTTTATATTCATTTGACATAAATGTATCGCCCGCTTATTTATATCAATCATATCTACATCATTATTTAAAATTTTTGAAAGTGTTATTCCAATAAAACCATAACCACTTCCAACATCTAACATTTTTTTATTTCTTATATTATTATTTATAATTGTTTCTATTAATAGTTTACTTCCATAATCAAGATGGTCCTTAGAAAATACTCCATTATCACTATTAAATACAAATGAAAAATCACCATTAGAGTATTTAATAGTTCTTATTTCACTTTTTAAATCATTTTCATTTGTAAAATAATGTGCCAAGTAAATCACCATTCTTTTCTAAGTCCCCAAGTGCCATTATTATATAATATATAAAATTTTAATGCAATCAAAAAATGTCAAATTTTTCTAAAATTGACACTTTTTTACTCTTTATAACATTTTTTACTAGTTTATTTGTTTTTTTAATTTAAAATCTACTGTACACTTTATATTTTTATCATTTCTATTTTCTTTTACAAGTTTCCACATTTCATTATCCCAATAAGCTAAAATACCATTTTGGCACAAAACACTATTTACTACATAACCACTATCTTTTTTAGGAAAAGAAATATTGCTTTCTTTACCATTTATAGTAAAAGAAACTATATTATATTCGTCAGTCCTATTTATATTTTTTTCTTCTTTCATATTTCTATTATATAGACACATGATTAATATAGAAGCTATCATTATTAAAAATAATATTTTTTTAGCCTTTTCCATAACCTCACCTACCGTAATTCTATCATATTTAGTATAAAATAAAAAGAGGATTTAACCTCTTTTAAAAAATAACGCCTCCTAATATTATGGCAAGTAATATATATAATATTAAGATAATAAATACGTTACTATTTGAGCTTGATTTTGTATTTTCTTTTTTACAGCAACTCATAAAAGACACCTCCTATTTATATATGATTAGATAAAGGCCCCTACTATGATTATAAGTAAGATAAACAATACTAGAATTATAGCAGGTCCTAATCCTGAACAATTATGATTCATAAATCATTCCTCCTTTATTTGTCTTTTCATTTATATTGTATGGTTTATTTTAATTTATGTGATTATTTAAATACCCAGTTTATAGTATTTTTAATTGTATTTTAATTACTTACTTGCTATAATAATATTGTTTAGAAAGGAAGATAACATGAAGAAGAAAGTATTTTTATTAGGCTTATGCTTAATACTTGCAACAGGTTGTGGTAAAATACCTAAATTAAAAAATGGGGAGGAAGCGGTTGTTACATTTAAAGATAATAAAAAAATTAGTGTTGACGATTTATATGAAAAAGTAAAATCAGACTATGCATTACAAGCATTAATTAGTATGATTGATAAACAAATATTAGAAGATAAATTTAAAGATAGTATAGATGGAGCTAAAACTTATGCTGAATCTACTATTGATAGTTTAAAACAACAATATGGTGATGACTTACAATCAATGATAGCTCAATATACAGGATTCCAAACAATTGAAGCATATCAAGATTCATTATATTTAAATAAGTTACAAGAAACAGCCGTTGAAGAATATGCTAAATCTGAAATAACTGATAAAGAAATTGAAGCTTATTATAAAGATAAAGTTATTGGTGATATTGAAGTTAGTCATATTTTAATTACTGCTGATGTTAAAGATGATATGAAAGATGAAGAAAAAACTGCTGCTGAAAATAAAGTCAAAGAAACTGCTGATAACTTAATTAAAGAGTTAAAGGGAACTAAAGATGTTAAAGCAAAATTTGAAGAATTAGCTAAAGCCAATTCAAAAGATGAAGCTACTGCATCTAATGGTGGTTCACTTGGTTTTATTAACTATGGTACTTTGTCAAGTGATTATGATACAATAATTGCTGAAGCCGCTAAAATGAAAGACGGTTCTATTTCTACTACTGCTGTTAAAACTGCTTTAGGATACCACATCATTTATAGAAATAGTCAAAAAGATAAATCTTCTTTAAAAGATGTAAAAGATACTATAATTGAAAAACTAGCAAAAGATAAAATGTCAACTGATTCTTCTATTAACACAAAGGCAATGCAAGCATTAAGAAAAGAATATAATGTAGAAATTCAAGATAGTGAATTAAAAAAACAATATTCAAATTATATTCAAAATGCATTAACTAAAGCTCAACAAAGTAATTAAAAAAAATTGGAATTATTTATTCCAATTTTTTTTATACCAATTTATATGGATTTTTATATTTTAATAATCTGCTTTTATATTCTAAGCTTTGCTCTTTTTGAATAATTTCTGATACATCTATTTGCTTTTTTATATACATTTTTAAAACTATATCATAAACGTTTGAAATAAATGGTAAATCATTAATTTTCATATATCTAAATATAATATTAATAATATATGGAGTTATTTCAATACCATTCATCAATACTTTTTTATTATTATAAGTTTTTTCCGAAATATATACTGTATTAGTTATACTGTTTTGATAAATGTAGTTAACTATTGTACAATATTCGATACTACCTGCTCCATAATTATTGATAATGAAACTTAATAAATACGGAATAAAATTATATTCATATTCTTTAAACGGAACTAACTTATAAAAATCTAAAATATTAAATGTAAAGTCATTATTTATTCGATAAACAATTTCATTAATATTAGTTCTTATCTTATTATTTTTGTTTACACTATTATCAAGTAATGTTTGCTCATACTTTTTATATAATCTAATATCTAAAAACTTAATAAGTTCTACACAATAATTAAATATTTTTCCATCAATGTCTAACTTGTTATAAAAATCCGCTTTAGATAAACTATCATTGCCTATAAATAATTCTATTACATATTTAGCATAAAGATAATTTTCAGCATATTTATGTTCTTCTAAATCTTTTTGAATTAAATTTCTATATAAAACATTTTTCTTCAAATTTGGTTTTGCTTCTAATATTTTAAATTTTTCTACTAGCTTATCAAAATTCAACAATATATTTTTTATTGAATCTAGTCTTTTATCACCTATTCCATATTTTGTAAATATCAAATAGTCATATCTTAACAAATTAGAATTAGCATATAATTTAAAAATTATCTCTGCTTTAACTTCATCACTTTTATCAGAATATAAAGTATTATATATAATTTGTAAGTTTTCTATTTTCTCATTAAAATCTTTTGCACTACATCTATAAAAATCTTTTATATTAAAAAGACCGTTTAATTTATATAATTCATATATTTTTTTAGCTTTTAATAATTTTTTTCTATTTTTACTAAATTCTACTTTAGAATTAATTAAATCACTATATGAAACTGTTTTTAATAATTCACTAGAAATTATTGATGTATTTAAATTCATTTCAGATAACTTAATTATTTTGTCTAGCTCACGTTCTGATATATTTCTAGGCATTATACTAGCCCCCTTCGTTTTTTTACTGCTAGATTAGTATATAATTTTCTGATAAAAATTACAAGTGCTTTTTTAAATCATCAAAATTAAAGCCTTTAGCTTTCAATTTCATTTTAATTTGAAATTCTAATGCATCACCATCAAATTTTTTTGATAACTTTCTTTTTTGTTTATTATACTCTTTTATGATAATATTTGGATTGGAAATATTATCATAATCTTTTAATAATAAATTAATCATATTTCTATCATATCCTTCATTAGATATAGATTGTAATATTTTATTTTTAAGAACTATTTCACTATAATTTCTATTAGACTGTATCTTTTTATCTATTAGTTTTTTTATTTTTTCTTCCCATATACTATCTTCAATAGTAGATAAATAATCATATATATTTTCTTTTTCTATTCCTAGTAAATGTAATTTGTTTGCAATCTTATGTGGCCCATTTTTTGTAAATTTTATTTGATCATTTACAAAAGCTTTTAAGTACTCATTTTCATTTATCAATTTATTTTTTTCTAATTTTTCTATAGTTTCTTTAATTATACTAGCACTAAATTCTTTTTTTTCTAAATATTTATTAATTTCCAATTTAGTGTGCATTTTACTGCTTAAATATTTTATTGATAGATAATACGCATCTAAACTACTGTTATATAATATAATCTCATCATACATACTATCTTCTATTTTTTTATCTAAAAGTAAATTATACTTTAATATGACATCATCATAAAGTTCTATACTTTTACCATCTTTAAAAAAGATATCATATTTATTATTTTTTTTCTTTTTAAATGATTTAATATCCATACTATTCTCCACTTTAACTAGCGAAAAGTAAGTTATTCACTTACTTTTCATTATTTTCAATAAAACCATAATGTTCTCTAATTTTATTTTCTAATTCTTCTTTTAATTCTTTATTAGATCTCAATAATGCTTTAACATTTTCTTTGCCTTGTCCAATTTTTTCACCATTATATGAATACCAAGCGCCACTCTTATCAATTATGTTTAATTCACTTGCAATATCCACAATTTCTCCTTCTCTCGAAATACCTTCGCCATACATTATATCAACACATGCTGTTTTAAAAGGAGGGGCTACTTTATTTTTTACGACTTTAATATTAGTTTTATTTCCTATAATACTATCTCCAACTTTAATAGCTTCACCACGTCTTATATCAAGTCTAATCGTTGCATAAAATTTTAATGCTCTTCCACCTGGAGTAGTCTCTGGATTTCCAAACATAACTCCGACTTTTTCTCTTAATTGGTTAATAAATATAGCTGTAGTTTTTGTTTTATTAATTGTTCCAGATAATTTTCTTAAAGCTTGTGACATTAATCTAGCTTGTAGTCCAACATGACTATCTCCCATTTCTCCTTCAATTTCTGCTTGTGGTACTAAAGCTGCAACTGAATCAATTACTACGATACTTACTGCTTCACTCCTAACCAAAGCTTCACAAATTTCTAAAGCTTGTTCTCCTGTATCTGGTTGAGATAATAAAAGTTCATTTATATTAACTCCTAAAGCTTTTGCATAAACTGGATCAAGTGCATGTTCTGCATCAATAAAAGCTGCTCTTCCACCAGTCTTTTGAACTTCAGCAATAGCTTGTAATGCAATTGTTGTTTTACCACTTGATTCTGGGCCATATATTTCTATAATTCTTCCTTTTGGAAATCCTCCAACACCTAATGCAGTATCTAAAGTTAACGAACCTGTAGATGTAACATCTATTTTTACATGCTCATCTCCACCAAGCTTCATTATAGCGCCTTTTCCAAATTGTTTTTCAATATCTGCCATTACTTGTTCTAATACTTTGTCTTTATCTTTTTCATCTTTAATGCTTTTCATTTTTCTCCTCGTTTCTATCTTTCTCATGAATACATTTTAATTTTAATATATATTTTTATCTTTGTCAACATTTTTAAAAACATTTGTTTGCATTAGCTTTATTCAATAAAAAAGTTAAATTTGCTTAGCAAATTTACCAAAATTTGATCCTAAAAAGCACCATAATTTGAAAAATGTGAAAAATTTAGTCATAAAAAAAATGTATCAACACTTATACTTTTTATATAATTATTGATACATTCTTAATTATTATCTTTCTTTAAAAATTAAATCTTTAGCATTATAGTAGTATTCACATCCTGAATATACTGATAAAACAGTAGCTGTATATATAAGTATCATATCTAATCTAAAACTAAATATTTCAAATGGTAAATTATAGAATAATAATAATGTTAAACCTACCATCATACAAATTGTTTTTAATTTTCCAGCTTTAGAAGCCGCTACTACTTTTCCTTTATTACCTGATGCCATTTTTATGGAATCAACAAAAGTATCTCTTGTGATTATTATTACTGGAATTGCTATAGGAATAAATCCTTCACATGCTATTATAATTAATAATCCATTAACTAATAACTTATCAGCAATAGCATCCATAACTTTTCCAAAGTCTGTTACTAAGTTTCTTTTTCGTGCTATATTTCCATCTAAGAAATCAGTAAGTGATGCTATCATAAATACTACACCAGCAATAACATATTTTATATCAACAACTATCTTTCCTGCAACTGTATATGTTGGAAATTTAACTCCCAATTCATGCCAAGGTATCATTAAAAAAACTAATAGTACTACAGATAAAACTATTCTTGTTATTGTTATTTTATTTGGCAAATTCATTTTTTTCATTTACAATCACTCCTTAACATAACTTATTTCATTTGCAACTGTTGTATTAATAGTAAGTTGTCTAACAGACCAAAAAACTATTAATAATATTATAATAATTACAATTGTATATACCATAATATAAGTATTATTTTTATGTTTTTTTACTTCCATAGTATATGGAGATATAACTTTTTCTTCTTTTTCTTTCTCTTTTTCTTTTTGTTTCATTAATTGCTCTATTTTTTTTACAGGAATTTTTGAAGTATATTCAAACATATATTCATTAAAGCCATCAATTATTTTTTCACTTTCAAGCCCTAAATACTTTGAATAATTCTTTATATAATCCTTTAAGACATATATATCTTTAAAGCAACCTATTTTACCTGCTTCTATGTTTTCAAGTATCTCAACTTTAATATCTAAATCTCTACTTGCTTCTTCGATACTTACCCCTGATGATTCCCTTGTAGTTTTTAAAATACTACCTATCTCATCCAAGTTTTTTTCACTTCCTTTATAATAAAATTTAAATAATATCTTATAAGCCATGTTCTGTACTCACAAATGAGCGGCAAATATTTATCTATCATAATTGATCCCTACATTGGTTCATTTTCCTTTGTAAAGCTCCCCTACCAAATTTGGGTTTCTCGCTTGCGGGGTTTACCACGTTCCACCTAACTCGTTTCCAAGTTAACTCGTCTCTTTGGCACTTTTATACCTACTATAACCATTTAAGGTTATCTCGGAGCCGTTAGATTTCTCTACCTTAGGTTATTTTTTCCCTAAGCACAAACACTACAGTCATCTCAGACTGTGCGAGCATGGACTTTCCTCTACATATAATTTATGCAGCATTTGCCCAGATATTATTCATTTTTACCATATACAACTTTTTCTAATTGACTAATTCTTTTAAGAAGGTCTACGTTATTAGTACTACGTGATACTTGTGTTCCATTATCTGCAGCAGCAATAACACTCTTTAGTCTACGTAATTCTTGTTTCAATTTAGAATTTTCTTCTGTAAGCAATTTTATTTCTTTTTCTTGTCTTTTAATATGCCTATTAAATTCATTATAATCACTAATTACTCTATCTAAAAATTCATCAACTTCTTGAGGTCTGAAGCCTCTAACATCTATTGTGAAATCTTGTTCTAATATTTCATTAGGTGTTAATTGAATCTTATTTTCACCCATTTTATTCACCTTCTTACATGAATAATTATAGTAAAAAATTAGCCACTTTGTCAAGAGTAGTTATTATGTAACTTATAGTCATATTTAACCATAGGTAACTTCATTTTGGTTAGCTGGTCTTATTGTTATATCTTCTAATAAAACTACATATCCACTTGCTTTATGTTCTTTTATAAATTTATTTAAAACATCACTTGAACAAGATTTAATCATTTTTGCAGTATTAGGAATTGGTACTAACATATTATAATGATTGCCTTATACTAATTCAAATTTTTCGTAATAAATAAAAATTTCTTTTACTATACCTTTTAATACAGATATATTTTTCCAATCATCTTCATTAGCATCATAAACATATTCTAATTCTTCAATATTAATTGAAGATATAATATTATTGGCACTAGTAACTAGCCAATTAATTGAATCTCCAATTTTAAATGGAATACCACAGCATTCCATTTGTCATAAATCATAAAATACTTTTGTCTTCATAGTCTACTTTCTTTCTAAAATACAAACAGTTTCTACATGCCTAGTATGGAGATGACGAACATGTCATTTGAACTCTATTGTTACATATAAGACCGAGTATTACGAACATATCATAATATCTTAATCTTACGATTACTTATTTTCTTCAAATGATAAATTAGGTTCTTTATCTAAATCGATACCATAAATTTCTTCATATATTCTTTGGACATCTAAAGATGTAGCTTTTTCTTTAGGTATTCCTAATAATTGGAGTGTATTATAGACTTCTTCTTCACTTATTCCTTCAATTTCC
Source organism: Bacillota bacterium (assembly GCA_015059485.1). Classification (GTDB taxonomy): domain Bacteria; phylum Bacillota_I; class Bacilli_A; order RF39; family UBA660; genus RUG14121. The sequence continues at coordinate 45,916 of SVAH01000006.1, forward strand.
AAATAAGTTGGTATCTTAGGCCATGTATCTATATCAACTTCCACGCCATTTAAATCATACTTAATTCTTTTATTTTCTTGAATTCCTCTAGGAGAGTACCCTAATTCACCTAATATTTCATTTGTGGCATTAAAATCACTTACTTCTATTTCAACTTCTCTTGTACCATCAATATTAGATGATTCTACATTCTTAATTGTAAGAGTAGTTTTTGAGCCATTTGTTCTCAATCGAATCCATTTGCTTGGAACAACTGGTTTAAAATCATAAACATATCTTTTTTGAAATACATCTTCTATTAATATCGCATTTAACTCTTTTAGTTTTGCTTGTATTTCATCCTTATCGATTTCTAACACTCTAACTTCATATTCAATTCGACTCATAATATCACTTCCTACATCCATTATACCACATATCTCCAATATTTAATTACATTGCAAGATTACTAAAAACAGAACACATTTGTGTTCTGTCATTAAATTTTGTAATACATTTGATTTTTACTTGTTGGTTTGTCTGGAATTGTTAATGAAACAACTCCTTCTTTTATCGCCGGATCAAGATATGTTGATCTTAAAGTTTCTTTTGATTTAATGCCTAATTTATCCATTATTTCATTTGCAGTCATCGGAACATTATATTCCATAACATTAAGTAGTTTGTTAATATTTATTCCTGTTTCAGTTATTGGAGTTGAGCTAGTTCTAATTGCTTCATCTAAAACTTTATCAATCATATTCAACATAAATTCAATAAATTCAGTAGACTCTACATTGTGATTGCAATTATTGATAGCTTTATAGTAATCATCCTGATATTTATGTATTTGTGATTCTATTGGTAAGTATTCAAATATATCCTTCCATTTAGATAATAAAATATTTTGCCATAATCTAACTGTTCTACCATTTCCATCTGAAAAAGGATGAATAAATACAAATTCATAATGAAAAATGGATGATAAAATTAATGGGTGAATTTCATCATTATTCTTTTTTATCCATTCAAATAACTGTTTCATTAATCCATCAACTTGTTCAGGTGGTGGGCAAACATGAATACAATTACCTTTTTCATCAAAAACTCCTTCATTACCTTTTCTAAATTCACCAGATTCTTCAACTGTTAAGTATGTCATAATGCCATGAACTTTTTTTAAATCATTTATAGAATAAACATCAACTTTATTAATCATTTCATAAGCATTATATGCATTTTTTACTTCTTGGATTTCTTTTTGAGGTCCTATAACTGTTCTACCAGCTATAACATCTTTTACTTGTCCTAATGATAATGAGTTTGCTTCAATAGCTAATGATGAGTGAATAGATCTAATTCTATTATTTCTTCTTAATACTGGCATTTTGTTAAAATTAGTATAATTATCTAATTTACCAAGCTTTTCCATTATACTAGATACATAATCTAACATTTTATTTGTAATAGTAAATGGAGGTTTATAATCGTTCATTAAAATCACCTCTAATTCTTATGTTATTATTATACTACATATATATATTTTTATCAATATATCTTGCTTAATTCTTGCTTAATTCTTGCATAATTACAATGTGTTTTTATTATATATAAAAACTAGATGATAACAAAATCATCTAGTTTAAATGTTCGGAAATTCTTAATCTTCAGATTATTTTAGCAAAACATAATTTTTAAATATCACAATGTCGAAATAAAACTTAATAATCTATTTTTTTCTTCCGTATTAGTTAAAAAGTATATAGAATTGCTCTCTAATATATCTTTTATAAACTTTTTATCATTCTTTTCTAATAGTTTATCTACAACATATTTTTGATCTAATTGATTATTTAGTGTACTAAAATCATTACAATAATCTAAGAACCCTAATAACAACTCAATATCTCCTTTATCAATAAAAAAATCTATTATTTTATTTCTGTTATAATCCGAGTAAATAGAAACTAAACTTATCAAAGCATATGAATTGTCATCATTAATTAATTTTAAAACTAAATCATCAAATTCATCATTAGATAATTTTGTAATTAGTGTATAAAAAGGTCCTTCATTACATTGTTTTATAATTTTTTCCTCTTTATCAGTATAATTACTCATCTTTTAATCTCCTTTAACAAATCATATTTTTTTTGAAAGAATATAGTATATGGAAACATGTCATATACATACTATATAAAAAAATTGCGATATTTTTTTGCATTTTTTTCTATTTTTTAATTTTTTAGCCAACTAAACGTTCAAGAACCATAACTGTTTCTACATGCCTAGTATGCGGTCAACGAACATATCAATTTATCTCCACTGTTACCTATATGTATGCGGATAAAGAACATGTTACTCTATTTATATCAACATTATACCACGTATAATTTTTTAGCATCGTAGTTTTATTTTTTAGTTATTTTTCTAAATTATAATTCAACACTTTTGTTAATTTTTTTTCTTGATTATTCTTTACTATTTTTTCTCCAAAATTCATAAAGAATTCATCTACTTCTTTTACTGTAGTTTTTTCATCAACAGGATATCTTAAAACAACAGTTTTAAATCTACAATGTTCTACATTTAAATCATAATTGTTTAATGAATTGTTTCCAAATAAGATTACTTTATTCTCATCATAATCTTTTTCACCTGTTTGATAATTTATAGTTAAACCTTCAAGTATTTTTGAATGATCATAATCATGTCCCAAAGCCACTTCTCTTGGAACATCTATATATTCATATAATTTAACATAATCATCATCATTCTTAACAGCATCTACAAAGTATTGTTTATTAGTACTATTTAACCCATTCCAATCTAACATAATCCAGGCATATCCATTACCAATAACCCATTTATCATCATGACCTATATATAACTTGTTTTCATCAACTGGTTCATCTTTACTTTCAACATTATATCTATTAGCACTAGACATTAAAGTATTAACACCATTAGACGTTAAATATTTACAAGCATTTCTAACTGGTTTTTCAATACATAATCTTTGCATAACTTCATCATCTAGATTTATTTGCCCATCATATGGAAAAATGTCTATATCCTTCACATATTCACAAGTTTCATTTTTATTAATAAAATCATTTATGAATTTATCACTATTTGAAACATTTACCAATTTGCCTCTACTAGTAATAAAAATAATTGCATCCCTTATAACTCTATTTAAAGTATCTTCTGATAATTCTTTACATACTGAAGAATCTGAAATAAGTGTTATAAATCTATCATCAGCATATAAAACACCATCTTTCTCTATTGTTCTAGTACAATAAGGTAATGTATATAAAACACTATGATAATAACCATCTTCATTACATTTTATTATGAATTCTAGAATACCATTTGAAGTATTAATTGTAATTGAACTCTCATCATATTTACTCATAAAAAACCCCCTTTTTTTTAAGTGTTTAATACAATATCACATTATCAAAAAAAAGTCAAAAAAAAGATGTCTTTTAAACATCTTTCCTTTCTAAAACCATAACTGTTTCAACATGGTATGTATAAGAAAACATATCTTAATATGATAATTATTATTGATTATTAATTACTCACTATACATATACTCTATTAATGATGAATCTTCACCTAACTTATTAGCAAAATCATCGCCTAATTTTTCTTTTAAAATCTCAAATTTTCTTATAAAATCATCTAAAGGATATAAAAACAAATCTAATGATGTTAAGAATAAATCTTTTGCGTAATATATACCATTATTTTCTAGGTATTTTAATATTTTTAACACATTTTCTGAATCTATTTGTCTAATTAAACTTTCATCAAAATTTTCTTTTAATATTTTAATATCTATTTCATCTAAATTCATTTTGATATTCCTCCATTTATTTTTTTTGCATTTTCTTCATATGTATATTTTTGAATAAGTTCTTTAATATCTATATTATATTTTTTCTTTAATAATCCCGGTTGCTTTCCAAAAATTGGATTTAACTTGCCATCTATAATCAAAGGTAAATTATTTTCTTTCAAGTATTGTATTAATGCATAATTTTGTGAAGGAGAAAATAATAAGAATGATGTATTTAAAAAGCCATCAATATTATTTTCTTCAGCCAATCTAAATAATAATTGTAATTTTGAAATCATTGATTTACTCTTAGCTACTATTGAAGAAGTAAGTAAACTTGAATATCTCTTATCATTCCAACAATCCATTTGCAATAATTCTTGTATCTCTTCTAACTTGGCATGTGCTAATGTTGTTGATGTAAATAATTCTGGATGTTCTTTAAATTCTGGGCTTTGGATTATCTTTTGTATCTCTTCTAACTTGGCATGTGCTAATGTTTCTGATGTAAATAATTCTGGGTGTTCTTTAAATTCTAGGCTTTGGATTATCTTTTGTATTTCTTCTAACTTGGCATGTGCTAATGTTTCTGATGTAAACATTTCTGGATGTTCTTTAAATTCTGGGCTTTGAATTATCTTTTGTATCTCTTCTAACTTGGCATGTGCTAATGTTTGTGATGTAAATAATTCTAGGTGTTCTTTAAATTCTGGGCTTTGGATTATCTTTTGTATTTCTTCTAACTTGGCATGTGCTAATGTTTCTGATGTAAATAATTCTGGATGTTCTTTAAATTC
>SVAH01000006.1:50641-76143 GCA_015059485.1 Bacillota bacterium
ATTATCTTTTGTATTTCTTCTAACTTGGCATGTGCTAATGTTTCTGATGTAAATAATTCTGGATGTTCTTTAAATTCTGGGCTTTGAATTATCTTTTGTATTTCTTCTAACTTGGCATGTGCTAATGTTCCTGATGTAAATAATTCTGGGTGTCCTTTAAATTCTGGACTTTGAATTATCTTTTGTATCTCTTCTAACTTGGCATGTGCTAATGTTTCTGATGTAAATAATTCTGGATGTTCTTTAAATTCTGGGCTTTGAATTATCTTTTGTATTTCTTCTAACTTGGCATGTGCTAATGTTTCTGATGTAAATAATTCTGGGTGTCCTTTAAATTCTGGACTTTGAATTATCTTTTGTATCTCTTCTAACTTTGCATGTGCTAATGTTGTTGATGTAAACATTTCTGGGTGTTCTTTAAATTCTGGACTTTGAATTATCTTTTGTATTTCTTCTAACTTGGCATGTGCTAATGTTTCTGATGTAAATAATTCTGGATGTTCTTTAAATTCTAGGCTTTGGATTATCTTTTGTATTTCTTCTAACTTGGCATGTGCTAATGTTGTTGATGTAAACATTTCTGGATGTTCTTTAAATTCTGGACTTTGAATTATCTTTTGTATTTCTTCTAACTTGGCATGTGCTAATGTTTGTGATGTAAATAATTCTGGATGTTCTTTAAATTCTGGGCTTTGAATTATCTTTTGTATCTCTTCTAACTTAGTTGAGCCCCATTCTATACCAACAGCAACACTTAAATTACCATTTTTATTTATAAAAGGAATATTTAATTTTTCAACATTTTTAATTATATCTTTTGGAACAGATAAAATTGAAGTTATTCTATTAATAATATCTAATCCATAATTTTCTTTTACATATTCATATGTCATTTTCAATTCAAAAGGTTCTGAGTTTAACACATGTAAACATGATTCAATATTAGAAAAATGAATATTACAATTCTTAATAAAATTAACATTATCTTTAATATTATCTACTCTTCTATATAAAATACTTGGGCATTTCTCAATATTATTTGAAGATATTTTTAAGATATTTACTAGATAATTTAATGTACTGTCTATGTCTTTATATTCACCATAAGTCAATATATTATTATTTTTATTAACTAATTTATCGGAACTAATTCCATATTTTTCACATAACATCATCAAAGTATATTGTCCAATCATATTATTTCCTCCAATTTTCTTACATATAAATTATACCACAACTTTATATTTTTTCTAATCTATCAAATAAAAAAAGATGTCTTTTAAACATCTTTCTTTTCTAAAACCATAACTGTTTCAACATGCCTAGTATGCGGTCAACGAACATATCAATTCATCTCCATTGTTACAAGCAACATCGAGTATTACGAACATATTATTTTATATTTTTCAATCGAACAAATTAATTTTTCTGTTTTTCATGTTTAATAATTTTTCTTTATATTCGTAGTATAATCCATATACTCCATCATTGATATCATTTTCAAATGCTATATAATCATCAATATAAATATCAAGATTATCATCATTTATTTTGTCTTTTATAAGTTTGTCTGCTGCTTTAGTAAAACCACGAATAGCAAGAATAGCAAGAACATCATGATAAGTCTTTTCTGGTAAATTAGATCTATTATATAAATCTAAAACTAAATCTTGATTTAATTTAACTGGATTAACTAATATTATTTTATTGGTTCTAAATAACCCGTTTGGTGTAAATGTTCCTGGAACTTTTTTTACTTCTGCATCTTTAGGGAGTATGACATCATAAATGGTATCTCCTCTTCTTATCCATCTTAAGATACTTTCCTCAGTGCTAAAATTTATACCTTTAATATCATCTCTTTCAGTGGCATTAGGATCCCAATCTCTTGCTTCTACTACTTCACCAATTGGAGTATTTAATCCACTAGCATTGGAAACTGTTCCATCCATTACTCTTACATATTTTGACATCTTTTATCTCCTTTCAAGTATCGTAATTGATTCGCAATGGTATGTATAAGAAAACATATCTAATGCAGTTGCTTTTTTTATATCATAGTACTCTTCAAGTATTTTTAAATCTCTAACCAAAGTTTGTGGATCACATGATACATAAATTATTTTTTTTGGATTATTTTTAATGATTGTATCAATAGTTTTTTTATCTAATCCTGCTCTTGGAGGATCTACTATGATAATATCAATATTATCATCTATCTTATCAATTAATTTAGGTACATCTCCACACATAAAATATAAATTATCTCTTTTATTAATCTTAGCGTTTGTTATAGCATTTAAAATAGCATTTTCAACTATTTCTATTCCATAAACTTTATTTGCTTTCTTTGATGCCACTAGTGATAAAGTACCTACTCCACAATATAAATCTAATACATTAGAATTATTATCTATATTAGAATCAATTATTTCAAATAGTTTTGAACATATATATTCGTTAATTTGAAAAAATGAATTATATGATACTTTAAAATATAAATCATTAATTACTTCAGTAAAATAGTCTTCTCCGTATATTAGTTTATCATTTAATATAATGCCTACTATCTTATTATTTTTAATTAAATTTTCATAATTAAATTTATCATTAGTATCAACTATTAAAAGTATTTCTTCATTATAATTAGCTCTAATAGTTATATTTGCTTTCTCTAAATCACATTTTTTTAAAGCAGTAATAATACTATTAATACATTTTTTAGCTACTATACACTCATCTATTGAAACAATATTATGTGATTTATTTTCATAAAATCCTATTTTTCCATCTTTAACTTTTAATTCAATTTTATTTCTATAATTATAATTGAAATTATTTTTTATAATATCTATATCATTGATGCTTATTTTATTTTTATTAAATATATTTTTTAATTTATTTTTCTTAAATTCAATAGAATCTTCATAAGATAAATGTTGTAAGTGGCATCCTCCACATTCTTTATAATATTTACATTTCGAAATAATCCTTTTATCACTTTCTTTTATTATTTTAAATAATTTAGCTTCATTATATTTTTTTGATTCTTTAATAATTTCACATTCAACTTCTTCACCAGGTATAGCACCACTTATAAATGTTACTTTGTCATTTATATATCCAATACCTCTTCCAAAGTCATCTAATCTTTCTATTTTTACTTTATTCATTAATATATCACCTATTATAATTGTTATATTTCTTTTATTGAAAATTCAATTTTTTTTATTATACAAATTATTTTTTAGAGATTCAAGATTTATATCTTATATATTAAAAAAATTGGATTTACATCCAATTTTCTTATAATTTAAAATCATCTAAGAAATCATCCATTGATAATTCTTTTATTTCTTTTGGCTTTTCTATCACTTCTTCTTGAACAATATCACTTTTATCATCATCTTTTATTTGTACTAAATTACTTTTTACAAATACATCATCAACATTATATTTAGAAATTGATGAACCTGTAGATGATAAATCCATTATTGAAATATCGCTATTTTTTACTTCTCGAATTTCACTATCAGATTTAATGCAAATTGTATCTCTAGCTTCAGTTATAAATGCCTTAATAATGTTATATGTTTGTGACTTAACTTTTTTAATTAACATAGAACCCTTCTTAGCTCTTGTTAACACTCCTAAATCTGCTATTTTAATTCTCTTAGCAGTTTTATTATTAGTAAACACATTTAAATATTCATCATTTTCATCAAAACTAGATAATGAAACTAATTCATCTTCTTTTAAGTTTATTCCTTTAACTCCACTAGCTTTAGGTCCAACTGTTGGAATTTCAGAAGCATTAAATCTTAAATAATATCCATTTTTAGTAACAAGTACTACTTCTTTATTATTTGGTACAACACCAATTAATTCATCATCTTCTTTTAATTTAAATGCCACTATTGGTTTAGTATATCTTGATACGATAAAGTCTTTTAATACTGATTTTTTAATCATACCATTTTTAGTTGCCATTATTATACTATCATTTTCACCTTGTAATACAAGTGAACCAACTATTTTTTCTTCTGGAGAGATTGTTATAACACTATTAACATGTTTACCAAGTTCTTTCCATTTAACATCTGGTATTGCATGTACTGGCATAAATAAGTATCTACCTAAAGATGTAAATAATACCAAATTATCTAGTGTAGTCAATTGATATAAACCAGTTACATAATCTCCAGGTTTTAAAGTTGTCTCTTCATTATTAGATGAAGCATAACTTTTTAAACTTACTTTTTTAATATAACCTTCATTTGTTACTACAACTACTACATTTTCTTTTGGAATCATACTCTTCATATCTAATTTAATTTCAGTAACTTCATCTCTAATTTCAGTTCTTCTTTCATTACCATACTCTTTTTTAACAGCTTTAAGTTCTGTTTTCATAACATATTTTAAAGCTTCTTCATTTTCAAGTATTTGTTTCCAAACTTTAATTCTTTTTTCTAAATCTTCCATTTCTTTGTTTATTTCTTCAATATCTGTATTAGTTAATCTATATAGTTGTAATTCTACTATTGCTTTTGCTTGTTCTGGGGTAAATTCATACTTTTTAACTAAGTTATCTATAGCATCTCCTTTATTTTTAGAAGATCTAATTGTTTGAATTACTTCGTCTAATATGCTTATTGCTTTTACTAACCCTTCAAGTATATGATATCTAAATTCAGCTTCTTTAAGTTCAAATCTAGTACGTCTTAATACTACTTCTTTTTGATGAGCAATAAAAGCATCTAATATATCTAAAACACCTACTAATTTTGGTCTTCTATTTACTATAGCTACCATATTAAAATTATAGTTCACTTGTAAATCTGTATTTTTATATAAATAATTCAATACTAAATCTGCATCAGCACTAGGTTTTAATTCAATAATTATTCTAGCCATATTTTCATGGTCAGACTCATCTATTACATCATTTATTCCTTCAATTTTTTTATCAGCTTTTATTTCTAATATTTTTTTAAGTAGTTGTTCTTTTACTACTTCATAAGGAATTGAATGAACTATTATTTGATTAGTCTTACCACTTTTAACTATCTCTGTTTTTGCTTTTACTACTACTTTTCCTTTACCTGTAGTATAGGCATCTATTAACCCTTGTTTTCCTTCAACTACACCACCTGTTGGAAAATCTGGTCCTTTTAAGATTTCCATTATTGTTTCAAGTTTAGAGTTTGGTGAATCTATTCTTTTAATAGTAGCATCTATTACTTCAGATAAATTATGTGTTGGTATATTTGTTGCATATCCTGCAGATATTCCTGTTGATCCATTAACAAGTAAATTTGGAAAACCTGCTGGAAGTACTGTTGGCTCTAGCTCTGTATCATCAAAGTTATATGCCATTTCAACTGTATCTTTTTTGATATCTTTAAGCATTACTTCAGCTATTTTAGATAGTCTTGCTTCTGTATAACGCATTGCTGCTGGACCATCTCCATCGATTGAACCATTATTACCATGAATATCAATAAATGTTTCTCTCATTTTCCATTTTTGACTCATACGAATTAAAGCATCATAAATTGAAGAATCTCCATGTGGATGGAATTTTCCCATGATATCTCCGACAGCTCTCGCACTTTTACGATATGGTTTATCATATGTAAAATGAGATGCATACATTGCATAAAGAATTCTTCTTTGAACAGGTTTTAATCCATCTCTTACATCTGGCAATGCTCTTTCTTGAATTATTTCTTTTGAATATCTTCCAAAGCAATCACCCATTATTTCTTCTAAGCTGTAATCAAATATTTTTTCTATTATTGTTTTTTCTTCAGTTTTTTTCTTTGGCATTTTATCACTTCCTAAAATCATCTTCTAATGTGAAGTCTACATTTTCATTAATCCATTCTTTTCTTGGTTCTACTTTATCACCCATAAGAACATGAATTCTTTTTTCTGCAAGTGCTGCATCTGTTAAAGTTACTCTCATAAGTCTTCTATTAGCTGGATCCATAGTTGTTTCAAATAACTCATCAGCATTCATTTCACCAAGTCCTTTGAATCTTTGTACCTTTGGAACTCCTCTAACTTTTTTCTTTGCTTCTTCTAATTCTTCATCTGTTGCTAAGTATTCTTTACCATGTGATGTTTCGATTGAGTATAGAGGTGGTGTTGCTATGTAGAGCATTCCCTCTTCAATAAGCGGTCTCATAAACCTATAGAAGAATGTTATTAATAATATTTGAATATGTGAGCCATCGACATCGGCATCGGTCATGATTATAACCTTTCCATAATTACTTTCTTTATAGTCAAATTCTTGTCCTAAACCTGCTCCAATGGCATATTCAATTAGTTTAAGTTCTGCATTCGCTTCTATTTCTGAAACTGATGCTTTTTCACAATTTAATACTTTTCCCCTAAGTGGTAAAATTGCTTGAGTTTGTCTATTACGACACAACTTCGCTGATCCACCAGCCGAATCTCCCTCGACTAAGAAAAGCTCATTTTTCATATACTCTTTACCTGTTGCTCTAGCAAGTTTTTCACTTATTACTTTTTCTTTTTTATTACTTTTACCATTTCTAGCAGCTTCTCTTGCTTTTCTAGCTGCTTCTCTTGCAAGTTTTGATTTAGATGCTTTATCTATAATAGATATCGCTATTTCTTTATTTTCCTCTAAGAAAAATTTTAAATTATCATAAGTTATTTGTTCAACAGCAGGTCTTGCTTCTGGTGTTCCAAGTTTTCCTTTTGTCTGTCCTTCAAATTGTAATAAATTTTCTGGAATCTTTAAACTAACAATTGCTGTTAGTCCTTCTCTAACATCTGATCCATCAAATGAACCATCTTTTGCTTTTATTAGATTATAATCTTTAGCATAATCATTAAATGCTTTTGTTATTCCAGTTTTAAATCCAACTTCATGTGATCCACCATCACCTGTTTTTACATTATTAACAAATGACACTATATTTTCATTATATGAATCTGTATATTGAAGTGCTATATCTACCTCAATATTATTTTTAGTACCATTATAATGTATTACTTTATGTAATGGATTTTTTGTTTCATTTATATATTCAACAAAATTAGTAATTCCTTTTTCATAGTGAAAATGTGCTTCTCTTTTATCTAATTCATCTATTACATCAATAGTAATTTCTGGAAGTAAGAACGCACTTTCTTGCATTCTCTCACAAATAGTAGTATAAGAAAAATTACAGTTTTTAAATATTGTGTAATCTGGTAAAAACGTTACTGTTGTACCAGTTTTCTTAGATTCACCTATTGTTTTAAGTGGAGATTCTACTTCACCACCATTATTAAATCTAATATTAGATATTTTACCATCACGATATATAGTTACATCCATTCTTTTTGATAATGCATTAACAACAGAACCACCAACACCATGAAGGCCACCTGATACTTTATAGTTTCCTTCTTCAAATTTTCCACCAGCGTGTAATACAGTATATATAACCTCTGGAGTACTTTTTCCAGTCTCATGCATTCCTGTTGGAACTCCACGTCCATTATCTGATACAGTAACACTCATATCTTTATTTAAAGTTATTTTAATATGGTCACCATATCCATTAATAACTTCGTCTATTGAATTGTCTACTATTTCCCAAACAAGATGATGAAGACCACGTTTGTCAGTTGAGCCAATATACATACCTGGTCTTTTTCTAACTGCTTCTAATCCTTCTAAAACTTTAATTGATGATGCATCATAACTGTTCTTTGACATTTTATCACTACTCTCTAATTTTCTCTCATTATTTATTGTAACTAAAAAATGGCGAAAAAATCAAGTTTTTTAGCCATTTTTGACACTTTTTCAACACTTTTTTAGCCATTTAATCAACTATTATTAATTTATAATCATTATTTTTTTTCTTAATATATGTCTTTTCATTATAATATTTCTTAGTAATAGGATTGCTTTCTTTTTTCAAGTATTTATTATCATATAATTCCTTCAAAGTTATTTTTTTACTTTTACATTTTTCTTCATCATAGCATTTCTTTGCTGCTTCTACAATCCTTTTAGTTGACACTTCCATTAATCTATCATTATGTTTTTTTATTATAGTATAAAGTGTTGGTATTAAAACTATTATTACAATACTTATTATAGTAGTATTTATTATTATTTTATTTCGATTCATTTACATCACCATAGTAATCCCTTATAAATTCTTCTTTTAATTCTAATAATCTGTCATTTTTTATAGCTTCTCTAATATTTTCAGTTAATTTAATTAAGAATCTAATGTTGTGTATTGATAGTAATCTTTGTCCAAATGTTTCATTAGCTGTAATTAAATGTCTTATGTATGCTTTTGTATAATTTCTACATGCATAACAATCACAAGTTTCATCTACTGGAGTAAAATCTTCTTTGTATTTACTATTTTTTAAATTAATTTTTCCATATTTAGTATGTGCATGTCCATGTCTTGCAAGTCTTGTTGGCGCTACACAATCAAATATATCAACACCTCTTATTACATTTTCAATTATATCAATTGGATCTCCGACTCCCATTAAATATCTTACTTTATCTTTTGGTAAATATTTGCATGAATATTCTACTTGTTTATATTGTAAATCTTTTGGTTCACCAACTGCCGTTCCACCAATTGAATAACCATCAAAATCCATTTTAACAAGTTCTTCTACACAATGCTTACGTAAATCTTCATATTCAGCACCTTGTACTATTCCAAATAATGATTGACGAGGATTATTAAATACATCTTTACCTCTTTTAGCCCATCTAAGTGTCCTTTCAACTGAATTTTCTACATATTCTCTTGTATGAGGAAAGCCAATACATTCATCAAATGACATCGCTATATCTGAATCTAATTTATTTTGAATTTCAATACTTTTTTCTGGTGTAAGTAAAAGTTCTTCACCATTTAAATGTGATTTAAATTTTACACCTTCTTCTGTTATCCATTTTGGCTTAGATAAACTAAATACTTGAAACCCTCCTGAGTCAGTTAATATTGGTCCATTCCAGTTCATAAATTTATGAAGCCCACCAGACTTATCAACTACATCTTCACCTGGTCTTAACCATAAATGATATGTATTAGATAAAATAATACCTGAATTTACTTCTTTTAATTCTTCTGGTGATAATGTTTTTACTGTCGCTTGTGTTCCAACTGGCATAAACATTGGTGTTTCATAAGTTCCATAATTAGTTTCAATTGTTCCTAATCTAGCATTTGTATTTTTTTCTTCTTTTAATAAATTATATTTAATTTTCATTTAATCACCTACATCAAATAAATTATATCATGATTTTATAATTGACAGTAATTTTTTTTAGTTATAGAATAATTTGCAGGTGATTTTATTATGGGATTTAACAAAAATACAATTTATAGAAGATATTTAACAGAAAAATCTATATTTTTTGAAAGAAATATGAGATTTAAAAAGTTTAAAAATATTGATGAAGAAAGAGAAGCAAACTTGAGAGAAATTGCAAGTATATGGAATAATACTCATACTTTTGATAATGTTTTTTCAAAACATCTAAGTTTTTTTATTTTATTAAAAAAAGATTCTCAAAAAAAATTCAATACTAGTACTATTCCAGCTACTTTTGATGCACAATCATCTGATGAAGAATTATTACTTTATATCTTTGTTGCTGATCCAGAATTAAAACTTTTACAATTATATTTTGAAGAAAATAATATAAATGTAATAAAGCAAAGATTCCTAGAAGAATTTGGATATGCATATGATTCAAGACTCTTAACTATTGAAAAAGTATATAATAATAGATTTAATAAAGTTGTTGATGAATTTGAAAATTCTAAAACTCTAACAAAAAAACAAAGCAATACTTACTAAGTATTGTATTTTTTATTTAATTAAAAATATATGTAGTATTATATATTCTAGGATCACTACAATACTTCATTACATATTTATTACCTTCTTTAGCTATTATTATCCCTATTGTTTTATTTTGATATATTGTTTTTATATTTTCATCTATATAGTTCATATAAACCTCTATTTGTCCAATATGCTCTTTTTCTAACTTTGTTGTTTTTAGTTCAACTACTACAAAAGCATTATATATGTAATTGAATAGTAATAAATCAATATAATTATATGTATTATCCATTTTGATTTTATATTCATTAGCTATATATGTAAAACCTTCTCCTAGCTCTAATAAAAAATTATCCAAATCTTCAAGTATTAATTTTTGTAATACTTTTTCTGTTATATTGTTATCTCCTTTAGTATTCTTTATAATTATTGGATTCTTTACAAAATCTGTTATTTCATATTCACAAGTACTATCTAAAGATAATTTATTTTTTGTTTCTTCACTTAATCTTTCATATTCCTTTGATTTTATTTTTTCTTCTAATTGTCTTTTACTTAAATTATACAATTTAATTTGACATATATAATATTTGATTGCATTATTATTATCTATTGTCATAAGTTTTCTATAATGACTCCAGTTCAAATTGTCGCCCACCGGGCGTCCTTTTTTTATATATAAGTAATATTGTCTCATCTCTTTCAAGTTTTGTTCACTATAGCCTTTACCAATTTCTTTTGTTAATCTAGTAGAATATTCTTTAATTAAACTATTACCATATTTTGCTCTTTCTTCTCCTCCTTGTGCTTCAATTAACATCTTACCTACATTATATTTAGTTTCAAGTTCACTTTTATTAATAGAATATTCTTTTACTTTCTTTGTTACTTCATAATTTAATAATTCGTTTTTAATTTCATTATAGTAATTTGTCAAAACAAAAATCTCCTTTCATGTGTTTTTGAGGAATATCCTATCACATAAAAAGAAAAATATTTGTCGAAATATCTGACAAATATTTATTTACACGCTATATAATGAATAATTTCACCAGTTGGAACAGCAAAGTTCATAATTTTTAATTCATTATTTATGCTTAGATATGTACTTGAATTATCTCTAATTAAAGTCGAGCCATCACTAATTTGATATATCATATTTGAATCATATAATACATTATAATACCCAAAAACATTTTGAGATTTTATTGTATATATAAATGCACTTGGCTTAAAACTAAGATTAGCTATTGTTTGTCCAGATGTAGTATTACAAGTTGTACATTTAAAACTACTACTAACGCACTCATCGAACTTATTTAATTCTGTTATTTGCTCATTTAAACTACTTATTTGACTTTGTAAATTAGTTATTTGACTATTTAAATTATTTACTGTTGTATTTTGAGTTGTATATAATGTATCTAGGGCTTTATCTAGTGTTGTTTCTTTATATGTTATATCACTTGCATAATATTTGTGTGCTGCATATACACTTATACTTCCTGTTAATATTACTGTTACTATTACAAGTAATATTCTGCTTTTTTTCATTATCTTCATATACATTCCTCTATTCTTAAGTCTATTATACCCCCCCCCCCAGGTGTACTTGTCAATAAAAAAAGTAGCTCTTTGAACTACTTCTTTACATTATTATTTACTATAAACATAGCATCTCCAAAAGAGAAAAATCTATACTTCTTTTCTATTGCTTTTTTATATGCATTTAACATTATTTCTTTTGATGATAATGCTGAAACTAGCATAAGAAGTGTTGATTTTGGTAAGTGAAAATTAGTTATAAGTCCATCTATTGCTTTAAATTCATATCCTGGATATATAAATATATCTGTATTTCCACTACAAGCTTTAAACTCATTATATTTAGTCATTATTGTTTCTAAAGTTCTAGTAGATGTTGTTCCAACAGCTATTATTCTTCTACCTTCTTTTTTTGCATTATTAAGTTCATCTGCTGTATCTTTGCTCATTTCATAATATTCTGTATGCATATGATGTTTAGTTACATCATCTACTTCAACTGGTCTAAATGTTCCAAGTCCAACATGTAGTGTTACATATTTTATTATTATTCCTTTATCTTCAATACTTTTAAGTAATTCTTTAGTAAAATGAAGTCCTGCAGTTGGCGCTGCTGCAGAGCCAATATTCTTAGCATATACAGTTTGATATCTATCTTTATCATTTAATTTTTCATGAATATATGGAGGAAGTGGCATTGTACCCAGTTTATCTAATATTTCCATAAGAATACCATCGTATAATAATTTTACATGTGTTATTCCTTCATCTAATTTTTCTATTACTTTAGCTTTTAACAAGCCATCTCCAAAAGTAATAATTGAATCAATATGTAATCTTTTTTGTGGTCTTGATAAGCATTCCCATGTATCATTACCTAAATCTTTTAAAAGTAATAATTCAATTACTGCTTTTGTATCTTCTTTTTCACCAATTATTCTTGCAGGTATTACTTTAGTATCATTAAGTACTAAAACATCTCCTTTATTCAAATAATCTATTATATTTTTAAATACTTCATCTTTTGTTTCACCAGTTTCTCTATCCACTATCATAAGTTTAGAATCTGATCTATTTTCAAGTGGTGTTTGTGCAATTAATTCTTCTGGTAAATCGTAATTAAAATCTTCTGTAGACATTGCTCTCACTTCCTAAAGTCTAATTTTCTTTTAAAGTCGTTTTTTTTTAACATACTTAATACACTTTGATAAACGTCTTCATTAATTTCTTCTATTGTTCTTATTCTTTCATTATCAGTACAATTAATAACATCATATTTATACATTTCTGCAAGTTCTAAATATGCTTCTTCTCCACGTCTTAAATACTCTTCATTTGTTTCTGTCTCATCTGGTTTTTCTTTTCTATTTTGTTTTAAAATACATGCTTGTTCATATGGCATATATAAAAGTATTGTTTTATCTGGTCTTGGCATTTCATTTATATCATATTCTTCTTTTTCAATACTTTCATATATATATTTTCTTTCAAGTTTATTTTTTGCTAAACCTCCGCGATGTGCCATATTACTAGGTACATACCTATCTAATATTAAAACATCATTATTATCTAACGCTTCCATTATTCTTGGAAGATTATATCTTCTATCTGCTGCATATAAAGCTATTGCAACAAGTGGATCTATATTTCCTCCACCCTCTGGAAAGAAGCTATGATTTTCTTGTAATAATTCTTCACACATATGTGGTTTTCCAAGTAAACATGCACCAATTATTTTACCTGTTGGAGTATCATACATTGGAAATGAAAACTTACATACACTATACCCATCCCTCTTTAATCTTTCCATTAACATATTTGTTTGTGTTTCTTTTCCAGAACAATCTGTTCCTTCTACTACTATTAGTTTTCCCATTTATAAAACCTCACCATCTAAACTAAAGCTTTTAGCATCTGTTATTTTAACATCAACTATTTCTCCTATTTTATCACTGCCACCTATTACATTTACTAACTTCATAGTATCAGTATACCCAAATACTTTTTCTTTATCTTTTTCTGATACATCTTCGATTAATACTTTAACAATTTTACCAACTAATTTTTCATTTGCTTCTTTTGAATATTTATTTATAATTTCATTTAATTTATATAATCTTTCTTCTTTTGTTTTTAAATCTATAGAGTCATTCATTAAAGCAGCAGGGGTTCCTTCTCTAGGTGAATAAATAAATGTATACGCTCCATCATATTTGCATTTATTTACTACATCTAAAGTTTCATTAAATTCTTCTTCTGTTTCATTTGGAAATCCTACTATAATATCTGTTGTTATAGCAACATTAGGAATTCTAGTTTTTATTTTATTAAATAGTTCTATATATTCTTCTTTAGTATAACGTCTTCCCATTAGTTTAAGTATTTTAGACGATCCTGCTTGAAGTGGCAGGTGTATATAAGGCATTATGTTATCATATTTAGCTATAATATCAATCATTTCATCTGTAAAATCCCATGGATGGCTAGTTACAAATCTAATTCTTTCTATTCCAATTTTAGCACACTCTTCTAGTAACATTGCAAATGTTGTTTTATCGTTTAAATCTTTAGCATAAGCATTAACATTTTGTCCAAGTAATGTTATTTCTTTATATCCATTATTTTTTAATTCTTGTACTTCTTTTAATATTTTATCCATTTTTCTACTTCTTTGTTTTCCTCTTGTATAAGGAACTATACAATAAGTACAGAATTTATCACAACCATACATAATATTTACCCATGCTTTAATTTTAGAGTCTCTTGAATATAATACATTTTCAAATACATTACCTTCACATGAATATACTTCTATATCCTGTATACCTGTTGCATTCATTACTAATTTAGGAAATTCATTTATATTATGCGTACCAAATACTATATCTACATATGGATGTTTAGTTTTTATTTCATTTACTACATTTTCTTCTTGTGACATACATCCACCTATTGCCACAATTAAGTCTTTTTTATCTTTCTTTAAATGTTTACAACGTCCTAAATAGCCAAATACCTTATCATGAGCATTTTCTCTTATAGCACACGTATTTAAAACTACTATATCTGAATCTTCTAATGTATCAGTTTCACTAAATCCTAAAAGTTCTAAATATTTTCTTATTTCTTCAGAATCATGAACATTCATCTGACAGCCATAAGTTTTTAAAAAGTATTTTTTTCCATCAAACATTTTTTTTATATTATTATCATTTTCTAAATATTCTACTTTTTTATCTGATCTAACTCTTGCTTCTTTTAAATTTGGTAAATTCATTATACTTCCTCCATAACTAGAATATATTTTACCAAATTATATTAAACAAATAAAGATTTTTTAATAAATTATCCCATTACTTGTCCGCCATTATTATGTAATATTTGTCCAGTAACATATGACGAGTCATCACTTGCTAAGAATACAAATGTTGGTGCAAGTTCATATGGCATAGCTCCTCTTGCCATTGCTGCATCACTTCCAAGAGATGGTATTTTTTCTTTTACCCAACATGCAGGTTGAAGTGGTGTCCAAAAAAATCCTGGTGCTATTGCGTTAACTCTAATATTTTTTAGAGCTAAGTTTCTTGCAAGTGCTCTTGTAAATCCAACTATAGCACCTTTAGTAGTTACATAATCTATTAATTGCGGGTCACCATAAAAAGTTGTTACTGATGATAAATTAATTATCGATGAACCACTCTTTAAATAAGGTAATGCTTCTTTTGTTAAATAAAATAATCCATATATATTAACTTTCATAGTTTTATCAAATTGTTCATCACTTATATTTTCAAGTTTATCTTGTTGATATTGTACTCCAGCATTATTAACTAATATATCAATTTTTCCATATTTTTTTATAGTAGTATTAACTACATATTTACAAAAATCATGTTTAGATAAATCTCCTTTTATAAGATGGCATTCTCCTCCTAATTTATTAATATATTCTTTCGTATCATATGCATCTTTATCTTCATCGTAATAAACAATTACTACTTTTGCTTTTTCTTTTATAAAAGCAATTGAACATGCTCTTCCAAGCCCACTATCGCCACCAGTAATTATTGCAACCTTATCTTTTAATTTTTCACTTCCCTTATAATTTGGATTATCAAATATAGGAAGTGGATTCATTAAATATTCCATTCCTGGTTGATCATTTTGTGATTGTTCTGGTGCTAAAATATTATAAACAGTACTTTTTACCCCTTTATCTTTATAATATTTATAATAATTATTTCCAAATTTATAATCAAAATCCATATACTACCTCCTAAAGTAATATATGGATTATTGCCTCTTTTCGTTACTAATCTATCAAAACATTATCTTTTTTTCTTTTTATATTTGTTTTATAAAAATTTTTCATCATTTTATATAGTTCATAAACATCTATTAAAGAACATGTTTCTACTGATGAATGCATTGATAGTTGTGGTATTCCTACATCAATAGACAAAACACTTACATGTCTTAAACTGATGCCACTTAATGTAGATCCTCCACTTATATCATTTTTAGAAGTTGAATCTTGATATTTAATATTATTTTTATCACATATAGTTTTTATAACAGCAGATGATATTGCATTAGTCGTAGACATTGATTCTTTTATTATTGTAAATCCATCTCCTAAATAAGAAACTCCTGTATCATCTGCATTTTCAACATGATTTGGATGTATAGCATGCGTGTTATCTGAACTTATTACAAATGAATTTGCAAGAGTTCTTGTAATATCTATATTTAATTCATTTGCTAATCTTTTTAATATGTCTATTAAAAATGTACTATCAGCACCTTCTTCTGTTAAACTTCCTATCTCTTCATTATTAAAACTGCAGTATACTTTTATGTCATTAGATTTTGAATTCAAGAAACTATATAATCCAGCATATACACTTGTTAAATTATCTATTCTTGGCGATACTAATATATTATTATTAATCACTCTTGGTTCTTCATAACTATAAAAGAATAAATCATAATCAATTATTTCTTCTTTTACTTGTTCTTTTAATAATTTATTCCAATCACTTTTATTATTTGAAAGCCCTATTATTGGTTGTAAATCTACTTGCATATTTAAATCTAAACTACTATTAGCATTTGAATTTTGATGTATTGCAACACTTGGAACTACCGCCAAAGGTTTATCAAAATCTACTATTTTAGTAAGAAGTTTATTTTCTTTTTTTATAACTACTCTTCCTGCTAAAGATAGTGGATGATCTAACCAACCATAATTTAATAAACCACCATAAGGCATTATATTGTATTTTAAATAGTTTTCTTTTATATTTTCTCCACTTGGCTTTAAAATTAAAGAAGGGGTATCACTATGTGTTGTAATTACTTTAAATGAATTAGCATTATCCTTTGGAATTTCAAAAGCAATTATACTTGCATCATTTCTAATGATGTAATATTTATTATCATTTAAAGTCCATTCTTTTTGTTCTTCTAATTCTTTATATCCATTTTCTTCAAGAACATTTTTTATCTCACTTATACATGTATATGAACATGTACCTTTTTTTATAAATTTAATTAAGTTTTCATTAAAATCTTTTTCTTTCATAATCATCACATTTATAGTATGTGCTAAAATCATTTTTAAATGTAAAAAAAGTGTTATAAATACTCTTTTAGTATTTCAACACTTTCTTCTTGCATATTAACATAATCTTCAACAATTTTATTTACTTCTTCATTTATTTCTTTTTTATTTAATATTCTTCTTCCTTCAATAATTCCCATGTTAACTCCTTTAAGTAGAAGCTCAGCTATTTTAGAATTACTTGTATCATTCATTGTTTTCATATCAATATTCATTGTAGTCATCATTTTATTAAGTCCACTTGTCTCATGAGGCTCTCCATCATCATATTTAGGATAAACACTCTCTATTTTCTTTTGAATTTCTTGATAGTTTTTATATTCTCTTTTTAATTCTTGAATAAACTTTTTATCCTCTACTTTATCGATTATTACATCAATTGCATCAATTCCCATACATGCACCTTTATGTATTTCATCAAGTGCATTTATATCTTCTTTTTCCATTTATATCACCTTCCAATTTTATTATGGCTTAATTTTTTTTTAATATACTTTGTTTAACATGAAAAAAGCAATTACCTAAGTAACTGCTTATTTACAATAATATGGTGCAGGTAAAGGGACTTGAACCCCCACGGATTGCTCCACTAGATCCTAAGTCTAGCGCGTCTACCAATTTCGCCATACCTGCAAATAAAATGGTGGACCTTGTAGGACTCGAACCTACGACCGCCCGGTTATGAGCCGGATGCTCTAACCAACTGAGCTAAAGGTCCATGACTACTTAATAATATCACAACTTTTTTTAGATTTCAATATTTTTTTAAAATTTGTTAAAGCATCTGGTATAAAACTTAATAAATATTAAAAAATACTTAGATATTTCCATCTAAGTATTCTACTACTTCACTTTCTGCAATTTTATTTTCTTCTTTAGTTAAATTATCTTTAATTTGTATTTCACCATTTTTTAAATCTTCATCATTTAAAATGATTAAAAATTTAGAATTTAATCTATCAGCTTGTTTGAATTGGGCTTTTAAACTGCGTCCCATATTTTCAAGTTCTACTTTAAAACCATTAAGTCTTAATTCTTGCGCTAGATATATTGCATGTTCTTTTTCTGTATCTGATACATACATAATAAATACA
Organism: Bacillota bacterium; assembly: GCA_015059485.1. Lineage (GTDB taxonomy): Bacteria > Bacillota_I > Bacilli_A > RF39 > UBA660 > RUG14121. The sequence goes on from SVAH01000006.1 coordinate 68,765, forward strand.
TCCATTTCTTTTTTATCATTAATTTCTATGCCTAGTTTTTCCATTGCAAATATTATTCTACCTATACCACATGCAAATCCTACAGCTGGTGTTTCCGGTCCACCTAATTGTGAAACTAAATTATTGTATCTACCACCAGCAGCTACTACATTAGCACTACCTAATTCTTTAACATCACATACAATTTCAAAAACTGTATGATCATAATAATCAAGTCCTCTTACTGTATTTGGATCTATAACATATTCAATATCTAGTGCATCTAAATAACTTAATACTTGGTCAAATCTTTTCTTACTTTCTTCATTTAGATAATCAGTTATTTTAGGTGCATTTTTTATAATATCTGACTCTCCATCTACTTTACAATCTAATATACGAAGTGGATTTGTTTCATATCTTCTTTTACAATCTTCACACATATTATCAATATGATTTTTTAAGTATTCAATTAAAGCATCAGTATAATTTTTTCTAGATTCTTTATCCCCTAATGAATTAACATTTACTTTTAAATTTCTAAAACCCAATGCTTCAAAAATACGTATTGGTAATGATATAACTTCTGCATCAATATAAGCATCATCACTTCCAAGTACCTCAACACCAAATTGTGTGAACTCTCTATCTCTCCCTGAACCAGGTCTTTCATATCTATACATCGTTTCATTATAGTATAATTTTGTTGGTTTTTCTGGATCACCATACATTTTATTTTCTATATAACTTCTTACAACTCCGGCTGTTCCTTCTGGTCTTAATGTTATGTTTCTGTCCCCTTTATCTTTGAAATCATAAGTTTCTTTTTTTACCATATCAGATTCATCACCATCTCTATGGAATAAATCACTTGATTCAAAAACTGGTGTTCTTATAAAATCATAATTATAATTTTGACAAAATGCATCTATTACTTCATTAACATATTGCCATTTTTTTGCTTCACTTCCATATATATCATAGGTACCTTTTGGTCTAATAATCATATAAATTCCTCCATTTACTTTATTATTTTAATACATTTATAAATAAAAATCTACTCCGAAATAAAAATAGCATACAAATAATATGTATGCTACTTAATTATAAAAGAGAAAAATTTTTTTAAAAGAGTTAATTTTTATATTGAGTTGGAAGTGGGTAACGGGTATATAGACGACAATTTTTCTCTTTTATGAGTTCATATTATACACACTTATAAGAGAAAAATTTGTCGAACTATGTTACAAATCTATTTTTTTTTAATTTTTTGTATCTATTATTATTGTAGTTGGCCCATTATTAACAATATTTACTATCATATCTGCACCAAATATTCCTGTTTTAGTTTCTATTTGTTCATTTAATAATTCATTAAATTTATCGTATAACTTTACTGCATTTGCTCCATTTAATGCTTTAATATATGAAGGTCTATTTCCTTTTTTAGTATCACCATATAAAGTAAATTGTGATATAGAAAGAATTTTTCCTCCTACATCTAAAACACTTTTATTCATTACGTTATTTTCATCTTCAAATATTCTTAAATTTACTACCTTTTTAACCATATATTCAATATCTTTAATATCATCATCTTGAGTAAAACCAACTAAAAGACATAATCCATTTTCGATTTTGTTTACTAACTCTTGATTAACTGATACGCTTGCACTATTTACTTTTTGAACTACTACTCTCATGTTATTTAATTGTTACCTTTCTAACAAATGTTAAATTATTAATATCTGTAACAAATGCATTTAATTCTTCTTTATTCTTTACTTTAACAGTCAATTCATAAATAGTTTTATCATTATAATTTTTAGTATTTATTGAATCAATATAAATATTTTTAATACTTGCTTTATTTACTATATCAACTAAATAATTTCCCCCAATTGGAGTTTCTACAATTAAATCTGAATGATATACATCAACTATATCATCATTCCATGATACATCTATTAGTCTTTCACTTTTTGATGTAATATTTTCACATGATTTTTTATGTACTGTTACTCCTTCACCCTTGGTTACATAACCAATTATTTCATCACCTTTAACTGGTTTACAACATTTAGCTAAATTAACTTTAATATCATCGTTACCAGCCACTATAATACTACTCTTATGTAAATTATTATAATCTACTTTACTATTGCTTACTCTTTCTATTAAAACATCTGTTACTGTCTTTTTATCTTCTTTAGTTAAATTAATTATATATATAGCTGTATATCTTAGTGTACCAATAGAAAAATATAATTCTTCTAAATTTTCTAATTTTAGATCTGTAAGTATTTTCTTTAAGTTTTCTTCACTTAATACTTCATTAAATGATAATTTTTTCTTACGTAATGTTGTTTCAAGTATTTCTTTACCACGTTCTGTATATTCAATTCTATCTTGTTTAGAAAAATATGACTTAATTTTATTTTTAGCATGTGTTGATTTAACAAAATCTAACCATTCTTTAGATGGAGTTGAATCATTTTTTGTTTTTATAGATACTACTTCACCATCTTGTAGTTCATAATCAAGTGGTACTATATTTCCATTTACTAAAGCACCTACTGTTTTATCTCCTACATCTGAATGAATTCTATATGCAAAGTCTACTGGTGTTGCTCCTTTTGGTAACTCTATTGCATCTTTTTTAGGAGTAAATACATAAATAACGTCATTTAATATTTCATCATTTATTTCTTTAACAAATTCTTTATCATCAGTAGTATTTTCAATCATGCTTCTAAAGATTTCAAGTTTTTGTTCCATTATTTCTTGAACTTTTTTATTTCCTTTTTCTTTATAAGACCAATGGGATGCATTACCTTTTTCTGCATATTCATCCATTTCATATGTTCTTATTTGTACTTCAAATGGATAATCATAACATCCATAAATACCCGTATGTAGTGATTGATAATTATTTTTCTTAGGATTTGCTATATAATCTTTAAATCTTTTAGGTATAAGTTTATATTTTGAATGTATTAATCCTATTGCAGTATAACAATCATTTTCCGTTTCAAGTATTATACGAAGAGCTAATATATCAAAGATTTCTTCCCATCTTTTACCATTATTAAGTTTATTATAAATAGAATAAACACTTTTAACTCGTGATTTAATTTTAAATTTAAGTCCATGTGATGCAAGTAAATCTACTAGCTCTTCTTGCATTTCACTTAGAACAGTACTTAATGGTTTATCTTTTCCTTGTAGTTTTTCTTCTATGCTTTTATAAACATCTGTCTTTGTATAATAAAGACATAAATTTTCAAGTTCACTTTTAAAATCATTAATTCCTAATCTATGAGCAATTGGTATTAAAACCATCATTGTTTCAGTTGCTTTTTTTCTTTGACTTTCTGGATCAAGCGCCCACACTGTTCTCATATTATGTAATCTGTCAGCAAGTTTTATATAAATTACTCTCATATCAGATGCAAGTCCAACTAAAACTTTTCTTAAATATATAGCTGATGATTCTGATTCATTTGGTAACTCTAATTTATTAATCTTTGAAATATTATTTACAAGATCAGCAACTAATTCTCCAAATTCTTTTTTTATATCAGCGTATTCAACATCTGTATGATTAATTGTTTCATGCAAAAGTGCTGCCATAAGAGTAATATGATCCACATTTATATCACTAAGTATATATGCTACATTTAAAGGATGAGTTATATAATCCTCACCAGATAATCTTTTTTTCCCCTTATGCGCTTCTTCTGCAAATTCATATGCTTTTTTTATTTTTTCTAAATCTTTTTCATTATAAGAGTCTTTTATTTTTTCATATAAATCTTCATATGTAATATATTTGTTATACTTCTTCATCACTATCAATTCTACTTTCTAATATTCTTCTAGCTAAAAACGCTGCTATTTCATCATTTTCTGTATTTAATATATCATCTGCCATATCACTTAATGTTAAATTAGTTGCATTTTGCCAAGTATTATCTTTCATATAGTTCCAGATATCTTCTTCTGTAGTATATAAATGCTTTAATTCATGCATTTCTTTTTTCTTAGATCTAAGTGCCGGTAATAATAATCTATATAGATCTTTTAAACTTTTTATTTCATTATTCATACTTATCACCTATTTACATATATTTATTATATATCAATTGTAAAAATAATTAAAGGAGATTATATGAAAAACAAGAAATTCTTAACGTCAACTTTGATACTTATATTTGGTGGCATGTTTACAAAACTTCTAGGTTTTATAATAAAGGTATATTATACTAGAATACTTAATGATGATGCTATTTCACTATATATGCTTGTAATGCCTACATATTCTCTTTTAATTACTACTGCATCTTTAGCTCTTCCAATTGCTATTTCTAAATTAGTTGCAGAAGGTAAAAAAGCTCTTAAACTTGCTTTTAACACTGGAATAATTATTTTACTTCTTAATTTATTTATTATATTAACTATTATTTTTTCATCTAGTTTCATTGCAAATGATTTACTTAATGAGCCAAGATGTAAATATTTACTTATAGCTTGTAGTCTAACATTACCATTTATATCTATATCTTCTTTAATTAAAGGATATTTTTTTGGTAAACAAAAAGTACACCCATATGCTATATCTAATGTTTTAGAACAAGTAATTAGACTTTCTATTATATATTTGGTTTTACCAATTCTTCTAAAAAAAAGTATTATGCACGCTGTACTAGGTTTAATACTTTTATCTATAATATCAGAAATATCATCAATTATAATTTTTATGTTTTTTATGCCTAAAAAATTTACTATTACTAAAGATGATTTATCAGTAGATAAAGTTTATATAAAAGATATTTTAAGTGTTTCTTTACCTACTGTATCATCTAAAATAATTGGAAATATTGGTTTCTTTTTTGAGCCAGTTATTCTTACTAATTTATTAATATTTTGTGGTTATTCTTCTAAATATGTAATACTTGAATATGGAGCATACAATGCATATTCTCTTGGACTTCTTACTATGCCATCATTTTTTATAAATGCTTTATGTCAAATATTAGTTCCAGAAATATCAAAATTTAAAAATAACAAGAATATGATAAAAAGAAGAATTATTCAATCAATTACTTTTTCTTTTATACTTGGCTTAATTTCATCCAGTTTAATATTTATATTTAGAAATAAATTACTTCTTTTAGTGTATAACACAACAAGTGGTGCAAATTATATTAAAATGCTTGCTCCTATATTTGTTTTATTCTATCTTGAAGCTCCACTTTCAAGTTCTCTTCAAGCTATTGGTAAATCTTCTAAAACATTTAAAATAACTACCCTTGGAGTAGTTATTAAACTTTCAATTTTATCTATATTATGTTTGTGTCACATAGGAATATATAGTTTAGTTATTGCAGAAATTGTTAATATAATAGTAGTTGTTTGTCTAAACGTTAAATACATTAAAAAATATGTATTAACTTAAAACATATGTAGTATTATATATCCTAGGATCAGAACAATACTTCATTACATATTTATTATTTTCTTTTGCTATTATTATTCCTATTGTTTTATCTTGATATATTGTTTTTATATTTGTATCTATATAGTTCATATATACTTGTACTTGTCCAATATGTTCTTTTTCTAATTTTGTTGTTTTTAGTTCTACTACTACAAATGCATTATATTTATAATTAAATAACAATAAATCTATATAATTATAAGCATTACCCATTTTTATTTTATATTCATTTTCTATAAATGTAAAACCATCGCCTAGTTCTTTTAAAAATGTAGGTATATCTTCAAGGATCAATTCTTGTAATGCTTTTTCAGATATATTTTCATCTTTCTTAGTATTCTTTATAATTATTGGATTCTTTACAAAATCTGCTATTTCATATTCTTGAGTACTATCTAAAGATAACTTATTCTTAGTTTCTTCACTTAATCTTTCATATTCTTTTGACTTTATCTTTTCTCTTAACTTATTTCTACTCAAATTGTATAATTTTATTTGATCAATATAATACTTTATTTTTACATTATCCTTCAATGTCATTAATTCTTGATAATGAGACCAGCTTATAGATTGGTCAGCCAGTTGCTGACCTTTTTGGAACAAATAAAATTTTCTCATATATTTTAATGATGTTTCACTATATTTAAGTCCTGTTTCTTTTAATAATCTAGTAGAATATTCTTTAATTAAACCATTACCATATTTTGCTCTTTCTTCTCCTCCTTGTGCTTCAATTAACATCTTACCTACATTATATTTAGTTTCAAGTTCACTTTTATTAATTGAATATTCTTTTACTTTCTTTGTTATTTCATAGTTTAATAGTTCTTTTTTTATTTCATTATAATAGTTTTCCAAAATAAAAATCTCCTTTCATTTGTTTTTGAAGAGTATCCTAACACATGAAAGAAGAATATTTTGTCGAAATTTCTGCAAACTAAAAAAATATTAGAAATTAATCTAATATTTTTTATTCAGATAAGAATACTATGTCTATTTAGTGACAAGCCATTATACTTCTCCTAGTTCTTCTAAAGCCTTTTTTTATTTACATGCCATATAAGAATATGTAACTTGTGAAGCATATATTGAACCATCAGTTCCATAATCTGAGATCAAATGATTACCATTTAATGATAAATTATCAGAAATTCTTAAAGTTGCATCATCGTTTTTATATAAAATAAGATAAAAATTGTTAATATTTGAATCATATAATATATTAACACTATCATATTTAGTAGATGGATATTCATAAAACATTTCAATTCTACTTGGTATTAAGCCAAAATCAATATCAAATTGACTATTAGCTGACTTGTTATAGGTTCCACTTACACAATTTTCACTACCTGCAGGTATTGCCCCTACTGATATGTTGCTACTCATATATTTACCAGCTGTTTGTAATACTTGTTGTGCATTTGATGGTGTTACACTTGTCTCTCCGCTATATGTTTGAATTGAACCATTTACAAGTGAGCCATCACTTTTATATGCTTTTTTACCACTTAATAATGTATTTGCTTCTACATTTGTTGTTTCTGTTAAATTTTTATATGTCTTTGTTTTTGTATATAACGTATCTAAAGCTTTATCTAGTGTTGTTTCTTTATATTCTATATCACTTGCATAATACTTTCTTGCTGCATATACACTTATACTTCCAGTTAGTATTATTGTTACTATTACTAGTAGTATTCTACTTTTTAATATCTTCATATACATTCCTCTATTCTTAAGTCTATTTTACCACCCCACCAGGTGTACTTGTCAATAAAAAAAGTAGCTCTTTGAACTACTTCTTTACATTTTTTTATTACGCTCCTGCTATTTCACTATATAATTCATCAACTGCACATGCTGCATCTTGGCAATCTGTATAACTATTTGTATATTC
>SVAH01000007.1 GCA_015059485.1 Bacillota bacterium
CAGGACAAAAGATATCATTTGAAAATGGTGTAGTTTATGGAACAGGAAACATACTTGGTTATGATAGAGTTGGTAAAGAGATGATTATTAATGAAGAACAAGCAAAAGTAGTTAGATATATATTTGAATCTTTCTTAAAGGGAAAAGGTACTACTCAAATCAAGTATGATTTAGAGAAAAACGATATACCAACAGCTACAGGTTTAAAAAGATGGAGTGTTTCTTCAATTATTAGAATACTAAAGAATCCGTTCTATTGTGGGACTATGGTGTATAGAAAGTATTATGTACCTGATTTCTTAGAACAAAAACCAAAGAAAAATACTGGTGAAGTTGATCAAGTTGTAGTTGAGGGTAATCATGAGAAGATAATATCTAAAGAAGACTTTCAAAAAGTACAAGATATAATAAATGAACATTCTAAACATATAACATCAACAGCTAAGATAGGTCATGCAGCTGCTACAAATGTATGGAGCAAAAAATTAGTATGTGAATGTGGTTCAACATTTAATAGAAGAACTTATCATAAGTATGATGGTATTACTACATATTGTTATCAATGTTATAATCAAAAGAATAATGGTTCAACAAGAAAAAGGTTGAGTCAGGGTTTAGATACAAGTAATTCATGTGATGTTCCTGTTGTTCCTGAATGGAAACTATCTATAATTGCAAATTCAATATTTTCATTATTCTGTAATGATAAAGAAAGAATACTTAAAGTAGCAAATAAATTATTAGAGTTATGTGTTGAGGATAAGGAAGTTATAGATAATGAAGAATTAGATGACTTAAACAGTAAACTATCAACTAATCAAAGAAAATTAGATAAATTATTGGATATGTATTTAAATGAGATGGTGTCAAAAGATTCCTATATATCTAAGAAAGAAGAATTAGAAACAACTATAAAAGATATTAAGATTAGAATAGAAGAGTTAGCAGTAGATAAATCAAGTAATGAAAACTATCTAGTAGATAAGATAAGAGAATTAAAGAAATTAGTTAATCATAATTTAACAGATGAAAACTCATGTATATCTGATTCATTAATTGATAGTTTAATACAGAAAGTTATTGTTGAGAAAGATAAGCTTACTGTTAAAATTAATTGTGGTATTAAATCAAATGAAGAAGATGTACTATTAACTAAGTTGATTATTACAAAAGATAATGTAGATGAATATCAAAGAAAACATCATCAATATAAGAGATTAAGGTTAAAAAAACCTATTATTGTAGATGTAGTTATATAGACTAGAATGCCTAGTCTTTTTTGTTTCTTTAAAAGATGATATAATTAGTGAGGTGAGAATAATATGAGTAAATTAGAATTAATAAATGGTTCATGTGCTGATCAAGAAGTAGATGCAGTGGTTAATGCAGCTAACAGAAATCTTTGGTCAGGTGGTGGTATATGTGGTGTTATATTCAAAAAAGCAGGTTATACAGAATTAACAAATGCTTGTAGAGAATATAATGTACCATTAAAAGATGGACAAGTAGTTATAACCCCATCATTTAACATGACTAATTGCAAATATATTATTCATGCAGTAGGACCTGATTTTGGAGCAACTCCTAATGCATTTAAAGAATTATATGAAGCCTACTATAACTCGTTAGTAGTTCTAAAAGATTATAATTTGCATTCCATATCTTTTCCATTAATTAGTTCTGGAATATTTGGTTATGGATTAGATAATCCGGCTATGGAATCAGCTAAGCAATGTGTAAGGGCATATAATAAGTTTATAGATGATTATAAAGATTATGATATTGAAGTTAAATTATGTGCTTTTACATTAAATGAGTATAATGATGCTAAAGAAGTAGTTAATTGATACTTAGTATTTAGTTAACGTAAATTTACAAGTTAAAAATTATCGAAAGTATGATATACTTATTATAGTGGTAGTGGAGGTTTATATGAAAAAAGTAGTACTTTTGTTAGTGGTTATGATATTACTATGTGGTTGTAGTAAAAAGGAAACTAGTATTTTAAATAATGAATACATGAAAATTGATGGTCTATATATTGATGAATCTAAAGATGATAGTGTAATGGATATTTTATATGTATTCTATACAATTAATTCTAAGGATAAAAATATAGATGTATCATCTAAAGATTTGACTTTAGTTATAAATAATACTAATGAATATAAACCATTGATTTATGATGAGTATAGTCCGATATATACAAATTACTATTACAATAACGAGTCGAAAAATATATATGTAGGTAAATCATTTAAGTTATGTACAACTTTCAAGATACCCAAAGATGATTTGAAAGCTGACAAATCTATTACATTTAAAAGTGATATATTAAAAGTAGATGATTTAAAATTTACTATAGATAAGGTTATTTCTAAAAAGAATCTAAATGAGATATCAATGGATTTAGATAAAGATACATTTGATACTAAATATATACAAGGTGAAGATTTGCTAGACAACAATTCCATTAATGCATCATATATAGTTACCTTTAAGAATTTGCCTGGAATTACTTATGTAGATTTTAATTCTAATTTAGGTAACAATGGTGGATTAGGTCATTTGTTAGATATAGTGGATGAAGTGATAATCAATGATAAGTATCCTCAAAATACAGCTTTAGAAGATGCTAAGATGACTTTAGAACAAATGCGTAAAAGTTATGGTGATACATTTAATGATGCACTTGCTATGTATGGATTTACTTCAGTAGATGATTATTTATATAGTATTAAAATAAGTTTTTTAAGAAATATTGAAGTAGAAAACTATGTAAAATCATTAATAACAGATAAAGAAATATCAGATTCTAAAGTTGATGGAACTAAAGAAGACAAGATAAACGACATCTATGCTAATAAGCTATCAAATGATAGTACTTTATATAATAAAGCATTAATCAATTTAAGAAATGAATATGGTATGGTAATTAATGATGAAGGGTTAGCTAATGCATATGAAGATTATATTAAACAAAAGTGATATACTGTTTAAGTAAGCAATTTAGTAAAATGTGTTTTTGCTCCCCAGACTCGGATGCTGCACAAGCTGCAATTAAAGTAAGAAAGAATTAATAATTAACTTTACAATTTAAATTTAAAAGACTAAGTAAATCAACACAACTTAGTCTTTTTTTGTGATATAATTTTATTAGGTGATAAAAATGATTAAGGGTAAAGTAATAATTGTTGCAGGAAATAAAAGAGCTGGTAAAACAACACTAACAATGATGTTACATGATAAATATAATTATAATTATTATAATTTTGATATGTTATTGGATTCCATTGAAGCATCATTTCCTGTATTAAAAGATCATAATGATGATAAATATATTTCTTTACTAAATGAAATGGTAAAAAGAAGTTTGGACGATGCCAACAATTATGGTGTAAGTACAGTATATGAATACATCTTTACTCCTCAACAATTGAGTAATTTCAAATTTAAAGATCAAGTTCAAATTTATTTCTTGGCGAATCTAGACATAACTGAGGATAACATAAGAGAAGATATGAAAAAATACTCAAAACCATTTGACTGGCCAAGTTATGTATCTGTTGAAGATATCGAAAGAAATGTAAAAGAAATTATTAATAAAAATGAACAATTAAAAATAGAATGTCCGAAATATAAATTTGAATTAATTAATACGAGTAGAGGAGACAATAGAAATATAGTATTATCTAAACTAGCCAATAGAATTGCAAGTGTAGAAAAATCTTAGTTTTATTTCTAACAAATATATATAAGTATATACAACTGTAATAGAAGCAATGATAATTTCTTTGATATGACTAAATATGCTTGAGATGGTAATATTGGACATATAATTGAAGAAATAAAAATTTAATTAAATAAATAGTTATTAAAAAAGTCATTTTAGTAAATATAAATGACTGCTGATATAAAGATAGTACAAGCTGCAATCAAAGCAAAAAAGAACTAATATATATTATTAAAAGACTAGGTAAAACTAGTCTTTTTTATATTCATAAAATAGTAATATTGCGATTAATCTTATTTTTTAAAAGTATGATATAATTAATATGGAAGTGATAGGAATGAAGAAAACTGAAAAAAATATATTAATAGCTTTTATTTTAAATATATCTTTTTCAATATTTGAATTTTTTGGTGGTTTATTTACTAATTCAGTAGCCATATTATCTGATTCAATTCATGATTTAGGAGACGCATTATCTATTGGAATATCTTATTTTATGGAAAGAAAAAGTAAAAAAAGTGCTGATAATAAATATACTTATGGATATATTAGATATTCTGTATTAGGTGGAGTAATTACTACAACTATATTAATAGTAGGATCAATATTAGTAATTATAGGGGCTATAAAAAGATTGTTTAATCCTGTAGAGGTTAATTATAATGGAATGATAATATTTGCAATAGTGGGAGTAGTATTAAACTTTTTAGCAGCATATATTACAAGAGAAGGTAACTCAATAAATCAAAAGTCAGTTAATCTACATATGCTTGAAGATGTTTTTGGGTGGATAGTAGTATTAGCTGGAGCCATTATAATGAATTTTACTGATATAATAATGATTGATTCAATAATGAGTATTGGAGTGGCAGTATTTATTTTAGTAAATGCTTTAAAAAATTTAAAACAAGTATTAGACTTATTTCTTGAAAAAACACCTAAAGAAATTGATATAGGTGAATTGAAAAAGCATTTATTAGAAATAGATGGAGTTGATGATATTCATCATATTCATGTGTGGAGTATTGATGGATTTAATAATTATGCAACAATGCATATTGTCACAAAATCAAAAAATATTAAAAATGTAAAACACATGATTAGAGAAGAATTAGAAGAACATAACATTTGTCATGCTATTTTAGAAACAGAAGATGAAGTATGTGATGATAAAGATTGTCATGTTGAATTTAAAGAGAAAACCTATCATCATCACCATCATTAAATAATCGCACTATTAAGATATTACGAGAAAAAAATATAGTTATATTTTTGATAAGATATATTATTGAAGTATATAATCAGGTAAGAAAGAATAATTGAAGGTATTATAAAACAAAGTTTTACTTAATCCAAAGTTGAATATTTTATCGCCTTCTTTTGAACACTACAATACAAGCTGCAATTAAAGCAAAGAAGAATTAATAAATAAAGACTAGGTAAAATTAGCCTTTTTTATGTTATAATGAATGTAATATTTAATGTTTGTTTAATAAAAAAGAGTTTAATTATATTTGAGGTGGTGAAAACTATGCGAATATTAATTGTTGAAGATGAAGAATCTCTTGCTGAATTAGTTGCAAATAGATTAAAGAAAGAAAAATACATTGTTGATGTTTCTCTAGATGGAGAAGACGGCTTATATAATGCTTTAATGGATGTATATGATCTTATAATATTAGATATAATGTTACCAGGTATTAATGGTATTGAAATATTAAAAGAAATAAAAAAGAATAATATCAAAGCTAAAGTAATAATGCTAACAGCTAAATCTGAACTTGAAGATAAATTGCTTGGATTTAGTGAAGGTGCTAATGATTATATTCCAAAACCTTTTCATATAGATGAAGTAGTAGCAAGAGTAAATGCACAGCTTAGAATAGAAAAAGTTAAAAACAATAATCTTGAGTTTGGTGATTTAATATTAGACTTAAAAACATCTGATATTATTAATAAAAATAATAATGAGAGAATAAATATAATTAACAAAGAATTTCAGCTCTTAGAATACTTTATGAATAATCCAAATCAAGTTCTTTCAAAAGAAATGATATATGATAAAGTATGGGGCTTAGAAAACGACTCTATATCTAATAACTTAGAAGCATATTTATCATTTATTCGTAAAAAATTAAAATTAATTAATTCCAATGTGGGAATTAAATCACTTCGAAACATTGGATATAAGATGGAGTATAACGATGAAGGAATTAAATAGAAAAGTATTTAAAACTATATTTTGTATATTATCATTATTTATAATAACAGGTATTGTTATTTATAATGTAAGTTCATATAAAAAAGAATATGAAAGTGTTAAAAGAACTTTAAAGATGGTAGAGGAAAGAAGTAAGAATGAACCAAGGGGATTTAATAATTTTGTTCCAGAACCTAGAGAAAGAAATTTTGACAATATAATGATTATGGATTATGAAGTATATACAGTTAAACTTAGTAACAGCAAGATAGAAAAAATAATTAGTCATAGTAATGATACAAGTGATTTTGATATTGAAAATATTGCAAAAATAATTATTGGTAAAAATAAAGGTATAAGCATTGGTAATCTTTATAGTAATAATTATTCATATAATTACACTGATAACACAGTTATAGTAATTAATACTAATAATATTAATAAAAAACTAACGCTTGTATTAATTGAATCATTTATAGCATTAATTGGATTTGAGATTATAATTTATTATATTTCTAAAATGCTCACAAAAAGAATTACAAAGCCAGCAAATGAATCATTTTTAAAACAAAAAGAATTTATTGCAGACGCATCACATGAACTTAAAACACCACTTGCAGTAATAATGGCATCATCAGATGAACTTAAAAGTGATAAAAAGAACGCCAAATATGTAGATAATATTAAATATGAATCTGAAAGAATGAATACATTAATTAAAAGCTTACTCGATTTATCAAAATTAGAGAATGGAGTATCAATAAATAGTTATAAAGATGAAAACATTTCTAAAATAATTGAGAGAGTTAGCTTAACATTTGAGGGAATAGCTTTTGAACAAGATATTAAAATTAAAACTAATATTGAAGATGACATAATATTTAAATGCAGTAAAGAAGAAATAGAAAAACTAATATCTATCATACTTGATAATGCTATTAAACATAGTTACAAAAAATCTTCGGTAATTGTCAATGTGAATAAAGATAAAAATAATATCAATATTGAAATAATTAATTTTGGAGATCCAATTAAAAGTGGAGATGAAGAAAAAATATTTGAAAGATTTTATCGAGCAGATAAATCTAGAAATAGAGATGCTAACCGTTATGGATTAGGACTTGCTATAGCAAAGAATATAGTAATTAATCACAATGGAACAATAAGAGCAAATTCCAAAGATGGAAAAACAAGTTTTATAATAAATTTAAAAAAATAAGAACATTAGAGAATTATTTAATGTTCTTTTAATTTTTGTTATGTATTCTTATATTGTCGAAAGGAAAAGGTGATATATGATTAGATTTATTAAATATTAGTAAAAACTGAAAAAATCAGATATTAATAAAAGTCATAAAGATAATAAATGGAGATGATATATGAATTAATAAAATTTAATGTTTATTTAATAAAATTATCATATTATTGTTTTGATGGAGGAGATGATAATTAAAATGAATAAACAAAATAGTGAGGTGATAAAATGTATATTATAAAGAATGCTCTAGTTAATATTAAAAGAAATAAAGGAAGAAATATTCTAATTGCTTTAATTATAATGGTTATTTCAGCAGCTTGTGCAGTAACTCTTGCTATTCGTGAAAGTGCTGAAAAAATAATAACTAGTTATGAGGAACAAAATAAAATAGAAGCAACCATTAGCCTGAATAGAGAAAGTATTATGAAAGAATTTAGAGATAGTAACAAGAGCCAGGAAGAAATGATTAGTGCTTTTAATAGTATAGAGAGTGTTACTGAAGAAGATATTATTAATTATGGTGATAGTGACTATTTAGAAAGTTTTTACTATACTTATGATTTATCGGTAAATGCAAAGGATATTAAAGAGGCAACAGATAGTTTAGTAAAAGAAACTACAACAACAAAAACTGAAACAACGACAAAGACAGAGCAATTTGAAGGATCAAGTGGCGGAAATAGACCTGGAATGCCACCAAGTGGTGGAGGTTCTAGAACCACTACTAATAGGAAAACAACTACTACTCAGATTGAAAAAATATTTAATGAAAAAGCTAGTGCTGGAGCATTTAACTTGATTGGTTATAATAGTTACGATGACATGAAAGATTTTATAAGTGGTAATTATGTAGTTACAAGTGGAGAATTAAGTAGTGATTTTGAAAGTGACACTTGTGTTATTAGTGAAGAACTTGCTACTTTAAATAATCTAGAAGTTGGAAGTAAGATTACTATTGTAGATCCTAAAGATAGTACAAAGACATATGAACTTGAAGTAACCGGAATTTATAAAGAAAACACAGATTCATCAAGTAATATGAAAAACATGTTTACAAGTTCAGCAAATAAAATTATCACTAATATTAATTTTGTGAAGAAAGTATTAGCAGGAAATAGTGAATTAAATGCAACTATAACTCCAACATTTATAGTTAAAGATGCAGATAGTGTAGAAAAATTTACATCCGAAATAACTGAAAAAGGATTATCTACTTATTATCAAGTAACATCAAATTTAGAGACAATCGAAAGTGCTACTGAATCAGTTAAAAATGTTAGAATATTTGCAACTACATTCTTACTTATTACATTAATAATTGGTGGTGTAGTATTAGTTGTAATTAATATGATTAATATTCGTGAAAGAAAATATGAAATAGGTGTTTTAAGAACAATAGGAATGAAAAAAAGTAAAGTATCATTACAGTTCATGTTTGAATTATTAGTAGTATGTTTAATAGCACTATTAATGGGAGCAGGAATTGGATCATTTACAAGTGTTCCAGTTGCCAACTCACTTCTAGCCAACGAAATATCAAATGCTAATAGTAAATATGAGAATATTAATAGTAATTTTGGTCATCGTGAATCTTTATCTGATAATCAAAAAGAAGAAACTAAAGAAGAAAGTGTTGAAACTACAGAAGAATCTAGCAAAACTGATGAGAATAATACAGAATCCACTACTAGTGATAAAACTGAAACATCAAGTAGCAAAGAAAGAAAGCAACCATCATTTGGTATTGCCAGAGTAGAACAAGTAGATGATATAAATGCGGTTGTAAATTTAAAAGTATTAGCTGAGTTGCTTGGAATTGGCTTATTACTTACACTAATTGGAAGTCTTGCGAGTATGATTGCAATTTCAAGATTTTCACCGTTAACAATATTAAAGGAGAGAAGTTAATATGAATAAAGAAATAGTATTATCATTAAAAAATGTTAGTTATCGTTACCCAGATGCAGCAAAAGATGAATATGTTTTAAAGAATATTAATTATGAATTTGAAAAAGGTAAAACATATGCCATTAAAGGTAAAAGTGGTAGTGGTAAGACAACACTTCTATCATTAATTAGTGGATTAGAGAAAAAATATGAAGGTGAAATATCATATAAAGATAAAAAACTATCAAAAATGAATTTGGATGATTATCGTAGTCAAAATGTTGGAATTGTATTTCAAAGTTACAATTTATTGCCTCATTTAACTGCTCTTGAAAATATCATATTATCAATGGATATTAGTAAAGTAAAAGCAGATGATAAAAAGTGCCTTGCTATAAATTTAATGGAACAAGTTGGACTTTCTAAAAATATGGCAAATAGAAGGATATTAAAATTATCTGGAGGAGAGCAACAAAGAATAGCAATAGCAAGGTCGCTATCATATAATCCAGAAATAATTCTTGCTGATGAGCCAACAGGTAATTTGGATCATGATACAGAGACAGAAATTCTTAATATATTTAGTGATTTAGCACATAAACAAAATAAATGTGTAATAATTGTTACGCATTCTGGAAATGTATGTAATTTAGTTGATAAAGTTTATGAACTAAAAAAGGAAAATTGAAAGGAGTGATATTAATGAAAGAAAAAGTAATAGTATTTATTGTAGGTTTATTGTTAGGTGCTATTATCTCAACAGGATCAATTTATTTCTATACAGTAGCTAATAGTTCAAATAATAATCAAGGTTCAAGAATAGAGATGAATGGTGGTACTCAGCCAAGTATGCCAAATGGTGAAAGGCCAGAAATACCTAATAATAACTCACAAAATAATAGCAGGACTAATAATAATTAGTAGGTGAGTATATGAAAAAGATAATTAAATATTTTAGTTTCCTATTAATACTTTTATCAGTTTTAACTTTAAAAGTTAATGCTACAAGTAAAAGTATATATGTTAATTTGAATGCATTAGAGTATTCTTTAGATAAAAGTAATTATACAAGTATTTTTGAATATAACTCACAAGAAGAATTTTTAAAAGATTATAAGTCTGGTAGTTTACCTGATATTTATATAACAAATTTCTTGTTTGATGGAGTATCGAGTGTTAAAACTCCAGATTTAGATGATTTTATAGAAAATGATTCTAATGATACTAAAATTAAAACACTAGAAATAAAAGTAATAAATATCAACACTACTGGAAACATAGAATTTACCGGTGAGATAAAAGGCGCTATGATTGGAGTAAATACTAATAATAAAACTGGTAATATTGATATCATATTAAACAATGCAAGTATAAATACTGATTCCAAAAAAGCTCCTGCGATATATGTATATAACAAAGATAAAAATTATACTGATTGCAAAGTGACAATAAAAACTCTCTCTGGAACAAAAAATTATATTGAAGGTGGTAAACTCAAAAAAGTTAGTTTAATAGGATCAGATGAATTAGATAGTTATAGTAGTTATTATTCTAATGACAATTTAACTAATTATAATAAATATTCATCTTATTATGGAATTTATACAAGTGATGAAATAAAGAATATTTTATTTGCAACAGTACAAGCTGATAGTGAAGATTTAGCTGATGGTGATCCATATTACTTTTATAAATGTAGTGGAGCAATAAGTTCTGATATCGATTTGTATTTTGAGGGTGAAGGATATTTAAAAGTAACTGCTAAAGATGAAGGTATTGAAACTAAAGGAAATCTAACTTTTAGTGGAGGAACAGGAGATTATGAAATATACTCAGAAGATGACGCTCTTAATACTACTACTGCAAATAGTAATGGACAAACAGTGAGAAATGATTTAACTATCAATGTTAACTCATTACTTGCATCGGTTTCAACAGATGCTGATGAAGGAGATGCAATAGATTCTAATGGTAAATTAACAATAAATGGTGGAACTATTTATGCGTTTGCTCATCCTACTAGTGGAGATGCTGGTCTTGATTCAGCAAATGGTATATATATAAATGGAGGTACTGTAATAGCAACAGGTAATATGGCAGATGCAATATCAAGTGATTCAAAACAAAAATATATATTTGCTAGTTTTAACAAGATAAGTTCTGACACATTAATTGTAATTAAAAATCAAAATGATGAAATAATTACTGCTTTTAAAACAGGAAGGAATATAGGTAATTTATTATATAGTAGTAAAAATTTAGATTATGAATCATACAAAATATATACTGGTGGAACTATTGATGGAAAAGAAACAAATGGATTATATACAAAAATAAATAGCTATACCGGTGGAGAAGAAATTGTATTTAATGATGCAAGTAATAGTATGAGATTAAGAGAAAATAATAATTTAAGTAGTGTTTTATTAAAAGCATTATTGATTGAAACTGGATTGCTTATAACAACTGTTTCATATTACATTGTAAGTAGTTATACAAAAAAGAAACAAAAGATTATTAGTAAATAATAAATATACTCCTTTCTAAAAAAATGTAGTCTTAAAAAGATTACATTTTTTAATTATATTTTATAATTTAACTTTTATTTAATATTCACTGTTTATGATTAATATATCAAAGGAGTGATGAATAAAATGAATACAATTAGAATAGAAAAAGATATAGAAGATGCAAATGACAAATTATTTTATTTACAAAAAGAAAGTGGAATCTTAAAAGACTATAATGACTATAACATGCCACCGTTAATAGTAGAATATAAAAATGATAAATTTAATCTGGTAGATGGGAATCATAGATATAGTACTTTAAAGAAACTAGGCATTAATAAGTATTATGTTATTATATGGGGAAATAAAAATTTAGAAGAAAATATTATTAAATTTTTAGGATTAAAATAATCGGAAGATTAAGATATTACGAGCAAAAATACAGTGACATTTATGGTGACATTTATGATATAATTATAATAGGGTGTAGATATGAAAAATAAAAAGTTAATTAATTGGTTATGCTTATCTGGCATTATTAGTATTATATTTTACTTATTACATGATATAGTTGGTGCTATGAACTATCCTGGATATAACTGGATGAGTCAGGCAGTAAGTGATTTAACATCTACTGATGCACCATCATTTGTTGTAGCAAGTGGATTTACAACAGTATATAAAGTATTAACTTGTTTATGTTGTGCATTATTATGCATATTAGTAAAAAATGAAGATAAGAAAACATTAAGAATTGGAGTGTACTTATTTTCTATAATGAATTTTATATCCGCAATAGGATATGCATTATTTCCATTATCTAGTGCAGGATATGATGGAAGTATTCAAAGTTTTATTCACGTATATATCCTAACTACTTTAGTTGTTTTATTATCAATAGTATCTCTTGTATTAATTGCTATTGGTTCATTTAAAAGCAAATATAAGTTACTTGGAATACTTGCAATAACATCACTTGTATTAATGTTTTTAGGAGCTGTAGGTAGTGCAAATGTACCAAAAGATATATTTGGTGTAGTAGAAAGATTGAGTACATATAGTGCAGTAGTATTTACTGGTATACTAGGAATATTTGGATTCAAAATAAACACATCAAAAGATTAAGATGAAAGATAACAAATGTAAGAAGTAGGAATATTCCACTTGAAAAAAATATTTCATTCCGTATTATACTAAAATGAATTAATATGGTAAAAAAACTAGATTATTAATCTAGTTTTTTTATGATATAATTTTATTAGGTGATAATATGCAAATAATTGAATATGAAGAAAAATACTTAGAAGATGTTAAAGATTTATTAGTAGAACTAGAAGAATACATATTAACTATTGATAAAGATCATCTAGATCAATTGCATCCAGAATATCGTGATAAGATGGCTATATTAGATTTAGAAGAAGTTAAAAACAATAATGGTAAATGCTTTATAGCTGTAGAAAATAATAAAGCAGTAGCAGTAATAATGGGAATAGTTGGAACATATGATGAGTATGACTATTTGGATTATAAGTGTCCAAAAAGGGGAAAAATTACAGAATTAATAGTATCAAAAAATGTAAGAAGTAGTGGACTAGGGCAACAACTAATGAAAAAAATGGAAGATTATTTTAAGAGTATAGGATGCGAGTATGTTGTGATTGATGTATTTGCATATAACGATCTAGCTATCAATTTTTATAACAAGCAAGGATATCATACAAGAGGATTAGCTGATATTAAAAGATTATAGGAGATATTTATGAAACAATATAATATAGTTGTAATTTTTAACAAAGAAATGAATAAGACTTTAATGTGCAAAAGAACTAAAGAACCATATATAGGTATGTATAATTTAGTTGGTGGTAAAATAGAAAAAGAAAATGATGGTTTAAATGAAGCATATAGAGAATTAGTTGAAGAAACTAATATTAGCAAAAATGATGTAGAGTTAAAACATTTTATGAATATAGAATATGTTTCATTTAATAAATCATTAGAGGTTTATTATGGAATATTAAATAAAGATGTTGAACTAGTAGAAGAAGTTAATAAACTTGAATGGGTAGATATAAATGATAATTTCTTTGATATGACAAAGTATGCTGGCGAAGGAAATATTGGACATATAATTGAAGAAATAAAAATAGATTTAAATAAATAACAATTAAAATAAGTCATTTTAGTCAGAAATAGAATGATATATTGTTCTAATAGGTATGGGTAACAAGCTGCAATTAAAGTGAGAAAAAATTAGAACGCATAAGGTGAATGTAAGACTAGATGATTAATCTAGTCTTTTTGTGGTATAATTAATTTAGGTGATAATATGGAAAAAATAATTACAAATGATTATAATCTAAAAGATGAAGATATGACTGAACTTGTAGTAAGAGTTAAAATATTATTAATTAATAGTAATAATGAAATTCTATTAGGTTATTCACATAATGAATATCAATGTCCAGGTGGGCATGTTGAAGAAGGTGAAAATCTAATAAGTGCTATTAATCGAGAAGTACAAGAAGAAACAGGTATAGAATTAAATATTAAAGATGCTGAACCATTTGCATGCTCAATAGGCTATTATAAGGATTGGCCAGCAGTTGGCAAAAATAGAAAGATTGAAATTTATTATTACGAGATTAAGACAGATGAAAAACCAAATTTAGCTAATACAAAGTATACTGAATCAGAAAAGAAAGGTAATTTTGAATTAAGATACATCCCAATAGAAAACGTGGAAAATGAGTTTATTAAAAATGCTGAAATCTATGAAGATAAACACGGTATAGCAAAAGAAATGTTAAAAGTATTTAAAATATATAAAAATATAAATTAATATACAAGTCATTTTAGTCTTAATCGTCCCAAACTTGCCTATAGTACAAGCTGCAATTAAAGCAAAGAAATAATTGAATGCAAAAGACTAAGTAAATGTCGTACAACTTAGTCTTTTTGTGCTATAATAAATTTAGGGGTGTCTACTATGAAAAAAATAATTTGGATATTCGGAGAATCAGCAACAGGAAAACTAACACTTATAAATAATCTATATAATAGTGATATTAATACAATTAATACTTTTAATATGAATAATAAAAAAATTAGTATTAGTGAAATAACTTTAGAAGATAGAAATCACGATAAATATGATAATGTTGTAGATATGGATTATTATGATGATTCTTTGATAGAAGAAGATGGACTTTATTTTAATAAAGAAAATGCACTATTAAGAAGAAAAGGAATAATGTATGATATAGAAAACTTTTTAAATAACGATTCAGATGTTTTATTAATTAAAGGACAGGTTAATGATATGAATACCAAAAGAGGTAATATTGTAGGCATTTTTTTAGATCAATATGCAAATAGAAATGATTTAGAAATAGAAGTATTTATATTACAAGTAACAGATAAAGATATATTAAAAAATAGAATAGAAAGTAAACCTTGGTTTAAAGAATTTACTCATCAAGAAGAAAAAGATAGGTTATTAAGTGAAATACCTATTAAACAAGAAAAACATAAGAATGATGTTATAAGTTGTTTTTCTAGTCATAGTATTCCAATAAGTATAATAGAGTCATTAAATAATAGTTATAGAATAGAAGGTGTTATAAATGGGAAAAGTAGTAATATTAGGAGGTAATGCTAGAAGTGGTAAAACTACACTAGCGTATAAATTACAAAAACAAGGATTTAATAGAATATCATTTGATTTATTAAATACATATATTGAAGATGGATTAAATATTAATTTTGATGATCTAAGTGAAGAAAAAAAGTTTAATTTTTTTGAATCTGTTGTTAATGAAGCAGTAAGTGAATCAGAAAATGAAGATATTAATATAGTTGTAGATATGTATGATTATCTACCAAAAGATATAGAAAAGTTAAGTAATAAGGATAAAGTAGAAACTTATTTTTTTGCATATCCAGAATGTACAAAAGAAGAAATAAAATATAATGTAGTACATTATGCAAAGCCAACCGATTGGATAGCACAAGTAAATGAAGAATACTTAAATAGTTGTGTTGATAGATTCTATGAAAGAAACAAAATATTAGTAGAAGAATGCAATAAGTATAATATAAATTTAATAGATACAAAAAGTGGAGATGAAAGAAATAAAATTATTGAAGATTTATTCAATAAAATAATTAATAAGTAGTCGAAGTCTTATTAATACCAAAATACATTCTAGTATATATTACTGTAATATAAGGAATGCTTAAAGTACAAAAGAGCACTTAAAATGATATAAATTTCACCATCCCGAATGGAGCAGTTGTACAAGCTGCAATTAAAGAATAGAAGAATTAATATAAAATGATTAAAAGACTAGGTAAGATAGTCTTTTTTTGATATAATTTATATAGGTGATAATAATATGCATTTAGTAGAAATATTTGAAGGTATTGTTGGAGTTGGTTTTATTATTGCAGCTAATTGGCAGCAAACAGATTTTTGATGGAATATTTTACTCAAAAAAGTAAGTGCAGTGGTTAGTGAAAAAAATTCTAATTGGAGTATTTCTATTAATATTATTATCTGATAATTGTTATGCTATAGTAAAACCAACAAGTAAATTTTATGTAAATGATTATGCAAACGTATTAACTGATGAAGTAGAAAGTTATATTTATAATAATAGTGTTAAATTATATAATGAAACATCTTCGCAAATAGTAGTTGTAACTGTTAAAAATCTTGAAGGTAAAGATTTAGAATCATATGCAACAGAGTTATTTAGAAATTTTGGAATAGGAGATAAGGAAAAAAATAACGGATTACTTTTATTACTTGCATTAGATGAAAGGAAATCTAGAATTGAAGTGGGATATGGCCTTGAAGGAATTCTAACAGATGGAAAAACTGGAAGAATACAAGATGAATATATGATTCCATATTATAAAGAAAATAACTTCAGTGAAGGAATGCTAAATGGTTATAAGGCTTTGTTTGAAATAGTGGCAAACGAATATGGATATACTGGGAAAGTAACTAAGGCAACTAAAGTAAGTGAAGAAATAGAAATCCCTAATTCTATAGCTACTTTAATTGGATGTAAGTTAATACTTACTCTAGTATTGATTGCAATAGGGTTTAAAAATAGAAAGATAAGATTTATTATTTTTTGTATATTAGAAATTGCAACTATTATTTTAGGCTATTTAACGTTTAAAATAGATCCTGCTCTAGCAATAACATTTGCATTTCTAGGTACAATATTCAATTTAGCCGTTAATGTAGATAATCAATCTAGTTTTTCTAGTGGTGGAAGACACTATAGCAGTGGGCACTCATATCACAGTAGTGGTTCTTCTCATCATGGTGGTGGCGGTTCTTCAGGAGGTGGAGGCTCATCTAGATCTTTTTAAGTTATAATGCAATTAAAATAATCTAAAGCTAAGGTAAAACTAGCTTTTTTTATTTATAAAATATATAATACGCTAAACTAAATAATTTATAAAACTATGATATAATTGACATAGGTTGGTGATAAAAATGTCTAAACTGTCAAATGTGCTAATGATGCTACAGTTACTTCAAAATAAGAGAAAGTATAGTATAAAGGAATTATCAGATAAGCTGGAAGTATCTCCAAGAATGATAAGACAGTATAAAGATGAATTAGAATACGCAGGTATTTATATTGAAACAATATATGGGCCTTATGGAGGTTATGTATTAAATCAAGATGTTAAGATACCAGAAAAATTTATTAAACCAGAAAATATTAAATTAGATAATAAAGAATATTATAATTTATTAAGTAAATGTATTAATAGTCATAATAAATGTTATATAGAGTATTATTCAAAAGAACACGATAAAATGACTAAGAGAATAATTAGACCATATAATTTAATGATACTAGATAATGAATGGGGAGTAGCGGCATATTGTGAAAACAAACAAGAAATAAGACATTTTTATTTAAATAGAATAACTTTAATAAAAGAATTAGATGAAAAGTTTTAATGTGACATAAATACTTCCTAATCTAGTTATATATTTATTTTAGAAAGAAGGTAAATATATGATTAAGTTAGATCAGTATCGTGATACTTGGATGTCACAAAAATTCGATGAAATTATTGGCTTTTATCCTAGAGAATTTTATCCATTAGATAATTTTTCATCATTTAAAGTAGAATATAATGGATATTTATATTCATCTGCAGAGGAAGCTTTTCAAGTAAATTTATTTATAGATGATTACCCAGAAATAGCAGAAGAAATTAAAAATAGTCATTCTGCACATGAAGCTCAAAAAATAAGATTTAAATACGAAAACAAAATAAAACTAAGTTCTAATGAAATATTAGAATTAATGGAAAAAATATTAAGGTGTAAAATAGAACAAAATCCTTATGTTTTGAAAAAATTATTAGAAACAAAAGAATATACTATAGTTGAAGATTCTCCCAAAGACAATTATTGGGGATGGGGAGTAAATAGAGATGGAGAAAACAAACTTGGAAAAATATGGATGAAATTAAGAGACGAATATAAAAATAAGTTATTATAGTCTAATTGTTTCATTCATTACTGCGAGGCAAGCTGAATTCAAATCGAAGGAAGTTGGGTTAAATATTTATTAATTTATGTTATAATATTTATGGAGGTACTTATGAATTGTATAAGAGTTTTAAAAGACGAAGATTTTGGGTTGAAGTCAATTGAATTTAATAATCCAAGAATAAGATATGGGGCAAGAGGTATAGTTATACGTGATGATGATAAAATAGCTATTTTTAATAAATCTAATAAGAATGAGTATAAACTTCCTGGTGGAGGCGTTGATGAAGGCGAAAACATTGAAGAAGCTTTCAAAAGAGAAGTAATGGAAGAAACTGGATGTGAAATTGAAATAATTGGTAGATTAGGTACAATAGAAGAACATAAAAGTTTAGATAATTTTAAGCAAATATCACATGTGTTTGTAGGAAAGGTTATAAACGATACAAATAAATTAGAGTTGACTCAAAAAGAAAAAGATGAAGGTGCAAAACTTCTTTGGGTAACTAAAGAGGAAGGCTTAAGACTTATAACTGATTGTTATGAAAATTTAAAAGAATCTGAATATGAAAATCTATATCATAGTAGATTTATAATTAAAAGAGATAAATATATACTAGAGTACTACATTAATTTAGAAAATAAATAGCTAGGTAGTGAAGCGAACTATTCATGGTTCACTTCAAAAACTTAGTCTTTTTTGACAAATTTACATAAAAGTGCTATAATCTTCTCATATTCAAAAAACGAGGAACAAGAGGAGTAAAATAGTTAGTAGCTATTAGGAATGAAAGGTCACCGACTGAAAGCCTTTCTTAGTGAAGAGTATTTGAAGGTAGCTTGGGAGTTGTATATCTGAAAAAAGTAGTAGGATATAATGTTAGTCGCATTAAGACTTCAAGGTAATAGAAATATTACGAATTAAGGTGGTACCACGACAAGATCGTCCTTTATGGATGGCTTGTCTTTTTTGATTTTAGGAGATGATTAAAATGAAATTTATTTTTAAGGGTGATTATGTACGAGTCTAATGATTTTAATTTACTAAAAATAATAAAATAAGAAGGAGAGATTAAAATGTTAGATAAAAAATATATTGCAAATGAAAAAGAGAGTATTTGGTTAAATTATTGGAAGGAAAATGGAATATATGATTTCAAACCAGATCAAAGAGAAGTATATTCAATAGATACTCCTCCTCCAACAGTTAATGGTAAGATTCATATAGGGCATATCTTTTCGTATACACAAACAGAAATGATTGCTAGATATAAAAGATTAAGTGGGTATAATGTATTTTATCCATTTGGTTTTGATGATAATGGATTACCTTCAGAAAGATTAGTTGAAAAAGAACAAGGTAAGAAAGCTCATGAAATTGGAAGAGAAGAGTTTTCTAAATTATGTTATGAAACAACTGATAAGTATGAAAGTGAATTTCAAGAATTATTTAGTAAGATGGGAGTTAGTACTGATTGGAAATATCATTATAAAACAGTTAGTCCATCAACTATTAAGATAAGTCAAAAATCATTCTTAGATTTAATTAATAAAGGACATTGTTATCATAAAGAATCACCAGCATTATGGTGTAATGAATGTTTAACTTCAATAGCACAAGCTGAACTTGAAACAAAAACAATTAAAACAACATTCAATTATATTAATTTTAAAACCAAAGAAGATAATGAAGAATTTACTATTGCTACAACAAGACCTGAGTTATTACCTGCTATTGTATGTGTATTTGTAAATCCTAATGATGAAGCACACAATCATTTAATTGGTAAAACAGCTTGTATTCCAGTAATAGATGTAGAAGTTCCTATTATGGCAGATGAAAAAGTAGCCATAGATAAAGGTACTGGCGTAGTTATGTGTTGTACTTTTGGAGATCAAACAGACATTGAATGGTGGAAAAAATACAATTTACCACTTAAATATATTTTTACTGATGATGGTAGAATTATTGATTCTGTTCCTAACTATGGTGGAATGAAAATTAAAGAAGCTAGAAAACAAATTATTGAGGATTTACAAGCTGGTGGATATGTAGTTAAGATTGAAGAATTAGAACATGAAGTAGGGATACATGAAAGATGTGGTAAAGAAGTAGAATATTCAGTAATGAAACAATGGTTTATTGATATCATGAATCATAAAGATGATTTCATTAAAATTGGAAATGAAATTAAATGGTATCCTGAACATATGCATAATAGATATAATGAATGGGTTGAAAATGTTTTATGGGATTGGTGTATATCAAGACAAAGATATTTTGGAGTTCCATTTCCAGTTTGGTATTGTAAGACCTGCGGTGAACCAATTTTTGCTGATATAAATGATTTACCAGTTAATCCATTAACAGATAAACCTAAAACTGATAAATGTTCAAAATGTGGATGTACTGAATTTATTCCAGAAACTGATGTAATGGATACTTGGGCAACTTCTTCAGTAACACCATTAATTAATATGAGATATGGTGAAGAAGAAAACTATGAAGATATCTTAAAACCAATGAGTTTAAGAACTAATGCTTCTGAAATTATTAGAACTTGGGATTTCTATACAATAGTTAAAAGTTTTTATCACTTTGGAACTAGACCTTGGGATAATGTTATGATTTCAGGATTCGTTATGGCTAACAAAGGAGAAAAAATTAGTAAGTCAAAAGGTAATAGTAAAGTAGAACCAATGGATCTTATTAATGAGTATTCTGCAGATGTATTAAGATATTGGGCTGGAACTGGTAGACTTGGTACTGATATCGTATTTAGTGATGAAACATTATTAAGAGGTAAGAAGCTAGTAAATAAAATTTGGAATGTTTCTAAATTTATTGAAATGCATTTACAAGATTATGAAGATAAAGAATTTAATGATTTTGAATATATTGATAAATGGATACTTGGTAAATATCAAGAAATGGAAAAACAATTCATTAAGTACTTAGATGATTATGAAGTAGGATTAGCATTAAATTTACTTGAAAAATTCTTCTGGAATTTCTGCGATAATTATATTGAAATTGTTAAACATAGATTATATAGACCTGAAGAATTTGGAGATATTCCAAGATACTCAGGACAAAAAACAGTTTATACTATTCTTTATAAATTATTACAAGACTTTAGTATTTACTTCCCATATATAACTGAAGAAGTTTATCAAGAGTTATATCACGATAACAAATCAATTCATATAACAGAGATTAAACCATTAAAATATAATTTTGAATCAGAAATTAAAAATGGTGATTTAATGGTTGATATTATCAGTCAAGCAAGGGGAGAAAAATCAAATAATAATTTATCTTTAAAGACATCAATTAAAAATTTAGATTTAAGTTTAAACAGTGAACTTAAAGATGCAATTAATAAATCTATTAAAGATTTTAAAGCAACATTATTTATTAATAATCTAATAATAAATGATTGTGATAAAGATTATACAATTAACAAAATTGAATTAGATTTAGAATCTGAATAATTATTTTAAATCTAACTGCACTTACTACTGCAGTTAGGGTAAATTAGAATTTAAAAATATCGCAAAAAATACAATAGAGTGATTAGTGATATAATAAATTTGATTAAAAAAGTTAAAAAAAGTCATTTTAGTCCGTAGGAGTGGTTCCTACATTGTTCCAATGCTTATTGCGGGGCATGGTGGATACATTTAAAACAGGTGCAAATTAATAATAGTTGAACATAGTAATATAATATGTAAAGTGAATGAAAAACTCGTTTTTTGTGTTATAATGAGTATGAGGTGTATAAGCATGAAATGTTTAAATTATATATGTACAATTGATGATATGGGTGAAGTAAACGATATATTATATCAAGTAAATTATTATTTGTTTGAAGAAGTCGATTGTTCTGAGGAAGAAGCAATTAAGTTACAAGAAGCACTTGAGAGAAAAATACGAGTTGAAGAACGTAAAAAAGAAGTAGCTAATAATTGTGGAATTTATCAAAAAAATTATTATCTTAACGTTAGAAAAAGTAAGGACAATTCATTATTTGATAGTTCAGATAGTTACATAAAAAAAGATGAAGATATAAAAAAACATTTATCTAAACGTGGATTTGATGTAATAAGTATTATAGACCCATCCGAATATATTAAATTTAGTAATAAAACACATATTTAAATTAATAATGATTTTCTTGCAATATTTTAATATTACGATAAAAGAGATTTAAATCTCTTTTTTTTGATTTGTTTTATATTGCGGTGTATTATATTACTTGCAAGCAGATTGCTTGTTTATGAGTCTTTTCAAGGAGGTGTGTAGTATGTTAAATACAGACTATACCAAAAATTCGTGTAAAAGATATTGCACTATCATATGTGAATAGCGCGGGATATATAGAGTTAATCCAAAGAGTTGGTGAAATATCCCAAGAACCACAATATAAGAAAGATTTCTATGATTTAGTATTAGATGTATTTGATAATAAGTCTTATGATAGTTTAAAAGAACTATATGAATATGTAATAGGTGATTTTAAAATAACTGATTTTGTATTAAAAACTGAATTATAATATATCGTAATATTAAGATATTCCCGTGCATTAAGGTGAGAAACAATCTCATCTTTTTTTAGTAATCTTACGATATATTAAAAAATAATAAAGTATGATATAATGCCAATAGGTTGGTGATATTATGAAACATGAAATGAAATTAAATAATGGTCCTTTTAAGAATATTAAAAATGGTACAAAGACAATTGAGTTAAGATTAAATGATGAGAAAAGGCAATTGTTAAAAATAAAAGATTTAATTGAATTTACTAATAGGGAAACATTGGAACAATTGTTAGTAGAAATAGAAAATCTATATCATTATCCTTCATTTGAAGAATTATATAAACACTTTGATAAAGTTGCTATGGGGTATAAGGAAGATGAAGGAGCTGATCCAAAAGACATGGAAGAATATTATTCAAAAGAGGAACAAGAAAAATATGGAGTTTTAGGAATTGAAATAAAAAAAGTAAGATAATCGTAAGATTAAGATATTCCTGTACATTAAGGTGAGAAATAATCTCATCTTTTTTTAGTAATATTGCGATGATTTACATTTTTTTGAAATTATATCAATTAGCATGATAAAAATAGATAAGTCTATGGTATAATGTTAATATTAGTAGAGGGGATTTATTTATGGATGAATTTAATACGTTTGAAAAAGTAAAAATCATATTTGAAAGTGTTAATGCTTTAGGAGAAAGTAATGTATTTTTTGTTGCTTGTAAAGATAAAGAAAAATCTAATGGAATGGTGTCTGGTATGGAGTATCCATATGATGGATTATTAATAAATGATTCTGAAAAAGGTATTACAATGTTTTATCTAAAAGCAAATGCTTTAAGTGGATTAATTACTTTAGCAAAACCATCTAAAATGACATTGGATAAAGAGCATTATATATTTATACCAAAAGAAAACATTAAAGAAATCAAAATAAAAAAATTTGCTTTATTAAATTCTAAAACAAAAAGAATTGAAATAAATACATTAGATGGTAAATCATATAAATTATATGCAAATATAGAAGAAAAAGATTTTCCATATCAAAAAGAAAATTTTAATAAATTTATAAAAAAGTATGAAAAATAATAAATTTATAAAAGAATAAAAGGAAGTTTTAGGATGAGTAAAGTTTTGGATGTTATTAAGAATATTATGATTTACTTTATATGTTTTGCATTTATTGGTTGGATATATGAAGTTATATTATTTTTAGTTGAAGACCATATTTTTGTAAATAGAGGTGTATTATATGGACCATGGTTACCAGTTTATGGTACAGGAGGTTTAGTTATTTATTATTTATTTTATCGCTTTAAAAATAAAGTAATAAAAGTTAGAAATATAAATATAAGGCCATTACTAATATTTATATATATTACAATAACTGCGGTTTTTATAGAATTATTAACAACTTATATTTGTGACTTTATTAATTCTGATTGGAGAACACTATGGTTCTATGGAGATAAGTTTATGAATTTTGAAGGGCGTATTGCTCTTGTTCCAGGGTTGAAATTTGGATTAGTTGGAATAATTGGAGTGTATTTAATTGTTCCTTTAATTGATAAAATTAAAAATAGTAATAAAAAAACAACTGTATCTTTTACATATGTAATTATATTATTATTTTTAATAGATGTTATTATTCATTTATTTATTGGTGGTACATATAGTGGACCAGTATAATACTTATTGTACAAGGAGAGTGATTATATGGAAATTAAATATGAAAAGGCAACAGAAAAAGATGCATATGCAATTCGTTATATAGGTGCACATAGCTGGAAAGAAACATATAAAGGATTAGTATCAGATGAATATTTAAATTATAAAGTAGAGCATTTTGAAGATGGCATTGAGAAGCAAAAGAAAATTCTACAAAATGAAAATAATAACTTTTATATTGCAAAAGTAGATGACAAGACAGTAGGATTTGTTAGTTATGGTAATTATGAAGATGAAAAATATAAAGAATATGGTCATATAGGAGCGTTGTATCTATTAAAAGATTACCAAGGATATGGTATTGGAAGAGAATTATTTAAAATAGCTTTAGAGGGATTAAAAGAATTAGGATATACAAAAATGGAATTAGAATGTATGACTGGAAATTCAACAGTTAACTTTTATAAAAAATATTTGGGTGAAATTGTAGATGTGATTGATTATCCATTAAATGGTGGATTCTCAGTTAATGCCGATATAATGATATTTGATATAGAAAAATCATTAAAAATAATTAATAGCAATCAAATTAGAAAGTAGTAACAAATATAGTTTATTATGTTATAATTAATTAAAGGATGTGATATTTTGAAAACAGGAAAAAGTATAATATGGGGTATAGTTTTGGTAGTGGTTGGTGTTCTTCTAGGGCTTAAGTCATTAGATATAGTAGACATTAATATTTTCTTTGATGGATGGTGGACATTATTTATTATAGTTCCAAGTTTTATAAGACTATTTACAGATGATGATAAAACAGGAAGTATTCTATTTTTAATAGTAGGTATATTATTATTACTTGCAGCTCAAGATCTAATTAGTTATAAAATGTTTGGAAAATTGATATTTCCATTAATAATTATAATGATTGGTTTATCATTATTATTTAAAAACATGTTTAACAAAACTATTAATAGAAAAATAGAAAAACTTAATTCTACTAAGGAATCAAAAGAAGAATACAGTGCAATATTTTCAGGACAAGATATTAATTTGGATAAAGTTGAATTTAATGGTACTACAGTAAATGCAATATTTGGTGGGGCTAAATTAGATTTGAGAAATGCAATAATTAAAGATGATGTAGTAATAACTGGTAAAGCCATATTTGGCGGAATAGATATATATACACCAGATGATGTAAATGTACAAATAAAATCAAATTCAGTATTTGGTGGCGTAGATAATAAAAATAAAAATAGTGATAAAAAACATACTATTTATATTGATGCGACTTGTGTATTTGGTGGAATAGACGTTAAATAATATTTTTTAGGAGAAAGACAAAATGAATAAATATATGCAGATTGCAAAAGAATTAGCTGATGATAATTTAGAAACAAATGTAGGTGGACCTTTTGGTGCTTGTATCGTAAAAGACGGTAAAATAATTGGAAAAGGTTCAAATCATGTATTAAAGAATAATGATCCAACGGCACATGCAGAAATTGAAGCAATAAGAGATGCTTGTAAAAATATTAATTCACATGATTTAAAAGGATGTGAAATATATACAACATGTTATCCATGTCCAATGTGTTTGTCAGCAATTATATGGTCTAATATAAAAACGGTATATTATGGAAATACTAAAGAAGATGCTGAGTTTATCGGATTTAGAGATAAACATATTTATACTAATATTGATAAAATAAATTCTGAAAATAGTATAGATATTTTAAGCATGTTACCTTTAGATAGAGAAGAGACTATAAAGACATTTAATGAATTTGTTGCGAAAAAAGACAAAACAATATACTAAAAAGAAATAAATTGAGAGATTCTCAATTTTTTTAATTAGTAAATTTATGATAAAACTATTAATGAATAGATTGAATTATATTCTTTGCAATCAAAAAATAAATAATGTATAATGAATTATATGGGGGATGAGTCCTATGAGTAAAATATTTGAAGAAGATATAAAAAAATAAAAATTATTTCTTATGAAAAAATTATTGAAATATTGAATAATCAAAAATCAAGCTGTGTGATTGATTTGGTGAAATGTATTGATTCAGAAACTAAAGAATATTATATTTTAGTTTTTATTAATGATTTTGTTAATGAAGTACGCTTAGAATATTTAGCACCAGAGCGTAATGAAAAAAATATATATGTGAATTTGATTAAAAAAATTAATAAATCGGTTATGAATGCAAAATTTCTTATAGATAATACAGGGAAAAATCATTTGTTTGCATGTTCTATAAAAAATAATTTAGTATATTTTCCAAAAGACAAATCAAAATGTTGGATAAAAAATGTATGTGATGAATTATCTATAGAAGTTGAAGAAATAGAATATTTTGGAGTAGAAGATACAGGTACTATTGGAATTCAAGAAAAAGCAAATTCAAGAAAAATAGAAGAAACAGATTTAGCTCTATTAATATATGAAACTTTAGAAAATCCAGATGAATTTTATAAAAAAATTGGTGAAAAATTAACTCCGGATGAAAGAAAATATATTAAATCATTTTTAAGAAAAGAATGTAAAACTTGTACAAATTCAATGTGTGATGTAGAAAAACAAAAAAATATTAAAAATGATTGCCTTACATGGGAAAATAATGAATTAGTTGGTGAATATAAAGTATTAAAATTAAATAGAAAAATAAATTAAGTATTGACAAATAAAATAAATAATGTATAATTATTGTCAAGTGAGGAGACATAAGCAAACAGGTGAGCTGTCTCGGGTGGTTGCCTACACGATCTTTTAATTTAAAAGTACGGAGTCACGAAATGGTGATTTGCCGTGCTTTTTTTCTATTTTAAAACGGTATTTCACAAAAGAAAGGAGTGTGTATTGATATGGAAAAAAGAGAAATTGGAAGATTTTATGCAATTTCATTTAACAATGTTGTTTATGAGTTTATTGTGTATGATGATAATACAATTAATTGTCCAACATTAAATATTAATTCTATTGAAACAATAAGACTTAAACCAAGATTTGTTTTAATTGGTGAAAAATTACATTATGAATTAGATGTTAAACCTAATAATAGGTTTTCAGATTATTCAGAATTAATTGGAAACTATGTAATAGATGAAGAATTGTTCTTTTATTTAAAAGTAAATAGAATGATCAAATATAGTACGGATATGGCATATCTATATGGTTTTAGTGATAAGAGTGGTTTTGATGATAATAGATATGGTGTAGGTAGTCCATATAAATGGTCAAAGAAAAAAGGACCTATACTGGAAAAACAAAAACATGGACATTTTAATTAGCAAAAAACACAATAACTGAAAAAATATTGTGTTTTTTAAATAATAAAAAATAGAAAATAATATGATATAATCAAATTAAATGATAGGAGGTGATAAATTATGTTAAAAGAAATTAATACTAATAATAAAGTATTTACTAGCAAAGAGTTTCAAAAAGATAAATATAAATTTTTATTAATATTACAAAATTTACAAAGTAAAACATTAAAATTGTATAGTGATGAAGAAAATTATGTTTTGTGTAGAGGTGGAGTTGAATGGCCTACATGGATATGGACAATAGATAATTTTGATAAATCACTATTAACCGAAATAGAAGAAGCGATAGATATATATAGATTAGATATTGATACAAGATTTACTTGTAAAAAGGAATTATATGATTTACTTGTTAAAGATAATTTTGAATCATTGGGAGATTATTATTTTGAAATGGGATATTTAGTTTGTGATAAAACTATTGAACCTAAAAAATGTGATGGCTATTTTGATAAAGCAACAAAGGAAGATGAAGAAGTATTAACTAACTTTATATATAATGAATCTCATGAAATATCAGATGTAAAAAGCCTATCTATAGAAGAAGCAAAAAAAGCATTTGAAAAAAGACTAAATTCAGGTAATTATTATGTATGGAAAAATGATAATAATGAAATAGTTGCGCAAGCCCACTATAGCGTGGTAGATGGAAATGCTAAAGTAGCAGGAGTATATACAATACCAGAAGGAAGATCAAAGGGATATGCAGGTAATACAATATATCAGTTGACAAACATAGCATTAGAAAACGGATATCACGTATCATTATATACCGATTATAAATATATTCCTTCAAATAAAGCTTATAAAAATGTTGGATATGTAGACAAAGATGTATTGATAAATTTTAGTTGCACTAGAGTAAAATCTTATGAGAGAAGGTAAAAATATGGTAAATGAATTATTTAAATATGGAAAGTGTTTTTTTACAAAACCTAATATTGAAAATGTAGATGACATGGTAGAGATGATGAATAATGAGAATATTTCCTCAATGTTATTTAATGGGAAAAGAACGGTAACAAAAAAGCAGGAAATCGATTGGATAAATAAGCATCAAAATGACAATACATTTTCAATTTATGATATAAAATCTTTAAAGTATATCGGTAACTGCGGTTTCAACGAAATAGAAAATGATCGAGGAGAAATTGGACTTACTATATGTGAAGGGATGCAAGGAAAACATTATGCTAAAGATATAATTAATGGTTTAATAGAATATGGATATAATACTCTAAATTTAGATGAAATATATTGTATAATTTTTTCTGATAATATTAGATCGTTAAATTGTGTAAAACAATTAGGCTTTGAAGAATATAAACGTGATAAAAATGTGTTAAAAAGAAATGGTATAGAAGTAGACGATATTTACTTTAAGTTAGAAAGGAAATGAAAAAATGAATAGAGAAGAGATAATAAATAATCATTATAATAATTATTCTGAAGATGATAGATTTACAAAAGATAATTATCATAGTTTGGAATATACTGTATCTAAAACATACTTTGATAAATATATTAAACCTGGAGATAGAATATTAGAAGTTGGTGCTGGAACAGGAGCATATTCTTTATACTATGCTAATAAAGGTTATAAAGTTAATGCGATTGAATTTGTAGAACATAATTTAAATATTTTAAAAAGTAAAATAGCTGATAACATGGATATTGTGGCAGAACAAGGAGATGCAGTTAATTTATCAAGATTTGAAGATAATACATTTGATGTGACTTTAGTTTTAGGACCACTATATCATTTATATGAAGATAATGAGATAAATAAGGCTATAAGTGAGGCGATTAGAGTTACAAAAAAGAATGGTATTATAGCACTAGCTTATATAACAACTGATGGCGTGTTTGCTTCTTGGGCTATTGATCACTTAATTGATGGATATCCAAAAAGTTTTGATGATAATTTTAAACTAGTAAGAGAACCAGAAGAAATATTTGGAACGTTCTATATTCAAGAATTCAAGGATATAATGAGCAAATTCAATGTAACACTATTAAATAGTGTAGCAACTGATGGTATTGCTCCCTTAATGGAAGAAAAAATAAATGCACTGTCAGAAGAAGAGTTTAAAGTATGGGAAAAATATCAATTATCAGTATGTGAAAGAGAAGATTTACAAGGATATAGCTGCCATATGTTATATATCTGTAAGAAAAATTAAATAATGAATTAAACAAAACTAGAAAATAGTTATTTTATTCATTGTTCTAGTACTAAGAAAAAAGTATTAATTAATAATTTTGATAAAAGCAAATATTTGATGAATGTGCTTTTTGCTAGTAAAAGTATACTATCGGATACTAAAATATTAAAAAGATAAGGTGGTGGTTAATATGGAAGTAAGAAATAATTATAAAGAATGTCTAACTAATTTAGCATGTTCTATTAGAAAATATTTTGAACTAGAATATAAACATAATACACTTGATTATATCGATAAAATACTAAGTGAGTATAATCCTAAGAATGTAGTAACAATCCTTTGTGATGGAATGGGTTCCATTATATTGGATAGAATGTTAGATAAAGATTCGTTTTTAGTAAGAAATAGAATAAAAACTATCACAACAGTTTTTCCAGCTACAACAGTAGCGGCAACTACTTCTATGATGACTGGTTTAAATCCAGTAGAAACAGGAATGCTTGGTTGGGATATGTACTATAAAGATATTGACAAAACAATAACAGTATTTATGAATACTGAAAAAGGTACTGAAAATATATTAGATGAAGCAAAAGAATATAATGATAAACATATGATAAGAAAATCTATTATGGATGAAATAAATGAAAAAACTAATTATAAAGGTTATACTTTATTTCCATTCGGAGAAAATCCATATAATGATTTAGATGATATGTTTAAAATTATTAAGGATAAATGCTCAACTGATAAAAAGAAATATATATATGCATATATTACAGAACCTGATCATACAATGCATGATATAGGGTGTGATAAAAAAGAAATAAAAGATATAATACTAGATTTAAACGATAGAATAGAAGAATTAAGTAATAGTTTAAGCGATACAATTATTTTTGTAGTGGCAGATCATGGACATCATAATGTTGAAAATATTCATTTAGAAGATTATCCTGATGTAGTAGCTTGCCTATTAAGAAATACATCATTAGAGCCAAGAGCTGTTAATTTCTTTATTAAAGAAGACAAAAAGCAGAAATTTAAAGAATTATTTAATAAATATTTTTCGAATGATTTTGATTTATATGATATGAATGATGTAATTAAATCTAAATTATTTGGTGATGGAGAAGAAAATGAAATATATAGAGATGCTTTAGGAGACTATTTGGCAATAGGAAAAACAAATAAAACACTACTTTATAATGGTAGTGAAGAATTAAAATCACAACATGCAGGATATACAGATGACGAAATATATGTTCCAATTATATTATCAAAAACTAAAAAGAGATAAATGTCTCTTTTTTTAATTTTATGCTATAATTTTATTAGGAGTGATAATATGAATGAGTGTGTACTTGAGATTAAACACCTAAAAAAATATTATGGAAATATAAGAGGTGTAGAAGATGTATCTTTAAAGATTAACAAAGGAGAAATATATGGATTTATTGGACCTAATGGTGCAGGGAAAAGTACTACTATTAGAACAATAATTGGATTAATAAATAAAACTGATGGTAAGATTTATATAAATGGAAAAGAACATAATAAAGATGATATAGAAACGAAAAAAATAATTGGCTATTTACCTAGTGAAATTAATTTATATGATGATATGAGTGTTAAAGAATTATTTGATTATCATGAATCATTCTACAAATTTGATACGTCAAAAAGAAGAAAAGAATTAGTTAAGTTATTAAAGATACAAGAAAATAAAAAAATAGAGGATTTATCTTTAGGAAATCTAAAAAAAGTAGGAATAGTGCTTGCTTTAATTCATAATCCTAAAATACTAATATTAGATGAACCAACAAGTGGACTTGATCCACTTATGCAAAGTATATTCCATAAATTATTATTAGAAGAAAAGAAGAAAGGAACAACAATACTTTATTCATCTCATGTATTAAGTGAAGTTTCAAATTTATGTGATAAAATTGGGTTTATAAAAGATGGAAAAATAATAAAAGAAGATTTAATAGAAAATATTAAGAAAAATAATTATACATATTTAACTATAAGATCTAATGATATAAAAAAGATAAAGAAAGAATTAAATTTAGAAATAAAAGAAGAAAAAGAAGAAAAAGTAAAATTTATTAATAATATGGATTGTAATACACTAATAAATAAATTATCTAAATATAATATAGATAGTTTATTAATAGAAGAAATAACATTAGAAGATTTATTTGAAAAATATTATAGGTAGGTATTAATATGATAAGAAGAGAGTTAAAGTTTAATTTTAAAAGTTTCGTAATATGGACTAGTATTTTAATAGCAATATTTTTAGTAGTTTTTTTAATATATCCATATATAATTACTGATGATACAGTTAAAAGTATGGACGAATTAATGAGTGTTTTTCCACCTGAAGTTTTAAAAGCATTTAATATGGATATGTCATCAATAGAAACAGTATATGGGTGGTTAAAATCAGAAGGGTTTATGTTTGTGCTATTAATTGTTGGTTTTTATTCATCAATACTAGGTGGTAATATCTTACTTAAAGAAGAAAATGATAAAACAATAGAATATTTAGGAGCTATACCTATAAAAAGATCAAAGATAATAACAAATAAAATAATAGTAAGTATTATTTATATAATTTCAATGGTACTGCTACTAGGTATATTTAATTATATAGGTTTATTAGTAAGTGGCGATTTTGAGCATAAACAATTTATTTATCTAAGTATTACACCAATATTAATTGGTATACCACTTTTTGCTATTAATTTATTTATATCAACATTCTTACATAAAACAAAGAAAACAATAGGTATTAGTTTGGGTATGGTATTTATCTTTTATTTATTTAACGTATTATCAGAATTATCTACTAATGTAGAATTTATGAAATACTTTAGTATTTATACATTAGCAGATGTAAGAAACGTAATTTCAAATGTTTCTATTAATATGGTTAATGTAATTATTAGTGTCTTAATTACTATATTATTTTTAATTGGAACATATATAAGATATGGTAAAAAAGAATTGATTTAATAAAAAAATGTCAAAAAAATCAGATTAATATATTTTAATAATGACTTTTTTTCATAAAACTGTTATAATGTTATGGAAGTATAGGTGTAGTTTATGAAAAAAGGCAGAAATAAAAATTTACATATAGTTTTATTAATGATAATTACAATTATATTTGTAGCGGCAGGATATTTAAAAGTATATTTTTCAAAAACAAATTTTGAAGAAATTATTTTTTATGTAAGAAGCGGGTTAGACAATGGAGATATGAGTGTTTTTTGGTATGCTGTAAAAGTATGTTTACCATTCATAATAGTATTATTTACTATATTTTATAGTTTATTTTATGAAATACCATTTAAAAAAGAACAAACTATAATAATTAAAAATAAAAAAATATATCCTGTTAGATTTTTTAAAGAGCATGTAAAAGGTGCAACAATAACATTATTTGTTTTATCATTATGTTCAATATCTTGGAGTGTTAATTTGTTAAATTATGTTATATATACTAATTTTCCATCTAATTTTATTGAAGAAAATTATGTTAATCCAAAAGAAACAGAAATAAGATTTGATGAAAAAAGAAATTTAATAATGATATATGTCGAATCACTTGAAACATCTTTATTTACAAAAGAACAAGGTGGATACTGGAAATATGATGTAATACCAGAATTATATAAAATATATAAAGATGATGATACCGTAGTTTTTTATGATAAAGATATATCACAGACCTCAAATATGATACAAGGTTCATCTTGGACAACGGCATCCTTAGTAGCCAATTCATCAGGTGTTCCATTTAAAATAAGAATTAATAAAAACGGGTATCATTCAAAAAATTTCTTAAATGGTAGTTATACATTAGGCGATTTACTTGAGGATAACGGTTATTATAATGAATTAATATCAGGTGCAACGACATCATTTGGTGGATTGAAAGAATTTTATAAAAGACATGGTAATTACAATATAATTGATAAAAATACACTTAAGAAATATGATTTAAAAATGAAAAAAGATGATAAAGGAAAATGGGGATTTAATGATAAATATTTATTTGAAGTAGCAAAAAAGAGATTAGATGTAATATCTAAACAGGATGAACCATTTAATTTGAATTTGGTTTCTATAGATACTCACTTTGTAGATGGCTTTGTTGGAAATTATTCAGAAACAAAATATAAAGAACAGTATGAAAATGCATATGCAACAACATCAAGATTAATTTATGATTTTGTAGAGTGGGTAAAAATGCAACCTTATTATGAAAATACAACCATTGTTATAATGGGAGATCATCTATCAATGCAAGATGAATTCTTCTTTAAACATAGAGTGAAGGATAGATATGTGTACAATTGCATAATAAATCCAAGAAATAATATTGGAAAACAAAAAAATAGAGTAATAACAGCACTTGATACATATCCAACTGTTGTTTCTGCAATTGGAGGAAATATTAAAGGCAATAAATTAGGTTTAGGAGTTAACTTATTCTCAAAAGAAAAAACACTTGCTGAAAAACTAGGGGTAAAAAAATTAGATAGAGAGTTAAGAAAAAAATCAAAATTTTATAATGATAACATATTAAATGATGAATATTTAAAAAAGTTTGAATTAGATAAGAAAGTAGGTAGTTAAAATGTTTATAATAAAAGTTCATAAATCAGTAATTGTAACATATTTAGGAGTTATATTTGCAAGTATAGCAATGTATTTTGCATTTACAAAAATGGCATTTTCAGAAATATCATATTTAAGATATTCACTTATATTCTTAGTTTTATCTGGAATTTGTGATATGTTTGATGGTAAAGTTGCACGTATGTGTAAAAGAACAGAAGAAGAAAAAGAATTTGGAATACAAATTGATTCACTTGCAGATACAGTTAATTTTGTAGTACTTCCAGTTGTTATAATGTTATCACTTGGTATGAATACAATCTTAGATGTAGTAGCATATATGTTACTAATATTATGTGGAGTATCTAGACTTGGATATTTTAATGTTCATGCAAGTATGGATAATCCAGTAAAATTTTATAGTGGACTTCCCGTAACATCAACTGCAATAATATATCCACTTCTTGGATTACTGCATGGAAATATTTCTGAAAATCTATTTCAAAACATATATTTAGTAGCAACATTTTTAATAGCCTTCTTATTTGTAGCAAAAATAAAAGTTCCAAAATTAAAAGGACTTGCATATGTAATAGTCCCTATATTGGCTGCAATATTAGTGGTATTATTATTGGTAATTAGATAATGTATTATGATATAAAAAATGATAAAAAAATAATTATAAAAGAATCATCAGCACTAAAATTTTTATATAATACATTAATTGGAAGGCTACTATTAAAAATATTTACCACTAAGTTTGTTGCAAATACATATGCTAAATATATGAACTCTAAATTATCTAAAAGAAAAATAAATAAGTTTATTTTAAAAAATAATATAAATATGGATGATTATGAAGAGAAAGATTATACATCATTTAATGATTTTTTCATGAGAAATGTAAAAAGTGGTAAGAGAAAAATTGAAGATGGTCTTTTTGCTATTTGTGATAGTAAACTTAGTGTTTATAAAATAGATGAAAATTCTAAATTTAATATTAAGAATTCTATATATACGGTTGAAGAATTAATTGATGAAAAAAGAGATTATAAATATGCATTAATATTTAGATTGTGCGTAGATGATTATCATCACTATATATTTCCAGATAGTGGAAAAGTAATAAATAGTAAGTATATTAATGGTAAACTACATACTGTGCAACCTATTGCATTAAAAAAGTATAAAGTATTCCATGAAAATAGCAGACAAGTAACATTTTTAGATTGCGATAATTTAGGAGATGTTTGTATAATTGAAGTTGGTGCATTGATTGTAGGTAAAATTGTTAATGAAGATGTTAAAAGTTTTAAAAGAGGCGATGAAAAAGGCCATTTTGAATTTGGAGGTTCTACAGTTATAATGCTTCTAAATAAAGATATAGAAATAAACGAAAAAATAATTGAAATGAGTAATAATGATATTGAAACAATAGTTAGGATGGGTCAAAATATAGGGAGGTGATATTATTAAAAGCTTTAAAAAATATTTGCTAATGTTATTTTTTTTAATTTTAATAATATTCTTCACTTGCTACACCATATATGATAAAGAATCATTTTTATTATTAAAAGAAAATATACGAGATATAAAGTATTATTATATAATAATATGTTTAGTTATAATATGTTTATACTTCTTACTGCAAGGTATTTATATGAAAAGCATACTTAATACTTTAAAACATAAAATATCGTTAAAAAAGGGAATATTTTATTCTATGCTAGAATTTTATTTTAGTGGTATAACACCTTCATCAACTGGTGGACAGCCAGTTCAATTATATTACATGACTAAAGATGATATACCTATTAGAAAAAGCTATATAACCTTAATGCTTAATACAATTTATTTTAAAATAATAATACTAATAATGGGGATAGTAGCACTATTATTTAAAAGTGACATAATTTTTTCTAGTAGACATATATATATTTTTTTCTTCATACTAGGCTTTGTAGTGGATCTTGCAATTGCACTTATTGCATTGCTTTTAGTGTTTAAGCAAAATTTGGTAAAAAGAATGTTAAATAAAATAGTAAAAATTGGTAAAAAAACAAAAATTTTTAGAAAAAAAGTAGAAAATTTAAAAGAAGATGAAATATTAAAATTATATAATAGTGAAATTGATTATATTTTTTCACATAAAAAAACAGTAGTATTAAATTTTTTACTTACATTTGTTCAAAGGGTATTATTGTTTTCTATAGCGTATGTTATATATAGAGGATTAGGATTTAATACATATTCTTATTTTGATTTAGTAATGATTCAAGTTATAGTTCAAGTATCTATAGAGTCTTTTCCACTACCTGGTGGAGCCGGTTTATCAGAAGGATTATTACATAATATATTTGTAATGATATTTGCATCAAAACTTGCGGATGTTGGAATGCTTCTTATAAGAACTTTCTCATTCTATATACCACTTATAGTTTGTGGTATTATTATACTAATATATAATATAATTATTAGTAATAAGAAAGAAAATGTAAAATAATATGAATGTTATATTTTTAGATTTTGATGGAGTATTATTTACTAGCCATAATAAT
Organism: Bacillota bacterium; assembly: GCA_015059485.1. Taxonomy (GTDB): domain Bacteria; phylum Bacillota_I; class Bacilli_A; order RF39; family UBA660; genus RUG14121. The sequence goes on from SVAH01000007.1 coordinate 37,040, forward strand.
ACACAAGAGCAAATTGAAAAAAGAATATCCATTTTAGGTGATATATGCAAAGAATATAATTGTAAAGTTGTAATTGAATCATCGCATAAATATGATTTAGATGAATTTTTGAATACTAAAATAGAATGGTTAGAAAATATTTTTGAATTATTTGATAAGTATGGGATAGATTGTATTGGTAAAACTCCTAGTGTTCAGAAAAGAATAGGATGTGCAATAATTGAAATCTGGAAAGAAGATGAGATTGAACTTTATTTGAATGAACATCCTGAAATAGAGCATTTTTGTATAATAGATGATGACGATTTAGGCCCTAATAATTCTGATTTAAATAAATTTAGAGATCATTTAGTACAAACGACTTTTTACTCAGATAATTATGAAGAAGAAGGACTGCTTGAAATTCATAAAAAACAAGTAGGAAAAGTATTAATGTTAGATAGAAAAAATAAAATATCAGTAAGATGATAGTAAAAAAGAAATGTAAAGAATAGTAAAACACTATTCTTTTTTATTGATAAAATAAGATTTTTTAAGTTAAAATAAAGATAGAATAGGAGAATGACTATGCGATATGGATATAAAAAAAGTTTTATAGTTATTAATTGCATATTAGTTATTTCATTAGTATTTTTATTATTAAATGTATTTATATTAAAGCAAGTTGAATTTTGGTTTTGCGGACTTGCAACATTAATTCCGTTTATTATAATTGCTTTAAGATATGGCTATGAATCTAGAAATAGAAGATTTACATATGAAACAATGTTTTATATTTTTAGTTTTACGATTGTATATTTGATTATTACTTATATGCTTGGTATATCTACTGGATTTAATTTAACTATTTATAGATTAAACTCAACAAATTTTTTAACAAACATTATACCTTATATATTTGTAATAATAAGTGGAGAATTATTAAGATATGAAATTGTAAGAAAATGTGATACATCACCACTTGCATACATACTTGTTACGTTAATATTAATAATAATAGATTGTACAATTTATTTAACTACTTTTGATTTATTAACAGGTGATGGTCAAATAAAGTATATATGTTATATAATTTTACCTAGTATTTCTAAAAACTGTTTATTATTATATACAACTAGAATAGCGGGACCATATCCAAGTTTAATATATAGGACACTTACTGAATTAAAAAATTTCATAATTCCAATTGTTCCCGATTTTGGAATGTATTTTGAAAGTGTAATTTTAACAATTATTCCAGGAATTATTGGATTTATGATTTATAGTAGTTTAAAGCAATATCAAAATAAAGAAGTAGAAGGTAAAACACTAAAACAAAGTAAATTTTATATTTATGCCTCAATTATAGTAATAATAGTTGCAGTAATATCATTAGTTCTTTTATCGTGCTGCAGATTTAAATACGGGATGTTATCAATTGGCTCAGGATCAATGACTGGAACAATAAATAAAGGTGATGCTGTCATATATGAATCTTTAAATAAAAATAATGTACCTGAAAAAGGAAAAATAATAGTATTTAGAAAAGAAGAAAAAGTAATAGTTCATAGAATAATTAAAGTTGTAAAAGTAAGCAACACAGAGACTGTTTATTATACTAAGGGTGATGCAAATAAAACGGAAGATGGCTACCCAATACCTACAAAAGATATAATTGGAATTGTTAAAAAGAGAATAAAATATATTGGATATCCTTCAGTTTTTTTGTACGAAATGGCAAAAAAATAAGAACAATACCATAAAAAATTAATTGTAAAGTGTAAAATGAAATGGTATAATCTTTTTAGAATAGGTGATACATATGAGACTAAAACGAAAATATGGTGTTATATTTTATTCAATACCAACGTTAGTTTGTACAGTATTATTAATACTTGAAATTAATTACGCAAATAATAAAGTTGATGTAGCTAGTGTTTCATATAATGAAAGTAGTGATATATCTTACAAAGTATATTTAAAAGAAAATAGTTATTATGAGACACCATATTTGGATGAAAAAAGTAGTTATATAGCAAGTTTAATAGATAATTTTACGATTGATTATAAGTATTTAAATACATTTAGCGCTGATATTGATTATACATTAAAATATGGTGTGACAGCAGATTTAGTAGTATTTGATTCAAGCAATGATAAAAAACCAATCTATACTAAAAAATATACATTAGCAGATGAGCAAGAAATAAAAGGATTTGGAAAAATGGCTAAAGCAGATTTGTTGAATCAGGTTATAAATTATGATGAATATAATGAAATTATTAATGAATTAAAAAGAGAAATAGTACCAAATGCAAACTTAAAGATTAACTTTAATACTAAATTTGTTGGTAAAAATAAAGCAATTGGCAAAGATATTATAAGTAATAAAACAAGTACTTTAGATATACCTATATCTCAAAAAACAATTGATGCCAATCTTAAAAAGAATAATACATCCAGTAATCAAACAGTTACCAATAAAAAGAGTTTAAGCGTTCCATTAATTGCACTGTTAGTTGGAACTATATTACTATTATTACTGACATTAATATACTATGTATTATACATTATTAAAACAGCAGAAAAGAAAACTAAATATGAACAAAAGCTTAATAAAATATTAAGAGAATTTGATAGAGCTATAACCGAAGCAAAAGGAAAATTGAGGTTAGATCGAAATGCAAATACAATAGAGATTAAAGATTTTATGGAATTACTAGATGTACATGATAATTTCAATATACCAATTATTTATTATCGTATCAGTAGTACGAAGAGTGTATTTATTGTAAAAAATGGAAATGATATTTACTATAATGTAATGAAAAGTGATGATTATGAATGATTGACAAATAGGATGTAAACATTTTATAAAAAATGTTTACAACAAAAAAATACTAAGTTATAATGAAATTAATAAAATAGAAAAGAGGTTTTTAAAATGAAGGAAAGCAAAAAGTTTTTACAAGTATTTTCAGTATTAGCACTTGTAGTTGCTGTATTAGGTATTTCAGTAGGATTTGCAGCAATGTCTACACAATTAAATGTAACTGGACAAGTTAAAGTTGATCCAGCAAAATGGGATATTAAATTTACAAAATATGAATTTGATGATTATGGTACAGATGCTACAGCAACAACTAAAGCAGCAGAAGGTACTAATCCAGCAAAACCAATTATGAATGATACAACATTTAGTGATTATGAAATTGTCCTTACAAAACCTGGTGATAAAGGATCATATACAGTTACTGTTACAAATGATGGAACTCTTGATGCACAATTATCTTCAGTTAGTTTAGGAAACAGTTTAACTTATACTGGAGAAGCTACTGATCCTGCAGTAAAAGCTAGTGATGAAGCAATCGTTGAAAATAATGTTACTTATACTATTACATGGGCAGATGGTTCTGAGATAGCTTCTGGTAGTGAATTAGCTCATGGACAAAGTAAAGATTTAATTATTACTGCTGAATATCCATCTGCTACAACTGAACTTCCAACTGCACCAGTTGTTATTACTGGAAGAAACTTAACATTGACATATACACAAAAATAATACTGAAACTAAAAAAGATGTAAAAATGGCATCTTTTTTTAATGCAATAAAATAAATCTTATAGTATAATTATATTAATAATAGGTGGTAATATGAGAACTTTTAGAAAAAAACATAAAAGCATTGACATGTCAATAAATTTATTATTAAAGCTGGTTGTAATTTGTAGTATTGTTACGCTATTTATTACTGTTGGTTTTTCATCATTATCTACAAGCCTTTCCGTAAATGGAAGTGCTAAATTTATGCCAGTTGGCATGATAAGAGTAATGTCAATAGAACAAAAATCATTAACAAATGTAGTTGAAGTTGAAAAAGGATATACTACAAATTCTATAAATGTTATAATTGATTTTGAAAATCAAACTGGAGTAGCGGTATATGATGTAAATATTACTAATCTAGGTCAAACTCCTCAAACATTAACTCAAATAGTAGAAGATATTTATTCTAATGAAGATGTAGAATATGAATTAAATGGTCTTGCAATTGATGATGTTATAGAACCTGGTGAGTCAAAAAATTTTACTATTACTTTTAAATATAAAGAAGGTGTAGAAAATTCAGATGAAAGATTGAATGCAAAATTACAATTTGTTTTTGAAGAATATGTAGTTCCAACCACATTTCCAACTGTTTTTATTCAAAAAGGTGCATGTACATTTAATGGTTCAGATCAAAATATTTCTGGCGATGAATGTTCAAAATATACAAATAAAAAATATATAGATACAGGAATTGCTTTATATAGCAATGAAAATTGGAAAAAAGATTACGAAATTGGATTTACTATTGATGAATTTACTTATGCTGGACAAGAAAATCAAGCTGTATTTGTAAATACTAAACTTGAAGAACAATCTAAATCTTGGCCGGGGTTAGTATTTAGACGAGGCGGAAATAATAATTCTTTAGAATTAACTCAATATATTAATAAAGTGAAGAAAGCACAACTATTTTCTTCTAATTCAATGCCAATGACTGTAAGAATTAGAAGAAAAGATGGAGTAATATATTATTCAATAAATGATGCAGGATTTATTGCTTTGCAAGATATGAATAATTTTAATCAACAATTTGATGTAACAACGTGGTTTGGTGCAGCTCCTAATAATTCAGGAGTTCCAATGAGATATTTGAAGGCAACAATGTCAAATATGTATGTAAAACTTGGCAAGATAGAGTCTAATTATTATACCATTGCATTTGACGCAAATGGTGGCAGTGTAAATGAAAGTACAAGACGAGTAATTGAGGGTAGTGCTATTGGAGCACTTCCAACACCAACATCTGATATTTATGGTAAATTTATGGGGTGGTATTTAGATTCAGAGTGTACCAAAGCAGTAGATGAAAATACAATAGTTACTAACAATATGACTTTATATGCTAAATGGGATAGTACAATAGTTGCTGAAATAAATGGAGTTTTTTATAATTCTATTGAAGATGCAATTGCGAGTGTGCCAAAAACTGGAGAAGAAACAACTATAATTGTCAAAAATGATATATCTAGTAATATAAGTATAGATGTAAATCAAAATGTAGTATTTGATTTACAAGGACATACTTTTTCAAACGTAAGCGCTGATGCATCTATAACTAATTCAGGCACTTTGAAAATTACAAGTGGAACAGTAAAATCTAATTCTGCCAATACAGCAACAATAAATAATAATGACAGTGGAGTTTTAATAATAGATGGATGTATGATAACATCATCTGGAAATAAACAAGCTCTATATAATAATGGTGGAGTTTTAACTATTGCTGGAGATTCATATATTAAAAATACATCAAATATAAGGTCAGCAGTTCATAATTTGAATAAAGGAACTCTTACAATAACTGAAGGAACAATTATTTCCACTAATCATGCAGGTGTAAATAATGAATCTGGGACACTTGTTATTGGAGCAAAAGATGGTAATATAAGTACAACTAGTCCTAATATTCAAGGAAAAACATATGGCATTACAGCTAATTCAAATTATTCTATTTATGATGGAATAATAAAAGGTCAAAATGCTGCTGTAAATAATCAATCAAAAATAGTAGAAATAGAAGATAATAGTGAGATTACATCAGGAAGTGAAATAATAGAAAATAAAAATTATAAAACTTTATATTTAAATTTATTAGCACCGCAATTAAATGGCGAAAATACTACTAATAATACAAATAATTTAGATAATGAAAATAGTGGAGAATAGAGTAATGATAACTACAAAAGAAATAGATAGTTTTAATGAATATTTAAACTATGAACTTGATTATTCTATTCTTACTATTAAAGGTTATAATGATGAAATCACCAAATTTTTAAATTATTGTAAGGAACATAAGATAGATTATAAAAAAATAAGTAATGATAATATAAGAAAATATTTAAAGTATTTAGATAATTTAAAATATAGTAAAAGTAGTATAAGTAGAAATTTAAGTTCAATTAGAACATATTACAAATACTTATTAGATAAAAAGATAGTAGATAATAATCCTTTTAAAAGTATTTCTAATCCTAAAAAAGATAAAAAATTACCTAATTTTTTAAACTATGAAGAAATAATGAAAATATTTGATTCTATTGATGAAGAAAAAATTTTGGGAAAAAGAGATAGGTGTATAGTGGAGGTATTATATGATACAGGAGTGCGTGTATCAGAGCTTGTGAATATTAAGATAAAAGATATTGATTTTAACGAGAAAACTATAAGTATATTTGGTAAAGGAAGAAAAGAAAGAATAGTATATTTTGGAGATTATTTATATGATGTATTAAATGATTATATAAATAATTGTAGAAAAATATTACTTTCTAATAAATCATGTGAATATTTAATTCTTAATAGTAAAGGATCACAGATTACAACACGAGGAGTTGAAAAAATAATTGATAAAGTGGTTAAGGATGCATCACTTAGACATAAAATATCACCACATGTTTTAAGACATACATTTGCAACACATATGTTAAATGGTGGTTCTGATATTAAAACAATACAGCAACTTCTAGGTCATGAATCATTATCTACAACTGGAATATATACTCACATATCAAATGATGTACTTAGAAGTGAATATTTAAAAAATCATCCAAGAAGTAGATGATTTTTTTAATATTTATTATTTTTTATAAACTCTTTAAGTATCTTAGTTAATGCTCTTTTTTCTATCCTTGATACATAACTTCTAGAAATTTTTAAAAGTTCTGCTATTTCTTTTTGAGTATATTCTTTATTATTAAATAAGCCATATCTTTTAATAATTATTTCTTTTTCTCGTTTGTTTAATAAATTTAGATATCTATTTAATAATTCTATATTGTCTTTTGTATGTAAGACATCACTAATATCTGGACTAGTATCTTTTATAACGTCTATTAAGTTTATTTCATTTCCATCTTTATCATAACCAATTGAATCATTTAGACTAACATCATTTAAATGACGCTTATTACTTCTAAAAAACATCAAAATTTCGTTTTCCACGCAGCGAGCTGCATATGTCGTTATCTTAATTCCTTTGTTTTTATTATAAGAATCTATTCCTTTGATTAATCCAATGGTACCTATACTTATTAAATCGTCGGATTCAATATTTTTATTATCAAATTTCTTTACTATATGAGCAACTAATCTTAAATTATGTTCAATTAATTTACTTCTAGCCTTTTTATCCCCTTGTAACATTAAATCAATATATTTTTCCTCATCATCTTTGGATAGAGGTTGTAAAAAAACACTATTTGAATAACTACCTGTAAAGAAAATTAATCCTTTAAATAAACTAACTAATGGTAAAAACATCATACACTTCCTTTATATAATATTATTAAAAAAGATAACATTTATGATATATTATATTTAAGATGTAGGTGATAAAAATGACAAAAAAAACTATAACATATATTTAGAATTTAATTTGTAAAAATATGTCTATTATTCTATTTATTTTAAATAAAAAAAATGGTAAAATATAAAAAGAAAAAAGAGGTGCTTTAAATGAAATTTAATAAAAAACAAAAGAAGATAATGAGACTAGGTGCTACAGTATTATTTTGTATTGCATTAGTATTATTATTAGATATGATACTTAATAAAGATGATAATAATAAATTTATAGGTACTTGGTATATGGGGTATGAAATATATGATAAAGAAACAGGAGAATTAAAGAATAAAATAGTAGAAGAATTAGTTATATTAAAAGATGGAACTTTTTATACTAATGAAAAAATGAATGGTGAAAAAACTAATACTTCAGTATCTGGTAGTTATAAAATTAATAATAGTGAAATAGTATTAAAGTATAATCAGTTAAATAAAGATAAAAGTAATACATTACATATAGAAAATAGTAAACTATGTATGAATTCAAATTGTAATAAATATTATACAAAAGATAAATTAGAAAAGTATTTTGGTATAAGAAGTTCTAGTAATAATGAGGGAGAGTAAAGATGGATAGACTAGTACCGGATATATATGCAAAAAGTCTATATACTATTGATTATGAAAAATTAAAGGATTCAGGAATAAAATGTATTTTGTTTGATCTTGATAATACCATAGCTCCAGTTAATATATCCTCTCCAAGTAAAGATATGAAGAAACTTGTTAATGAACTTGAAAATATGGGGTTTAAATTGCTAATTCTTTCTAATAGTCCCAAAAATAGAGTAAGGCCATTTAAAGAACAATTGAATATTGATTCAGCACATAGTGCAGGTAAACCTTTTTCTAAAAAATATAAAAAAATAATGAAAGTATATAATTTTAAAGATACTGAAATGGCTGCAGTTGGAGATCAATTACTTACAGATATTTTAGGAGCTAATTTAGCAGGTATTACTAGTATTTTAGTAAATCCAATTAGTGATACAGAATATGTATGGACGAAGTTTAATAGATTTTTTGAAAAATTTATCTATAAAAAATTTGAAAAAAGAGAAATATTGAAAAAAGGAAAATATTATGATTAGAAAATGTGTAGGTTGTGGAATAAAATTACAATCAGAAAATGAAAATAAATTAGGGTATGTTAAAAAAGAAAAATTAGATAGTGCTAAATATTGTGAAAGATGTTATAAAATGAAACATTATAATGAAGTTAAAATAACAGCATTACCTAAGGATCAAAATCAAATACTTAAAAGTGTAGAATCTAAGGGATACTTTGTCTTTTACATGGTTGATTTATTTAATTTAACTAGTGAAGTTATAAAAACATATAAAAGTATAAAAAATCCTAAATGCATGGTGTTAAGTAAGATTGACTTGTTACCTAAATCATTTAATTTTAATAAGATTGTTAGTTGGTTAGAAAGTACTTATAAAATAAAAGAAGAAATAATATTTTTAAGTTCTGTTAAAAGAGTTAATATTAATAAAATCTTTAAAATATTAGATGAAAAAAATATGACATCTTGTTTTATAATGGGATATACAAATTCAGGTAAGAGTACCTTAATTAATGCAATCTCTAATTTAGATGAAATAAATACAAGCATGATACCAAATACCACACTTGATTTTATTAATATTCATGTAGATAAATATAAGATTATTGATTCACCTGGTTTTATTTCAAACGATAATATTTATACTAATGATGATTTAAGTTTGATAAAAAAAATGAATGTAAAAAAATATATTAAACCTAGAAATTATCAAATAAAACCAGGTTGTAGTATTATTATAGAAAATAAAGTAAGAGTTACTAATTTAAATGATATTAATAGTTTTACTTTTTATCTAAGTAATCTAATTGACTTAAGAAAAGTATATGAAAATAATGATTACTTAAAAGAATATGAACTTAAAACTTATCATGTAAAAGATAATACAGATATAGTAATAAAAGGATTAGGTTTTATAAATGTAAAAAAAGAATGTGATATAAATATTTATATTAATAATCATAATTTAATAGAATTTAGAAAATCATTCCTTGGAAGTGATATATAAAATGATGTGTAAATCATCATTTTTTTTATTGAGTAACTATAAACTTTAAACTATAATTAAATCACAGAAGGAAGTGTGATATATGGAAATTGAAAACAATAGTAATAGAGGCTTAAAAATTTTGGTAGGCTTACTTTTAGTAGTAGTTTTATTAATGGGAGGATTTATTCTTTATGATAAAGTGTTAAACGATAAAATTAATTCAAAAGATGATTCTGAAGTGTCTGAAAAATATCTTGAAGAAGAAACAAAAAATACTGAAAATGAAGGAATTAAAAATCCAACAAAGACAGTTAAAGTTAATTCTGAAGAATTTGAATTTGAAATACCTGATAATTTAGTATACTATTCTAACGATCAAGGATTAACTATTAAAGATAAGGATAATACATGGAGCATAAATATAGGACAAATTAATGAAAGTTACGCATCTTATACTAATAATATTTTTGAAAATTTTAGTGATACTTTTGATGTTTCTAATTTTAAAAGAGGTTTATACAATAATGTAGAATTTACATCAGTAGAAGTATCAACTAATTCATATAGTAATACAAAATATATTGTTGCATATGCTAAAGCAGATAATAATTACTGTTTTAAAATTTATGTTGATGATTTAGTAAATAATTCATTTAATTATGATGTATTATCAATTATAGCACCTATTATAGATTCAGCTGTTTATGTAGGTTAAAATATTTTTATCTAATAAGTAATATAAGAGCGTTTGCTCTTTTTTTCTTCTTTGAATAATTGTTTTAATATGATAAAATAAAGTAGTAAAAATGGAAGTGAAGTATATGAGCAAAATAAAAGTAATGAGTGAAAATTTAGCTAATAAAATAGCAGCTGGTGAAGTAATAGAAAAATGTTCCTCAGTTGTTAAGGAACTCGTTGAAAATAGTATAGATGCTAATTCTACAGAAATAATAGTAGAACTTGAAGATGGCGGACTTAAAATGATAGCTGTAAAAGATAATGGAAGTGGTATGGATGAGGATGATGCTGAAACTGCTTTTTTAAGACATGCTACTAGCAAGATTTATCGTGATGATGATTTATTCTTTATTGGAACGTTAGGTTTTAGAGGTGAAGCTTTACCATCAATAGCTTCAGTATCAGAAGTAGTACTTAAAACATCTACTGGTGATATGGGGACAATTATCCATATTAAGGGTGGCAAAATCTTAGAGAAAAAGTCGTCTGATGCTTTAAAAGGAACAAGTATAACAATTACTAATTTATTTTATAATACACCAGCAAGACTTAAATATTTAAAGTCAGAACAAAGTGAACTTGCAAACTCTGTTATGTTAATTGAAAGAGAAGCACTATCTCATCCAGGTATAGCTTTTAGTTTAATAAATAATGGACGAGTATTAGTTAAAACTAGTGGAAGTAATAATTTACTTAAAACAATACATGAAGTATATGGGCTTAATATATCTAGTAAGATGATAGAGATAAAAGCATCTAGTGATGATTTTGATATATATGGTTATGTATGTAAACCGGAAATATTAAAATCTAATCGTAATCACATGATAACAATAGTAAATGATAGAGTAGTTAGAAATAATGATATAAATAGAACTATAAATGATGCTTATTATACTTATAAACCAGATATTAAATATCCAATAGTGGTACTTAAAATAGATACAGATCCAACTCTAATAGATGTAAACATTCATCCAACTAAACAAGATATAAAAATATCTAAAATAGATGTATTAAATGACTTGATATTTAATACACTAAAAAAAGCATTATATGAAAATTTACTTATACCAGATGCTGCTTTTAGGTTACCTGAAACTTACAATGAATTTAAAAATGAAGTATTAGAGTCTAAAATAGAAGAGATTGAAGAAAAATATGAACAAAAGGAATTTGTACAAACTGAGTTTAATTTGGCAGATTTAAAAGAAGAAGAAAAAGAAGAAACTATTATAATCAATGAAGAAATGAAAAAATTAAAACTTTATCCAGTTGGACAGGCTCATGGAACTTATATAATAGCAGAGGATGATGAAGGCGTATATTTAATAGATCAACATGCAGCTCAAGAAAGAGTAAACTATGAAAGAATACAAGAAAAAATGAAAGATAAAAAAGTGATGACAACAGATATGTTAATTCCAATAACTATAGAACTTTCTCAATCAGAATTTTTAAGTTTAAAAGAAAATTTTGATTATTTAAAAGAACTTGGATTTGATGTAGAAGAGTTTGGGATTAATACAGTAGCTTTTAAAGGACATCCAACATGGTTAGTTGAAGGATATGAAGAGGCCGCTATTAGAAATATTGTTGATTTAATAATAGATGATAAAAAGAAATTTGATAAAGATAGATTTAATGATCACATGGTTAAATCCATGGCTTGTAAGATGAGTATAAGAGCTAATACACCAATGTCTAAAGAAGCAATGGAAGAGTTACTAAATGAACTTGTACAATGTAAAAATCCATATAACTGTTGTCATGGTAGACCATCTATAATTAAATTTACAAACTATGAACTTGAGAGAATGTTCAAAAGAGTTATGAATTAAATAAATTTATTAAATAATTAAAAGAATAGGCTTTTTATAAGCCTTTTTATTTGATATAATACTATTTAGGTGATTATATGTTTGAATATATGGGAGATAGAATATCAAATGCTATAAAAAATATAAAAGGAATGGGACGTATTACTGAAGATAATATATCTGATGCAATGCGTGAAATTCGTATGGCTTTACTTGAAGCAGATGTTAACTATCAAGTTGTAAAAGAATTTGTTAATAATGTAAAAGAAAAAGCTTTAGGCGAAGATGTAGCTAAGAGTTTAAAACCAGACGAATTATTCATAAAAATAGTTAAAGATGAATTAGTAGATCTTCTTGGGAAAGATTATGTTGCACTTGAGACAAGTAAGAATCCAACTATAATTATGTTAGTCGGTTTACAAGGTAGTGGTAAAACTACAACTTGTGGTAAGCTTGCTAATTTACTTAGAAAAAAGCATTCTAAGAAACCTCTTTTGGTAGCTTGTGATATATATAGGCCAGCTGCTATAGAGCAATTGCAGACAATTGGAAAATCATTAGATATTCCAGTATATACAGAAGGTAAAAAGGAAGTAACTACTATTGTTAAAAATGCACTAGAATATGCAAAAGAAAATAAAAATGATTATATAATAATAGATACTGCTGGTAGACTTCATATTGATGAAGATTTAATGAATGAGCTAAAAGATGTAAACGAACTTGCACATCCTCATGAAGTGATACTTGTGCTTGATGCTATGATGGGTCAGGATGCTATAAATGTAATAACTGGCTTTAATGAAAACTTACCACTTACTGGTTGTATATTAACTAAACTAGATGGCGATACAAAAGGTGGAGTAGCCTTATCAGTAAGACATCTAACTAATGTGCCAATTAAATTTGTTGGTAATTCTGAAAAATTAGATGGACTATCTGAATTCTATCCAGAAAGAATGGCTGAAAGAATATTAGATATGGGAGATATAATGTCAATAGCTGAAAAAGTTGAGGGCATTATTGATGAAGATGAAGCTAAAAAACAAGCAGCAAAAATGAAGAAAGGAAATTATGATTTAGAAGATTTCCTTGCTAATTTAAAACAAATAAAGAAGCTTGGACCACTTGAAAACATTTTGAAAATGTTACCTCAGGCAAGAAAAATGGGACTTAACAATGTAAGTATTGATCCTAAACAAATGGCACATATTGAAGCAATAATATTATCAATGACGCCATATGAGAGAAAACATCCAGAAGTACTTAAAGCAACAAGAAAACAAAGAATTGCTAAAGGTAGTGGAAGAAGTGTAGAAGAAGTAAATAGATTGCTTAAACAATTTGAAGATATGAAAAAAATGATGAAAGGTTTATCAAATGGTAATTTTAAAATGCCATTTTAAGTAAGATATAAAGGGAGGGTTTATTAAATGAATATAACAACTAATATTTTAGACATAATAAAAAGTAATAAAAAAATAGAACAAATAATTGAAATTGAAAAAAGATTAGACAAAATAAAATGTGAAATAAAAGAGGCTAAAAATAGTAGTGAAATAATGCATTTAAAAAAACTATTGGATACAGAGATGCAATTAAAAATTGATCAAACAAAATTAAAGGATATCTTAAATAAAGAAGAATTAGAATTATATAAAAATATTATGATATATTTAGAATATAATAATTATGCAGATGAAATTAGAAAAATAGAAAAAATTTCTAAAAAATCTAGTTACTTAGATAGTACAGTTAATTCAGAAGGAAGAAAAAAAGAAATAGATAGAAATTTAGTAACTTATTATAATTCATGCGTTTCTAAGAAAAATGAAATAAGTAAAGAGTATATGAGAGCATTTAATATATTACAATCATATAAATTAACTGATGATATTTCACAAGAAAAAGAAATTAAAAAATCTGAAGAAGTAGTACCAGTAATTACAATTAATGAATCAAAACAAGAAATAAAAGAAGATTCTAGTAAAATTGAAAAAGCATATAAAAGAAAAATGAAAAAGTTTCTTACAGGCCTTGCACTTGGAGTTGCAGCTTATGTATCATTATTTTCTTTTGGCAATTCTAAAAACACTCAAACGAAAGAAGATGCTAGAATAGAAAAAGAAACTACATTTGAAACTAATGATATAGAAGATACAGTTAATGTAACTTCAAATCAAATTAAAGATGATAAAAATGCTGAAAAAAGAGTTATAACTCATGAATTTGTAGATAAAATTAGTAGTGTAAAAACAGAAGGTGAAAGTGAAAGTTTAACTATTGGAGATAGTTTTACAGTTTCTAATGATTCTAAAATAATGGTAGATGAATATGAAGCAACTTATTATGAAAATGGAAAAACTCCATATTATAATAGTGATGAATATAGGGTAGTTGAAGCAGTAGTATATGAAATGCCTGATGGTAAAATAGTTGTAGCAAGAAATAAAGATGAAATTGATTATTGTGAATGTGTTAATGGTAAAAATGTTACAGCATATTTATCATCATCACAATATGGAATTGAAGGTTTTTATAACTCACAAGATGTAATTGCAAGAAAAAGGATAAAATAATGGAATCATATTTAAATGGGATTAGAGTTATTATAATTACCGATAATAATTTGGATAGCTTTGAAAAAAGAGACAATGTATATATTGATAAAACTCTTGGGATTGTTATGTATAACTATAGTTTTGGCATGCACCAGGATTGTATAAATGACTTTATTAGTCATTTCGGTAAAGATTATATTTGTGCAGAAAATTTAGCTGATATAGGAAATGTTGTTTTTCAAGTAGCTAAAGCAGGCGATAAATTTATGCTATTAAATCATTTACCTAAAAGTATGTCTAATAGACAATTGAATGGATATTTGGAAATAATTAATAAAGTAAAAGATGAAGATTTGTTTTTAGTTAGAGTAAAAAGAGCATATGATAACAATTTTTCGTTTACTTTTAAAGAAAACTTTAATGAAAATTTATATTGTGATGTAGTATGTGAATATTTAGAATTACAACAAAAAGAACAAGGTACAGGCAGAAAATAAACAAAATACCCATACATAATTAATAATAAAACATAAAATACACTAAGAAAGGAAAGTGTATTTTTTATGTTTGAAAATAAAAGATGTTATGATAAAGAATATATGAAAGAAAACTATCCAGAGGCAGTAGAAACAAATTACAGTCAAATGGATTATCAAATGGGAATGGGACAAATGATGTGCCCTAAAGTAGATTGTACTAATATGTGCCCTCCAGTTATGGAATGTCCTAAAGAAAGATGTTGCCATAGATACATATGTTATGAAGTACCACATATAGTACCTTGTAATACTAGAATAATAAATCATCATATATATCGTCATAATTATATACCTCAATATACATCATGTGAAGAAAACGAATATTCTAATGTTTATGGCCCAAAATGTTGCTAAAAAAAATAGTTGAATTAAATCAGCTATTTTTTTATCTACCAAATTATAAAAAAAGTTATGAAAAGTAAATTAAATACCTAATGTTTTTGCTTCTCTTGCAGAAGTTATAACTTTTTGTCCGTTAATAGTCTTCTTTTGTAAATTAGGTTTTTGCTTAGTCTTAGTACATCTATGAGAATGTGAAACCTTATTTCCAACTAAAGGTTTTTTCTTTGTAATTTTTGTAGCCATTTTAGTCACCTCATCTTTCGCTTTCCCTTAAAATTTTACTATAAAATGATTGTAAAGTCAAATAGTTTATGTCAAACGATTAAAAAAATTATAAACTCCACTTTACAAAGTACTTCGGGTAGGGTATAATAAGAACAGAATAGAGGAGTGTCTTAATATGAAATTAGAAAGATTTAAAGTAAAACAAGATAGACCTAGTATAAAAATATTATTAATATCATTTTCTATTATCTTATTATTTGTGTTTATATTTTTATTAAATAAATCACATGCACTATATAAAGTATCAGAATCACATGATGTAATAAAAGCAAGAGTAGGAAACTTTATATATAATATAAATTATGATTTAGATGGAGGATCTCTACCAGATGGAGTAGAAAATCCATCAAGTTATTCAAGTGTAGAAGAAACAACTATAGCTAATCCAGTAAAAGAAGGATATACATTTAAAGGCTGGGAAGGTTTTAGTAGGAATTTATTTAATCCAGAAAATGCAGAAGAGGGTTTTATAGATGATGTAACAGGCAATCTTTTAAATCATGAAAATACTATATCAGCTAACAGTGGTTTTATAGAAATTAAATCTAGTGCACCATATACAATTCAGCCAAGATTGTCTTCTGGGAATTGGGGAGCATTTTATGATACAAATAAAACGTTTGTAAGTGGTTTTACATATTATGGAAGTTAAACTATAGTTTCACCAGCTAATGCTAAATATATAAGATTTACTATAAGTTATTCTAATAGTAATCCAGATTGGAGTACAACAACTCAATTAGAAGAAGGAGATACTGCTACAGAATGGGAACCACATTTAAAAAAAGATATAATAATACCTAAATTTACAAGAGGAGATATATCTTTAAAAGCTATATGGGAGCCAAATACATATACAGTAACATTTGATGCAAATGGAGGAACTGTAGATACTGCAAGTAAAGAAGTTAAATATGGACAAGCTTATGATAATCTACCAACACCAGTAAGAGATGGATATACTTTTAAGGGATGGAATGGTAAGAATATGTTTAATGAAGAAGAAATATTAATGACTATTGAAGGAGCAACTAAAGAAAATGGGGATTATAAATTTAGTGTTGGCTCAGCTCATAGTAAATATTATAATGGTATACCACAATTGTCTTTTAAAGAAAATACTTCGTATACGTTGAAGATAAATGGACATGTAGATGAGTTTTCAACTCCTGGAAGAAGACTTTTATTTGTTATAAATTATTCAGATAATACTCATGATGATGTGGCTCTTAATTATACATCAGATATAGTTATTACCTATACAACACCAGCAAACAAAACTATTTCTAATATAATAATGTCGTATGGTACAGGTTCAGGTGTTAATGCTTATATAAAAAAGGTTCAACTTGAAGAAGGAGATACTGCAACAGAATATGAACCATATTATATAACAAATGATACAAAGGTAGTAAGACATGAAGATCATACTTTAAAAGCAATATGGGAAGAAGAATAAGGCTTAAATAAGCCTTTTTTATGTTATAAAAGTTCTAGTTTTGGCTATATTTGTCGAAAGCATTGAAAATAAAAAAAGAATCTCTATAATAGAGACTTTGAGAAGCGGAGTTTCTGATGTTTACCTCTCTAGTCAGGGCGAATTATTCAGGCGGTTTTGGTTTAATTGAGGACTGAAGGAGAGGAAGTAATTATGAAGAAAGACACAAGAGAAACAGCACTTTATATTATAATTTTTATTTTATTGCTTATTATCATAAAGATTTTAGGTTAATAAAATAAAAGCATCTTATTCAAAGTGAATAAAGATGCAACCACCATAGTGGTAAGCATCTAGCCCGAAGGATATCTGCTTCTCACTTAAATAAATAATAACATAGTTTAATATAAATTACAATCTGTAAAATATTATAAAATCTCTTGACAATGTACTTCGGATGGGGGGTACAACAAGAACATAATCACATGATGTAATAAAAGCAAGAGTAGGAAACTTTATATATAATATAAATTATGATAATAAAGTAAAAAAACATCTTCTGATGTTTTTTTATATTAAATCTAAAGTTTCTACTTCTTGTTGAGGTATTTCTTTAGCAAATTCAGTAGGTGTTTGAGGTATTGTACTTTCAATAGTTTTAGGTTGTTCTACTACAGATTGTGTAGTAGGTGTATTAATTATTGGCACGGTTGTAGCTATATTAGGTTGTATTGTAGGTTCTGTATTATTGGAAACTGTCATAGTATTTTCAACTGGTGTAGAAGTTTCTAATATTTCATCACTAGGAGGAGTATCTTTACCCATAATAGCATCTTTAATATCTTGATCATCATCACCAAAGTCTGAATCAACTTCAATAACTCTAAGTACTTCGTCAATAGAAGTTAAACCATTTAATACTTTATCAAGTCCATCTTGTAATAATGAAACAGTATGTTCTTTTTTATATATTATTTCTCTTAATTTATCTTTTCTTAAATTACTTAATATTGCATCTCTAATTTCTTGATTAACTTGTAATACTTCTTGTATTGCAATTCTACCTTTATATCCTTTATAACATTCATCACAACCAACTGGTGCATATATTTCATCAACATCAAGTCCCATAGCTTTTTTAAATATCTTCTTTTCATAATCAGTTGTAGCTCTTGATGTTCTACATTTAGGACAAAGTTTTTTAGTAAGTCTTTGTGATACGATACCAACTAGTGCAGAACCAAGTAAATATCTTTCAACGTCCATATCAAGTAAACGTTCAATAGTATTAAGAGAATTATTAGTATGTATTGTAGATAAAACTAAATGCCCAGTTATGGCTGCACGAATAGCAATACGAGCTGTTTCATCATCACGAATTTCACCAATCATTATTGTATCAGGGTCCTGACGAAGAATACTTCTAAGTGCAGTGGCAAATGTAAGTCCAATTTCTGATTGTGCTTGAACTTGATTAATACCTTCAATTTTCATTTCTACTGGATCTTCTACGGTAATAATGTTTCTTTCTTTAGTATTAAGTTTATCTAAAATACCATATACAGTAGTAGATTTACCAGTACCAGTAGCACCAGTTACAAGGATTATCCCATTAGGGTTAGCTATAACTTTTTTTAATTTTTCTAAACTTACTTCTGAAAAGCCTAAAGTTTCAAGACCTTCCATGCTTTTAGCATAGTCTAAGATACGAATAACTACTTTTTCACCATAAACAGTTGGTAGAGTAGATACACGAAGATCTAAATTTCTATCTTCAATAGTTGTTTTAATAGCACCGTCTTGAGGAAGTCTTGATTCAGTAATATTCATACCTGCTAAGATTTTAATTTTTGTTACAACATGATTTTTAATACCTAAAGGGAGCATAGTATAATCGACTAGCTCACCATCTATTCTAATTCTTATAATAACATTTTCTGCTCTAGGGTCACAGTGAATATCAGATGCACCTCTTTTTACGGCGTCAATAATGATTTCGTTAACAATATCAGCAACTGGCATGTTTTCATAATCAAAATCTCTTAGCATATGTATCACTTTCCCTTTATTCTATTTATAATTATACAATATAATATAATTTTTAACAATAATTATTTATTAATTGGCACATAATTTGACAAAAAAAATAAACTTAATATATTAAAATTGTTTTAGGTGATAATATGAAAAAAAGATTTAAGACACATAGAAATAATTTTAATAAACTTATAATAAAAACTTTAATTTTTATTTGTATAGTTTTATCAGTGGTAATTCTTTCTTTTAATATGTTATATAATAGCGTTACAAAAAAAATAACAGATATAGAAGTAATGAATATTTTATTAAATAATTCAAATATCAATTTTTCAAAAATTTTTCCTAATAATGGAATTGATTTTATTATTAATTATACTTTAGGAATAGATCTGAATAATAAAAAAGAAGTAAATGATAATTCAAAAAAAGTAGTTAATAAAATTGATGATTTTTTAAAAGATGATATGGAAGAAAATGTATTAGAAAAACCATTGGTATATATATATAATACCCATCAAACGGAAGAATATAAGAAAATAAATATAAATGAATATAATGTAACTCCGACAGTGCTTCATGCATCTTTTATACTAAAGAATAAACTTGAAGAGTTAGGTATTAGTGCGATTGTTGAAAAAAATAGTATAAAAGAAATACTTAATATAAATGGATGGAATTATAGAAATTCTTATAAAGCATCAAAAATATTAGCTAAAGATGCTTTAGAAAAAAATCAAAGTATTAAATATGTTATTGATTTACATAGAGATTCGGTAAATGAGAATATTGCTAAAACAACAATTGATGGCAAAGATTATGCTAAAATAATGATTGTTTTAGGAAAAGGACATGATGGATACGAAAATAATTTGAAAATGGCAACTAGAATAAATGATTATTTAAAAGAATTTAATGAATCAATTACTAGAGGAATAGATATAAAACAAAATTCTGGTATATATAATCAAGATTTATCGCAAAATGCAGTACTAATAGAGATAGGAGGGCCATATAATGATATTAATAGTGTGAAAAACTCGATAGAAATACTTGCCAAAGTTTATAAAAGGGTGATTGATGAAGATGAAAAAAAAGAACAAACCTAATCCATTTTTAAGAGTTTTAGGAATTTTATTTATAATATATATATCGTTATCAATTGCAAGTTTTAGTGGATATTATGAAAATAAAATAAATGAAGAAGTAACATTAACTGAAGAAAATATAAAAAAATTTGAACGAGATATAAAAGAAAATAAAGAAATAGATATTAATAATTATATAGTTTCAAAGAAAAAAGATTATCGAGGGTTTGCTAGTAATATGGGAGATAATTTTTCTGGTTTTGTTGAAAAATTATTAACTGAAGAACTTGGAAAAGTAGGAAATGTTATAAAAAAACTATTTTCATAAAGTTTTATAAAATAAATAGTGAAAACTAGTCAATTTTTTGATACAATTTATATGGTGGTAATATATGAAATTAGTTACATTAAAAAAAGAGTATGATTTATTACTTAAAGATACTATTACTGAGTATTTAAATCCTAATTTTGTATATCTTCCAATTAAAGAAGAGACAAAGCTTAAAATAGATCCAAAAGGTTATGTACATCGTGGTGAAGAATTATATGATTTACAATATAGTCCAATATCAGGTAAAATACTAGGAATTCGAGAATGTTATAGTACATTTGGATTTTCAAAATTTTTAGTAGTAGGAAACGATTTTAAAGAAAAAACTGTTAATAGATTAGGTGTTAGGAAAAATTTATCTAAAATAAGTAAAGTAGAATTATTTGAACTTTTAAAAATATATGATGAAAAAATGTATAATGATTTTAATATGTCATTTAAAAAAATAATGATTAGTGGAATAGAGGAACAGCCTTATGTGGGTAATTTCATGTATATAAACGTTAATTATACAAAAGAAATACTAGATATGATAGATTCACTAGGAGATATATTTGATATTAATGATATTAATTTCCTTATAAAAGATACAGATTATAATAGTATTAATTCAATTAATGATATGATAGGAATGTATAATAATGTTAATGTTAAATTTTTACCAAATAAATATTTGATAAGTCATAAAGATATCCTAAGTAAATTTTTAAATATAAACGAAGAATTTTTGTATTTAAATGTAGAACAAATATATGATTTATATCAGTATTTAAAAAGAAGAAAGCCTAAAGAAGAAAAATTTATTACCATTACTGGTAATGCAATTAATAATCCTCAAGTAATAAAATGTAAGGTAGGAGTAGTACTTAGCGATGTTATTAATGATTTAATTGAATTAAATACTGATCAATTTGTAGTAGTAGAAAATAGTTTGTTAACAAATAAAGAATTAGATTATAAAAGATATATTATTACAAATGATTTAAGAGCAATATATATTATGAAGAAAGAAAAAATAAAAGAAGAAGAATGTATAAGATGTGGCAAGTGTGATGAGATATGTCCGATGAAAATAAAAGTATCATCACTCGTTAATAATAGAAAATGTAGTAAGGATTTATGTATTCATTGTGGTCTTTGCAGTTATATATGTCCAAGCTATATAAAAATAAATAGATATTTAGATGGTGATAGTAATGAGTAATATATTTTTACATTATAAAAAAAATAATATTAATTTATTATATATTAGTTGTTCTATTTTATTAATATGTTATGGTTTTTATAAAAATGGAATACTTTTATATAGAGATACAAATGGTAATGTTTTAACTTTGATTAGGCCTATATTAATACCACTAATAGCCATAGGAGTATCTCAAATAATAAATTACATAAAAAATAAAAAAATTAGTATAAATAATAATTTAATATATATTTTACTTTTAAGTTTAAGTGTGCCTCTTAATATTAATATACTAGTGTATACTATGTTTATTATAGTAATAAGTTTATTTTTAGAATTTTTATCTTCCAAGTTAAAAGTTAATATTAATTATATTGCTCTTTTTAAAATTCTATTAATACTAATATTATTTATACTTCATAATTATCAATATGCAAATCAAATGGAATTATTACATAAATATTCATATAGTTTACTAGATATATTATTTGGAAGAGGTATATCTGGAGTTTGTACATCATCAATGATATTAATAATAATTAGCTATATGATATTATGTACAAATTATTATTATAAAAAAGAAATACCATTTATTAGTTTATCAGTATATTTTGCATTAGCACTGGTGTTTAAATTTGTATTTCATAAGGTAATTATTTTAAATAGTTTAATTCTTTATTCGTTAGTATTTATAGCATCAATAAGTTTTATGTCTCCAGTATCTAAATTAGAAAAAATGATCTATAGTATTATAATTGGAATATTAACATTTATATTTACGTATTATTTCAATAGAAATGATGGAGTAATATTTGCAATTTTTATAGCATCTTTTATTAATTTTTTTGATTTAAAATAAAAAAAATGTCGAACGATATTTATTTAAAAAATATCGTTTTTTTGTTATCATAAAAAACATGAAAAAAATTATTTTTTTAATAGAAGTACTTTTAGTATTAACATTTACTAATTACTATGAAATAACTTTAAAAAAATCTTCTTTTGAAGAAACTTTTTATCATGATAAAATAGTTATTTCAAAAATAAATTTAGATAAAAATTTTTATTCTTATAATGAGACTAATGTTGATAATAATATAATTCTTTTAAAGGAAAGTAATATAAATAATTATTTTTTAATATTAGCTGCTCACTCAGGTTCATCTTCTATTTCGTATTTTAAAAATATTTATAAATTAAATAAAAATGATTTAGTAGAAATATATTTAAATAAAGAAAAAGTAGAGTATGTAGTTAAAGAAATAATATATATTAAAAAGAATGGAAAAATAAAAATATCTAAAAAGGAAAATAATAATGTTTTGTATTTAACAACTTGTGACAAATTTAATCTAAAAAGACAATTATTAATAAAATGTGTCAAAAAAGTGTAAAAAAATCGATTTTTTTTAAATAAAAAAAGGAAATTGGCCCTTTACTTGTAATATATATAATTAGGAGGGTTAAAAATGGCAGGTATTAGCGATTCAGAGTTAAATGAACTTAGATTACGAGCTGATATCGTCGATATTATATCAAGTTATATTCCATTAAATGAAAAAGGAAAAAATTATTGGGGTGTATGTCCATTTCATGAAGACCATTCACCATCTATGAGCGTTTCAAAAGATAAACAGATATACAAATGTTTTTCATGTGGAGCAGCTGGGAATGTATTTAGTTTTGTAGAAAATTATGAAAATGTTTCGTTTATGGAAGCTGTAAAAATTGTTGCAGAAAAAGTTGGCTTTAATTTAAGTGGAAATATTTCTATAAAAAAAGAAACTAAATTTACAAGAGAATATGAAATGATGGATATTGCTTTAAAGTATTTTCAAAACACACTTAATACTAAAGAAGGAAAAGAAGCATTTAAATATCTAAATGATAGAGGTCTTAGTGAAAATGATATAAAAGAATTTGATATAGGGCTTTCGCCTTGTAACAATTCACTGAATGTATTGCTTGAAAAAAAAGGCTTTAATTATAATGAAATGATGGATGTTGGATTAATATTAGATTCAAGTAATATAAAAGATGTTTTTTCTGAAAGAATAATGTTTCCAATTCATAATATTGATGGAAACGCTGTAGCATTTACTGGACGTGTATATAATAAAGAAGATAGAGCAAAATATCTAGGCAGTAAAGAGACCAAAATATACCATAAAAGTAATATTTTGTTTAATTATCATAGGGCGAAAGATGCAGTAAAACTAAAAAAAGAAATAGTATTAGTTGAAGGTAATATGGATGCTATCAGATTATATATAAATGGTATTAAAAATGTTGTAGCACTTATGGGAACTGCATTAACAAAAGAGCAAATTGAAATAATAAAAAAATTGAGATGTAAAGTCATACTTATGTTAGATAATGATAATGCTGGTGAAAAAGCAACATATGATATATCATTATTGCTTGAAAATGCCAATATAGAAACATATGCAGTTAGGTTAAGTGGTGAAAAAGATCCAGATTCATATATATTGAAAAATGGAGTTGAAGCAATTTTAGAAAATATTAAGAAAAAAATACCAATTAATGAATTTAAATTACAATATTTGAAAAAAGATAAAAACTTGACAAATACAGATGATTTGGTAAAATATGTGCGTGTTGTTATAGATGACTTAAAAAACTCAAAAGATGAAATATTAAGAGAAGTAACATTAAAAAAGTTAAGCACTGAATATAATTTATCTTATGACATATTAAAAAAACAACTTGAAGAAATACCACATGAAGAAAATAAAACTATTGTATTTGAAAAAGAAATACAACATAAAAAAACATCTTATGAAGAAGCGATTAATAATATACTTTATTATATGATGAATGACTCAAAATATATAAAGCTATATATGAAAAATTTAGGGTACATAGACGAAAAAAAATATCGCTTAATAGCATCTGAAATAATTTGCTACTATGAACTATATAAAAGCATAAATATTGCAGATTTTATAACGTATAGTGAAAGTTCCAAAATTAAAGATGATATAATGGATATAATAAATAATACAATGTGTGAAAATTTTTCAGAAAATATCTTCATTGATAGTATTAACTTTATAAAAAAGAAAACTAAAGATAATGAAATAAAAGAATTGAAGAAGAAATTGAAAACTACAATGGATGAACATGAAAAAGAAGAAATATTAAAAAAAATAGTAAATTTAAAAATAGGAAGTGGAGTTTAGATGAAAGAGTTAAAAGTTAAAGAAATTAAAACATTAGAAGAAAGAGAAAAAGAATTAATTGAACAAGGCAAAAAGCAAGGGTATATTACTTTTGAACAATTAGCCGAAACATTAAAAGGTTTGGACATTGAAGCTGATGACTTAGATAATATTTATAACTTATTAATGGAAAATAATATTGATGTAGTAAATGAAGGAGAAGGAGAATCTGATGCTGGTGATTCTGAGCTTAAGAAGATAGCAGAAGAAGATGCTCCAATAGTACTTACTGATGAAGAGATTACTAAAGATATTAATATTAATGATCCTGTTAGAATGTATCTTAAAGAAATAGGTAGAATTTCGCTTTTATCACCAGAAGAAGAAGCAGAATTATCAATTAAAGTTGCTAATGGTGATGAAATGGCTAAAAATACTTTAGCTGAGTCAAATTTAAGACTAGTAGTATCTATAGCTAAGCGTTATGTAGGACGTGGACTTTTATTTTTAGATTTAATTCAAGAAGGTAATATTGGACTTATGAAGGCTGTTGAAAAATTTGATTATGATAAAGGTTATAAGTTTTCAACATATGCAACTTGGTGGATAAGACAAGCTATTACTCGTGCGCTTGCAGATCAAGCAAGAACAATTCGTGTGCCAGTTCATATGGTAGAAACAATTAATAAAATGGCTCGTATCCAACGCCAAATGACACTTGAATTAAATCGTGAACCAACTGAAGAAGAAATAGCTAAAAAAATGGGAATTACTCCAGAAAAAGTAAGAGAAGTTATAAAAATTAGTCAAGACCCAGTATCACTAGAAACTCCAATTGGAGAAGAAGATGATTCACATTTAGGAGATTTTGTACCAGATGAAAGAAATATGTCTCCAGAAGATTATGCAACTAATGAAATACTTAAAGAAGAAATAAAATCAGTATTAATGACATTACAAGAAAGAGAACAAGAAGTATTAGAACTTCGTTTTGGGCTTGTTGATGGAACTAGTCATACTCTTGAAGAAGTTGGAAAAAGATTTAATGTAACAAGAGAAAGAATAAGGCAAATTGAAGCAAAAGCATTAAGAAAATTAAGACATCCATCACGTGCAAAAAAATTAAAGGATTTCTTAACTGACTAATGATATCATTAAAATTAAAAGCTATTGCTTTTTTTATAGATAAAAGCGATAGAGTAGTTGATATAGGATGCGACCATGCTTATCTTGGTATATATTTAAAAGAAAATAATTTATGTAAAAGCATTATTTCAAGTGATATAAATGAAAATGCTTTGAATAATGCAATTATTAATGTAAATAAACATGGCTTAAATAGTAAAATAAAATGTATATTGTCAGATGGACTTAATAATATAAATACAGATACAGTAGATACAATAGTAATAGCTGGAATGGGAACAAAAACCATAAAAGAAATATTAAATAGAAAAGATAAATTAAAGGGAATAAAAAAAATAATTTTGTCTTCTAATAATGATCAATACGAACTTAGAAAATATATGCAAAAAAAAGACTATAAATTAGCAGATGAAAAAATAATATTTGAAAAAAATCATTATTATGTGATATCAAAATATATTAAAGGAAAACAAAAATTAAGCAAATATGAATTACAATTTGGATTAAGTAAAATTGGTAAAAGAGAATACTATTCTTATTTAATTGATGAAAACAATAGAATATTAAAAAAAATACCATTTACTAAATTAAAAAGAAGACATAAAATAAAAAGAGAAAATAGGATACTGAAAAAACTTATTAAACGTTAAATAAAAAAAATTGGATTATTAGAAGAACTTGTGAATTTTGGTTCTTCTTTTTTTTGTATAATATTTTTTTTAGTATCATTAGAATCGATAATATTTATATTTTTTAAAATGTCAAAAAGATTTTTAGTATTACTAACTATTGGCTTTGCTTTTTGATACATTGGTATGACTTTATTTGCAACAGTTAATGTTTTAGAAAGCCCATTTAATATTTTAATTAAATTAAACCCTTTATTTAGACTTGGATAACCAAACATAAAATCACCTATAATATTTTATGAACACACTTTAAAAAAATGATAAAATAGAGTATACTAATTATTATAGGAGAATAATTATGATAGTAAGAAAAAATATAAATAGAAAGAAAATATTCGTTATATCAATCATAATGAGTTTATTTTTATCGTTATGTATAGTGGGTATTATATATAAATTTTTTCCTAAGTTTAATGATTTTAAAATAAAATTTATTAAAGAAGAAAAAGATAAATTATATTTATATGTAGAAAAAGCTAAAACTTCTATTAACTATAATGTAAATATATTTGATGAAGAAAATAATTTAATATATAAAAAAGATAGTAAAACTAATAAAATTGATATTTCTGATTTATTATTAGAAAATAATCAAAAAATTAAAGTTAGGGTGAAAGTTAAAAATAAAAAAAATAAAGAAAAGAATGCTTTAAATGAATATAAATATATTAATAAAAATGCTTCATTTCAAATTATAAAAGATCATTTTGTTAGTGAAAAGGAAAATATATTGCTTCATATAAAAGGCGTTGATAATAATGAAAAATATCATGTAGACTTATGTTATAATGATTCTATAATATATAATACTGAAGTTACAAGTTCATTAGTACATATTAATCATTCTGATGTAGAAGGATATGATGGTAAAGTAGTAGCAAAATTATATAATTCTAAAAATAGATTAGTATCTAAATACGATATATATCTAAATGCTCCACCTGTTGGAGATATAAAAATTACATCTCCAAGTGATAATAGTGAAGTTAATTATGATGATATAGACTTATATTATGATGGTGGAGAAAATGCAACTACAATTAGTATTAAGCTTTATAATAGCGCAAAAAAAAATAAAATAATAAATTCAATAACAATGTCTTTTGAAAAAGGACATATAAAAGTTCCAGCATCGTTATTTAAAGAGAATACATCATATATTATGGAAGTAACGGCTGCATATCAAGGATATAATGATATAGCTAAAACAGATAAGATAAGAATAAATATATTAGGAAAAGCAACAGTAAAGCCAGTTTATACTGATAAAAATTTCTCTGCAATAAAAAAAGATACAATAGTTAATCTGAAAACAGATACTAAAGATGCAATAATATATTATACATTAGATGGCTCAAAGCCAGATAGGGGTAGTTTTATTTATAAAGAGCCAATAAAAATATCTATGAATACTACGATTAAAGCTTTTGCTGTAAAAGAAAATATGTATGATAGTGAAATAAATGTATATGACTTTAAAGTTCAAAATAAAGATTTGGTAATATATTTATCTCCATCTAATCAAGGAAAAAATTATGGCGTAAAAGAAGTAGGTTATACTACTGAAAAGGAGCAAATGAATTTACTTACTAACTATTTAGAAAAATATTTGAAAGATGCTGGCGTAAAAGTATATCGAAATAATCCTAATGACATTATTGGAATAAATAATTGGTTATATGAAAGTAATATGAAAAAAAGTGACTTTCATTTTGCAATTCACTCAAATGCTAGCGAAGAACATACAGCACATGGTATGGAAATATATGTAGATACTCCAACGTCTAAATGCTTATCAATTGCATCAACAATATATGATAATTTATATGAAGAATATCCTTATAAAGACGAAAAATCAAATAGAGGAGTGAAATTTGCAAGAGGAACATTAGGAGAAGCAAATGATGAATTTATAAAGTGTGGAGCGTTAATTGAAATAGCTTATCATGATAATTATGATGATGCAAAATGGATTGTTCAGAATAAGGAAGAAATAGCTAGAAATATTGCAAATACAATTTTAGAGTTTTATCAAGTAAATGAGCAAAATAATGATATACAATAAAAAAATGATTTTTTGATAAAAAAGACTTGATTATTAATATTTAATATGGTATTATAATCATGTCGTTTGGGGAATTAGCTCAGCTGGCTAGAGCACCACGCTTGCACCGTGGGGGTCAAGGGTTCGAATCCCTTATTCTCCACCAGATTGATAGTTAAGAAGTAGTTAAGACTACTTCTTTTTCTTTTTAAGGGGGAAAGGTGATAAAAACTTATATTGTATTAGATGAATCAGGAGCTATGCATCTAAAAAATGAAAGATATTTTGTAATAGCTGGTTTTATAACTAAGGAATTACATAAAGTGACATCTAAACATAAAAAGATAGAAGCAGAAATAAAAGAAAAAAAGAATATACCTTTAAAACAAAAAGTTGAATTTAAATCATCAAAAATAAATTCAAACCAACAGGCTATTTTTTTAAATGCTTTATATTCAATTTCAAGTGTAATTCCAATTGCAGTTATAGTGGATAAAGATAATTTAAAAAAATTTAAAGCAAGTGAAAACGTAGCATATAATTTTTTTGTTAAAACATTATTTAATTTTTTATTAAATTGTAATATTGATATACTTGATACTAAAAATATAGAATTTAGATTAGACAATAGAAACAATTCAGTTAAAACATTGAAAGATTTAGAAACTTTTTTACAGTGGGAATTTGATATGCAAAATATAAATATAGATGTAAAATATTTAGATTCTAAAGATAATAGAGATGTTCAAATGGCAGATTATGTTGCTAATTTAATATGGAAAAAATATAATAGGTTAAATGAAAGTTTATCTAATAAAGTAGCTAATTATGAAAAAATATATTTATCTAAATTTCCAGTAAAATTATTTGGAATAAATCCAAGCTTAAGATATCTTGAAAAAATAGAAGAAAAGTTAAAAAAACGAGTTGCAAATAGTTAAATTGATGTTATAATATTATACAGAAGACCTTTAAGGTGTATCGAACTAAGCATTATATGCGAATGCTCTAATCGTATGTTAAGTACGAGATCCCTTAGGCAAACAACTCATATGAGTTGTTTTTTCTTGTTTTAGTATAACTACTGTGATAATATAATTTACAGGTGATATAAATGATATATACAAACAAAATAGAGGAAAACTTTAAAAAATACTCTATTATAAAAAATAAAATAGATGCATTAGAAAAGGAAAAAATCATTTTTGAAATAGCTAATATTAATGAATTATACTATCTATATAAAGTATATAATTTAATATTGAAGTATGAATATGAATTAAAAGATGAATTTATAAGAAAAAATCCTTTATTAGGAATATATTTTTATTTCAAAAAGTTAATTGATGAAGAAGAAATAAAAATGAATAAAATATTATTAGATAAATCTCCATATGGAAGAAAAAAACATAGTTTTATAGCTCTTGATATAGATGATGGCTATGAAATAATAGATTTAAGAACACAAGAAAAAATTGAATTAAGTGATTTTAGCAGTTTAAAAAAATCTTTTGTAGTGGATAATTTAAAAGCTACTAATCAATTTGTATGTTTTGCTAAAAGAAGGGATTTACCTTTGTTAATGACATTGCTTAATGAAAATTTATCTAATTATAATATGTTTGTTGAATTTGAAAAGTCTAAAATGTTTGATGACAGAATTGAGGAAAAAGTAATAATAGATCCAGTTGGAAATGGTTATAAAGAATTAAAAAATAAATTACCATTTTTATGTGATGATAAAATGCAAGAAAAATGGTATAGTTTAGACGAAAAAAAAGATACTTTATCTAAAGA
This sequence comes from Bacillota bacterium, assembly GCA_015059485.1. Taxonomy (GTDB): domain Bacteria; phylum Bacillota_I; class Bacilli_A; order RF39; family UBA660; genus RUG14121. The sequence goes on from SVAH01000007.1 coordinate 67,755, forward strand.
TAATTACTGGATAAATTATTATAAAAATTTATTACTTACTGGAGAAAAAGATATTTTACAAGATGCTAAGTATAATGAACATTTAAATTATTTAACAAAAGCATATATGTATTATGCAAAGCCTAATACAGAACATATTCATTTTAGAACATCTGATCCTGAAATAAATATAGAAATGTTAAAACTAAGGCATAAAAAAAGTTAAATCATTTGATAACGAAATAAGTTGTTATACTAGTGTTGATATTTCTATTACAAGAAATATTTGAATTAATCGAAGTGTAGGAGGATTAGATTATGAATGAATTAGAAAAAAGAATTGAAGCAATAGAAAAAAGAAATAAAAGAGTTGAAATGGATAAAGCATGGGAAACATCTTGGATTAGAAGAATATGTATAATGATATTAACATATATTGTTGTTATTGTTTATACTTATATAGTAAGAAATTATGATAATATATTGTTAAGTTCACTTGTTCCTGTAATTGGTTTTACTTTATCTACATTATCTCTTAATTTGATTAGAAAAATATGGGAAAATAATAGATAATGTATATTGCATCTCAAATTATTGAAACAATCGCTTTAGTTATTACTTTATATTCATATCATTTAAAAACTAAAAAAAATATTTTTAAAGGAATGTGTGTTGCTAATGTGCTTGATATAATACATTATTTCTTTTTAAATGCATATAGTGGGCTTGTAACTAAAGTAATTGCATTAGTTAGAAATGCTTTTATCTTAAAGAAAGAAGATAATAAAAAGTTAAGATCAAATATATTTTTAATATTATTTGTAATTGCTTATATTTTATTAGCTTTCATGACATATAAAAGCATTTATTCGATATTGCCATTTGTTGCTGCTTTTATTTATATGATTGTTGTTTGGAACGGTAATGAACTCCAAATTAAAAAGATTGCGTTCTTATGTTATTTCTTTTGGCTAGTATATAATATATCAGTATTTTCAATAATGGGAATTATATCAAATGTAGTTGCTTTAATATCAACTTATATCGCTTATTCTAATTATAAAAAGGAGATTAAATAACTATGGAAAAATGTATTGTCGTTACAACATTATCAGATAATTTAGAGAGTATAATTAAAATTCAAAAAGAATTATTAGAAAATCATTTAGTTTCTGGATGTCAGATAAGCGAAGTTAATTCTACTTATTGGTGGAATAATAAGATAAATGAATCAAAGGAATATAAACTAGAAGTTAGAACTTTAGAAAAATTATTTCCAGATATAGAATTAGTTATTAATCAAAATCATAATTATGAATTACCGGAAATATCATATTATGAAATAAATGGAAACAAAGAAATATTGGAATGGATTAATAAATATTCAAACAATATTAAAGCTTTTTAAGAGGTTTTATGATTAAAGTAGATAAAGAAAAGTTTACTAAAGAGATAAAAACTATTATCAAAGAATTAGATGATGAAATAAGTTGTTATACTAGTGTTGATATTTCTTGGTATGATAGGTATAGAGATGATAGTTATATATATTTATTAAAAGATGATAAGAAAGTAATTGGATATATATACGGAACATTTATTACTGAAAGTTTATATAACTCTTTTATTAATGGTAAAATTTTAAGTGATTTTCAAATTGATAAAAAATTATATGTTGATGTTTCTGATTATATATATTTATCTTCAATAGTTATTAAAGAAGAATATAGAAATAATAAATATGGATCTTTATTACAAGAAAAATTCTTAGAAGATAATAAAGATAAAAAAATAGTAATTTTAACAGTGTCTGAGTCTGGATATAATTTAGCAAAAAAATATTTTAAACTTTATAAGAAGATAGATAAAACTCATACTATATTTATAAATTAAAATAACTTAAGTGTTATTTTTTTAATGCTCTAATAATAATTATTATTAAAAGGAGATAATTATGTTTCAAAATGTTATACACACGAGAATTAGATTTGTATTTTTAGTGGTAAGTATTATTTTAATTATAATCTTTATTAGAGTTTTTTATATTCAGTTTTTTTCTTATAAAAAACTAAATAATTTAGCAGAATCTTTATGGAGTAGAGAGTTACCAATAACTGCTGATCGTGGTGAGATACTTGATAGAAACGGAAAAAAGCTTGCAACTAATATAACTACAACATCACTAGTAGTGATACCCAATCAAATAAAAGATAAAGAAGATACTGCAAAAAAGTTATCTGATATTTTAAATAGCGATTATAAAGATATGCTTAGACATGTATCTAAAAAAACTTCTATTGAAAGAATACATCCCGAAGGAAGAAGACTTAGTTATGATACAGCCACTAAAATAAATGATTTAAATATAGACGGAGTATATTTAGTTAAAGAAAGTAAAAGATATTATCCTTATGGAAAAGTATTATCGCATGTTCTTGGTTATGTTGGTATAGATAATCAAGGTTTATCTGGTTTAGAATTATATTATGACAAATATTTAACTGGTGCTAATGGAGCTATTAAATACTTTTCAGATGGTAAAGGTCACAGATTGAAATTATCTGAAATATATGAAGCACCAACCAGTGGCGTTAATGTACAGTTAACTATTGATTTAGATTTACAACTTGCAACAGAAAGAGAACTTGATAATGTAGTATCCATGTATAATCCAGAACATGCTCTTATAATGGCTATGAATCCAAAAACTGGAGAAATACTTGCAATGTCTTCACGTCCTAATTTTGATTCAAATAACTACAAAAATTATTCGACTGAAACTATTAATCGTAACTTACCAATATGGATGACATATGAACCAGGTTCTACTTTTAAAATAACAACAGTATCTGCAGCTGTAAATGAAGGAGTTGTCAATTTATTTGAAGATCATTTTTATGATTCTGGATCTATTCATGTAGATGGTGCTAGAATTAAATGTTGGAAAGCAGGAGGACATGGTGATCAAACATACTTACAAGTAGTAGAAAACTCCTGCAACCCAGGGTTTGTATCATTGGGACAAAAATTAGGAAAAGAAAAATTGATGGAATATATTAAAAATTTTGGATTTGGAGAAAAAACAGGAGTAGATTTAAATGGTGAATCTGATGGAATACTTTTTAATGTGGATAAAATGGGACCAGTAGAACTTGCAACAACATCTTTTGGACAGGGGATAAGTGTAACGCCTATACAACAAATAAGAGCGGTATCAGCAGCAGTAAATGGTGGAATACTTTATAAACCATATATTGTTTCATCTATGCAAGAACCAGAAACAAATAATATAATATTAAAAAATGAACCAATAAAGATTAGAAGAGTACTAAGAGAAGATACGAGTAAACTTATTAGATATACATTAGAATCTGTAGTTGCAAATGGAACTGGTAGAAATGCATATATTGAAAATTATAGAGTAGGTGGTAAAACAGGAACAGCCCAAAAAGTAAGTGATGGGAAATATATGGTAGGGAATTATATTGTATCGTTTATTGGATTTATGCCCGCTGATGATCCGGAAATAGTTGTATATGTTGCAATAGATCATCCAAAGGGAATAACACAATATGGAGGAACAGTATCAGCTCCAATTGCTAAAAACATTTTAAAATCTGCAATTGATATATATGATATGAAACCTTCAAAAGATGGAATGTTAAGGGAGTATACGTGGTTAGATACAAAATATGTTGTTCTTCCTAATGTAGTAGGAATGAATATAAATGATGCTAAAAAAGAACTAAAAGGATTTAAAATAGAATATTCAGGATCAGGAGAAAAAGTATTATATCAATCACCAAAAGAAAATCTTTATGTAAAAGAAGGAAGCGTAGTAAAATTAATGCTATCAAATTAAAGTAAAAAATGTTAAAATTAAATTGGTGGATAGAATGAAAAAAGATGTAACAATATTATTGCCATGTTTAAATGAAGAAAAAACATTAGAAATATGCATAAAAAATATAAAAGAAGTAATGGATAAATTAAAATATAATTATGAAATACTTGTAAGCGATAACAATAGTAGTGATTCCTCTGTTAAAATAGCAAAAAAAAATAAAGCAAGAGTATGCGTTGAAGAAAAAAGAGGATATGGGAATGCTTTAATAAACGGAATTAAAAATGCATATGGAAAATATATTGTTATGCTTGATTGTGATGGAAGTTATAATCACAAAGATATTCCAAAATTTTTAAAAGAACTTGATAATGGTTATGATCTTGTTATGGGAAATAGATTTAATAAGAAAACTAAAAAAGAAGCAAGTCCTTTTTCACATAGAATTGGTGCAAGGATATTATCTGTTTATAGTAATATTTTATATGGTACTAAATTAAAAGATTACCATTGTGGGCTTAGAGCTTTTAGAAAAGATAAAATAGATAAAATAAAATTGGAATGTGATGGAATGGAGTTTGCCTCAGAAATTATTATTAAAGCTAAATTAAATAATTTTAGAATAAAAGAAATAGATACAGAATATTTTAAAGATTTAAGAGAAAAAAAATCACATTTAGTTCCAATAAGAGATGGGTATAGACACTTAAAACTTATAACTATTTTGAAATTTAAAAGATGAGGTTATGATGAAAAAAATATTAAAAACGTATATATTAACATTCTTAATATTAATTATTAGTTTATTTTTAGTTTCTTTTATACCTAAAAAAGCAGTATACAAGAATACAGTAAGTTCATTTAAATATTATTATAATCAAAAAAAGATTGGTTATTTAAATAATAATATGTTAAAAAAGGATTATTATAAGATAGATTATAAAGCAGATATGAAAAGCCTTAGTATGGCATATGAAATAGATGAAAAAGATAAGATAAATTCATTAGTTAAAATGAATTATATTGCCCAAACTGAAGGTGAATTGCAAGATTTTTCTAAATATTTAAAAAGTGATAAGGCAATTATTATAAATTATTCAAGATACTGGCAAGGTCAAACAATATTTTTAAGAATACTATTAATATTTTTTAACATACAAATAATATATTTTATTGGTGTAGGATTTTTTTCTTTAATACTCATATTTTTAACATATAAATTATTAAAGAAAGATAAATTATTAGGAATATCCTTTATAATTGGAAACATATTAATTAATTTCTTTATAATTCCATATTGTATTGAATATATATTTGCATTCTTAATTTCATATATTTCATGTATAGTATTAATTAAAATGATTGACAGAAATAGTAAAAATATATCTTTATTATTCTTAATTAATGGGATGTTAGTAGCTTTTTTCGATTTCTTAACTTGTGAAACTATTACCTTATCACTTCCATTATTTATCTATATATATTTGACAAAAGATAAGATAACTTATAAAGATATATTCAAAATTATATTATTATGGACTTTTGGATATGCTGGAATGTTTATTATAAAGTGGAGTATAGCATATGCATTAATGGGAAAAAAATTTATAAAAAGTACAGCTTTTTATGCTAAAAAAAGAATATATTTTGAAAATGAAAATACTTTATTGATTAGTATTACAAATATTGGAAAAATAATAAAGGATTTATTTATTTTTAATAAATTTAAATATGGATTAACATTATTTTGTGGAGTCTTATTTTATATTATTTATAATATTGTATTTAATAATAAAAATAAAAAACTTACAAAACTATTATTTGTAAGTTTAATACCTATTTTAAGATATATTTTATTACCAGCACACACTTATGTTCATGGTTACTTTGTCTATAGAGCAATTTTACCATTATTAATTTTCATTACAGTTTACATTGTAAGTGTAAAGAAAAGTGGAAATTTATTGAATAGCTGTTAACACTATGATATATTTTTATCATAGGTGATAGTATGAAAAGAATAAAAAAGATTACAGCGGGTTTATTAGCAATTGCTTTAGCTATAGTGTTTGCAAATGAAGACATGATAGGTTCATATGCTATAACACATAAAATTGATACATTTGAAGAAGGAAATATTTATAAAACAGGAGATGTTATTCAAGTATTAAATCCAACATATACAAGTTTAGTTGATCCAGGTGATGAAAGTGCTGGTACAGATACATTTTATTATACGTACAGAACATTTTTTAAAAATAAAGAAGGATATGATGTAGATGTTGTATATGATAATTACAGTGATTCTTATCCTTCATCTGAAAATGGATATAGAATGTTAATGCCACAAGTTGAAGAATATAACGAAGAAACAGAAGAATATGAAGTGAATGATGCATATTGGATAATAGAAAATGTTTTTTTTGATGATTATTATTATGATTATGCAATTAGTTTTAGACAAATAGACTATACTCCGCCAACAGCTAAAATAGAATGCGATGCTAAAGAAATAGGACCAAATGATTCAGCAGAATGTAAATTAACAGTAGAATATGTAGAAAGACTTAATAAATTGGATTTTGAAATAGATAGTGATTTATTTGAAATCAGTGAAGAAGTAGGTTTAAATAATTGGAAAATTAATAAAGATGCACTTTCAGGTAATAAATATAGTTTAGTATATGATTATGATGAAAATAATATAGAAGGTGTAAGAAATAATAATTCAAGAATTTTAAGAGCAAGTTTACTTGGAACAACAAGAAATAATGCGAGAGTATCTTTACTAGCTAATACAATGACAAAAGATGTATTTAAGTTTAATGTATCAACATTGTCAGATGCACCTTTAACTTCATTAGTTGGAAACATTAAAGTTCAAGAAATACAATATATTGATGAAAAGGGGAATGGAACAGTTGAACCCCAAATTGCAACATTAAATGTTACAAGAAATAATTCTGAAGAGAAAAAAGAAAATGAAACAAAAAAAGAAGAAAAAACTGAGCAAAAAAAAGAATCAGTGAAAGAAGAAAAGAAAGCTGAAGAAAAGAACCCAGTTACAGGAGATAATATTGTTATATATATAGCTATGTTAATACTATCTGTAACAGGTGTAATTTATACAATTAAATTTAAGAAAAAAGTGAATAATTAACAAATTTTAAAAATATAATATATAAGATGTAGCTCCTATTAATAAATAGGAGTTTATCTTTTGTAATAATGTGTATAATATGTGTAAAAGTTTATGATATTAATGGCAATATAATCTTTAAATGTAGTATAATTTATTTATAAAGGGAAGTGTTAAAATGTTATTACTTGCAAAAACTGCGATGGCAATGATGTTAGGTTTTATATTTGCTATAAGTGTGGGGTATTTTATAATACCAGCTCTTAGAAGACTTAAATTTGGCCAAAATGTTAGTCATACGATTGGTGAAAGACATTTGAAGAAGAATGGAACCCCTACAATGGGCGGTGTAATATTTATAATACCAACGGTTTTATCCATTTTACTGTTATGGCTTAGAGGAAGCATAACTATGAATTCTAATTTAATGATTTTACTGTTTGTATTTCTTTCATATGGTTTTTTAGGATTTATAGATGACTTTTTGAAAATAAAGAAAAAGAATAATGATGGACTGCCTATATCAACAAAATTTGTTGCACAAATGATTATTGCTATTGTATTTTTCTATATTTTTATGTCTAACGGAGGAAAATCAGTTTTAGAAATTAGTTCTTTAGGATTAAATATAAAATTGGGTTGGACGTTTGGATTATTTATTTTGTTTTTATTAGTTGGAACATCCAATGCTGTAAATATAACAGATGGCTTAGATGGATTATGTGGTGGATTGAGTATTATTGCATTCTTGGCATATGGAATTATTGCTTGGAATACAACTTGGTTAGAAGGATATCAAGAAATTGCTATATTTTGTTTTATTTTAGTTGGAGCTTTAATGGGATTTTTGATGTATAATACATACCCTGCTAAAGTATTTATGGGGGATTTAGGATCACTTGCATTAGGCGGTGCTCTTGCAACAATAGCAGTTTTAACTAGACATGAATTATCTCTTGCACTTATTGGTGGAGTTTTTGTAGTAGAAACGTTATCAAGTGGAATACAAATATTAGCTATTAGAAAATTTCATAAAAAAGTTTTTAAAATGGCACCGCTTCATCATCATTTTGAACAATTAGGATGGGATGAAAGAGATATAGTAAAATTATTTTGGGTAGTTGGTTTATTACTTGCAATGGCTGCCATAACATATGGTGTATGGTTGTAAAACGATGTAAATAAATGTAAAGATATACATATAAACTGGATGAAAATCCAGTTTTTTTAATAAATTTCACTGAAAAAAAAGGAAATTGAAAACTTTTTTGGAATATGACTAGTAGAAGGGGAAATAAACCTTCTAAATTAATATCTAGTTAGGGGGTGAAAATTATGAATGATATTAATTTAATAATATTAAATGATATAGTTTTTAAATCATTATTTAAACAATCTT
>SVAH01000028.1 GCA_015059485.1 Bacillota bacterium
AAAGATAATATGTTTGCATTTGAATATGATAGAGAAGCGTTTAGAAAACAAGTAGAGAAAGAAGCAAGAGAAGAAGCTATTAAAGAGGCAAAAGAAAAAGCTGAACAAGAAGGTTATGATAGTGGTTATGATAATGGCTATGATAATGGTAAAAATGAAGAAAAAATAGAAATAGCAAAGAATATGCTAAAAAAAGAGTTAAATATTGAAGATATAGCTGAATGTATAGGAATTTCTATTAAAGAAATAGAAAAATTAAAAAAACAAATATAATGGTAAATGAAGTTCACTATTTTAAATTATCAAAAAAATTGATATAATCTCATTTAGAGAGAGGTGTCTTAAATGGAAAATATCCAAAGTATACTTAATAAAAAAAATATTGATGTTGAAATAGAACAATATGGAAATTATATTGCTAAGGTTAATAAAGTAAAATCTAAAAATACTAATAGTAAGCTAGTACTTGTAACATCAACTAATCCAACGTCAATGGGTGAAGGAAAAACTACTTTAAGCATCGGACTTTGTGATTCTTTAAATAAACTTGGAAAAAATTCTATTGTTACATTAAGAGAACCATCACTTGGACCTGTATTTGGAAAAAAAGGAGGAGCTACAGGTGGAGGTAAAGCGTATGTTTATCCAAAAAATGATATAAATCTACATTTTACAGGTGATTTTCATGCTATAACAAGTGCTAATAATTTACTCAGTGCAGTAATAGATAATCATATATATTTTGGAAATAAATTAAGAATAAAAGAAGTTTATCATAAAAGATGCATTGATATGAATGATAGAGAACTTAGGAAAAAAGGCTTTATAATAACAGCTGCATCTGAAATAATGGCTATTCTTTGTCTTTCAAACGATATTAATAATTTAAAAGAAAGACTTGGAAATATAATAATTGGCATTAATGAAGATGATGAATATGTATACGCTAAAGAACTAGATTGTATAAATGCGATGGTTATTCTTTTAAAAGATGCAATCAAACCTAATTTAGTACAAACTGGATATAATAATTTAGCTATAATACACGGGGGTCCATTTGCTAATATTGCACATGGATGTAATTCGGTAGTAGCAACTAAAACTGCTTTGAACATAGCTGATTATGTAGTAACAGAAGCAGGATTTGGTAGTGACATGGGAGCATTAAAATTTTTAGATATTAAGTGTAGGAATAATAATTTTTATCCAGATGTAATAGTTATTAATTCAACAATTAAATCACTTAAATATAATGGAGAAGGAAATTTAGAAAAAGGAATATGTAATTTAGAATTTCATATAGATTTAATGAAAAAATTTAATTCAAATGTAATAGTTTCACTTAACAAATTTGTTGAAGATACAAAAGAAGAAATTGATTTTTTAAAAGCATTTGTAGAAAATAAGAATTGTAAGTTTGTAGTATCTACTATGTATAATGATGGAGAAGATGGATGCATTGATCTTGCAAATGAAATAATAAATATAGAAGATAATAATATAAGAAATGAAATATATTCATTAGACGATTCAATATATGAAAAAATAAATAAAACTTGTAAATTACTTGGTGCAACCAAAGTTAATTATGATGAAAGAATAAAATTAATATTAGATAAAATAGAAAAATCTTCATTTAATAAATTACCAATATGTATAGCAAAAACACCAGCATCAATAACAGATGATAGTAAAATTTTAGGATATCCAAAAGATTTTTCTATGACAATAACAGATATTAATATATCAAATGGAGCTGGTTTTATCGTTATATCTATGGGTAATATTTTAATGATGCCAGGACTTGCAAAAGAGTCTAATTATGAAAAAATGAAGATGGAAGATTACATAAATGAATGAATTAGTAGATATTCTTTTAAATGATGGTGTAATAAGTGTACCAACAGATACTGTATATGGACTTTGTACAATGATAACATCATCTAAAGGATATAATAAATTGATAGATATAAAAAATAGACCTTCTAATAAAGAATTTCCAATTATGTGTTCAGATTATAATCAAATAGAGAGTATTGCTGATATAAATGAATTAGCAAAAAAGATAATTGATAATTTTATGCCTGGACCAATTACTATTATTCTTAAAAAAAAGGACACTATTAAAATTAATGGTATAAATAGTGATACTGTTGCTATAAGATTAGCACCAACTAAAGAAATAAAATATTTAATTGAAAAAACTAATACACCACTTTTTATGACAAGTGCAAATATTAGTGGAAATAGAGAATGTAAAAGCATAGAAGAAATAAAAAATACCTTTAATTCTTTAGATGGAATTCTTGAAGGAAATGTATCATTTAAAATATCAAGTACTATAATAGATTGTACAAGTAATGATATAAAAATATTAAGAGAAGGCCCAATATCATTAAAAGAAATAGAAGATAGTTTGAAAATATAAGGAGAATAATTATGTTTAATGATTATGATAATTATGCAGCATATCGTCAAGAAAAAATAAATGATGGTACTATGCTTGCACATCAATATGTAGAAAAACCAATGATGGAAAACATGTTACCAGATTTAAGTAATAAAAAAATATTAATGCTTGGATGTGGAACTGGTGATGAGTGTAAAATGCTTATTGAACATGGAGCAACTAAAGAAAATATAGTAGGATTAGATATATCTGAAACTTCAATACAAATAGCAAAAGAAACATATTCTGATATAGAATTTGTAGTTGATGATATAAATAACTTACCATTTTTAGGAAACTATTTTGATTTTGTTTATAGTAGTCTTTCAGTGCATTATAGCAAAACTCCACAAAAAGTATATAGTGAAGTATATAGAGTATTAAAAAAAGAAGGAGAGTTTTTATTCTCTGTTGGACATCCAATTAGATTTGCAACTGTTAATAAAATGATTAATGATGAAGAATATAGAATAATTGGATGTAATAAAAATACTAATGAAATATATGGAAATTATAATAGTTTTAAAAAACACGTAGAAACAAATTTTACAGGTATTGATAAAAAGGAAATATTATCATTTTATATTGGATCTCCTTCGTATCACTTTAAACTTTTAAGACAAACAGGATTTGAAATTATAGATTTTACAGAATCCAGTGCTATAGAAGATTTAAAAGAAATAAACGAAAATTATTATATAAGAAATAGTGAATTACCACAATTTATGGCATATTTAACAAAAAAATAATTAGAAATATCTAATTATTTTTTTTGTATATAATTATTTTTACTAGTACATAATAAAAATAGGTGAAAAATATGAATAAAAAAGAATATAAGAAGTTAGTAGATAAGTATACTCCTAAAGAAGATAAATTAAAAAATGCTTTAATATCTTTCATTGTTGGAGGACTTATTGGATTAATTGGAGAATTTTTTATAGAAATTTTAATTAAGTGTTATTCATTTGAAAGAGAAATAGCGTCTATTTGGTTATGTTTAACATTAATACTTTTTGGAAGCTTATCTACAGCATTATCATTTTTTGATGATTGGGTTTCAAAAATAAAAATGGGATTAATACTTCCAACTACTGGTTTTTCTCATTCAATAACAAGTGCAGCTTTAGATTATAAAAAAGATGGAGTTATATCGCTTGGTAGCAATTTTTTTAAGCTAGCAGGATCAGTTATACTTTACGGAATAATAAGTGCGTTTTTCTTGAGCCTTTTAGGGGTGATAATATATGGCTAGTATAAAATATAGTAACTGTTATATAAATGATTATTATACTATTGCAGGTCCCATGGAAAAAAATGGGCAAATTAAAACCTATGATGAGACATTAGATGATTATTACTTTGGAGAAAAAACATTTGAAAATGCTGAAATAAAAATGCAAAAAAGTTCTATAAAAAACATATTAATTAGAAATAGACTGGAAAAATCAAACATTGATTTGGCAGTAGGTGGAGATCTATTTGATCAAATTGCTATAACTTCTAAAGCATTTGAAAATACTGAAATACCTTTTTTAGGAACATATAGTGCATGTGCAACTTTTGTTGAAAATTTACTTATAGCATGTAATATGTTAAGTACACGATATATAAAAAAAACATTAGTAGTAACCTCATCACATAATTTAACAGCTGAAAAACAATTTAGATATCCAATAGAATATGGTGCAGTAAAATATAAAGCAAATACTTTTACGGCAACAGGAGCAGCATGTGCACTTGTATCAAATGATATTAGTAAGATTAAAGTTGAATCTTCTACAATTGGAAAAATAATAAATATGGGTATTAAGGATGTAAATAATATGGGGGCTGTAATGGCACCTGCAGCAGCAAATACTATAATTACTCATTTAAAAGAAACCAAAAGAACAATAGATTATTATGATGTAGTACTTACTGGGGATTTAGGAGAAGTTGGAGTGAAAATATTAAAAGAATATTTAGAAGTTAATCATAATATAAAAATGAAAAATCATATGGATGCTGGTGAAAACATTTATAATAAAGAACAAGATATAAATTCTGGAGCATCAGGACCTATTTCATTACCACTGGTTTTATTTAATAAAGTATTAAAAAATAAAAAGTATAAGAAAATATTATTAGTGGCAACAGGTTCTTTACATACTCCAACACTTATAAATCAAAAAAATAGTATAGGTGCTATTGCACATGCAGTAAGTTTGGAGGTTATATAATGACATTAGTATATGCATTTTTAGTTTCAGGATTCTTTTGTTTAATATCACAAATCGTACTTGATAATTTCAAAATAACACCCGGTCATGCCACAGCACTTTTTACTGTAGTTGGTTCAATATTGTCATTCTTTGGAATATATGAAAAATTAATAAAATTATCTGGTGCTGGAGCTACAGTCCTTATATCTAATTTTGGACATATGTTATATCAAGGCGCAATGGAAGGTTATAAAAATGAAGGAGCTCTTGGCTTGTTTACTGGAATGCTAAGTAAATCATCGGCAGCAATAACAAGTGCAATTATATTTGCATTTGTACTATCACTAATATTTAAGCCAAAAGATTAAAAAATGTAAATTATTATGTAAAAAAATAGCTATAATGTTATTTTTTTTATTGAAAAAAAATAATAAGCTGATAAAATCAAATTAAGAATAGGATGAATATATATGAAAAAAAGCATTGGAATAAATAAATATTTAATGACGTTAAGCATATTAGTTTTAGTAGCTTTAATAGGAACATCATTTGCTTACTATAGAGCAAGAGTAACAAAAATTAGAGA
>SVAH01000029.1 GCA_015059485.1 Bacillota bacterium
AGTAATATTACAAAAAAGTTTTCAATTTCCTTTTTTTTCAGTGAAATTTATTAAAAAATTTAAAAAAATTGGATTTTTATCCAATTTTTATGTACATTATTCGTAAATTTTACAGTTTTATTTTTTTACTATAACTTTAGTACCTACTTCTAGTTCATCAAATAAATATGCAGCTGATTCATGTGGCAAATTAACACATCCATGACTACCACTATTTTTATAAATATTTCCACCAAAATTACTTCTCCATTTAGCATCATGTAATCCTTCTGCGTTATCATTTATTTGCATCCAATAATCAACATGAGTTCTATAAGAATTATTTGCTCCAACTAAAGTTCTATCTTTTTGTTTATAAATTACTTCTTCTATACCTAAATCTGTTGGTGATTTATCTTTACCTGTTACAACATCACTTGTAAATACAACATCCGTATCTTTATAAAGATTTAATTGTTGATCAGAAATATCTACTATTACAAATTCATCTAATAAATCAATAGTATTTTCTTTTGATATATATCCAGTAAATCCTTCTGATTCAGCTAAATAATAACCTTTACTTTCATTAAAAACTTTAGCACATTCGTATTTAGGCAACATTTTATAATTGTTATAATCGTTTTGTGAAACTATTTGTGAATCTTCTTTTAAGCAAATAAATTTATAACATTTATTCGGATGTTTTTCTTCATCGGCAGATAAAATTTCTTTAACATAATCTTCATATACATATGCTACTTTTTCATTATATATTACTTTGTACCAACCATTCAATTTTTCTCTTAATTCTAACTTATCTCCAATTTTAAGTAGCCCAAGTTTCTTAGAATTAGTTGATGATTCTTCTCTTATATTAACATCTGAAGTAGCCTCTACATATTTTTTTTCTTCTAATTTTACTGTTGTAGTAAATTCTGTTGGAAGAATAGTATTAGTTAAATCCAAATTTTCTCCTTTTATAAAACCATACACTCCATTATAATTAACTAAAAACCAGCCTTCTAAAGATAACGCTTCCAATATAACATTATCATTTTTAGATACTTTACTTACCACTATATATTTTTCAGATGGTCCTAAATAAATATTTGCGTTATTAACTACTATTGCACATTCTGTTTTTTCTAATTCTTTCGCATTAACAATATTATCAGTTGTTTTTTCTATTTTTATATCTTTAACTACTGTTTCAAATTCTTCATTTTTCACACAAGCCGTAGATAATAAGGTTACCATTGAACCTAAAAGAATTAATCTTTTTTTCTTTTCTGTTTTATTCATTTTTTTATTCCCCTCACACAAGTTCAATATTTTAGTATTTTATTATCTTTTTGTCAAGTTTTATTTTAAATAGAAAAAAGAAGCCAAATTAACAAGCTTCTCTATTTATAATATTTACTTTTATTTTAAAATTATACTTATTCTTTTCTTTATTATATTTATATCATTTTCTAGAAGTAATTCTTCTAATAATTCATTTTTCTTAACTATATTTAATGATTCTTCATAACTAACTAACTTTTTTTCTACATTACTTATCTTTTTTCCTACTGCACTTTTAGAAATATTTTGATTATCAGCAATCTCTTGCATTGATAAATCTTCTTCATAATAATCTGAAAAAGTTTCTATCTCATCTTCCTTTAATAAGTTTTTATATACATCAAATAACTTATTATAATAAACTATTTTTTTCATTTAATCATATCCTTAAATAAACCATATATATAATTTTCTATATCAAAAGTTTGTAAATCTTCCATTTTTTCGCCAAGTCCTATAAACTTAACTGGTAAACCTACATCTTCTTTAATTGCAAGTACTATACCACCTTTTGCTGTTCCATCAAGTTTGGTTAATACTATACCAGTTATATTTGTTATTTCTTTAAATGCTTTTGCTTGCAAGATACCATTTTGTCCAGTAGTTGCATCTATTACTAGTAATGTTTCATGTGGTGCATTTGGAATGAATTTACCAATTACTCTATTAATTTTTTCAAGTTCATTCATTAAATTAACTTTATTTTGAAGTCTACCCGCTGTATCAATTAAAACAATATCAGCACTCTGTTTTACTGCCTTATCAAGTCCATCATATATTACTCCTGCCGGATCTGTATCTTCTTTGCCATAAAATATTGAACCTGTTCTATTAGCCCATTCTTCTAATTGTTTTACTGCTCCAGCTCTAAATGTATCAGCAGCAATCATTGCAACTTTTTTACCCATATTTTTATATTTATATGCAAGTTTGGCAATTGTTGTTGTCTTTCCAACACCATTTACACCAACCATAAGTATTACTGTTGGTCCAGATTGTTGCATATTAATTTTATCAGATAGGCTTTCTCCATCTACATAAATGATAAATAATTCATCAACTATTACTTCTTGTAAGTATTCAGTATCAGTAATATTTTCTTTTTTAACTCTATCTTTTAATTTTTCAATAAAATCCATTACTGTTTTAACACCAATATCTGCCATTATAAGTAAATCTTCTAGCTCTTCAAAATATTCTTCATTTACTCTAGTATATTTATGTCCTAATAGTGATAACTTTGATACAAATTCTTTACGAGTTTTTTCAAGACCTTTATCATAAGTTTCAATTGTTTGTTTACTATTTTGTTCATCTTCTATTTTTGTTTCTTCTTTTATTTTTTCTATCTCTTCTGTTTCTTCTTTTTTTTCTTTTTCAATTTTTACTTCTTTTTCTTCATTTTGATTTTGTAATTTTTCTTTCTCTACTACATCATCATTAACTATTTTTTCTTTCTTACTAATAATATTTTTTAATTTATCAAATAATCCCATTTATAAACCTCCCTAATTATTACAAATATCATTGTCAACTGTTGCTATATAATCATCATCTGTTCTTTGAACACTTATACTTCCTTTACAATATCCCTTATTATCTTCAAAATATCCATTATTTTTTAATGTATCTACTGAAATTACACAAGTATCGCTATTTTTAAAACAGTCATCTGTACTTGATTTTGTAATTTTATAATTATGGTCGACAGCATATGATACTGCTGCCTCTTTTAAGTTTCCAATCATTTCTTTTTGAGTTTCACTTTTTGATTTATTAATTGCAGATATAACATTCATTGTAGCAATTCCAATAATTATTCCAAGTACAGCTATTACTGCAAGAAGTTCTACTAAAGTAAATCCTTTTTTATTTAAATTCATTTATAGCCACCACCTTCTTTTTTAGTATAACATAAAATTTGTAGACAATAAAACATTTTTGAGTTATAATTATCAAGTCAATACAACTTTTTATTATTTATTTTTTTGAAAGGATGATTAAATGAAAAATGATAGACGTGCTACGTCTGTAGTCGCTTTGGGTGGCTTAGGCGAAGTAGGAAAAAATATGTATGTTATTTCTCATAATGATGAAATAATTATTATTGATGCTGGAGTTATGTTTCCAGAAAGTGAGCTTTTAGGTGTTGACTATGTTATACAAGATGTAACTTATTTAAAGCAAAATGAGAAAAAAATTAAAGCATTAATAATTACACATGGTCATGAAGACCATATAGGAGGTATTCCTTTTTTACTTCAAAATGTTGAAATACCTATTATATATGCACCAAGAGTTGCAGCAGATTTAATAAGAAAAAAGCTAGAAGATAGAAGTGTTGGTTATAATAATATTGAAGTATATGACGAAAAAACTTTTATTAAATATAAACATTTTCAAATAGAATTTGTAGCCACTACTCACTCTATACCTGACTCTTTTGCAATTGTTGTTCATACTCCAAATGGAATTATATTTGAAACTGGAGACTATAAGTTTGACTTAACTCCAATTGGACCAATGGCTAACTTACATAAAATGGCTGATCTTGGTAAAAAAGGTGTTAAATTATTACTTGGAGAATCCACTAATGCTTTATCTGAAGGATTTTCTAAAAGTGAAAGTTTAGTTGATGAAGCTTTAGATGATATTGTTTCTAAACATCATTCTAGATTAATTATTGCAACATTTGCATCTAATATATATCGTGTTAAACATATAGTTGAAACATGTCGTAAAAATGGTCGTAAAATAGTTGTTTTTGGTAGAAGCATGGAAACAAGTATTGAACTTGCTATGAATAATGGATTAATTGAAGATAAAAGCATAATTATTGATTATAATCATGCTAAAAATTTAAAGAAAAATGAAGTATGCATTTTATGTACTGGTTCTCAAGGTGAACCACTTGCTG
Organism: Bacillota bacterium; assembly: GCA_015059485.1. Taxonomy (GTDB): domain Bacteria; phylum Bacillota_I; class Bacilli_A; order RF39; family UBA660; genus RUG14121. Next base: position 4,244 of record SVAH01000029.1, read on the forward strand.
CTTTATCTCGTATCGCAAATGGAACTCATAAGCAAATTACATTAATGCCTGATGATTTAGTAGTCTTCTCTTCTAATCCTATTCCAGGTAATGCTGCCAGTGTTAATAAAGTTATAAATCAATTATACTTAAAGGGTGTTAGAGTATTCACTAATTCTGAATTTAGTGATATTCATGCATCAGGACATGCTAATGCTGAAGAATTAAAATTAATGTTAAGACTTATTAAACCAGAATATTTTATGCCTATTCACGGTGAATATAGAATGTTAAAAAAACATTCTGATATGGCAATTGCTTGTGATGTAAATCCAAATAATATATTTATTTGTGAAAATGGTGACTCAGTTGAATTAATTGATGGAATAGTAAAAAGAGGTCCTAGAGTTCAAGCAGCTGATGTTTATGTAGATGGTTCTCGTATTGGAGATATTGGTAGTGTTATAATAAAAGATAGAAAATTAATGAGTAAAGATGGTATTTTAGTTACAATATTAAATATTAACCCAACTACTCATGAACTTTTAATTAAACCTAATATTACAACAAGAGGATTTGTTCTTGTTAATGAAAATGCAGAATTGATAAATAAAATTGAGAGAAAAGTAAGTGAAATTGTTAATAACTCATTAAGCTCAAATGCTTACAGTTATACTGATTTAAGAAATCAAATAATTTTAGAACTTCATCCATTTATTAATGAATTAACTGGTAGACATCCAATTATCTTACCAGTAATTATGGAAGTAAAAAAATAGTTAAGAAAACTTAACTATTTTTTATTATTAAAAGATGACTATTAATAGTCATCTCAGACTGTTGACAAATATAGATATTATATTTGTATGACAGTCTTTTTTATTATATAAAACCAAAATAAAAGAAT
>SVAH01000030.1 GCA_015059485.1 Bacillota bacterium
TGCTGATAATTGAGCTTCATGTTCGGTTGAAACTCTCGCATAAATGGCTACTTTTCTTTTCATAGTTTACCTCCTTCCTTTAGATTTACTTAATTCAAACTTTAAGCAAGAATTAAATTCATTTCGTTAATTAATTTGTTATATTCTTTTTTGGTAATCTTATTTATCTTATATAAAGATTCAAATAGTGATGTAATAATCACCTTTTCCATATTACTTGTTAATTGTTCTGTCATATTAATCACCTTTCTTCATATTTTTACCCTATATTCTTTTACTTTACTATGTATCTAAACATCTTCTAATTTTAAATGCAAGACACTATCTACAACTCAAGCATTTCTAGTGGTATGTCCACGGGTTTATTCATATTCATACTACTTTTATTCAAATCTTCCACCTGTTGTTCTAGTTTTCTATTCTCTTCTTTTAATTTGTTACAACCTTGTTCCAATCTTCCATATTTAACCTCAGAATTAGCAGCATCATCAGAGTCATTTGTTTCATACTTTATGTAAGAATAATTCTTATCTGCTGTAATAAGTTGCTCATCTATCAAGTTATCATTGGGATTTTTAAGTAATGATAGTTTCATCTCTTTTGCTTTATCTGATGCTGAATTACCTCTAATTGATAAAATAACTTTAGAATAATACTTAGTGACATCTGATAAATAGCATAGTTGAATATGATTTCCCTCATTTATTTTATCTGCATAATATTCTAAAGATTCGTTAGTAATAATTACTGGATATGAACTATCATTAAAGAATGAATAATATTCTGACTCTACTATATTTCTGTTTGTAACCACTTTTCTACTAGTATCAATATGTAGTTTTTCTATGCCATCAACAATTATTAAATCTATTGATGAATCTGTAGCTTTTTGAAATTGTTTTGATGCATAAGCAATTATTCTTTGAATAGCGAAAACATTTTGTACATTAAAATTACTTTCATCAAATACAACTAAATGAGACGTTAAATCATCTATCAAATCATAATAGACTGTTTTATATGTATTCTCATCTTGTGCTGTAGCTAATTCCACACGACTTAAGTTTTTATTAAACTTTTCAGTATTATATGAATGTCTACTAATTAGATCAAGCAATGTAAGTTTCTTATTATAATTTAGAGAAATATATAGTACATTTTTACCTTTTGTAATCATATTATAAGTTAAGTTTATTGCATATACATGTCTATATTCTCTGTTATTTCCTATAACTGTTGTTACTCCTGTAGGTATACCATTTGTCAGCTCATCTAATTTATCTATCTGAAATGATAAGCCTTTTTCATTGCTATTTAAATCATAATAGTCTTCTAAATCCCGAAGAATTGTATCTTCATTTATTTGTATTACTGATTTATATCTTCTATTAATAACATCTATTGAATTCTCATTAAATTCATCATAAGTTGAACTATTTAGAGCTAATTTATACATTTCTTCGTTTTGTTTCTTTCTTCTATTTATGATTAAATTACCTACAGCTATAGATTGATTATCTTTATTCTTAGGTTCAATTGAATCTAGATAGCCTGACTCATATTCTAACTGTTGCAACATTCTCTTGATTTGATAATTTCCTATTAAACTATAATTTTTAAATATTTCATTACATAGTTTTTCTTCATCTTTATTTAGAACATCAGCATTTAATAATTGTCTAATATTATCTGTAGTTGGTTCTGATAATAATATTTTAATTAATTCTTCTTCTATTATATTTTTCTTCATTTTTCACCTCTATTATATAAACGTTATAGAATCAAATTTTTAACTATAAATATGGAAGTTTTAATACTTTCTCTTCACATAACTTTATGCATATTTCACATATCTTCATATATTGCATCCCGCTCCATCAACTTGGCAAAGTATTCAAATGTAGGTTCTGAAATATATACTATTATCTCTGTATGCTTAGATACCTTGAACTTTGGCTCTTTTTCTCCCCAATAATAAGCTAATTCTTTAAACCATTGTTCTCTTTCTTTTTCCTCTTTTGTTTTTCTCTCAGGTATATTATTAACTACTTTAACATCATAATCATAAATCCTACCTATATTCTTTAAATCTAAAAGGTATCCACATATAAGTTTTCTAATTGAATCCTTATGTCGATTATAATTGCTTGTTATTGGTGTTAATGGATCATCAACAAATTTTAATACATCATCTAGATCAACTCTAAACATAAATTTATATTCAATTGATGACCTTTTGATTCCCTGCTCAACATAAAGCATTCTTGATAAGTACATAGCAACTAAATTTTTCTTTGCTTGATTAATATTAACATTGAAATATTTTGCTGGTGCTATTACAGAATATCTCTTACAATCTCGTATAACCTTGCCGAATAAGCCTAATGAATAGGAAATTTCTAGTCTATTCTTGTCTTCATATAAATAGTTATTGATATATAATAAGTCTTGAGTTGTTATTATATCGTTACAACCATAGCATGACTTTCTAAATCCAGAAGTCGTTTTTAAATATAATTCTTTATCTGCTAGTAAATCTAATGTTTTTACATATTTATTAAATGTATCATCATTTAAGCTAATATATCTTTTGTCCATACACTTATGACGATACTCAGTCTCAATCTCTTTTAATGTAATGGTAGCTGAATGATAATTGCATAAATACTTGTCTAATAGAACATTTAACATATATTTTTCAAAATTAGATAAGCATAAGAATTTGCCATATTTTTCTAATAACTTCATATGTAGTTCGTCTCCATCGATTTCTGTACCTGATAATTTTGCTCCTAATTCTTTTAAATATGTATCATTTTCAATATTTGAATCTAGGATTTTAGAAATCTTAATTCTAAACCCTATTTCAAATTTCCTTTTCTTAGCAATATTTACTAAATATGGTTGTCCATTGATAACTTGGTATTGTACTGTATCGAGTTTTAAGTTATAAAGTTCAAATAATAGTTCATCATGAACCATATATCTTTCATATGACATCTTTCTCATCTAACACCACTCCACATTTATGATATATTTCAACTAATTCTGCATTCTTTCGTTCTACTTCTTTATAACAAAAATAACATAGGGAATCTCTTGGCCATTGTACTGTTCTTTTATGGCATCTCCTACATAATGTATTCAAGTAGCCATTTCTGAACTTATACTCACACTCCTTACAATTCTTGTAATAAGATAAGTGCCCAAAATTCTTACCACATGATTTACATAAAATTCTTTCCTCATTTTTCATAATATTCCTCTCTTTCTATAAAATTGAATTTCACCCCTGCTTTCATCATATCATTGATTTTAGAATATGTTATGTGATATAATCTTTTTGAAAGGTCGTGTTTGGTCGTTTATGAAAATTAGTAATAGAATCAAGAAAAAACTAAGTTTAAAAGATTACACATCAGCAATATATGTTAAAAATATACTTATATTAAACAAACAAAAAGTTTTAACAAAAGATACTGAAAGAAATCAATATGAATCATCTCTATTATTTAAAGATTACTTAATAATTGGGGAAAATATATATAACAATTCAATTGATGACAATAATTTGATAGAGCTATTCATTGATAAGGATTTACCATTGGGTAATCCTGATTTAGAACATTATAAAATTGATATAATTTTAGATAGAACTAAGGAATTCTTAATCAATACTTATTTATTATTCTCTATTGATCAAAAATGTAAGCATATCATAAATCAAAAAGAAGTGTCAGTTTCATCGTTTACCGCTTTATATAAATACCTAACTAATTTTAATTGGACTTCTTATCTATTACCATATTTTGAATCTGATAAATTATCTTTTGATCAAGTATTATCATATTTCAATAATATAGATAAAATAGATACTAATGTTAAAGATGATATTTCTTTATTTATTAGACACGGAGTATTAAAATATGTAAGTGAAAGATACAATGAATCGCCAATCAATCTTCAAGTAATAAAAGATGATAATAATAATAATAATAATAATAATAATAATAAAATTTATGGCAATTATGGGTTTTTTCGAACTACAAATGACATAAGCGGACTTATAAACTATGAATTACTTAACTACTTACTGCCAAATAAGCTAAATTCTAGCTTTTCTTCCTGCAAACATTGTGGTTCAATATTTTATAAAATTGGAAACAGAAAGTATTGTGATACATGTATTGGGAATGATATTCCAAGTAAAATAAAACGAGATAGATACGAAAATAGTCCTAAAGGAAAAGCAACAAGAAAAAAAAGAATACAAAGAGTATTTAAAAAGACAAAACAGAACTAGTCATTAGTTCTGTTTTCATATATTCGAATTTTCTCTCGGCAATTTTTCCTTGAATGTCCATATAACCTAGACATTTCTGATAAGTTTATCTCTTTATTTTTCCATCTAAGATAATATTTCAAAAATAACGCAT
>SVAH01000031.1 GCA_015059485.1 Bacillota bacterium
TTATTAGGACTAGTAAGGATATATTTATCCTTGTGTCTTTGAATGTAATCTTCTTTGAAGTATTTGGTTTTTATCCAATATCTATTTATATTCCAAAGTCGCATTTTTAGTAAATTCCTAATGTTACAATACTACATCTTCTCCAATTTAGTATACATTCACAAATAAAAACCATCTTTCTAAATTTAGTATAAGATGCTTAATTTACTTTTTAAGGACATTACATGAGTTTTTATCAAAGTACCATATTTCAATTTTAAAGTTCCATCTTCTCTTGAAGTATATTATATATATTCACAGATGAAATTTAGTGTGAATAAGCCAATATAATCCAAATATAGAAACAATAGTAATTAAATAAAACTTATTATAAAAATAATAGTAATTTTTTAATATTTTAAATTAAAAATTAATAGTATATAATGAAAAATATAAACAATGAATATTTAATTATTCAATTATTAAAAAATATTATAAAGTTATAATCATTAGTACATTGAATCAGGAAGGAAAACAGAAAGAATTTAATATATTTAACATTAGATATAGTATATACTCTAAAATTTTTAGATATGAAATTCTAATTTCCGAAATCCCTATCAATATATGTGAAGAAAATTAATTTAACTTATATAAAAGCTAATAAATATGAGAATATTTTTAAGAATTAGAAATATTATCAAAGAAATTATGATAAAACATTTTCTTAAATCTAATATATTAATAAATTAATATTGAAATGGAAGTTTTAATATGGAATCAGCAGTAAATATTGAAGATAAATTAAATAAATTTAATATAATCAAATATAATACTATTATATGTGGTAAAATAGAAGAAATAAATGTTAAATTTTTAGAAGGACTTAAAATATTAAGTAATGAGGGAAATATTATATCTGATGAGTATATTGAAAAAATTGATGAACTTTCTGATTTAGCAAGAAATCATTTAAATATTGAAAGTAAAGAGGATTATAAAAAAGCAATAGCATGCATTGAACTAGCAGATGTTTTAATTACCAGAGGAATAAAAGATATTGATGAAGAACCATTACTTTCAGGTTTCCTTAATCTTAAATATAATCTTAAAGAGTTGAATATATTTTCAAATTAAATCAAATAATCAGGGGATTTTATGAAAAGTTACGAAATTAAGGAAAATATAAACAATCTCAAATCCAAAAAACGATTTTATAAGGATAAATACTTAAATGAATTAATTAATATTATTATTAATTATAATGGTTCTTTTAAATTACACCACCTTGTAAGAGACATGTTTTATGTCAAAAGTTTAGAAGAATATGAGACAATATTAACAAAATATTTAATTATACATACAACTTATCATAAGATCATATTTGAAATATACAATCTATTTACTAACTGGTTACCCTTTGAAATATATAATCTAGGAGAACTTAGAGGGAATTATTTGGAAATGTTATCCTATAATTATTTACAACAGCACCATGATGAAAAAATATATAAAGAGTCAAATATCATTATAAATGACTATACAAGCCATACATGGGATTTAATAGTTGAACTAAATAACTTACATTTATATGAATGTAAATATTCTGCAAGATTATTAAAACGAAATCACATAAATCAAATGATTGGTTTAAATAATAAACTTCCAAAATCAGAATTATTTCTAGTATTCTATGATATTAAGGAAATGGTGGATTTCAATATAAGAAAATTAAGAGAAGATACTCGTAAAGAGAAATTTGATGAAATAATCAGTACATTCACTTCGATTACATTAGATAATTTTATATTTGAATAATTCTTCCTTATTTCTATTTTTCTGAAAATAATTTTCCTAATTTTTAATAAATATTATTTTGTAATACAACCAATTATATATGTTGTTTAATTGTAATAATTAAGATTATAATATGATTGAAAATATTATTTTATTTTTCGCAATGTTATGATATAAGTGCAACAAGCAATTTTCTTCTCCTTTAAATCAGTAAATACAGTTATATTAATTAATCCAATTATATTATAAAACTGCAAACGATTATATAATATTTATACTTTTTTTATAGCTTTTAGTTTTATAACACTTTCAGCCACTTCCAAACCTCATACATATATATAATTGCAATTATGTGAAGAATTCTAAAAAATAGTAAAAATTAGAAGAGAAGTACAAGTATTGATCTTCTGATTATGGAGGCTAAAATGAAAACAATTAATGTTAGAATTAGTGACAGACAAGCTGCAAAGATACATTCATCTGGTATGAATTATTCAGAGTATGTAAGAAGAAGTATTGACTTCTATGATCTTAGAAGAGAAGAAGCATTAATTCATTCCAAGATTAACATGATTGATAAGTGTATGGATGAATTGAAAAAGTTGAAAGAAAATGAACTTGACAACATATTAAAAGTAGACTGTCTTTACAAAAAGGATGAAATTGTAAAGAAATCTGATGAGGAAATTCTTTACAAAAATGATGAAAATGTAAAGAATCTTTACAAAAATAGTGCAATTTCTTTACAATCTGTAAAGAAATTAGATGATGAAAATCTTTACAATTTGGATGAAACTGTAAAGAATCACCAGCAAAATGACCCCTATTATACCTACAGGAATTATCTGCCATTGTTGTCTAAAATGTTAAATATGCATAATTGTATTCCAGATCATGTTAAAAAGAAAGTAAAAGAAGAAACAAGTACAACCAATAAGGAATTTAACAGTTTTATTCATAAATACCGTGATAGAATTAAGCAAGAAAAATATGAATTTGGACGTGAAAAAGTCCTGCGAAGAAACATAGAGTGAATGTGAAAAAATAATTCTTTACAAAATTTGTAAAGATGTAAAGAATGAAAAATCCCTATGCTATGCAGATACTTTCGTAGAATATTATATTATTATTATTTTATTATAATAATTATATTATATTATTATATTATTATCATATCTGTTGTATCATAGGTTCATAGCTAATAAGTGAGGGATTAGATGGAAAAAATATACAACTTCAGAGATAAAAATGACCTATTAGAACATATTGATAAAGGAAAGAAAAGTTCATACATCAGAGAAGCCTTGGAAACAAAACTGGAAATAGATAAGAAGGCATATGCATCTCAGCTGGAAATAAAAAGTCAAATAATTAAAAACTACAAACAAAACATCGATGATATAGAAGGATACATTCACATGTTATACAATGAACAAAACAACATGGAAAGACTAAGCGAAAACTTATACAGAAAATTAAATGAAAACATTAAGGAATACCATATGATAAAACAACTCCTAGAAAAGAAGAATAACATTGAAGATCAACAAGATAAAAGAGAATTTGAAACACTTGAAAAAACAGTGACTACACTTCTTAGAAGTAGACATGATGAGGATATTAAAATAGACCTTGGATTCTTCAAACATTACGGTAACTTTAAAAGTAAACTCTACTTTAAACAATCACTACTATCATTTATAGATAGATACATTAAAGAAGGAGAAATGTTTGCTGGAGAATACATATCAAGTGATGATATAAATTATATGAAAGAAATAATAAAGGAGTATGATTAACATGAAAGAAGAAGTAATATTCGATTACAGAACAAATATAGAATCAATAAATTCACAATGTATGATACCAATCCCAGAACTAATACAATACATTGCAAAAATATCTGCAGGTGATGAAGTAAAATGGATAATAAAAACAGATGAAAATGATGCTGATAGAAGTGTAATCCTATTAGAATGGGAATAAATCGTGAGTATCAGAGGATTGAAAAAACAATACAAAATAATCCTCTGAATAAATTTTAATTTTTTTGTATCTTAGATAACATTTCTTTTAATAATTTTTCCAAGTAAGGTAAATCCTCTTGAATTACAGTCCATACTTCATCAAAGTCTATTCCCATGTAGTTGTGAGCAAATATATTTCTCATACCTATTACATCATGCCATGGAAATTGAGGATTTTCATCTTCTATTTCTTTTGCAAGGTTTTTAGCAGATTCACCAAAATCAATTATGACCATACATACAGCTAACTGGTATGCATCATCTGTTAAGAAATCATCATATGAATTTCCGAACCTATCTTTAAGATAATATATCTTATTACATAAATTTAACATATAGTTTATTAAATCTTCTGTTTTTTCTTTATTTTTCATATAATAATACACTACCTTTTCGTATTTTTTCTATAAATTCTTTATTATTTATTCCAGTTGAAACTAAATCAACAGAACAGTTAAATGCTTCTTCTAA
>SVAH01000008.1 GCA_015059485.1 Bacillota bacterium
GTGCAGATAACAAATATATGACACATCCAGCATTCATAAGTATGAATACAAATGGATTATGGGTAGCAAAATTTGAATCAACAGGAAGTACATCACAACTTACTTCAAAACCTTCCCAAACATCACTTAGAAATCAAACAGTAAAAACATTCTTTGAATTAGGATATAATTATAAAAGAACAGATAATTCACACATGATGAAAAATACAGAATGGGGAGCTGTAGCATACCTATACCATTCAGAGTATGGAAGATGTACAAATGGAACATGTGAAGATATAAGAATAAATAATAATTCAGATTATCTAACAGGATATGCAGCAGTAGATGGAACAAATCAAAGTACATATCCAGGAACATACGGAAATGATTCATCAAAGACTTTAGCATATAATACAACAACAGGAGTAAAAGCATCAACTACAGGAAATATTACAGGTATCTATGATATGTCAGGTGGAGTTTGGGAATACACTGCATCATATAGAACAGGAACATTAGGTTCAAGTGGCTTTGATTCTACAAGTATTGCCAATTATAATTCAAAATATTTTGATATATATGGCGAATCAACAAATGACTATGATTATAGTAAAAGAATACTTGGAGATGCAACTGGAGAAATGGGTCCATTCTATGATTACAGTCATGATTCAAATGGACCATATCATCACAATAATTGGTATGCTGATCATTCATACTTTAATTTTTTTGCTAGTCCTTGGTTTCGCCGAGGTGGTAGTTATAATCTAGGCGTTCTTTCAGGTCCATTCAGCTTTAATCGCAATGCAGGTGGGGCAAATATTGAGTTTGGTTTCAGAATAGTATTAGTACCTTAATGTAAATATTTCGACAATATTTACATTTTTTAAATTTGCTAGTGTATATTGATAAAAATAGTCATAAATGGTAAACTATTTATAGTTTTAAAGAGGTGTAAAGATGGACGATAAAACAAGTTTATATGATTTATCACAAATACAAGAAAGTTTAGTTTTTCAAACTTTAAATGAAATATATGATGCTTTAGAGGAAAGAGGTTATAACCCAATTAATCAAATAGTTGGGTATCTAATCACAAATGATCCAGGGTATATTTCAAGTTATAAAGATGCTAGAAAAAAAATGCTAAGTATAGATAGAGCAACTGTGCTTGCGATAATATTAAAGGAATTTTTAAAGTGCGATATTTAGGGTTAGATTTAGGAACTAAAACATGTGGTGTTGCAATAAGTGATAGAACAAATACCTTGGCGTCATTTTTAAAAGTTATAAGATTTAATTTTGAAGATTATGAAAGTATAATACCAGAGTTAAAAGAAATAATTAAAAATAATAATATTACACAGATAGCTTTGGGACTTCCTAAAAATATGGATAATTCTTGTGGTTTTGCTGCCCAAAGATCAATGAATTTTAAAAAGATAATTGAAGAAAATATTAATATAAAAGTTAATTTGGTTGATGAAAGGTTAACCACTACAGAAGCTGAAAATATATTAATTGGTATGGATAAGTCTAGAGAAAAGAGAAAAAAGGTAATAGATGGTGTTGCAGCAACATTAATACTAGAATCATTTATCAGAGAAAAGGAGCTTGAAAATGGAAAATAAGAATGTAATAATAGCTAAAGATGAAGACGGAAAAGAAGTTGAATATGAAATTCTTTTTGAATTTTATGATGAAGAGAATAAAAAAAATTATGTTGGATATACAGATAATAAGACAGATGATTTTGATAACATACTGGTTTATGCATCAATATTTGATCCAACTGGAAAAGATAAAACTTTATACCCAATTGAAACTGATGAAGAATGGGATGTAATTGAAACTATATTTTCAAAATTGCCTGATATAAAAAATGGAGAGAAATAAATATGAAGAAAAAGATAATAATGGGGATACTGACAATTTTTACAATAATTTTACTACTATTTACAGTGTATTATTTTACGAGTATAGGAGCTGTAAATAAGAAAGATACTAAAGAAATAGAATTTATAATAAAACCAGGACAAAGCAAAATCGAAATTGCTAAAGAATTAGAAAAAAAAGACTTGATTAAAAATGATAAAGTTGCAATGATTTATATGTTTTTTAATAATGATTTAACATTACAAGCTGGAACATATTCTCTTAATAAATCTATGAATTTATCAAGTATACTTGCAAAGTTTAGCAAAGGTGAAATAAAAGTTGAAAGTGAAAAAATCACATTACTTCCTGGTAAACGATTATTAAATTATGTAGAAGTTTTAAGTGAAAATTTTAAATTTAGTAAAGATGAAATGCTAGATGTAATGAATGATAAAGAATTCTTACAAAAAATGATTGATAAATATTGGTTTTTGACAAGTGATATATTAAATGATAAAATCTATTATGGACTTGAGGGTTATATCATGCCAGACACCTATGAATTTATGAGTGATTCAAGTATAGAAAGTGTAATTACGAAATTACTTGATGAAACAAGTAAAAAATTAGAACCATATAAAGATGATATAACTAAGAGTGGTTATAATATTCATGAAATACTTACAATGGCTTCAATAGTAGAACTTGAAGCAAATACAGAAACAGATAGGAAAACTGTAGCACAAGTAATATATAAAAGATTGAAAGTTAATATGAGTTTAGGGATGGATGTTACAACTTATTATGCAGAGCAAAAAGAAATGGGCAGTGTACTTACAGTAGATGAATTAAATAAAGGTAATGGTTATAATACTAGAAATACCAATTATTTAGGTTTACCAGTAGGCCCAATATCTAATCCAAGTCTAATGAGCATAGATGCAGTATTTAATCCAAGTAAAACAGATTATTTATACTTTTATGCAGATATAAAAACAGGAAAAGTGTATTTTGCAAATACAATTGATGAGTTTTATAAAATAATTAGAGAAGTAGGTTGATAATATGAAAGAACTAATATTAGAAATGGAAGATTATGCCAAGGAGAATAATGTTCCAATAATTGAAAAAGAATCAATAGCGTTTATTATGAAATATATTAAAGCTAATAATATAAAAAACGTTTTAGAAATTGGTAGTGCAATTGGTTATTCTACAATACTTATGGCATCAGCATCAAGCGATGTAACAGTAACTACAATAGAGCGTGATGAAGCTAGATATATGGAATGTTTAAAAAATGTTAAAAAAGCAGGACTTGATAAAAAAATTAATGTAGTGTATCAAGATGCATTAGAAGTAAATTTATCTAATGTTTCATATGATTTAATATTTATAGATGCAGCTAAAGGACAATATAAGAAATTCTTTGAAAAGTTTAAATATTTCTTAGCTCCAGGTGGAGTTATCATAACTGATAATTTAAATTTTCATGGACTTGTTGGTAAGAAAGATACTATTGAAAGTAAAAATTTAAGAGCTTTAGTGGATAAAATAGAAACATATATTGAATTCTTAAAAGGAAATGAAGAATTTGAAACAAAATTCTTAGAATTAGGCGACGGTTTATCTGTCAGTATGAAAAAAAATGAAAACAAATAAATTATTATATATAGTAAAAAATATTAATATAATTTCTAAATTAAAGAAAGTTGGAGTAGAAAACTTTCTTTTTCCACTTAAAGGCTTTTGCGTAGGATTTTTAAATACATATGATTTATCTGAAATAGAAGATGATTCATTCATATTAATTAATAGAATACTTGATAATGAATCAATAGATAAATTAGAAGAGTTACTTAACAATAATAAAAAGAAGATTAAAGGTATAGTTTATGATGATTTTGGGGTACTTTATGTAATTAATAAATTAAAGCTAGATGTAATAACTATTAATTATCAAAATCATTTTGGAACTAATTATAAAAGTATAAATGAAAATTTAAAGAAAAATGATAGTGTAGTAGTATCATCTGATATAACATATGATGAAATAAAAGAAATAACTAATAATGTTGAAAGGCCTGTATGTATTTTCTTAATGGGATACTTACAAGCTATGTATTCAAGAAGAACACTTTTAAAAAACTACTATGATGAATTTGATTTGACTTACGAAAATAGTAAAGAAATATATGAAAGTATATCTAATAATAAGTTTATTATGGTAGAAAATGAGTATGGTACTGTTGGATATCAAAAAAGCTTTTATAATGGTATAGAATTAATTGATTTGAATAACATTTTGTATTACATAATTAATCCTGTATTTTTGAGCGATGATGATGAAATAAAACTAATTGAAGATTTAAAGAATAATGAATTCAATTTAAATATAGATAGTGATACAGGATTCTTACATAAGAGTACTATCTATAAATTAAAGGAGGTGCCTAAGAATGAAAAGTAATGTAGAATTACTTGCGCCTGCTGGTGACTTAGAAAGACTTAAAATGGCATACCTTTATGGAGCAGATGCTTGTTATATAGGTGGAAGAGAATTTAGTTTACGTGCTAATGCTAAAAACTTTAGTATAGAAGAAATAAAGGAAGCATGTGAATTTGCACATAAATTAAATAAAAAAGTTTATGTAACAGTTAATATAGTATTTCATAATGCTAATTTAGAAGGGTTAGAAGAATACTTAAAAAAATTAGATGATTGCGGTATTGATGCAATAATAGCAAGTGATGTAATAGCACTTACAACAGCTAAAAAACTTGGTGTTAAATTTGAAACACATTTATCTACTCAAGCTAGTACATTAAATTATGGCCAAGGATTATATTATAAAGATTTAGGCGTTACAAGACTTGTACTTGCAAGAGAAGCATCAAAAGAAGATATAAAAAGAATAAAAGAAGAAACTAACTTAGAATTAGAATGCTTTATACATGGAGCTATGTGTACATCTATTTCAGGCAAATGCATATTATCTAATTATTGTACAAATAGAGATTCTAATCGTGGAGGATGTGCTCAAATATGTAGATGGATATTTGATATGGAAAATAATCATCCTTATAGTATTACTCCAAAAGATTTAAATATGGTTCCATTTATTAAAGAGATGATAGATATCGGTGTTAACTCTTTTAAAGTTGAAGGAAGAATGCGTTCAATATATTATATAGCTACTGTAATTAATGTTTATCGTAGAATAATTGATAAAGTTTTATCGAATACATTAACTGATAGTGATTGTAAATATTATTTAGACATCTTAAATAGATGTGCTAATCGTGATTCAACACCACAATTTTTTGATAAATTGCCTACAAAAGAAGAACAATACTTCCTAGGTAGAGATGAAGTATCTAATCAAGATTTTTTAGGATTAGTACTGGATTATGATGAGGATACACATATTGTAACAATAGAAGAAAGAAATTATTTTAAAACTGGTGATGTTGTAGAATTTTTTGGACCAAATTTGGAAACTTATACATATGAAGTGAATAAGATATATGATGAAAATGATGAAATAATCGATGTTGCAAGGCATCCTAGAATGATTGTAAAAATGAAAGTAGATATTAAATTGCAAAAATATGATATGATGCGTTTAAAAGTGTTTGACAAAGGCAACTATTTATAGTATGATTTTGATTGTAAATTTTTTGGAAAGAGATGAAAAGAATGAAAAAAGAAGAAACTATAACTTTAACTGCTGAGGGGTATTTAGAATTAGAACAAGAGTTAAAGGAACTTAAAGAAGTAAAAAGACCAGAAGTAATAAAAGCCTTAAAAGAAGCAAGAGCACTTGGTGATTTATCAGAAAATTCAGATTATGATGCTGCAAGAAATGATCAAGCACTACTTGAAGGAAGAATTAAGGAATTAGAATATAAATTAGAACATTGTACAATTGCTGAAGGAGCAAAAGGTGGAGCTATTGGTGTTGGTTCAACAGTAACTATTGAATATGATGATGGTGAAGTTGAAGAATACAAAATAGTTGGTTCACTTGAAGCAGATCCATTTGAAAATAAAATATCAAATGAATCTCCAATTGGTAAAGCTGTTATTGGACATGGAAAAGGTGAAACTGTTTCTGTTGAAAGTCCAAATGGTTCTTATGATGTTGTAATAAAAGATGTTAAGTAGTAGTAATACTACTTTTTTATTGCGAAAAAATATCTTGAGTGTTATCCTTAATTAATAAGGGAGGAATGGATTATGCAAGCAAGATATGAAACATCAGTTGATTGTGCTAGAAGAAATGCTTATAAAAATCAAGTAGAAAGATATAAAAAAAATAGTGAAGCACTTGCAAATGAAATATTACTTTATGAAGCATTAAAAAAAAGCGAAGGCAGCGATGATGTAATAATATGGACACTAGCAGATACTTTTATTAAAAATCTAGAAGATAAAGATATAAAGTTACCACTAGTTGGAAATTCAATAACAGAAATTATTGAAAAGAATTATGAAACAGAAGAATATAGAAAAATTATTAGAATGTGTGACTTACTTGGGTATAATGATATAAGTTGCAAATTAAAGGAAGATTATAGATTAACTCAGTTAAGAAAAGAATACTATAATCATGATTATAACAGTTTTGATATTATTAAAATCATATTTGATAAATCACCAGCATGGATACTCGAATTACTTGCCTCTGATTTACGTATTAACACTAAAATAAATATACTAACTAAAATATTATCTTATATAAGTGAAAATGATAATTGTAAAATTTATAAAATATTAAATTGTGATTTTGAATTATTATCAGAAATAGGAAGAACTGAATATAGGGTTGCAAAAGATAGAATGGAAAAATTAAAAGTTAATTTTAAAAATCAAAGTCCAAATTTGCAGTCTATGTTCGAAAAAATATATTTAAAATCAGGTGGAGAAGAACTTTTATTATTCTTAAATAATAATGGTTATATAGATTTATCTAAAGTATCATTTATGTATGGAAAAGAAAAAAAATTAGAAATATCTCCAATTTCATTATTTACAATACATAATAGTATTGAAAGTTTAGAAGAGTATAGAAATTCTAAAGAATATAGTTTTGATAATAAATTAACAAATAATGATGATTTATTTTTAATAGAACAAATTAATTATAAAGATTTACCTAAATTAATTTGCTTACCTAGTTTTATATTAAACGAAGAAAAAATAGATGCTATAGCAAAAAAAATTTTGTTTAATAAAACTTTTGATAATAAAGATTTTAATAATTTAGTGTCTGAAATTAAAAGTACCATTATACATAAAGCTAGAATAAAAAAAGAATATAAAGAATTAATGATATATGCTCAATTATTTGAAGAGTTAATTTCTGATGATAAAGAAATAGTACCTGATTACAATTCTGTATTAAATTTGTTTATTGGTCAAATGTATGAACTGAATGAATATGCACAAGAAAATGTGCCTAGTAGAAGACTAGTGCGAGAAGTTAAATATCAAAAAGATAGTGTAAACTAATGAGCATATTTTGTATTATAGTTGTAAATTTGTTAAATTTATTATATAATACAAAGGAATTTGAAAGGAAAGAATTATTATATGAAGAAAAATGTACATGAAATTGAAATTGTTATCGAAGGAAAAGAATGGGAAAATATCTTAGATAAAGTTTTTAAGAAAAAAGTAAAAGATGTAAAGATTGATGGATTTAGAAAAGGATGCGTACCTAAAGATGTTTATATAAAAAAACTTGGTATTGAAACTTTATTTATGGATGCTGTTGATGACGCAGTAGATCCTGCTTATAGAAAGGTAATTGAAGATAATAAATTAGTTCCAATTATTGAGCCAAAATTAGATGTAAAAGAAATAGACAAAGATAAAGTTAAATTTGTATTTACTATTACAGAAAAACCAGAAATTAAATTAGGTGATTATACTAAACTTGGTATAAAGAAAGATGCTGTAAAAGTAACTAAAAAAGAAATTGATGAGGAAATTGATAATTTAAGAACTAGATTTGCAGAAATAGTTGTAAAAAAAGATGGAGTTGTAAAAGCAAAAGATACAGCTGTAATTAATTTTAAAGGTTATGTTGATGGAAAAGAACTAGATGGTGGAACTGGTGAAAATTATCCGCTTGAAATTGGATCTCATACATTTATTCCAGGATTTGAAGAAGCAGTTGAAGGAATGAAAGTTGATGAAGAAAAAACTATAGATTTAAAATTTCCTGATGATTATGTTAAAGAACTTGCAGGTAAAGAAGTTAAGTTTGATGTAAAAGTTGTTGAAATTAAAGAAAGAGTTCTTCCTGAAATTGATAAAGATTTATTTGAAGATTTAGGATATAAAGATGTAAAAACAAAAGAAGAATTTGAAGAAAAAGTAAAATCTAATCTTGAAGAGTCAAAGAAAGCAAAAAATGATGAAGAATATGCTGAAAAATGCTTAGATAAAGCAGCCAATAATATGAAAGTTGATCTAAATGAAGAAATAATTGATGATGAAGTACATCATATGATGCATAATTTTGAACATCAACTATCACATCAAGGTTTAAATTTAGAACAATATTATGAATTTACTAAAACAACTCATGATGATTTACATAAACAAATGGAACCAGAAGCTATTAAGAGAATTAAATATAGATATTTACTTGAAGAAGTAATTGATAAAGAAAAAATTGAAGTATCTGATAAAGATGCAGAAAAAGAAGCAGAAACCATGGCTAAAAATTATGGAATGAAAAAAGACGAATTCATTGAAAGTTATGGTGGATTAGATTTCATTAAATATGATATGAAAATGCGTAAAGCAATTGATATTGTTAAAGCTTAATAATAAAACTAGAAGAAATTCTAGTTTTTTAAGTTGAATTAACTATTTAATTAAGATATAATTTATTTAATGATAGAGAGTTGATAATATGAAAAATATTTCTAAAACATTAAATATAATAAGTGTATTAGTATTTATAGTAGCTTTTTTTACTAAAGGATATAGCATAAATAGATTGATTTTAATTATTTTGGGAATAGTTATATCAGTAATAGGTTTAATATCAGATAGAAAAAGAAAATTATCAATAATGTCTTTATATGTGATAACATTAATTATTGGATTATTCTTATTAGATATAGGATGCGTTTATTTTATGAAATTTAAACCAATATTTGCAGTATCCATAAAATCTAGTGATCATTTTAAAACATATAATAGTATTTTATATAGGCAATTTGAATGTGATAATAAAATATATACAGACTTTTTATATAGAAAGAGTAATTATTGTAAAAGTAGTTTATTAGAAGAAAAAGATATTAATAGCTTATCAAGTGATATTATTAATAATTTTAAGAATTATAAAAATAAATTTTATATAATAGATGCTAAAGTAAGCTATAAAGAAGGAAATAATAAATTAGATTTAAAATCATATACTGTTAATAATGATGATAGTATTAATGGTACAGTAATATTTAATGATAATATTATATATAAATGCTATTTATTTGATAGTAGTAATATAGATAGTATAAAAGTTTATGATAATGTGAAAGTCGTAGGTAGAATTTCTAGTATAAAAAAAGATGATGATGTATATACAATAACTATGAATGATGCATATTTGATTTCTGATAACAATTATGATGAATTTAGTATTAACGTTGTAGAGAATAGAAGTTGTGATAAAGATAAAACTGAATATGTTGAAACAAAAGAAAACAGATATTATACAAGTTGTTTATCTAATGTTTATGTAGTATATAATAATGATGTTTATGATTTAAACTATGTATTAAAAGATGAAAAAATAAAATTAAAAGATTTATTGAAAGATTATGAAAATAAAGAAGTTAAAGAATTAGAAGATAAAGAATATGATTTATATGAATATGAAAAATATAATATATTAGTTTGTAATGATAATGTAATTATAGGAAATAAAAAATTGTCATTAGAAAATAATTATTGTGATGTAAAGGAACCTGATGAAAATGATTTATAAAATTGATTTATAAATCATTTAGTAGTATACTTGTGTAGGTAGGTGTAAGATGAAAAAGAGAATAATAAGTGCAATAGTAGCATTAATAATTGTAGTACCATTAGTAATATATGGTCATGAACCATTTATTTTAGGAGTAGGATTAATAGGAATTTTAGGATTAAAGGAAATAATAGATTTAAAAAAACATCATAAAAGAATACCAGGCTTTATGGCTTTCATGGCATACATATGTGTATTTATGTTAACAATAGCAGAGTATGATGGGTATTCTATTGCTTTTGGCTTAACATATAGAGGACTTGCAATAACTATGCTTAGTATGTTTATTCCAACATTAATATATAAAAAAGATGCTTATACATCTAAAGATGCAATTTATTTATGCGGTGGAATAGTATTTTTAGGGATAGCATTTAATGGAATCATATTAACAAGAATGTTTGATTTATGGCATTTTGTTTATATAGCATTAATACCTATATTTACAGATATCTTTGCAATGCTTATGGGAATGGCTTTTGGTAAACACAAGCTTATTCCTCATGTTTCGCCAAACAAGACAATTGAAGGATCTGTACTTGGAACAACTATTGCAACAATAGTAGCAACTTTATTTTATTATTTCTTTATATCTAAAACTTTAATTATTAAAGTTATTGTTGCTACAATTTGTTTGTCAGTATTAGGACAATTTGGAGATTTATTGTTTAGTAAAATAAAAAGAGAAAATAATATTAAAGATTTTTCACAAATTATGCCAGGTCATGGTGGTATACTAGATAGACTTGATAGTTTAATTTTTGTAACATTAGGATATTTAATATTATTTTCATGGTTATAGGGAGGAAAAGATATGTGGATATTATCAATTCTTATATTAATAGTATTATTATCAATTATAATTATTGTTCATGAGTTTGGACATTTTATGTGGGCTAAAAAATTCGGAGTTCATATATATGAATTTTCAATTGGTATGGGGCCAGTAGTTTTTAAACATAAAGGAAAAGATAATATTGATTATAATTTAAGAGCTTTGCCAATAGGTGGCTTTGTTGCAATGGCCGGGGAAGTTTATGAAGATGATAATAAGATAAAAAAAGAAAAATTAATGTGTAATAAGCCATGGTATCAACGTTTAATAATACTAGTAGCGGGTGTTACGAATAATTTTATATTAGCAATTGTTGTGTTATTTTTAGGCGCTTTAATATGGGGGTCTGCAGTTAGTACGCCTAAAATAGTTGAAGTTGTTAAAGATTCTGCAATGGATAAAGCAGGAGTAACAGAGGGTGATACTATTGTATCTATTAATGATAAAAAAGTATCTAGTTGGGATAAAGCACAATTATTACTTATATATAAGTCAAAAGATAATAAATATAAAATTGAGATAAAACATGAAAATGGTAAAAAAGAAACTTTATATGTTAAACCAGAAATTATAAAAAATGAAAAAGGTGAAGAAAATAGAGTTTTTGGATTTAAAGTTGAATCAAAACAAAATAAAGGCTTTTTAAATGCAGTTAAATACGCTTTTACTAAGTTCATAATAGTTATAGAAACAATGGCTATGACAATTGGAGGGTTAATAACAGGCAAATTATCAATTAAAGCTTTATCTGGTCCAGTTGGAATGTATGAAGTTGTTAATCAAGGAATTGGATACGGCTTAAATTATATGTTATATTTACTTGCATTTTTATCAATAAATGTTGGATTCTTGAATATATTACCATTTCCAGCATTTGATGGAGGAAGAGTTTTATTCTTGATTATTGAAAAAATAAAAGGCTCTAAAGTTAATCAAGAGTTAGAAAATAAATTCCATACTGTTGGTTTTATTCTTCTAATGATACTTATGATATATATAACTATACAAGACATAATTAGATTCTTTTAAAAAGTGAAAGAGGTAGACTATGTTAGATGTAAAAAAAATACTGCTAATTCTCGCTATTCCGTTAATATTTTTATGTATATTTATTCATAAATCTATCGTTAATAAGGGTGATAATTTATTGAAAAAGTATAATATAGTGGTAAATAGTGAGTATGATAATCATGTTGTAAAAACTCATAAAGAATTGATAAAGGGAAAAAAAGAAAAAGTTATAACAGTATATTATTATAATAATGAGTATGACTTCAATGGATATTATAGGCTATTTGCTGAGAGCTATTTAAAAGATGAAAGAATTCAAGTGTTACATGAAGTATCTTTCTATAACAAGTTAGAAGATTTAGAAAATGGAATTGATAAATTGGAGCAAAAATATAATAAATAGAAAGACTGATAGTCTTTTTTTCGATATGTGGAGTGATGTAAATTGGAAAATATATTAACATATTTAGAAAGAAATGGAAATAAATCATTTAAGCAACTTGAATTTACAGAAATAGATAATGTCATATTTTCGTCTATTTCGTATTCTGAATTTGGTGGAATAATTAGTGAAAACAGAAATTTTATGCGTTTATATGATGCACTTGAAATTTTTTTAAGAAAGTATACTATAAAAGATGCAGCGAAGCTAGGTATTGCGCAAACAGATAGTTATAAAATAATTAGAGAAATAGTGGGATTAAAAAGGTATAGAGATGTATTGGTATACAATTATAAATATATAGGTGATAAAGAAAAACAGTTTTGTGCAATGACATTTAAATTGCGAAATACATTTACATATGTCGCTTTTGAGGGGACTGATCATTTACTTAGTGGTTGGAAAGAAGATTTTGAAATGGTTTATAAATTTCCTGTTCCTGCTCAAGAATATGCAATTAGATATTTGAATGAAACAGTTAATATGTTTGATAAAAATTTAATAATAGGAGGACATTCTAAAGGTGGTAATTTAGCTTTAGTTTCATCAATGTATTGTCATCCATTAATTAGATTCAAAATAAATAGAATTTATAGTAATGATGGTCCAGGTTTGAGATTGAATGAAATAAATTCGCATGAATATAAAAGAATAGAAAAAAGATTAATACAAATTATTCCAAATTATTCATTAGTAGGTTTACTTCTTAGACATAATGATAATTTTACTGTAATTAGATCAACCAAAAAAGATATACTTGCTCATTCAGTTTTAACTTGGATAATTGATTATAACACATTTAAAAGAACTAAGTTGAGCAATTTAAGCAAAAAATTAGATAAAAGTATTATAATATGGTTAGATAACCATGATGATGCGACAAGAAAAAAAATTGTAACAGCTTTATTTAAAGCATTAGAAGATGCAGGTGTTTATAATTTATATGATATAAAAAAAATAAAGACTGGATTTAAAGTAATAAAAAATTTAACATCTATAGATAAGGAAACTAGAAATTTAATGTTTGATTTTTTATCATTTAACATATCATATGTATTCGATAAAAAAAACAATGAATAGTTCATTCCTTTTTATATTAAAATTGGATAAAAATCCAATTTTTTTTAATTTTTTTAATAAATTTCACTGAAAAAAAAGGAAATTGAAAACTTTTTTGTAATATTACTAGTAGAAGGACTAAAAAAGTCTAAAAAAAATATTATAGAAAAGAGATGAAAAAAATGATAACACAAAAATTAGTAAATGAAGAAGTATTAAAAGATTTAGAAGAGAATATAGTAGATTTAAAATTGGATTCAGCATTCAAAAAAGTGTTTTCAGATGAAAGTAATAAATATTATTTAGCATACTTAATTAATTATTGCACAGGAATGGATATTGAATATGTAGAGAGTCATTTGAAGTATAAAAATAATTTTATATCAGGAAGAAATCTAGATAAAAAAATAGGAGAAACAGATATACTAGTAGAAGTAGAAGAAAAAGTAATAAATATAGAAATGAATAAAACAATTGGGGAGACATTAATAAGAAAGAATAAAGATTATGTATCATATTTAAGAAGTGAAAATGTAGAAAAAATAAAAGAAGGTATGTCAAAAAGGAAGTTTATAATTCAAATAAATATATCGGCTAGTCCAAGAATTAAAGGAAAAGAAAATGAAAGATTAGTGTATGAAATAGAATTAAGAGAGAAGAATTTAAATATATCGGATGTTTACAATAACGAAATTATTTATGATATAAATCTTGAATATCTAAAGAATAATTTGTATAATAAGAAAAAAATAACAGAGAAAGAAAAGAACTTATTGTTATTTATAGAAAGAAATAAAAAAGAATTAGACAAGTTATTTGGAGGGGATGCAAGGATGAGAAATATTATAAAAAATATAAAGTCAATAGGATATTTAGGAGATAAGACATTTGCATTTGAATATGATAGAGAAGCGTTTAGGGAACAAGTGGAGAAAGAAGCAAGAGAAGAGGCAGTAGAAGAGGCTAAAAAAAAGGCAACAGAAGAAGGATTAAAACGAGGTATTGAACAAGAAAAAATAGAAATAGCAAAGAACTTATTAAGAAATGGTATGAGTATGGAAAATGTTTCAAAAAATACTGGACTTTCAGTAGATAAAACAAAAAAGCTAAAAGAGAGAATATAAAGAAAGTTTATATATAGATATATCATATGTTTGAATAAAAAAATAAAGACATTTTGATAGAAATTTGTTACAATTAATTTAGTAAAGGTGATTAATATGAAAGACATAATATTACTTCCAGCAGATAAATACCAAGTAGTAAATAAGACTATTATTACCAGTGAAGATCATAAAACTTTAATAAGTTTATACGAACCTATTATTGGTTCTAATGCGGTTAGTTTATATTTTACTTTGTGGCGAGATTTAGAAAAATATAAAAATATAAGTTTAGATTATAATCATCATCATTTAATGACTATTTTAAAAAGTGATTTAAAAAGTATAAAAGAAGCAAGAGAAGCATTAGAGTCTATGGGACTTATAAAAACATATTATAAAGAAAATATAACTAATGAATATATATATGAATTATACTCGCCATTATCTGCTAAAGAATTTTTTAATCACCCAATTTTTAATGTAGTTTTATATAATAATATCGGTAAATTTGAGTATGATATTTTAAAAAAAGAGTATAGTATTGAAAATATAGATACTAGTGGTTTTATAGATATTTCAAAATCATTAGATACAACATTTAAAGCAGTTAGTGTATCAAATAGCTTTGATACTTTAGAAAAGACAACGTTGGAGTTGAAATTAAGTCATGGATTAGATTTTGAAATGATTGTTTCCTCTCTTCCTAAAAATATAGTTAATGAAAGGACATTTAATAAAAGAGTTAGAGAACTTTTAAATAATTTATCATTTATATATGATTTAGATTCTCTTAAAGTAACTGAATTACTTAGAACGGTTATAAACGAAAAAGGTTATATAAACAAAGAAGATTTGAGAATTGCAGCAAGAAAGTATTATCAATATTCGCATACTGGTAAATTACCAACGCTGATATATAGAACGCAACCAGAGTATTTGAAAACACCTGCTGGTGATAATTCTAAGCGTGGTAAAATAATTGGAGTATTTGAAAATACATCACCATTTAATTTTTTAAAAAATAAGAATAAGGGTGTACCTCCAACATCAAGAGAATTAAAATTATTAGAAAGACTTCTTATTGATATTGATTTAAAGCCAGCAGTAGTTAATGTTTTAATTGATTATGTGCTTAGGACTAATGACAATAAATTATCGGCACCATTAATTGAAACAATAGCAACACATTGGAAACGTGCAGGAATAGAAACAGCGGTAGAAGCAATGAATATAGCTGAAAAGCAAAATAAAAAATATACTAAAAAGATACAAGATATCAATCCAAAAGTAAAAGTTATTGAAAAGCCAATTTGGTTTAATGAAAAAATAGAAAAAGAAACAATTTCAAAAGAAGAATCAGATGAATTAGAAGAATTATTAAGTGAATTTAGGTGATTTAATGAATAATTTAAAAAATATTGTTACTAATAGTGAAAAAGTAAGAATTGGATTACAGAGAAACTATGAGAATGCATGTAACAACCCAAAATTTAAAAATTTAATAAAAAAGCTAGATATATCAAAAGAAGAAGCAATGAAACATACTTCAAAGTTTGAAAACATTTTAGAACAAATAGAAAAGTGCAGTAAATGTAAAGGACTATTTGAATGTTCATCAAATTATGAAGGACATGCAGAATATCCAAACAAAATAGAAAATAAATTATATTTTACATATACTCCATGTAGATATACTAAAGAAGTTGAAGAAAAGAAAAATAAAAAGAAGACTGAAGGAAAAATAATAGAAACAGCTAGAATGAAAGACATAGATATTAATGATAAAAATAGGGTAAAAGTAATTAAATGGCTTAAAGACTTTTATGATAAATATGATGCATCAAAAAATATGAAGGGATTATTCTTACATGGAAACTTTGGATGCGGTAAAACATTTTTAATATCTTGCTTACTTAATGAATTACATATAAAGAAAAATGTTGATATTGAAATAGTATATTTTCCAGAAGCACTTAGAACATTGAAAGATGATTGGGATTTATTCGCAGACAAGATGGATTATTATCAAAAAGTAGATATTTTACTTCTTGACGATATTGGTGCTGAAAAAGTGACTGATTGGGGGAGAGATGAAGTTTTAGGAACAATTCTTCAATCAAGAATGAATGATAAGCTACCAACATTTTTTACATCCAATCTTAATATTGAAGAATTAGAAGATCATTTAAGAGGAAGAAGTACATCAGACGTAATAAAAGCAAGAAGAATAATAGAAAGAATAAAACAATTATCAGAAGATATTGAAATGATTAGTGAAAATAGAAGAAAATAGGATGTTATATTCTATTTTTATTTTTTTAATATTTACACTAATGTAAAAAATACACTGCCTCTATTGACAATGGGGGGGGGGTAGCATGATATAATATATATGCAATAGGAGGTCTGTATGAAAAAAATATTGAAAAGTAGAATATTTGCGTTTATATTAGGAGCCCTAATATTTTCAAGTATAAGTGTATATGCAGCACATAAATATGCTGCAAGTGATATAACATACAAAAATACTACCTTAGATCAAGCACTTAATACATTATATACAACTCAAAATACCACAGTTTCTAATTTACAAAGCCATGTGAGTAATTTAACGAGTGTAAATGAAACATTAACTAATGAAAAAGCAGCATTACAGAGTCAAATAAATACAAAGGATGCAACAATTTCTAGTTTACAGTCTCAACTTAATTCATTAACGACAGCTGCATCAAATTTTCATTTTACTTCTTCTACGTCTGTACAAACATTTAATTTGGGATTTAAACCTAAATATATAAATTGTTTTTCAAATTTTAAGAATATTGAATATGAATCAATAATCTATAACTATGATTATGATTCAAGTCATGTATACAAAGTAAATACAGCTGATAGTTACACATATACATATAGTATGGCTATTAGAGAAATAGCTCCATTTTTTACTATTAATAATAATGGCTTTTCTTGGAATATAAATAGTTCTGAATGGAATGGAGTAGTAGTTTATTGTACAGCAAGTAAATAATTATATAAAATATTAGATTTAATCTAATATTTTTTATTTTGTCAGATAGTTCGACATATTTTTTAACTTTAATAAGTTATTATATATATGGTGATGATATGAAAATATATTTAGATGTGGTGATAATAATAAATTTTTTGTTAGATTTTAATATTTTATATATAACTAGTAATGTTTTAAAAAGAAGAACAAATTTTAAAAGAATATTATTATCATCATTATTTGGTGAAATCACATTACTATTTTTATTCGTTAAAATTAATACTATGTTATTATTTTTTATTAAAGTATTAATATGTCTGTTAATGTGCACAATCTCTTTTTCATATAATAATCTAAAATACACAGTTAACAATATGAGTTATGTTTATATGATATCAACTATATATGGAGGGGTATTATATTTAATAAAAACTAATATAGATAATAATTATTTATATGTTGTTTTATTAATAATACTATTACCATTATTTACAAAAGAGATAATGAACTATTTTAAGAGAATAAAAACAAATTATAACTATTACTATAAAATAAAAATTAATTTTGATGACAATATAAATATCATTTTGAATTCATTTTTAGATACTGGTAACAAATTAATAGACCCATATACTAATAAAGGAATTATACTAGTAGATATAAATAAAATAAAGAAACTTGTTAAAATACGAAGTCCAATATATGTACCATATAAATCGTTAAATAATAATGGAATAATTGAATGTATTAAACCATATTCTATAGAAATAAAAGATAAAATATATACAAATTATTTAATTGGACTTAGTAATGATAAATTTAATATAGATGGTATCGACTGTATTTTAAATTATAAATTATTGGAGGATCTAACATGATAAAAAAAATAATTGAATTTTTAAGATTAAAGTATAATGAATGCTTTTTTGTTGGAAGTACAGATAAATTGCCACCACCTTTATCTAAAGAAGATGAAATCAATTATGTGATAAAAGCAAAAGAAGGAAATATAGAGGCTAGAAATATATTAATTGAACATAATCTTAGGTTAGTAGTGTATTTAGCAAAAAAGTATGAAAATACAGGGTATGATTTAGATGATTTAGTTTCTATTGGCTCGATTGGTTTAATTAAAGGGATTAATACATATAAACCTGATAAAAATATAAAACTTGCTACATATGCATCTAGATGTATAGCTAATGAAATTCTTATGTTTTTAAGAAAAAATAAAAAAAGAAAAACAGAGGTCAGTTTTGAAGATGCGCTTAACTATGACAGTGAAGGAAATGAATTACATTTAGAGGACATACTTGGTACTGATGATGATTTAGTAAGTAAAGAATATGAGGATAAAGTGGATAAAATATTATTAAAAAATGAAATAGAAAAACTAAAACCTAGAGATAAACAGATAATGATTATGAGATATGGGCTCAATAACACTAAAGAATATACACAAAAAGAAGTGGCAGACATACTTGGTATAAGTCAATCTTATATTTCAAGAATTGAAAAAAAAGTAATAAAAAATTTAAAGGTAATAATGAAAGTGTGAATAAAATGAAATTAGAACATTATTTTACAAGAATGATAGAAAAAATAACAGAAATCAATATAAAACTTGATGATATTAGAATTAAAAGTGATAAATAATCACTTTTTTCTATGTAGACTTTTAGGGTAAAATCTAGTAAAATTATTACTAGGTGAAATTTATGAAAGAGCAAAATATTAGAAACTTTTCAATAATCGCACATATTGATCATGGTAAGAGTACTCTCGCAGATAGAATATTAGAAATTACAGGTAGTGTTGATAAAAGAGAAATGAAAGATCAGCTTCTAGATAATATGGATCTTGAAAGAGAACGTGGTATTACTATAAAGTTAAATGCGGTTAGATTAAATTACCATTATAAAGATGAAGATTATATATTAAATTTAATAGATACTCCAGGGCATGTAGATTTCACGTATGAAGTATCACGAAGTTTGGCAGCATGTGAGGGTGCTATTTTAGTTGTTGATGCAGCACAGGGTATTGAAGCACAAACACTTGCTAACTTATATCTTGCTATGGAAAATAATTTAACTATTATTCCAGTTATCAATAAAATAGACTTACCTAATGCAGATGTGCCTAGAGTAAAAGAAGAATTAAAAAAAGTTTTAGGATTTAAAGAAGAAGAAATATTACTTGCATCAGGGAAAACTGGTGAAGGTGTTAAAGAATTGATTGAAGCAGTAATTGATAGAATAGAGCCTCCTAAAATTGATAGCAAAGCTAAAACCAGAGCTTTAATATTCGATAGTTATTTTGATTCATACAAAGGTGTAGTAGCACTAGTAAAAGTAGTGGATGGAAAAATAGAGGTAAAAGATACTATCAAAATGATGCAGTCTAATAAAGAATTTGAAGTAGTAGAACTTGGTTTTCATACACCAAAAGTAGTTGAAAAAAAGATTCTTACATCAGGAGAGGTTGGATATGTATGTGCAGCTATTAAAGATATATCATCTGTTGCAGTTGGAGATACTATTACAACTAAAAAAAATGAAGCACAAATACCACTTGAAGGGTATAAACCAATGAAACCAATGGTATACTCTGGAATATTTCCAGTTGAGCCAAACAAATATGAAGCTTTAAAAGAAGCTTTAGAAAAATTAAAACTAAATGATGCAGCTTTAAACTTTGAACCAGAAACAAGTGAAGCATTAGGATTTGGGTTTAGAACTGGTTTCTTAGGTCTATTACATATGGATATAATAATATCTAGAATAGAAAGAGAATTTGATATAAATATAATTGCAACATCACCATCAGTTATATATGAAGTAACACTTACAAATGGTGATGAAGTAAAAGTTGATTCACCGACTAAAATGCCTGAGAGAACATATATTAAAGAAATAAGAGAACCATACATATATACAAATATAATAGTACCATCAGAATATATAGGTTCTATAATGGAACTATGTCAAAATAAAAGAGGAATTTATAAAAATTTAGAATATATAGATGATACAAGAGTTAACATTCATTATGAAATACCACTTTCTGAAATAGTATATGATTTCTTTGATAAACTAAAATCATCAACTAAAGGTTATGCATCATTTGATTATGAAATAATAGGCTATAAAGCATCAAATCTAGTAAAAATGGATATACTTCTTAATGGAGATGTAGTAGATGCGCTGTCAGTAATAGTTCATAAAGATTTTGCGTATAATCGAGGTAAATCAATAGTGGAAAAACTAAAAAAACTAATACCTAGACAAATGTTCCAAGTGCCGATACAAGCATCAATAGGTGCTAAAGTAATAGCTAGAGAAAATATATCTGCTATGAAAAAAAATGTACTTGCTAAGTGCTATGGTGGAGATGTATCTAGAAAAAGAAAATTACTTGAAAAACAAAAAGAAGGTAAAAAACGTATGAAAATGGTAGGATCTGTTGAAGTTCCTAGTGATGTATTTATAGATATATTAAAAGAAGAGGAATAATAATATGCAAGAGAAAGAAAAGAAAATATTAGATGTGGCACAGTATATAATAGATAATAAAGCTACAATTAAAGAAACTGCAGAACATTTTAAAATGTCAGAATCCAGTATAAAAAAATATATAAACGATTATGATAAGTTAATTAATATTGATGAGGCAAAATATTTAGCAGTAAAATATGTTCAAAGTGAAATTGAATTAAAAGGTCAAAGAAAGGGTGCAGAAATTGGTAAGAGAGGTAAGGCCATAGATGAGAGAAAAATAATAGAGATAGCTAAAAAAATGATTACAAATGGTTGGACTTTACAAATAGCATCATCTTATTATAATATGCCTACATCTACCATATATGATAGAGTAACTGATATAAAAGATGAAAATCTTAGAAGAAGCATTTATGAATTATTTGAAGATAATTCTAAAAATAGAGGCGGTAGGCAATGAATAAAGGAGTATATGTACATATCCCATTTTGTAAAAATATTTGCTCTTATTGTGATTTTTGCAAAGTTCTTTATAAAAAAGAGTGGGTTATGCCATACTTAAAAAAATTAAATAAAGAAATAAAAGACATTTATATGGACGATATAGTAGATACTATATATATAGGTGGTGGCACACCATCGAGTTTAACAAAAGAAGAATTAGAAATATTATTTAAAGTATTGTCAAGATTAAAAAAAGACTTAGTTGAATTTACATTTGAATGCAATTTAAATGATATAAACGAAGAATTACTTAGCATATTAAAAGAAAATGGCGTAACTAGATTAAGTATTGGGATTGAAACTTTTGATGAGGAATTACAAAAAATAATTCATAGAAATCATAGTTTTGAAGAAGCTAAAATGAGAATAGACTTATGTAGAGCATATGACTTTAATAATATTAATTTGGATTTAATGTATGGTTTTAAAGATGAAGATTTAAAAATGCTAAAGAAAGATTTAAAATTGTTTATGAAATTAAATCCCGAACATATAAGTACATATAGTTTAATACTAGAAGATTCTACTATTTTAAAAAATAATAATTATGAAAACTGTGATGAAGAATTAGAAGTAGAAATGTATGAATATATTTGTAAATTTTTAAAGAAACATAATTTTAATCATTATGAAGTAAGTAATTTTTCGAAAGTTGGATATGAATCAAAACATAATTTGAAATATTGGAATAATTATGAATATTATGGATTTGGTTTAGGGGCATCTGGATATATAGATGGAGTTAGATATAATAATACTAGGAGTTTAAAACAATATATTGAAAATGAAGAATTTAGTACAAAAGAATTATTAACAGAAAAAGATATAATGGATAATGAAATTATGTTAGGATTTAGAAAAATAAGAGGAATAAATTTAGAAGAATTTAAAAAGAAATATAATGTATCTATGGATAAAGTTTATCCTATAGTTCCACTTATTAAAAATGAAGATTTAATAATAAAAAATGGATACATATTTATAAATCCTGATAAAATATATGTTATGAATGAAATCTTAATTAAAATGGTTTAAAAGCCATTAATTTAGGAAAGAAGAAATGTAATATAGTATTTCTTCTTTTTGTTATTTAAAATACAAATAAAACATGTTAAAATACTTGTAGGGTGATTACATTGAAAAATAAAAAAATAGTATTTATGGGTACGCCTGATTTTGCAGTAGGCGTTTTACAGAAATTAATAGATAATAGTTATAATGTAGTACTTGTTGTATCACAACCAGATAAATATGTTGGAAGAAAACATATTTTAACTTCAACTCCAGTAAAGCAAGTTGCTTTAGATAATGGGATAGAAGTATTTCAACCTGAAAAAATTAGAAAAGATTATAATAGAATATTAGAATTAAAACCTGATATTATAATAACTTGTGCATATGGTCAAATAA
The DNA here is from genome assembly GCA_015059485.1 of Bacillota bacterium. Classification (GTDB taxonomy): domain Bacteria; phylum Bacillota_I; class Bacilli_A; order RF39; family UBA660; genus RUG14121. Next base: position 22,792 of record SVAH01000008.1, read on the forward strand.
TTCCTGAGGAATTAATTAATTTGCCAGAATACGGATGTATTAATGTTCATGCTTCACTTCTTCCAAAATATAGAGGAGGAGCGCCAATACATTGGGCTAAAATAAATGGCGATGAAAAAACTGGTGTTACCATTATGTATATGGATAAAAATATGGATACTGGAGATATAATTAAGGTTGAAGAAATTGAGATTAGAGATGAAGATACTACTGAAAGCTTATTTGATAAATTATCTATAATGGGTGCTGATTTATTAATAGAAACATTACCAAGTATATTTAATAAAACAAACAAAAGAGTTCCACAAAATGAAGATGAAGTTACATATGCATATAATATAAAAAGAGAAGAAGAAACAATTTATTTTGATAAGGATGGTAAAACTATTATAAATAAAATTAGAGGATTATATTCTTGGCCTCTTGCTAATTTTAAAATAGATGATGTTGAATATAAAATACTTGAAGCACATTTTGAAAAGAAAAATGTAAAAGAAGTAAACAAAATTGAAGTAACTAAGAATGCATTTGGAATTACTTGCAATGATGGCATAATTTATATAGATAAAATAAAGCCATTTGGAAAAAAAGCAATGGATATTAAAGATTTTTTGAATGGGATAGATAAAGAAAAGATTAAAGATGGGAAGATAAATTAGTATGAATAAAAAAAGTGATAATAAAAATGAGCAAACTAAAAGAGAAAAATTTAAGGAACTTTGGGGAAATACAAGAACTAAAGCAATAATTAAATTAGGTATGTGGGGTGCTTTTTTTGTAATAATGTTTGTCATTACAATGATATTTTCTCTTGTTAATGGCTATAAAAAACAATACTCCGATTTAAATAATAAAAATGTCGTAAATGAAAATTCAAATGAAAAAGTTGAAGTAAATATTGTTGGAATGTTACAAAAACTTTTAAATGGATCATATTCATATAAATATACGATTACTAATGGAGAAGAAACATACTCATATTCTGGAACAAAAGATGAAAATTCAGACTTAGGTTATTTTGAAAATAAAGATGGGATAGTTAAATATGAAATTTTAAATGCTGAGTATTATAAAATAATAAATGGTGAAAAAATTTCAGATAATACATTTATAAATGAACAAGATAAGAATATAGTCGAACTAAAAGACATAATTATTAGAATTAATAATTATGAAGAAGTTAATAAACCACAGATTACTGACAATATATATATTTATGATTTATCATTTGAGGAAAATAAATATTATGTAAATATAACAATAGATAAAAATAATATATCTAAAATAGATATTAATTATAACGATACTAACTACATTTTGGAATATAAAAATATAATCAATAGCAATGTCAACTAAAATGGTTGACATTGTTTATTTTTTCTGTTATTATACATATAGTTTTAAAGGAGGAAAGAAAATGGCAGTTAAATTGAGATTAAAAAGAATGGGTGCAAAGCAAAAACCATTTTATCGTATTGTAGCAGCTGATTCTAGAACTAAAAGAGATGGTAAATTTTTAGATAATGTTGGAACTTATAATCCAATCAAGAATCCAGCAGAAATAACTGTAAATGAAGAAAAAGCTTTATATTGGTTATCACAAGGAGCAATCCCAACTGATACAGTTAGAAATATATTAAGTAAAAATGGTGTTATGAAAAAATTTGCTGAATCTAAATCAAAAAAGGAAAGTAAGTAATTATGACAATAGTAGAATATGCTGAGTTTATAGTAAAAAATATAACTAAAGAACCAGATCTAGTTAAAGTAACTAGTTTTGGTGGCGATGAAGGTACTACTATTGTTGAAATAATTGTATGTGATGCTGATATGGGCGCAGTAATAGGTAAAGATGGTAAAATGGCATCAGCTATTCGTACCATGATACAAGCATTTGCATATTTACATGATATAAAAGATATAAAAATAAATATCGATTCATTTTAAATTAGGGGAACCTAATTTTTTTTTATCAAAAAGTATGATATAATCCAAATATAAGGTAGTGATGATATGAATAAAAAACATGGATTTACTTTAACAGAGCTTCTTGTAGTAATAGTAATTCTTGCAATAATAATTACTATCGCAGTACCAACATATTCAACGATTGTAAAAAAAGTAAATGATAAACAATATGAAAATAAATTAGCTTTGGTAGAAACAGTTTCTCTAAAATATGCTGATGATACTAATTACAGTTCTTTTTATATTGATGATCTTATAAAAAATGGTTATATTGAACCAGATAGAGATGGATTTTTGATAGATAATAGAGATAATAAAACAATTATGAATTGTTATGTAGTAACCATAGAAGAAAAAGATGGCCAAAATTATGCTAAAATATACGAAAAAAATGATGAGTTGGATAAAGATTTTGAAACTAATAGAGAATGTAGAGCAAATATTCCTAATAAACTTAGTAAAACTATTAAAATTGAAATGAAATATAAAAATGATGATAAGATTGTTGAATATAATAAAGTATCAGGATATTGGATAAAAGATGATGTTATTTTAAATCTAATTTTTGTTGGCTCATATAAAGAAGAATTAGAGTCAAAAATAAATAGCGGTGATGCAGTAATAGAATGGTATAGGGGGTATGAATTATTAAAAACAGGTAAATATTATTCTTTAGATGTAAATAGTTCTTCTGTTTTACAGCAAAATTATTCGGTCAAAGTTATTGATAATTCATCTAATAAAACATATGCTGCATCGGTAAGAGTTTATATAGATAAGATATCACCTAATTTTTATGAAAATGATGCAAGTAATTTAAATATAAATTGGACGAATAAAATAGATTATAATATTTTAGGATATGATAATGAATCTGGATTATACGGTTATCTGTTATTAAAAGAAAAAAATTCTTGCCCAACAGATGATAAATTGTATAGTAGTGTTAATAAAAAGAATAAAATAGAAGAAAATGGAATATATTATGCATGTTTAATGGATAATGCAAAGAACGTATCAAATGCAAAAGAAATAAAAATAGATCATTTAGATAAAGCTAAAATGGAATGTAATTTAGAAACTTCTGGTCTCAAGAAAAACCAAAATAGTGATTGGTATACAGATGATGTAATTTTAACGGTAACACCAGTTGAAGTTGGAGCAAGTGGAGTCTATTTGGCTATAAATGATATGAAAAATACATTTCCTAATCTTTCCAGTCATTATGAAAGTGGAACTCCTAATATAAAATATAGTGTTACAAGAAATAAAAGCGAAGGAAATATAAAAAATAAAAAATACTATGGACACATAAAAAATAAAACAAATGCAACTTCGGTATGTGAAGCAGAAGTTAATGTAGAAGTTAGCATGGAATCTCCGAATTATATAGAACACACATCAGGTGTTGATAGTATTAAAGTTAAATTTAAACAAGGAAATGCGATAAGCAAAATCAGTAGTACTACGTGCTTACTTAGTTTAAATGGTGAGGTAGTAGGTAATACTGAAATAAGTGGAAATTCTTGTAAAAATGGAGAGATATGTGAATGTAATATTCCTATTACTATTAATAAATTATCTGGAAGTTCTCAAAACTATAATTTGATAATAACTAGTAAAAGTAATGCTGGAAATACTGCAAGTACATATCAAAATAATATTAAAGATAAAGGATTATGTTCATTATATGATTCAAATTATAGCTTTACTAATAACACTAATTTTAAAGCATCAACTGTAGAAAATTGGGATTATTCATGTTCATGTAATACTGTGAAAAAAACAGGTAAAGTTTTGTACTATGTAGAAAATAAAGCAAATACTAATCAAAAAGTATATTGTGGGTACAAAAACATTTCTAAGAATTGCCAATCAAATATATCAGATGTTTCAGGCCAAAATAAATATGTTTTATTAGAAGTATTAAATCCATCAAGTAATACTAATCCATTAAATTCTGAATCATTTAAATATAGTTGCAGACGTGCTAGTTGCGAAATTAAAAATTTTACATTATCAGATAATCCAAACCACAATTGCTATAAAAAAGTATATTCAAATAGTTCTGGTAATTCAAAAGAATATCAATATGATGGTTCATTTGATCCAAGTATGGAAAGTTTAGAACGTTGTAGATACTCAGATTTATTAGATGATTTACAAGCAAAATTAAAAGAAAAGTCTATGACGTATGATGATTTTGTTAATAATAGTCCAAATTCAAATTCAAATAATGAATTAAGAAAATTAATTATGAATATTTCACCGTATTATGGTAACGAGATTACAATTAAACAAAATGTGTCTCCTTCTACTAATTATAATAGAGCTGAAGAAGATATGACTTATATGAATTTTTATAAGAGATGGTGTTATGATAGTGCAACAAATTCTCTAAAATCTAATAAGATGACTGGATTTGAAGTGTCTTCATTATATTATTGTAGTAGTAGCAATACTTTATTTAAATTTTATCTTGAAGATACATCATCTACTTTTTGTAATAAAAGCTAATTTTTAGCTTTTTTTATATTGGTATTTTTGATATACTTATTCTATAAGGGTAGTGATCATATGATAAATAAAAAAGGATTCACTTTAGTAGAGCTTCTAGCGGTTATAGTTATACTTGCAATAATAATTGGGATAGCAACACCAGCTTTTGGAGCTTTACAAACAAGAGTTAATCAAAAACAATATGAAAACAAAATAGAATTAATAAAAGTAGCGGCTTTAAAATATGCAGATGATACAAACTATGTTGCTTTTTATGTAGAGGATTTGGTTAAAGCCGGATATTTGGAAGGCGATAAAAAAGTAGGTGAAGATTTTCAAGTAATTGATAATAGAGATGGAAAAACTATAATGAACTGTTATGTTATAACTATAACAGAGAGTATGGATCAAAACTATGCTGAAGTAGTAGAAAAAAATAAAACAGATGAATATGAAGGATGTCCAGCAAATTTACCTAATGATGCAGCAAGTTATTTCACAGTAGAATTATATGAAGATAAAAATAATAATCAATCAAATACAAATTTAAGTAAATTAACATATGATAAAGATCGTCAATGGTGGACAAAGAATAATACTAAAATATTGGTAAAACCAAAACCAGGTTACAATATTACAAAGTATGAATGGTATAAAGGAACCGAAAATGATGGAAACATAGTAACAGCAACAGCAGATTCTGGAGGTTCAAGTTATTATGTTTCTGTAGATGAAGGACAAGTCTTGCAACAAAATTATATAATTAAGATGACCTTTACTGATGGCAAAGTTGTAAAAACAGTAGTAAGAGTATATATAGATAAAATAAGGCCAGATTTTTATAGTAATAATGTAAGTATACCTACAGATTGGGTAAAAGAAGCAGAATTAAAAATATTAGGATATGATAATGAATCAGGACTTTATGGATATAAATTACTTAATTCAGGGGAAACATCATGTCCGACAGATAAAGCTAAATATACTCAAGTAAAAAATCATAAAATAACTGATAATGGTATATATAAAGTTTGTTTAAGAGATAATGTCGGAAACATTAGTGATGTTAAAGATGTAAATTTTCAAAATATAGATAATGCCTCTATAGCATGTAATGTTAGTGTATCAGGAACAACAGGAAATTCTGTTAATGGTAATCAATGGTATATTAAAGATAACATTACATTAACAGTAAAACCAAATTCAAATAGTGTAGGACCAAGTGGTATATACTTGGCTATAAATGATAGTAGTGATAATAAATGGAATTCTAATTGGACTAGTAATTATTATGATTATCCAACATATATATCTAATCCATCATCGGTTAAGAGTGAATTAACAGTTAGTTCAAATAAAAATGGCATTAAATATTATGGTCATACTAAAAATAAAACTAATACAACAAATATTTGTGAAAAAAATATATATTTTGAAAAATCAATAACAGCCCCAACATTTAGTAGTGCAACAAGCACACATAATTCAATAACTGCAACATATTCAGCAGGTAGTGCAATAAGTGGAATAAAAAGTACAAATTGTTATTTAACAGATTCTTCAGGAAATGTTTCATCTTCTGGTGCTTTAAGCGGAAATAATTGCGTATTTACTGTTACAAAAACAAGTAGTGATACGACATATTATTTTAAAAAATGTATTGAATCAAAAGCTGGAAATACAGTATGTAGTTCTGTTTCAAGTAAAGCAAATGTAGGAATGTGTAATAATAAAAAAGGAGAATGGTTAGGAACAAAAACTGCTAAACCTGGAAGTACTTGCAGCAATAAATGTGGTGGTGGAACACAAGCAGCAGTTCAAAGTTATAGAACAGTTTCTACAGATGACGCTACATGGGTATGTGATGCAGCAACATCTAAAGATAATGGAACAATATCTTGTGGAGGAACTGTAAATAACGGTAGTGCAACTACTGCATATTATAAAAATAGTACATGTACTACTACAACATCTTCAACTTGTACAACAGAATGTGGAACTAATGCATATACAATATATTCGCAAACAACGCAGCCAAAGAAATCAATAATAGATGGTACGGCTTGTACATCTGAAGTATCAGCTTGTACTGTACTTAAGTCTTGTAGTAAAACAGATCCTTGTTATAGTGGAAATTGTCATGCTGAATGGACTCATCAAGCAGCAAATTCAACATCAGTAACCAGAAGTGAACGAGACTGTGATCCACCGAAAGTAATCAAAAAATTTGACTATGAAGTTACGATTAATGCAAGTGGTATGTCAAGAGCTGGTAATGCATCATGCGAATTCTTCTATGGTAATAGTACTCAAGATCCAGCATGTAATGTTACATTAAGTGTTTCTAAGGGTAATAGTAAAACATTTACAGGTACATGTCAAAAATATTATGTAAATGGAACAAATGCTACTAATTTAAATAATAAAGGCGCTTCAGACAATAAAATAACTGTTCGTTGTCAAGCAGGATCTACAGGACACGATTATGGCTCATTTACAGTAGATTCTAAAATATATTATTATAATAATTGATACAACCCAAACAATAATTATAAATTATTTATTTCTAAAAGCCTCTAAGTGTGGTATACTACACATGGAGGTTTTTATTATGTTGGAAATTAAAAACTTGAAAGTTAACGCTGGAAACAAAAAAATAATAGATGATTTAAATTTAAATATAAATGATGGAGAAATACATGCAATAATGGGACCTAATGGAGTTGGAAAATCAACATTGTGCAAGGTACTTTTAAATGATACAAATTATAACGAAAGTGGTAAAATTGTATATAATAATGAAGATATTACAAACTTAGAAACATTTGAAATTGCTAAGAAAGGAATGTTTTTGTTAAATCAAAATCCAATTGAACTTGAAGGAATAACTAATGCAGAAATGCTTAGAACTGCTTTAAATGCTATTGGTCAAAAAGTAAATATATTTGAGTTTAGCAAAAAAGCTCGCGAAATATGTAATGAACTTAATATACCGGATGATTTTTTACATAGAGAAATAAATCTTGGAATGTCAGGTGGAGAAAAGAAGAAAAATGAACTTATTCATATGTGGATGCTTGAACCTAATTTTTTAATATTAGATGAAATAGATTCAGGGTTAGACGTAGATGCATTAAAAGTAGTATCTGAATCAATAATGAAATATTACGAAAAGTTTAAACCTAGTATTTTAATAATTACTCATCATAAAAAACTACTTGAATATATTAAACCAGATTATGTACATATATTAAAAGATAAAACTATTGTAAAAAGTGGTGACTATAAACTTGCAGACTATGTAGAAGAAAACGGATTTAATGATATTTAGGTATCTATTATTGACTGGAATATAAAAAATGAATATATTAGAAGTAAATAGTAGTAATTTAATCTTAGAAGATAAAGTTTGTAAGTTGGATATAAATATTGAAAAATTAAATTTAGAAATAAGTGGCAATGTATGTATATATGATATAAATAGATGTAAAAATTTAGAATTAAATATAATAGTAAATGAAAATAGTAATCTAACATATTATATGTATTCTGATAATAATTTTGAAACTAAAAAGATTAATATAGATAATAAAAGTAAATCTAAAACTAATTTTAATTATTCTTTTGTTAATGATAAAGATTGTAAATTAGAAATAAATAATAATATATTTGATAATGATATTAATAGTGATATCAAAGTAAGAGGAGTTGCTAAAAATAAAAGTAATATTATTATTGATAGTAATGGCTACGTAAAAAAAGATACTTTAAATAATGAATTTAATGAAGATTTAAGAGGATTAAACCTAGATGATGGAATTGTTAAAATATACCCGAATATGTTTATAGATTCAAACGATGTTATAGCTAATCATAATTCAACAATAGGAAATGTTAATAAAGATTATTTATTTTATTTAAATAGTAAAGGAATAGATAATGATACATCTACTAAATTAATAGTGGATGGATTTATTAATAGTGTTTTAGATGATAATATAAAAGAATACTTATAAAGGAGGTGTTAATATGAATAGAGAGGATTTTCCAATACTAAAAAATAATGTAATATATTTAGATAGTGGTGCTACTACTTTAAAACCTAAATGTGTTATAGATAAAATTAGCGATTATTATACCAATTATTCTGCAAATACTCACAGAGGTGATTATGATTTATCTTTAAAAGTAGATTATGAGTATGAAAATGCAAGAGATATTATAAAAGATTTTATAAATGCAAAATTTCGTGAAGAGATTATTTTTACATCAGGAACAACAGATTCAATTAATATAATAGCAAATGGATTTTTTAGAAATATTTTAGATCAAAATGATGAGATAATAATAACAAAAAGTGAACATGCATCAAATATAATGCCATGGTTTAAAATAGCAAAAGAAGTAGGATGTAAGATAAAATATATTCCATTAGATGAAAATTATCATGTGACTATAGAAAATTTTAAAAAAGAAATTACCCAAAATACTAAACTTATCTCACTTGCACATATTACTAATGTTGTAGGTGATATTAGGCCAATAAAAGAAATAACTGAGCTTGCTCATGAAATAGGAGCTTTTGTAGTAGTTGATGGTGCTCAAAGTGTTGGACATATAAAAACAGACGTTCAAGATTTAGATGTAGACTTTTTAGCTTTTTCAGGACACAAAATGTGTGGACCAACTGGTATAGGTGTATTATATGGTAGAAAAGAATTATTAGATAATGTAATTCCAACAAACCTAGGTGGTGGAATGAATGAATCATTTGATGATGAGGATAATGTTTTATTAAAAGAATTACCACATAGATTAGAAGCAGGAACACCACCAATTGCAGAGGCTATTGGACTAGGTGAGGCGATAAAATACTTATCAAATATTGGTATGGATAATATTCATAAATATGAAATGGAACTTAAAAATTATTTAATAGATAAACTTGTTAAGATACCACATTTAGATATTATTAATATAAAAAGTGATAGTGGAGTAATTGCATTTAATGTAGATAAAATATTCTCACAAGATGTTGCTTATTATTTAAATAAGTATCATATTTGTGTAAGAGCTGGCAGCCACTGTGCTAAAGTATTAAAATCAGAAACACATGTTGCAAATACTTTAAGAGTTTCATTATATTTTTATAATACTAAAGAAGAAATTGATATGTTAGTACATTTATTAAGTGATAAAGATAGAATAGAAAAAGAGATGTTATTATGATGGATGAAAATTTAAAAAGAGAAATAATACTGGAAAATTATCAAAATCCAATGAATAAAGAAAGTGTTAATGATGATAGATATATTAAAGTTAATACTAATAATGAAAGTTGTATAGATAATTTAGACATATATTTGTTTATTGAAGATAATATTGTAAAGGATATTAAATTTGATGGAGAAGCATGTGCTATCTCTACATCATCAACATCTATAATGATTAATAATTTGATTGGCAAAACTATAGATGAAGTTATTGAATATATGGATGAATTTGAACAAATGGTTAATGGTAAAGAGTATAATGAAGAGTTATTAAATGAAGCTATTGTATATAATGAAATATATAAGCAAGCGAATAGAAAACATTGTGCTTTACTCCCATATTTAGGAATAAAAAAAGCATTAAATGATTACAAAAATAAATAATAGCAGTATTAAGGGGGATTATGGAAAAATTAGAATTAAAGCAAGAATTAAGAAAATATAAACATCTTTTATCAGCTTCTGTTTTTGAATATTTAGAAAGCTTAGTTGAACTAGAAGTATCTGCTTTGAAGGATTATATAAGTGATGATGAAAAGACTTTTTTGAAACAGTTATCTTTGTATAGAAATATAGAAAATTATAATATTTATAATAGAGCGTTACAAATATTGAAAAGTTTAAATGATGTTACAATATATGAGTATTCTAAAGGATTAAAAGCAACAATTAATAAAGATGAGATCACAATACCATTATTTAGGTTTGATTTTAATAGTTTATGTAAAATAGAATTTCAAACATATCTTGTAGATAGTGAAGCTGTTGTAAAAGAGAGGTTATATATTTTAAATTATTTAAAAAAATTGAATAGTTTAAGAGAAAGAATAGTGACATCAAACAATCTTCAGAAAAATACATTTTTGTATGAATATGATAATATGATAGAAACACTTTCTTCTAGATTTAGTAATTTAGCAAATGAAAGATCATTAACTAGCAATCAGAAAAAGATTGTAAATATTACACAAATGTGTTCAGATTTGTTTTATGAAGAATATGGCTTAAGCAAAGGTGATTTTGAAAGTAGTGAACATATATATCCAAATGATGATAAAATTTTATTTGAAAGAAAGTTAGTAAAACAAAAACCAGGTATGGTCATTAATAATTTAATAAAGTACATATAAAAATAATCTCTAAAAAGATTATTTTTTTGATATATTTAAAATTATACCTATAGAAATCATACTTACTAAAAGTGATGAACCACCATATGATAAAAATGGAAGAGTTACTCCAGTTACAGGAATTAATCCAATAACTACAGATAAGTTTAATATAGCCTGGATAATAATTCCGAAAGATAGTCCAAATGTTAAATACTTTTTGAATAAATTTGTTTGTCTAAGAGAAATTTTAATGCATCTGTAAAAAATTATAAAGAAAAGAGTACATACAATTATTACACCAAGTATTCCAAATTCCTCAGATATAATTGAAAAAATGAAATCAGTTTGAGGTTCAGGTAAATAAAAACTTTTTTGTCTGCTTTTTAAAAATCCTTGCCCTAAAAGACCCCCAGGACCAATAGCATATAAACTTTGTATTATTTGGAAACCGCTTCCTAGTGGATCACTCCAGGGGTTTAGAAAAGATACTATTCTTGCCATACGATATGGAGCGATTATAATGAGAACAACAATACCTAATATTCCGACTAGCGCTATGTTTGTAAAAAATGAAATTTTAACTCCAGATGTAAATATTATTACAATTAAAGTTAAAGTTATAACCATAGCGGTACCAAAATCAGGCTCTAACATTATTAACAGAAAAAATATTCCAATTATAAGAAGAATAGGGAAAACTCCTTTTTTTATATTTTTCATTATTCTATTATTACTTTCTAAATATTTTGATATATAGATAATAAGACCAATTTTACTGAATTCACTTGGTTGTATTCCCAATCCACCAATACCAAACCAGCTTCTAGAACCATTTCTTATAGTTCCAATTCCTGGTATTAAAACAATAATTAAAAGAATAAAACATATAAGTAATATTAAGTTAGCTTTTTCTTTTAAAAAATCAATGTTTAACTTATTTATAATATATATTATAATTAATGAAATGATAAAAAATAATCCTTGTGAAATAACAAATTTATAAGGATTGTTAAATTTATATTCAGCCCATATAAAACTAGCAGAATATATCATAATTATTCCAAATATTGCTAAAGTAATTGTACTTATAAATAAAATGTTATCAAATTTATTTTTTTTCATTATCATCCTCTAATAAAGTATATTTAAAAATAATAAAAATAATGATAAAATTATATTAGGATGGTTTTTATAATATGAATAGAAAAGAAAAAATATTATATGTTAAATTAAATGAACTTAAAAAATCAAAGTTTAGATCATCTTTTCATTTAAGAAATTATATGATTGATTATATAAACGAAAAAGGATTTGAAATAATAAATAGACATGCATATGATTTTATAAGAAAAAAGATTGCACCTGCAAATCCAGTTAATGACGGTAAGCAAACACCGACAAAGAACCATCCAGTTTTTATAGCAATGCATGCATGTGCATGCTGCTGCAGAAGTTGTTTATATAAATGGCATCATATAGAAAAAAATAAAGAACTTACAAGTAATGAAATTAATTATATAGTTTCACTTATAATGTTATGGTTAATAGAAGAAATGAAAGAATATGAATATTAATAACTAAAAAAATATTTTTGCAAACGAATTAAGTAAATCATATTTTGCTAGGAGGAATATTATGAATGAAATAAAATGTCCAAAATGTAATACTGTTTTTCAAATTGATGAAACTGATTATAATAAAGTAGTTAAACAAATAAGAGATAGTGAGTTTAATAAGGAATTAGAAATAAGAGAAAAGTCATTTAAAATAGAAAAAGAAAGTGAAATAAAAATAGTTAGAAGTGAGTTTGAGAAAAAAATAAGTGATATTATTAGTAAAAAAGAAATAGAAATAAAAGAATTGGAAAGTAAATTAGAAATTCAAGAAAGTAAATCTCTTTTAGAAATAAAAAATGCTGTTAATGAAAAAGAAAAAGAGATAGATTTGCTAAATAATAAACTAGAAAGTAGTAAAAATGAATATTTATTGCAAGAAAAAAATCTGAAAGAAAATTATGAAGAAAAGTTAAAAAATAAAGATGAACAAATAGCATATTATAAAGATTTTAAAGCAAGGCAATCAACTAAGATGATTGGAGAATCATTAGAACAACATTGTTCTTTAGAATTCAATAATTTAAGACCTCTTTTTAAAAATGCTTATTTTGAAAAAGATAATGATGTTAAGACTGGTTCTAAGGGTGACTTTATTTTTAGGGACTTTGATGATGATGGAATAGAAGTAGTATCCATAATGTTCGAGATGAAAAATGAAGCGGATGAAACTAGTACTAAACATAAGAATGAAGATTTCTTTAAAGAACTTGATAAAGATAGAAATGAAAAAAAATGTGAATATGCTGTTTTGGTATCACTTCTTGAAATAGATAATGACTATTATAATAATGGGATAGTAGATGTATCTCATAAATATGATAAAATGTATGTTATAAGGCCCCAGTTTTTTATACCAATTATTACACTTATAAGAAGTCTTGCATATAATGCATTAGAGTATAAAAAAGAACTTCAAATAGTTCAAAATCAAAATATTGATATTTCTAATTTTGAAGAAAGTATAAATACATTTAAAGAAGGATTTTCTAGAAACTATCGTATTGCATCTGATAAATTTAAAAAAGCAATTGAAGAGATAGATAAAACTATAGACCACTTACAAAAAACAAAAGAAGCACTTTTATCAAGTGAAAATAATCTGAGACTTGCAAATAATAAAGCAGAAGATTTAACAATAAAAAGATTAACTAATAATAATGAAACAATGAAAAAAATGTTTGAAGATTTGGAATAATAATTTAGGGAGGAATTTAAATGAATAGAAATAAAGAAATAATAAGAATTAGTATTCTTGGAATAGTAGTAAATTTACTACTTGTAATATTTAAAGCTTTTGTAGGTTTTTTATCAAATTCAATTGCTATTATTTTAGATGCTGTTAATAATTTAAGTGATGCATTATCATCAATAATAACGATAATTGGGACAAAGCTATCAAGTAAAAGTCCAGATAAAGAGCATCCATATGGACATGGTAGGATAGAGTATTTCTCAGCAATGATAATTGCAATTATTGTCTTGTTTGCCGGTTTATCCTCTTTAAAAGAGTCAATTGAAAAAATAATAGATCCTGTTAAAGCAAACTATAGAATGGCTTCTATTGTTGTAATAGTACTTGCAATATTTGTGAAATACTTTTTTGGAACATATGTAAAAAAACATGGTGAAAGACTAAAATCAGGAAGTTTAATTGCAAGTGGTATAGATGCAATAGGTGATTCAGTAATTTCAATTTCTACATTATTTGCAGCTTTAATAAGTATATTTTTGAATTTAAATATAGAAGGATACATTGGAGTTATAATATCATATTTTATTATAAAATCTGCAATTGATATATTAAAAACAAATGCAAATGATATGATAGGTATAAGAGCTGATAGTAGCCTTACTAATAAATTAAAGAAAAAAATAAGCTCATATAAAGATGTATTAGGTGTTCATGATTTAACACTTCACAATTACGGACCAAATAATATAATTGCAACAGCACATATTGATGTTAAAGATGATACAAAGGCAAAAGAAATACATAGAATAACTAGAAGAATATCTATTGATATTTACAATGAATATGGTATTATATTGACACTTGGAATATATGCAACAAATGATGATAAAAAATATGCTGATATTAAAAAATATTTAAATGATATTGAAAAGCAATATAAAACTTTACTTGAAATTCATGGCTTTTATGTAGATGAAGATCTTTCAAAAATATCTTTTGATGTAATATTTGATTTTAAAGAAAAAAATATTGATAAAATAGTAGAGGAAATCCGTGAAAAAATAAAAGAAAAGTTTCCAAAATATGATTATTCAATTATAATTGATAATGATATAAGTGATTAGGTGATGGTATGAAAAAAGTTATTATTATAGGTGGAGGAGCATCTGGCCTTACAGCTGCAATTAATTCTAAAAATGAAAATAATGAAGTAATAATTCTTGAAAAAAATAAAGAATGCGGTAAAAAAATATTAGTGACTGGAAATGGAAAATGTAACTATTATAATGATGATCAAAGTTTAGAACATTATCATAGTTCAAATTTGGAAGTAGTCAGTGATTATATAAATAAAGAAAGAATAAACAAAATTCTTCCATTTTTTAAAAGCATTGGGATTTTTCCTGATATAAAAGACGGCTATTACTATCCAATGTCTAATCAAGCGATTAGTATAAGAAATGCACTTGTTAGAGAGTGTGAAAATAGAAAAATTAAAATAGTTTATAATTGTGAAGTTAATGATATAAAAAAAATGAATAATGAGTTCATAGTAAAAACAAATATTGATGAATATAGATCAGATATTTTAGTTATATCAACAGGTTCTAAAGCATTTTCAAAAACTGGAAGTACAGGAGATGGCTATGAATTTGCTAAAAGATTAGGACATAACATTATTAAACCACTACCAGGACTTGTTCAATTAGTAAGTGATAATAAAATAAAAGAAGCTGCTGGAGTAAGATGTAAAGTAAAACTATCTTTATTTGAAAATAATGATTTGATTAAAGAAGAAGTAGGAGAATTACAAATCACAGATTATGGAATTAGTGGTATTGTTTCAATGCAATTGAGTTCTTATATATCCAAAGGATTGAATAATGGAAATAAAGAAGATATATATATTAATTTTTTACCGGTAATTGATAACATAGAAGTATTTATTAATGATTTAAATAATAATGTTAAAAATAGAACTATAAGTGAGCTACTTGATGGATTATTAAACTATAAATTGGTTAATATGATTTTAAAGCAATGTAAAATAAATGGTGATGAATATTATTACAATTTAGATGAAAACTTAAAGCAAAAATTAATTTCTAATTTATCATCATACAAGCTTAATATAAATGGTACCAAGGGATTTGATAATTCACAAATATGTATCGGTGGAATTCCTTTAGAAGAATTAAAAGAAACATATGAGTCAAAGATAATTGATAACTTGTTCTTTACCGGAGAAATTATTGATATTAATGGTGATTGTGGTGGATACAATTTGTCTATTTCATGGATTAGTGGAATAGAAGTCGGCGAAAGAATAAAGAACGAATGTTTGTGATAATCTTGAATTTTTTTAGTAAATATTGTATAATATCCTCTGGTGAAAGGGGATTTTTTTATGGTAGAACAAATTCAAAATGAAATACTCAAAAAGATTGATAAGTTTGACTATGAAAAAGGATTAAGTTATGATGAAGATTTTATAAAATATAATGGTATTGTAAAAAAAGATACTGGACTTAGTTACAATTTTTTAGTCCAATCAGAATCTTCATTCAATAAGTATTTAGTTGACATATTAATAAATAATAATAGCATAATAGGATCTTTTTGTACTTGTCCCCAATTTAGTAAATCAGGTTCTTGCAAACACATAGCTGCATGTTTAATATCATATTCAAATACTATGTTTAATGTAGTATCTGATAACAATATAAAAAAACAATCATTACAATTTTTAAATAAATTAAAAGAGTCAAAAATAATGCAATCTGGTATAAAAGAAGAAGTATATATAAAACCGTATTTAGTGATTGAACATGGTTATTATGGAAATAGCATTGGATTATATCTTAAAATAGGTCAAAATAAAATGTATGCTCTATTATCAAAGCTATCTCCTTTTTTAAGTGCTATTAGAAGAAATGAATCGTTTAACTTTGGAACAAATTTTACTTTTGATAGTCAAAAACACTATATTAATAAAAGAAACGAAGACTTTCTAAATTTCATTTACTTGATTAATCAATATAGTTATCATTATGGTAATAACAATATTATATATTTAAATGATGAATCGGTAAAAAAAGTATTGGAAACATTTAAAGACGGAATATACATCTATGATAATGATATTATTTTACCAATAGAGGAAAAGTTTCCAATAAATTTTACAATACATAAAGAAAATAATGAATATAAACTTGAACTAGTTGAAAAAAATAAAGAAATAATTCCTTTAACTGAAGATAATGAATATATTTTATCAAATGACAAAATATATCATTTAAATAAAAAACAAAGATTACTATTGGAAAATTGTTTAGATTATAGTGATGATAAGATAATATTTGAAGAAAAAGATTTTAATGATTTTCAAAAAAATATGTTAGGTATTATAAAAGATAATTTAATGTTAGATGACACGACTAAAGATATTATTACTCAAACTAAGCCGATAGTAAAAATATATTTAGATTTTAATAATGATAATATTACAGGCGATATAATATTTAGCTATGATTCAAAAGAAATTTCTTATTTTGATGAGAATGTAGAAATTATAAGAGATTATGAATATGAACAAAGTGTTGTAATTAATTTAGTAGAACTAGGCTTTCATAGAATGAATACTAAGTTTTTAATGGATGATTTTGACTTAGTGTGTGATTTTTTACAAAATAATTTGGATGAATTAACAGAAAAGTATGAAGTTTATACGTCTGAGAAGATGAAGAATACATCAATTATTAAAGATAATAAAGTAAGTGCATCATTTGGTATAGGAAAAGATAACATTTTACATTTTGATTTTGATCTTGGATTAATTTCAAATGATGAAATAGATGAGGTTTTAAACTCATATAAGAATAAGAAAAAATATTACAGATTAAAAAATGGAGAGATACTATCTCTTGAAGAAGAAGGATTATTAGAACTTGATAATTTAATAAAAGAATTAGAGTTGACTAGTAATGATATTAAAGAAAAAACGGGTGTAATTCCGAAATATAGAGCGCTTTATTTAGACTCATTAAAAAATAATAAATATAGTATTATTAAAACAAATTCTTTATTTCAAAATTTTATTAATCAATTTAAAGAATTTCAAAATAAAGAAATAGAATTTAATGATGATGAAATAAAAATATTAAGACCATATCAGATTGATGGAGTAAAGTGGTTATATACAATAACTAAATGTGGTTTTGGAGGAATACTTGCAGATGAAATGGGACTTGGAAAATCGCTTCAAACAATAACTTTTATAAAGAAAATGTTAAAAGAAAATACAGATTCTAAATTTTTGATTGTTACACCAACATCACTTACATATAATTGGGAAAGAGAAATAATAAAATTTGCACCTGAACTTTCTTATCATGTATTTGCTGAAAATAGAAATGATAGAAGATCAAATTTAGAATCGTTTAATGGAAATGTGTATATAACTTCATATGGTCTTTTAAGAGAAGATTTAGAAATATATAATAATATCAATTTTGAAGTATGTATAATTGATGAAGCACAAAATATAAAAAATCCAAAAACAGGTTTAACAGTGGCAGTAAAAAGCATAAATGCTAATACTAAGATTGCTTTAACAGGAACACCTATTGAAAACTCAATAGTTGAACTTTGGAGTATATTTGATTTTCTAATGCCTGGTTTCTTATCAAGTTTAGTAAAATTTCAGCAAAAATATAAAGTTAAAGATTTTGATGATGAGACTAATAAACTATTATCTAGTTTAAAAGAACAAGTTAAGCCATTTATCTTAAGACGAAAGAAAAAAGATGTAATAAAAGATTTGCCGGATAAAATAGAAAATAATGTATATATTGATTTAACAGAAACACAAAAGAAAATATATGCTGCTGAAGTAAAAAAAGTAAAAGAAGAAATGGATGAAAAAATTAAAAATGGTGGTTTTGAAAAAAATAAAATGGTTATACTTAGCCTTCTTACAAAATTAAGACAAATATGTATAGATCCTTCAATAATATTTGATAGTTATAATGAAGTAAGCAGTAAAATGGAAAATTTGCTTAAGATAATTCAAGAACTTATTGATAATGGACATAAGATATTATTATTCACTAGTTTTAAAACTGCACTTTTAAATGTTAAAAATATACTTGATGAAAAAAACATTTCTAATTATACTATTACGGGCGATGTATCAGGAAAAAATAGACAACAATTAGTTGATTCATTTAATAAAGATGATACAAATGTATTTTTAATTACATTAAAAAGTGGAGGGACAGGACTTAATTTAACAAGTGCTGATGTAGTAATTCACCTAGATATGTGGTGGAATCCTCAAGTTGAAAATCAAGCTACAGACAGAGCACATCGTATTGGTCAGACAAAAACTGTTGAAGTAATAAAATTAATATGCAAAGGAACTATAGAAGAAAAGATAATTGAATTACAAGAAAAGAAAAAAGTCTTAAGTGATAAAATTTTAGAAGGAGAAATGGATGATTCAATGATTATAAAAAATCTTGATGAAGAGGACATTAGATCACTTCTTGCGTATGAGAATAAATAAAAGTATCAGATTTAAAAACTGATACTTTTTTTGACAAATTATTTAATATTAATTTTGTATTATATATTAGGTGATATTATATGAGAAAATTTTATATATTTAATATTAATAAAGAATTTGAAATTTTGAATAAAAATGATGGTTATGAGTTATATAGACAAATGGAAATTATAAATAATCTTTCACGCGATGAGTTTTATATAGCTGTTAAAATATACGAAACATTAGTTAGTCCAATTGATAAAAGTAAATTTAATGATGAGGTGTATAATAATCACAAAAACAGTTTTTTTTATACAAAATATAAGAATAATCATATGATTAATAATTATTATAAAGATGAAGAAAGTAGACTTGTAATTAATAAGTGTTATTTAATATTAGAGACAAATATTTTAAAACCTAGTTTTATAAAAGATTTAATAAATAAAGGATTATTTGTATGTGATTTTGAAAATAAAGATTATTTTTGGCTAGATAGTTTATATAGTTCTTGAGAAATTGTAAAAATAATAGTAAAATATATATAGTTAGGAGGAATAAAAAATGTTACATGATATATTATTAATATTATTAGGATTAATAATTGGTGCAGTTATTGGATTTCTAATTGCACGTGTTGTTACAAAAAAATATTTAAAGAAAAATCCACCAATCAATGAGAAGATGATTGAAATAATGATGAGTAGTATGGGGCGTAAACCTAGTCAAAAACAAGTTAAACAAGTAATGAATCAAATGAATAAATATATGTAATTAAGAGGTACTAGTATGAAATTAGATAAAAATGGATATACATTAATTGAATTAATAATACTTTTGGCAGCTGTATCAGTTATTGCTTTAGTATTTATTGTTAAAACATCATTTGCTTTTAAAGAGATTGATAATAGTGATGAAATAGCTAAACAGGAAAAAATACTTATAAAAAATGCTTCTTTAGCATATTCGAATAAAATTAAAGATAAGCTTAAGGATGAAAAAGTTGTTTATGTAACAGGAGATGAGCTTATTGAATCAGGTTTTTTAACACAAGATGATGCATATAAAACATTAAAAGTTAAATTATCTTATAACGAGGAAAAAGATAAAGTTAATTATGAAGTTGTAGATTAATGTGTAAAATATTTGTAAAAAAGTTGCATAATTATTGAATAATATAATTCATTTTTAGTATTATATTATTGTAAGGATGTGATAATATGTTATACCCCTCAATTGACAAATTATTAAATATTGTTGATTCAAAGTATATGTTAGTACATGTTGCCTCAAAAAGGAGCAAACAAATGTTAGAAAAAAAACATTTCCAAATGAGGGAAAATGAGTATATTAACAAAAAGGAAATAGGAAGAGCCTTAGAAGAGGTTGAGAAGGGACTTGTAACTGTAAAAACTAAAGAATAGTTTTGCAGTTATTTTTTTGTAAAATAAATGTAATTCTACTGTAAATTGAAAGAAAAAAACACATTTAATATAATTATTAGTAGTAATATTAAAAAAATAGGAGAAGTTTATGAAAAAGATAAAACAATTTATTAAAGACTATTCATCTTTTATATTATTTTTTTTGGTAGTTTTCTTTTTACATCAAATAGTAAAATTTACAAAGGATGATGTAATGTTTTCTATGGTTTTAAAAAATACAAGTATGTTTTCGTTTTTAAAATTGAGATGGAATACATGGACTAGTAGAATGATACTTGAATTTTTAGAAGTTATATTTGCAAAGAATATTTATGTTTGGAGAATATTTGATTCATTAGTTTATTTGTCTATTGCAATAAATATTTCAAGAATATTTAATACGAAAAAAGATACAAGATACAATTATTTAATATGTGGGTCACTGTTGCTTTATAGTTTCTTCGATTTTGCTAATGCCGGCTTTGAATCTACCTCTATAAATTATAATTGGACATTTGCATCAAGTTTATTTGTTATTGTTCCACTAATAAAATATTTTAGAAAAGAAAATGTTAAAAGGTATGAATATATTTTAGGATTTTTACTATCATTCATTGCGCTAAATCAAGAACAGTTATGTGTTACTATGGGGGTATTTTTAATATTTACAATTATATATTGTATGTATAAGAAAAGAAAAATAAGTAAATATAATTTATTGTTGTTATTATTAACAATAATAAGCCTAATAGTAATATTTGTTAATCCAGGAAATATAGCAAGATCTAATGAATATTTAAAATCATTTAAAAGATATAATGAGTTTAATATAATTGATAAAAGTTATATAGGTTTTGTATCATTAATGGCATATTTTTTCACAAATAAAATAGTTTTATTTATTATTAATTTATTAATTTATTTAAATATTAAAAACGGAAAATTTAGTGATACATTAAAAAAATATGCTTTTGGATTATTAATATTTGTAACTTTAATGACAATTGGGCAACCTATATTATCATCACTACTTCCTAAAACCAAAAATATGTTTTTAGATTTTAGCAGAACAAATTATAAGTACACTAATCTCTCTTATAGAAATTTAATGACATTTATTATAGGAATATCAATAATTATATCTGATGTATTTTTGCTTATAAAAACGGATATAAAAAATAGAACTTATAATTCTTATTTATACTTATTAGGAATATTTTCAAGATTTATAATGGGATTTACTGTTTCAGTATATATTTCAAATAATAGAACAATGTTTTTTAATTTAATGTTATGGTTTATGATTATAAGTAATCTTACATACAGTTTAAATAATAAAAAAGATAGAGATATATTTGAACCAATTTTTATTGTTTTAATTATCATAAATATTTGTAGTTTTATTTATTCTATATTGATACCATACTAATTGTAAAATAAATGTAAAAGAAGTGCTAATTGCATTTCTTTTTCATTTAAGTTATTATTGCAATAGTAGGAGAGTGAGTAAATGAAAAAGAGTAATGAGAATATTAAAAGTATAGATTCTCTAACTGAGCAAGATGTTGTATTTGATGAAAGTCTTGGAAATTTTGATGAGCATAGACTTGAAATGACTAATTCATTAAATAACTTAACTGAAATTGTAGAAAAAGAATCTGTAGAAAAGAGAAAAAAGAAAAAAGCATTTGTTCCAATAATAGTTAGTTTATTATTAGTAATAATACTATCTGGAGCATCTTATGCTTATTATAGTGCAAGAGTTGAAAAGATTAGAGAAACTGAGACAACTTTTAAAACTAATGTTCTTGGACTTATATATACTGGAGTACACGATATAGATGTTTCTGGAGTAATACCAGGAGATAGTTTCACAAAAACGTTTACAGTATATAATTCATCAAATAGAGCAGTAACATTTAATTTGTTTATAGAAGAGATTACAAGTACATTTAATGAAGATTTAAAAATTACTGTAACAGATAATAAAGGAAATACAGTTGTAAGTCAAAGAGCAATGCCAGGTACAACTACTGGTAAATCATATATTGCAACAGATATTCCAATTGCAGCAGATGAAACAATAGAATATACAATGACAATACAATATGTATATTCAGAGAATGCAGATCAGTCAGATTATATGGGCGCAGAATTTGAAGGACATGTAATGATAGATACAGAAAGAATTGAAGCACCAGTAGCGCTTACAAGTCCACTTACAGCAGGAACAGCAATATATTATAACCCTCAAACTAATCAAGTATGCGATAATTATGCTGCATCAAATAGTGCATCAGGAGTAGCATCTGGATGTATGAAATGGTATGTATTACCAGGAGATACAGAAAGAAGTGGCAGAATTAATTTGCTTTTAGATCATAATGTAAATGAAGGAATAAACTATAATGATTTAGAAAGCACTTTAGCATCAACAGTATCTACAAATCATTGGAGTAATGAAATTGAAGCAAGATTGCCAGTAAATGATGAAGTTTATGATTATTTTGATGCTGGCTCTTATATAGATGATAGTGCTGATTGGCTATATGACAATGTATCTCTTGCAGATGAAAACTATTCAGATACAAATACATATTATGAAGGGCATTATGCTGTTAAAGACGATTGGAGATATAACACTATTCTTTATTATTATGATACATTTGAAGAGCCACCAGTAAATGCCAAAAAAATGTGGGAGTATGATGGTTCATATGCTGGAATAAGACCGGTTGTTAACGTTTCAAAAACTGCAATAAACGCAACATATGGTGATGTTAGAATATATAATCCAGGAGCAGTACATGATGGTACAGTTGTTTACCTAAATCCAGAAACAGCTCAAAAATGTAATAATTATGTAGCTGCAAATAGTGCATCAGAAGTAGCATCAGGTTGTTTAAAATGGTTCGTAGTTGATGATGATGGTACAAGTAATATAAAATTATTACTAGATCATAACGTATCTGAACGTGTAGATTATGAACGAGATACAAGTCATCCAGAGTTAACATTAGTCTCTCAAGCATTTACATCAGTAGCGTACGATAACAATTGGCATAATTCATTAACTCCTAGATTACTTAAATATAGTGAAATAGAACCATATTTTAATTATGATGAAGGAAATAGTAAATATACATTATTTGAGTATGATAGTAGAACAAGTTGGTTATATAGCAATGTAACAAATGGTAGAAGTCAATGGGATGGAATTGAAAACACAGGTCACTATATAATCGAAGGTGATACAGAAAATGTAAGCGGTGGATATGCAATAGTAGCAATGGAAGATGAATATACTCAAGCAGTAGATTATGGTCTTGAGCAAATAGTTCCACTTTATGTTGCTAATGGTGCAAGACCAGTTATAACAGTACCGAGAAGTGTTTTAGATTAATTGAAGAAAATTGGACAAAAATCCAATTTTTTTCAATTTTTTTAATAAATTTTGATGAAAAAAAAGGAAATTGAAAACTTTTTTGTAATATTACTAGTAGAAGGACTAAAAAAGTCTAAAAAAATATTATAGAAAAGAGATGAAAAAAATGATAACACAAAAATTAGTAAATGAAGAAGTATTAAAAGATTTAGAAGAGAATATAGTAGATTTAAAATTGGATTCAGCATTCAAAAAAGTGTTTTCAGATGAAAGTAATAAATATTATTTAGCATACTTAATTAATTATTGCACAGGAATGGATATTGAATATGTAGAGAGTCATTTGAAGTATAAAAATAATTTTATATCAGGAAGAAATCTAGATAAAAAAATAGGAGAAACAGATATACTAGTAGAAGTAGAAGAAAAAGTAATAAATATAGAAATGAATAAAACAATTGGGGAGACATTAATAAGAAAGAATAAAGATTATGTATCATATTTAAGAAGTGAAAATGTAGAAAAAATAAAAGAAGGTATGTCAAAAAGGAAGTTTATAATTCAAATAAATATATCGGCTAGTCCAAGAATTAAAGGAAAAGAAAATGAAAGATTAGTGTATGAAATAGAATTAAGAGAGAAGAATTTAAATATATCGGATGTTTACAATAACGAAATTATTTATGATATAAATCTTGAATATCTAAAGAATAATTTGTATAATAAGAAAAAAATAACAGAGAAAGAAAAGAACTTATTGTTATTTATAGAAAGAAATAAAAAAGAATTAGACAAGTTATTTGGAGGGGATGCAAGGATGAGAAATATTATAAAAAATATAAAGTCAATAGGATATTTAGGAGATAAGACATTTGCATTTGAATATGATAGAGAGGCATATAGAAAACAAGTAGAGAAAGAAGCAAGAGAAGAGGCAATAAAAGAAGCGGTAGAAAAGGCAACAGAAGAAGGATTAAAACAAGGTATTGAACAAGAAAAAATAGAAATAGCAAAAGAATTAATTAAATTAAATATACCTATAGATCAAATAATGAAGTCTACTAAACTAACTAAGAAAGAAATAGATAAGATAAAATCCAAATTATAAAAATAATCTTCTTTTTTTGAATTTAAAATTATAGTATAATAGATAAAAAAGAAGGTGACATATTATGAAATCATTATTAAAAGTAACTACTGATTATTCACTATTGAAAAGTATGATTAGAATAGATGAATTAATAAAATACTGTAATGATTATAATATGCCTTTTTGCGGTATTTGCGATAATAATTTGTTTGGCGTTATGAATTTTTATAATAATTGCAAAAATAATAATATTAAACCTTTGATTGGATTAGATATTTTATTTGAAGGAGCAAATATATATTTATATGCTAAAAATTATAATGGATATAAAAATTTACTTAAGATTAATACGATAATTCAAACTAGAAACATTGCACTTCTAGATTTAGAGTTACATAGAGATGATATATTATTAGTTATTCCTTTTAAATATATAAATAATTATAACGAATTATCCGAAATTTTTAATGATATATATATATCATATGAAAGTGATTATGAAAAAAATAATGCAAAAATAATTAGTAAGAATATAGTTTTTATGAATGATGTTAAAGCTTTATCAGAAAATAGTTCAAACTATTTAAATTATTTAAATATGATTGATAATAATTCAACTATCAACAATTATCAAATGATAGATTATAAAAATAATGTGTTAAAAGATGTAGAGAATAAAGAAGATATTGATAGTATAAATAAATTTGTATGTGAAATAAATATCGAAATACCAAAAGGAGAAAATTACATTCCTAAATATGATTGTAAGGAAGATTCTTATGAACATTTATATAATTTGACACACAAGGGGCTTTTAAAGAGACTAAATAATAATATACCAAGCATATATAAAAAAAGATTAGAATATGAGTTAAAAGTCATAAAAAATATGGGCTTTGTAGATTATTTTTTGATAGTTTATGATTATGTTTTGTATGCTAAAAAAAATGGGATTTTGGTTGGAGCTGGAAGAGGGAGTGCTGCAGGTTCACTTGTAAGCTATACTTTGGGAATCACAGATGTAGACCCAATTAAATATAATCTGCTTTTTGAAAGATTTTTAAATCCTGAACGTGTTACAATGCCTGATATAGACATAGACTTCGAAAATACTAAAAGAGATAAAGTTATTAATTATGTAAAAGAAAAATATGGCTCTCAATCTGTTGCGGGAATTATGACATATGGAACATTGAAATCTAAATTAGTACTTAGAACTATAATGAAGTGTTTGGAAATAGATTCGCGTCTTATTGATCGCTTTGTTAACTATATAGATTCTAAATTAAGTTTAAAAGATAACTTAAAAGATAAAGATGTAATGTATTTTATAAATTCAAATGATGAGATAAAAAAAGCTTATAAAATAAGTATGAAATTAGAAAATTTAAAAAGAAATATATCATCACATGCAGCAGGTGTTGTTATATGTAGTGAACAATTAGATAAAATAATTCCAATATGTATTAGTAATGATGAAATATTTACTGGTGTTACTATGGAATATTTAGAAGATTTAGGACTTCTAAAAATGGATTTCTTAGCTATAAAAAATCTTACTACTATATCTAACATACTTGAAAAAATTGAGAAAGATAGTAATAAAAAAATAAATTTGAATAATATAGATTTAAATGATGAAAAAGTGCTTAAATTATTTCATGATGGTAATACAGTTGGAATATTCCAATTTGAAAGCGAAGGAATGAAAAATTTTCTAGGCAAATTAAAGCCATCTAATTTTTTTGATTTGGTATCAGCTCTTGCACTATTTAGACCTGGACCTATGGACAATATAGATTCTTTTATTAGAAGAAAGTATAATAGAGAAAAAATAGATTATATTCATCCTGATTTAGAAGATATTTTAAAAGAAACATATGGTATTATTGTATATCAAGAACAAATAATGCAGATTCTTGTGACTATTGCTAATTATTCATTTGCAGAAGCAGATAATATAAGAAGAGCAATGAGCAAAAAGAAAAAAGAAATAATTGATAAGGAAAAAAATAATTTTATAAAAAGAGCAGTAAATAATGGTTATGATAAAAATTTAGCAATAAAAATTTATGATTTAATATTAAAGTTTGCTAATTATGGCTTTAATAAATCACATTCTGTATCATATGCTTTAATAGGGTATCAAATGGCATATTTAAAAACGTATTTTCCAGGGTATTTTTATGCAGATTTGTTAAATAATGTTATTGGTATAGAAAGGAAAACTAAAGAGTATATAGATGATGCTAAAAAACTAAATTTTGAAGTTTTAGAAGTTGATATTAATAAAAGTAGTGATGTATATGAAGTAGAAGGTAATTCATTACGAATGCCTTTTGGAGTTATAAGAAATATTGGTAAGGTTTCAGTGGAAAATATATTAGATGAAAGAAAAAAAAACAATTTTATAGATTTTATAGATTTTATTAAAAGATGTTATAAAAATATAAATATAAAAGTGATAGAATCTTTAATAAAAGCAAATGTTTTCAAAAATTTTAATTTTAATAAAAAGACATTAATTAATAACTTAGAATTAATAATGAATTATGCATCATTAGTATCTGATTTATCCGAGGAATTTGTTGAAAAACCAGAAATTAAAATTGTGGATGACTATTCTGATGAAGAAAATAGAAAATATGAATTTGAAATGTATGGTTTTTACGCTGGAAGTCATCCATGTAGTAAATATAATGATAAATCAATAGTAAAAATAGAAAATATTAAAAACTATTACAATAAAATTATAAATTGTGTTGTATTAATTGAATTTGTAAAAAAGATAAAAACTAAAAATGGAGATGATATGGCATTTATTGATGCATCTGATGAAACTGGGAAAATTACATTTGTTTTATTTTCAAATTCATATGATCAAATTAATAACTTTGAAAAAGATAAAATTGTTTCTATAAAAGGCAGAGTAGTAAAAAGATTAGACAAATATCAAATAAATATTACAGATGTACAAGCATAAAGAGTACATATATTATATACATAAAAATAGAAAAGAGGATAACAATGTTACAATTAACAAAAATAACTAAAAGCTATAAAACAGGAAACTTTGTACAAAAAGCATTAAATGGAGTAAGCTTAAATTTTAGAAAAAATGAATTTGTATCTATATTGGGGCCATCTGGTAGTGGGAAAACAACACTTCTTAATATAATTGGTGGACTTGATAGATATGATACTGGTGATTTATTAATTAAAAATAAGAGCACAAAAAAGTTTAAAGATAAAGATTGGGATGCATACCGTAATAAGTCAGTGGGATTTATTTTTCAAAGTTATAATTTAATAAGTCATATAAATATACTTGATAACATTGAAATGGGAATGACTTTATCTGGTAAAAGGGGGAGAACAAGGAGAAAAAAAGCTATAGAGCTTTTAAAAAAAGTAGGTCTTTATGAACATCGTCATAAAAAGCCTAATCAATTATCTGGTGGCCAAATGCAGAGAGTTGCAATAGCACGTGCTCTTGCAAATGATCCAGAAATAATATTAGCTGATGAGCCAACTGGAGCACTTGATACAAAAACTTCAAAACAAATAATGGAACTTGTAAAAGAAATAGCAAAAGATAAATTAGTAATTATGGTTACTCATAATCCAGAACTTGCAGTTGAATATTCAGATCGAGTAATTAATATGCAAGATGGTAAAATAATTAGTGATTCAAATGAATTTGATGGCAGTAAAGAAGAGGTAGGCTATAAATTAAAAAGAACTAAGATGAATTTTTTTACAGCTCTTCATTTATCACTTAATAATATCAGAACAAAAAAAGGAAGAACTATACTTACTTCATTTGCATCATCAATAGGAATAATAGGTATTGCTATAATTCTTGCTCTATCTAATGGATTTTCTAAGCAAGTAACAAAATTTGAAGAACAAACATCTGATGCTATGCCTGTAATAATTATGATGCAAAATCTTAATTTGACTGATGGTGGAAATATGCAAGATATGATTTCACTTAGCAATGGGCAATCACCTCTAACTGAAAGTGAAAAAAAGGAAGAATTCACTGATAAAAAAGAAGTAAAAGTAATAAAAGAAAAAGAAACTATGACTATAAATAATATAACAGAAGAATATATGGATTATCTAAAGAAAATTAATAATGATTATATTTCCTCAGTTTCAGTAGATTATAATTTTAATTTAAATTTAATTCAAAAAGTAGACAATAAATATATTAATTTAAATGATTTAAATATTAATTATGTATCAATGCCATGTATTAACTTCAATAATGATAAAGAAGGTCAAATATTTAGCAACTACTATGATTTACTTGAAGGACATTTTCCAAGAGAAAAAAATGAAATTATGATAGAGGTTGATACTGCAAACAGAGTAAATAAAGATTTACTTAAAGCTTTTGGTATAACTGATGAAAATATTTCGTTTACTAACTTAATTGGTAAAACAATTAAGTTAGTAAAAAATGATGATTATTATAGCGAATTTAATGGATTGTATATTCATAATGAATTAAATGATAATTTGTATAATAATAGTAATAATATAGAGTTAAAACTTGTTGGTATTATGCGTATGAAAAAGGATAAAGCAGATATGGCTGCAGCTTCTAGTAATACAAACACTATTTATTATTACAAAACGCTAAGTGACTATATATTAAATGTAGAAGAAAATTCTAAAATAGTAAAGGCACAAAAAAATGCTAAATATGATGTAAGAACTGGAACAGAGTATAATGATTCAACTATGGGGAAAATGATGGAAATGGCTCTTTTAAAACAACTTGGAGGATCAAGAATACCTATTGCAATTTATTTATATCCAAAAGATTTTAACTCAAAAGATAAAATAGTGGAATATTTAGATAAATATAACAAAAATAAAAAAGAAAGTGATAAAATTGGTTATGTTGATCAAGCAAAATTAATCACTAATATATCAGATGGAATTATGTCTGGTATAACAGTGGTTCTAATTGCTTTTTCATCAATATCACTTGTTGTTTCATCAATAATGCTTGGAATAATAACTTATATTTCAGTATTAGAAAGAACTAAAGAAATTGGTATTTTGAGAAGTTTAGGTGCTCGAAAGAGAGATATAAGACGAGTATTTAGTGCAGAAACATTTATTATAGGATTTACATCAGGCGTACTTGGAATATTAATAGCATATATTTTAACTGTACCAATAAATAAATTATTATTTAGTTTAACAAAACTTGAAAATGTAGCAGTTCTTAATCCAATGCATGCTATTATTCTCGTATCAATAAGTATAATACTTACATTAATAGGAGGGGCAATACCATCGAGACTTGCAGCTAAAAAAGATCCGGTAGTTGCACTTAGAACAGAGTAGAAAAAATATTATTTTTGTAGTATAATGTATCCGGAGGCAAAAATAATGGATTCAGTAACAATAAGAGATAAAGATGATATTGTAATGAGATTACTTCATTATTTTATAACTGAACAAAACTACTCACCAATAGTAGTACGTGGTTCAAGTAATGAAATATGGTTAGAAAATAACGAAGGACCTTATAGAATTATAAGAATAAATACAAATTATATACATAATGATGAACAGTTAAAAGTAGATGTTTATAAAACTAAATCAGTGATGAAGCAAATAAAAAGAAAAACATTATCATTAAAAATGAATGCATTAAATATTTTACTTGATTTAAATGAAGATGTAAAAATAAAAGATGTAAAAGATATAGATTTTATAAAAATAAAAAATGTTGATGATATATCTCAAAATGAGATGATAAGTATTTTCCCTAATATAAAAGAAAAAATTATAGATTCAGATAATAATCTGGATTTAATAATAAATATAACTAATGATATAAATAGAAAAACAGAGGAAGAAAATAGAATCTATGAAGATACATTTACACCTAAAAAACCAATATTTACAAATCTTTTAATAGGAATATGTGTTGTAATGTTTATAGTTCTATTATTGTGTGGAGGTAATCCACTTGGTATTAGTGCAAATATATTATTATATTTTGGTGGAGTGTTAAAAAGTGAGGTTGTATCAGGAAGACTTTATTGCTTAATAACTGGTGCATTCCTACATGCATCACTTTATCACATAGCCTTTAATATGTATGCACTATATATAATAGGAAATCAGTTAGAAAGCTATCTAGGAAAATTTAAATTTTTAGCAGTTTATTTAATTAGTGCGATAAGTGCGAGTTTAATGTCATGCATATTTAATAGTAATGTAGTTTCAGTTGGAGCATCTGGAGCAATATTTGGCCTTTTAGGAAGTCTATTATATTTTGGCTATCATTATAGATTATATTTAGGAA
This sequence comes from Bacillota bacterium, assembly GCA_015059485.1. Lineage (GTDB taxonomy): Bacteria > Bacillota_I > Bacilli_A > RF39 > UBA660 > RUG14121. The sequence continues at coordinate 54,236 of SVAH01000008.1, forward strand.
GTGTTTTAAGAACACAAATAATTCCATTAATTATTATTAATCTAATAATAGGATTTACATTTACATCTATAGATAATTTTGCAAATATTGGAGGGCTAATTGGCGGCTATTTAACTACGATGGCATTAGGTATAAAAGGAAAATCTAGTAAATCAGAAATAATAAATGGAACAATAACACTAATTATTTATATTTTGTTTATGGCATATATAGTTTTTAGATAAAAGGTATTGTAAAAAATACCTTTTTTATTTTATAATTAAATAGGTTTTGAATATATAACATCAGGAAGTGGTAAATTATGTTAATAGAAATAGAAGGAATAATTCTTAGTGAAACACCATATGGTGAGACGTCCAAAATAATAAATGTAATTACAAAAGAAAAAGGTGTAATTGGAATAATGTGTAAGGGCGCCAAATCAATGAAATCACCTCTTAGAGCATTAACAATGCCTTATACTTACTGCAATTTTTATATTTATTATAAAGAAAATAAATTATCTACACTAAAAGATATAGATTTAATAAATTCTTTCAATAGAATAAAACAAGATATAATGTTAATCTCTTATGTAAATTATTTATCAGAATTAACATCACAAGTTGCTAAAACAGATTATAATGAAGACTTATTTAAAATATTTTCTAATTGTCTAATTAAAATAGATATGGGATTTGATCCATTAGTTATTACTAATATTTTAGAAATAAAATACTTAGATTATTTAGGAATTTCTTTAAATTTAGATGGCTGTGTATCCTGTGGCAGTAATAAAGAAATTATAACTGTTGATGGAGATATGGGTGGATATATTTGTAAAAAGTGTTATAATAATGAAAAGATAGTAAACAGTAAAGTAATAAAACTTCTTAGAATGTATTATCTTATAGATATAAATCATATATCTGATATAAAAATAGAAGATAAAGTAAAACTAGAGATTAATTATTTTCTAAATAGATATTATGATAGATATACCGGGTTATATTTAAAAAGTAAAAAATTTTTAGATGAATTAAATAATATTTAAGTGTGAGGTAATAATGACAAAAGTAAAAAGAAGACTAAGAGGTGTTGATTATTTAGTTATATTTTTAATATTTATTTTTAGTGTAATATTCTCTCTAACTGTACGCGAAAGATATAAAAAAAGAGAAATTTATTTAATTAGTAATGTGGTTTCAAATAAGGGAATTTATCTTAATAAAAGTGAATATTATGTAGCTATTAATTCTGAAGTAGAACTTGATATAGATAATAAATATAATATTAATTATAGTATTAGTTTCCCGAATAATGATATTTTAAGAGTAGAAAATAATAAAATAATTGCTAATAATTATGGAGACGTTAAATTTGAAATAATTGTTGATAATGAAAAAATGGCTGAAGGTATAATTTATGTGATAAAAGGGCTAAGAAAAAGAGATAATGAATTTGATAAGACTAAAACTTATGTAAGTTGTAACGAATTTAGTGAAGAAGAAAATGAACTTTTAGATAAAGCATTAATTGATAGAGTAGATAGTGCTGGAAATATGACAAGAGCTGGAGTAGTTGAAGTAATAAGATTTATTACATTAGACTTTGATAGAAGAATAGCTTATTTTTATGAAAATGGAAGACTTAACAGTTATGGCCAAAGAAAAGTTGATGGTGAAGGAAGATATTATCATAAAGGATTATATATAAGTGAAAAAAAGTATGACGATATTGCTTATAAATTAACTGGCCCTGCATCTTGGGGATGTCCGTTAACTCAATTTACAACTGCAGCAAGATATGGATTTTCATCAGGTGGTAAAATGCCTAATGGATTTGATTGTAGTGGATTTGTATCATGGGTTTTATATAATGGCGGATTTGATGTTAATGATAGTGGAGCTGGAGATATTCCTTCAAGACATGATGATTTATATGATTTAGGTGAAAAAAGATTTTTAAATCAAGAGTTGCTAGATTCTGGGCTTGTTAAAGTTGGTGATTTAGTGGCATATTCAGGTCATATGGCAATTATTGGTGGAATAGATAATGAAGGGTACTATTATGTTGCAGAGAGTTTACCAAACTTTAAAGGTGTAGTCTTAAATAAATATGACCAATATAAACTAAAAAATACATTTACACATATAATGCTTATGGATAGTGTATATAAAGAAGATGGAAAACTTACAAATATGTGGTATTAAGTATTGTAAAAATAGTAAAATTATCATATAATAAACGTATACAAGCGATGATGAGCGTGGAAAACTCGGAGCTATATAATAGAAAGTGATTCTTCTAAAGAATAAGTAAGGTGGAACCGCGGGAATACTCGTCCTTACATTATTTTTTAGAAGTTTTTATTTTAAAGGAGGAAAAATATGAAAGTTTCAATTTCATCATCATCTAGAAAAAATATTGATGAACATTATATTGATGTAGCAAGAGAGACATCAAAAATTCTAGCACAAGAAGGATTTGATTTAATATATGGAGGTTGCTCTGTATCAATGATGGGAGCTTGCTATGAAGAATTTAAAAAAGCAGGTAAACAAATTAATATATATACTACAAAACTATATGAAGATGATCTTAATAATTTAGATTATGATTTTAGTGAAGTTTGTGATACAACTTTTGATTTAAAAAAGAGAATGTTTAATGATGGAGATATAATTTTGATACTTCCTGGTGGACCAGGAACACTTGCAGAACTATTTGCATTTATGGAAGAAAAACGTTCTAATAGTAAGCCTGAAAAATGTTTAATTGTTTATGATGATAATAATTTCTATGAAAAAACGTTTAGTATTCTTGCAGATTTTATTGCAAAAGGATTTGTTGGAAAAGAAATATATGACTTTATTAAAGTTGCTCATAATATAGATGAATTTAGAAATATAATAGAAGAATTTAAGGAGGAAAAGTAATGAAAAAATTAACAATGGATAATCTAGTTAATTATTGTAAGCAATATGGATTTATATTTCAAGGTAGTGAAATATATGGAGGATTATCTAATACTTGGGATTACGGTCCTTTAGGAAGAGAACTTAAAAATAATATAAAAAATGCTTGGTGGAAAAAATTTATTCAAGAAAATATTTATAATTATGGACTTGATTCAGCAATACTTATGAATCCAGAAGTATGGGTTGCATCAGGACATGTTACAAATTTTAATGATCCGCTTATTGATTGCAAGAAATGTAAGGCTAGACACAGAGCAGATAAACTAATTGAAGATTTCACTGGTGGAAAAGAAACTGGCGACGGATGGGAAAATGAAAAATTAGAAAACTTTATAAAAGAAAATAAAATTGAATGTCCAAAATGTGGAGCAAGTGATTTTACTCCAATTAGAAAGTTTAATTTATTATTTGAAACTCATCAAGGCGTTACAGAAGATACAAAGTCTAAAGTATACTTACGTGGAGAAACTGCTCAAGGAATTTTTGTTAACTTTAAAAATGTTGAAAGAAGTATGAGAGCAAAAGTACCATTCGGAATTGGGCAAATAGGAAAAAGTTTTAGAAATGAAATTACACCAGGAAACTTTATTTTTAGAACTCGTGAATTTGAACAAATGGAACTTGAATTTTTCTGTAAACCAGATACTGATCTAGAATGGTTTGGATATTGGAAAAATTATTGCTTAGATTTTTTGAAAGAATTAGGACTTTCAAAAGAAAATATCAGATACAGAGATCATTCTAAAGAAGAATTGTCATTTTATTCAAAAGCAACAACTGATATTGAATTTATGTTCCCAATGGGATGGGGAGAATTATGGGGAATAGCTGATAGAACAAATTATGATTTATCAGTTCATATGGAACATGCAAATGCAGATTTAAGATACTTAGATCCAGAGACAAACGAAAAATATACACCATATGTAATAGAACCTTCAGTTGGAGTAGATAGACTATTTTTAGCAATACTTACTAATGCATATACTAAAGAAAAAATAGGTGAGAATGATGAAAGAGAAGTATTAAAATTACATCCATTCTTAGCACCAAATAAAGTAACAATTTTACCACTAATAAAGAAAGTACATGCAGAAAAAGCTAATGAAGTGTATGCACTTTTATGTAAAGAATTTAATTGTGCATATGATGAATCAGGATCTATTGGTAAAAGATATAGAAGATCAGATGCAGTTGGTACACCATTCTGTATAACTATTGATGATGATACTTTAGAAAATAATATAGTAACTGTAAGAGATAGAGATACTATGGAACAAACTAAAATGAATATTAAAGAATTAAGTAAATATATAAATGATAGAATAAACTTATAATTATAATAATTATAAGTTTTCAGACTGTTGACAAATATAGATATTATATTTGTATGACAGTCTTTTTTATTATATAAAACCAAAATAAAAGAAT
>SVAH01000009.1 GCA_015059485.1 Bacillota bacterium
TAAATGAAGGATTTATAGATTATATAGCTAAGCCATTTAAAAAAGAGCAAATAAAAGAAAAATTAGATAAGATATTTTAAAATGAAATACAAAATGGTATGTTTTTTTAATTAATTGTTGTTATATAAGAGGAATAATAAACCTCTTTTTTTCATAAGTTTAATTAGAGTATAGAAAGAGGTTATTAAATGGAGAAAACTGAAATATTATCATCTATTGCTAAAAGAGGTAATGGAGAAATTTATTTAGGTGTTGTTGGTGCTGTTAGAACTGGTAAATCGACATTTATAAAAAAGTTTATTGAAAACTTAGTTGTCAATAATATTGAAGATGAATACGAAAAGAAAAAATGTTTAGATGAAATACCTCAAAGTGCTTCGGGTAAAACTATTATGACAACAGAGCCAAAGTTTGTTCCTTCAAATGGTGCTACAATTAAAATTGATGAATTTTCCACTAATATAAAACTAGTTGATTGTGTAGGCTATGTTGTTAAAGATTCACTTGGATATGAAGACGAAGATGGAAATCCAAGAATGGTTAAAACACCATGGTTTGAGGAATCAATACCGTTTGTAGAAGCAGCAGAAATAGGAACTAAAAAAGTAATTGAAGATCATTCTACTATAGGTATAGTAGTTACAACAGATGGTTCATTTGGCGATTTAAAAAGAGATTCATATATTGAGGCTGAAGATAAAGTTATTAATGAATTAAAAGAATTAGGGAAACCATTTATAGTAATATTAAATACGAAACATCCTAATAGTAATATGGCTATGAATATAAAAAACGAATTATCAGATAAATATGATGTACCTGTCATCCCAACCAGTGTTGAAGATATTAATGAAGAAAACATTGTAGAAATACTTAGAACAGCGTTGTATGAATTTCCACTAACAGACATAAAGATAAATATGCCTACATGGGTTCATGTACTACCAAATAATCATGAGGTGAAAAAGCACTATTTAGAAAAAATAAAAGAGAGTACTCTTAATATTAATAAAGTAAAAGATACAGATGAGATAATTAAATATTATCAAGATAGTGAATATATTTCTAAAGCTTATATATCTGATTTAGATGCAGCATTAGGAATTGTAACTCTTAATTTAGAAAGTAGTAATGAATTATATAATAAAATTCTTAAAGAAATAATGGGAGAGTTTGTTGCAACAAAAGCAAGTTTACTTCAAATATTTACATCATATAAAGAAACCAAAGAAGAGTTTGATGCAATAAAAAGTGCACTTAAAATGTCTAAATCTACAGGATATGGTATAGTGTATCCTACTATAAAAGATATGAGACTTGAAACACCTGAAATAATAAAACAAGGCGGTAAATATGGAGTTAAACTTAAAGCAGTGGCATCTTCAATACATATGATGAAAGTAGATGTTGAAAGTACTTTTGAACCAATAATAGGTAGTGAATTACAATCAAAAGAATTAATTGATTATATTATGAAAGATTATGAGACAGATCCAAATAGTATTTGGAAAAGTGAGATATTTGGAAGAAGTTTAGATGAGATTGTTAAAGAAGGTATAGGTGCTAAATTATCGATGATGCCAGAAAATACCAGATATAAATTGGGACAAACTGTAACTAAAATAGTAAATAAAGGTTCAAATAATTTAATTGCTATAGTATTATAGCAATATTTGACAAATACCCTACATTATGCTATTATAACTCCTGTCGTGAAATGAGGGGAATAAAGTGAAAAAAAGTGTTTTGACGAGAAATTTTATAATTTCAACAGATTTAATTAATTATTTAGCTGTATTAGAATTAAAAGCAGCCAAAATAGGAAAAGTATATGATAAAGAAAGATTAGAAAAGTTATTTATTAAGTTAGGAATACTAAAAGATACAAAGCCATTATTTTATTTAGAAGTATTAAATGCAATGTCAAGAGTAGATGAAGATTTTGTTTTAAAAAATTCATATGTTATTCTTGAAATGATTATATTGGATGAAAAAAACTATAATTTAGATTCAACTAATATTTCATGTACATGTTTGAATAGAATGTGTGATATTGAAAAAAGAGGGAAAAAAATTATTTTTGAATATTGCGATGAAAAGTTAAGAGGAGTTATAATTCCGAATATATTAGAAGTTGCAAAGTCCATAAAAAAGGAAGAAAATATTAAAGAATATGTTTATATTGAACTTCTAAAAGAATGTGATAATAATTATTCTACATATGAATATTTTATTAGTGAATTTGCCAATAATAGTGTAGAAGTAGCATATGATTATATTATAGAAAAAAGAGAGAAAGCTTTTAAAGCTGAAAAAAAAGATTTGGATGCTATTATATCTAAAAGCGCTGGAAGAATAAGAAAAGTTCAAACAAAAAATGGTTTCTTACATATTAATGAACAATAAAAAATGTCAATAAAAGGTCAAATATATACCGATTTTACGGTAAAAAATGACCTTTTTTATTATTTTTTAATTTTTTTATTGCAATTATAGTTTGTTTTTGATAATTTTAATATGTAAGGACAGTAAAACCTTATAGAAAAAATCTTAAAAAAATTTATGGGAGGTAAATGAAATGGGAAAACAAGATTTAGTTGTAGCTGTAGCTGAAAGCGCTAATCTTTCAAAAGCTGATGCTACTAGAGCAGTAGATGCTGTATTAGAAGCAATCACTACTGGTCTTAAAAAAGAAGGAAAGGTAGCTTTAGTTGGATTTGGAACTTTCACTTCTAAAGAAAGAGCTGCTAGAGAAGGAATCAATCCTTTAACTAAACAACCAATTAAAATTCCTGCTAAAAATGTTGTATCATTCAAAGCTGGAAGCAAATTAAAAGACGCTGTTAACTAATAAGTCTTATTACTAGCTATTTATAGCTAGTTTTTCTTTTTTAATATAATGTAGTCAATGTGAAATCTTATGTAAAAATCTACAAAAAATTTTACTGAAAAAAAGGAAATTGAAAACTTTTTTGAAATATTACTAGTAGAAGGACTAAATAAAAGGGATTTTTAATATAAAAATAAAGACTTTTTGTTATAGATTTGATAAAATGTATTATAGGTGATTGAGATATGAAAAATAAAGTTGTAATTATTGGGTGTGGTAATGTTGGTATGAGTTATGCCTATGCATTACTTAATCAAAAGACAAATGTTCAAGAACTAGTCTTGGTTGATTTAAATAAAGAAAGAATTGAAGGAGAAGCTATGGATTTAAATCATTGTTTGGCATTTGCACCAACAGAGATGAAAATAAAAGCAGGAGATTATAGTGATACTAAAGATGCATCCATAGTAATGATTGCAGCAGGTGCTAATCAAAGTCCAGGAGAAACTAGAATGGATTTAATTAATAAAAATTCTAAAATATTTAAAGGAATAGTAGAGTCATGTATAAATAATGGATTTAATGGAATTTTTTTAGTAGCGACAAATCCACTTGATGTTATGACATATTTGACATATAAATATTCAAATTTCCCAACATCTAGAGTAATAGGTAGTGGAACATGTCTTGATACTGCTAGATTATGTTATATGATTGGAAATAAATTGAATATTAGTCCGAAAGATATTAATGCGTATGTCATGGGAGAACATGGTGATACAGAATTTGTTCCATGGAGTCTTGCAAGTGTAGGACTTAATAATATAAAAGAATATTTAAAGCAGGATGAACTTGATAAAATATCAGAAGATGTCAAAAATGCTGCATATGAAATTATTAATAAAAAAGGCGCTACATATTATGGAATAGGTGTTTCGCTTGTGAATATTACAAATGCAATATTAAATGATGAAAGTAGTATTCTAACTGTATCATCATATGATGAAAAAAATGGAGTATATATAGGTGGTCCAACAATTTTAAATAAGGATGGAGTTGTAAAACGAATATTTGTAAATTTAAATGAAGAAGAAGTAGAAAAAATGCAAAAATCAGTTGATACAATCAAAGATGCAATAAAAAAAGTTCTTTAAGGGTGTGTAATATATGAATAAAAAAAGAGTTAAATTAATTACTAGTGTTATTCTATTAATAATAGTATTATTACTAATAATAAAAAGTTATAATTATTATAGAATAAAAAATGCAAAGATAGAAATAACATTGGTAAGTGATTTAACTTTAAAGTTTAGAGAAAAGAAGAAAGTCTCAGATTATATAAAAAAAATTAATGGTAAAATAGTAAATGACTATACTATTGATTCTACAAAAATTGGTAAAAAAAATGTTAAATTTGAATTTATAAACGATGATAATATAAAAGTGAAATATGAATATCAAATAAAAGTAGTTGATATCACTCCACCTGTAGTATGGCTTAATAATAGTTATAATGTTGCAGTTAATAGTGATATATCATTTGTAGATAATATATTATGTGGTGATGATTCAGATCCAAATCCAGTATGTCAAATAGATGGTGAATTTGATCTTAATACTACTGGAATTTATCCAGTTAAATTTAAAGCAACTGATAAAAGTGGTAATCTAACTGAAGTTGAATTTAATTTAAGAGTATATGAACCAGTAAAGTCTAATAATATTAAAAGTGAGGTTACTAAAACATATTTTAGTGATGTAGTTAATAATTATAAAACGGATAAGACTAAAATAGGTATAGATGTATCAGGTTGGCAAAAAGAAATAGATTTTGAAAAAATAAAAGCTGCAGGAGTAGAATTTATTATTATTAAAGTTGGAGGAACTAAAGGAACTAATAAAGATTATTATGTTGATAGTCAATTTAAAAGAAATATAGAAATGGCTAATAAATATAATATACCAGTAGGCTTGTATTTTTATTCTTATGCTTCTAATTCTAAAGAAGCTGTAAATGATGCAAAATGGCTGCTTAAACAAATAAAAGGGTATAAAGTAACGTTGCCAATTGCCTTTGATTGGGAAGATTTTTCAGACTTTAATAATTATAATATTAGTTTTTATGAATTAACACACATGGCTGAATCCTTTTTAAATACTTTGGAAAATGAGGGGTATAAGGGCATGGTTTATAGTAGTAAATCTTATTTAGAAAGAATATGGTTAGATTATAAATATGATACATGGCTTGCTCATTATGTTGATAAAACAAGTTATGTTGGTGATTATAAATTCTGGCAAATATGTGATGATGGTATTATTGATGGAATAGATGGTGCTGTTGATATTGATATAATGTATAATTAGAGACTAATAAATTCAATATATTTTTTATAATCATTTATTAATTCCTTAATAAATGATGATTCATAATGTTTATTTGTAATTAAATAAACATTATTTTTTGTTCTTGTAAGTGCAACATAAAATAATCTTCTTTCTTCAAAATAAATATCTTTAGAATTATCAATAAGTAGATCTATTAAATAATCATTTTTTATTGAAGAAGGTATACTATTAAAGTCATTAGTTAAATTAATAACAACTATATTATCATCTTCAAGTCCCTTAGATTTATGTATAGTTAAATACTTAATATTGTATTTAATCATTTCTTCATTATTAAAATATTTATAAATGTCTTTATTATTTCTACCAAGTATTATATATGATGTCTTTATTATATTTAATAGTTTGAGTAAATTATTGTTATTATCTAAATAAACTATTTTTATAGGCTTATTAATATGTTTATTACTTATTAATTTTTTTTTAATTTGTAATTTGTTCTTCATTACAAATGCTCCAGCTACATTGATTAATTCTTGAGGATTTCTATAAGTCATCTTTAATTTTTTTATATTGCTATTCTTAAAATAGTTTTTAAAATTAAGAAATATATTTAAATTACATCCAGTAAATTGATATATTGATTGAAAATCGTCTCCAACACAAAATACTTTACATTTATTTTTATTATATATTTCTAATATTAAATTTAACCTTACTAATGATGTATCTTGAAATTCATCAATTATAATATATTTATAATTATCAGTAAATGTAGATGTATTAACAGCTTTAGTAGCTTCAATTATTAAATCGTTAAAATCAAGTTCAAATGTAGAGTTTAATTCAATTTTATATAATTTGTAAATATTAATTATATTTACTAAATACATTAAATTAGATAGTCTTTTGTTTTTATTTTTAATTTTATTAATCTGTTTAAATATTTCTTGAAATTTATATTCATTATAATTATTAGATTTAAATAAATTAATAAATCTTAAAGTTAATTTTTTAAAATTATCAATATTTGTAACATATTTTAAAAATTTCTTTTTTTTCTTTTTACTACTTAATATGTCGTCTAAGTATTTATTGACAACCTTTAGTAGTAATTCACTATCACATAATTTACATAATTTTAAAGAATGTTCTAGTATTTTTAAAGATAATTTATGAAATGTGAAAACATCAATATCATATTTCAATTTCTTTTTTAAATCATTTACAGATGCATTAGTAAAGCTAATACATAATATTTCTTCTTTATTATATCCATTTTTTAAAAGAAAATCTATTTTTCCTACAATGGTAGTGCTTTTACCAGCTCCAGCTCCGGCAACTAATAATGTATTTTTTAAAGATTTAATTGCTTTTAGTTGATATTTATCAAATTTAATTTTATTCATAATGTATTATAATAATACTTTAGTATAAAAAAATATGTCAAAATATCTGAAATTTGCAAAAAATTAATAAATCATTTATAATTATGTTGGTGAGACAATATGAAAATTGATAATGTAGAGTTAACAAATATTGCTGTAAGACAAAGTCAGTATCCAGAAGCTTCAAAAAAAGAGTTTTTGTTAGTTGGTAGAAGTAATGTTGGAAAGAGTAGTTTTATTAATTCAATTATTCAAAGGAAAAACTATGCTAGAACATCTTCAAAACCTGGAAAAACTCAAACTTTAAACTTTTATTTGATAAATGATTTATTTTATTTAGTAGACGTTCCAGGTTATGGTTATGCTAATGTTAATAAACAAACTCAAAAGAAACTTGGATTAATGATAGAAGAGTACTTGAAAAATCGTGATAATTTATCTAAAGTATTTTTACTTGTAGATTATCGTCATAAACCAACTGAAGATGATGTTATTATGTATGATTTTTTGAAATTTTATAATTTGGATATTACTATTGTAGCAACTAAATATGATAAAGTTGCAACTAATCAAAAGATTAAACAAGATAAATTAATAAAAGAAACATTTAAAATGACTGAAGAAGAAGACTTTGTAAGATTTTCATCTCTTACTAAAAAAGGTAGAGAAGAAATATACTCAATTATAGAAAATAAATTAGAAGAAAAATAAAACATAGTGTTTTATTTTTTTTTGAAATATGTTATCATTAATGTAGGTGATAAGAATGAAGAATATAAATGATAAGAATGGATTTACATTGGTAGAATTACTTGCTGTAATAGTAGTACTTGCAATCATTATATCAATAGCTGTACCTGCATCAATATCCATTTCAAATAGAGCAAAAGAAAAAATGTATAAAACTAAAGTAGAAATGATTGAAAATGCTGGTAAGTTATATGCACAAGATAACCCATCATCTGTAACTAATGATACATGTGAGATTAGAGTTAAAAATTTAATTGAAGATGGGTACTTAAAAGCGGATGAAGACAAAAAAGTATTAAATCCAAAAGATAAGAGTTCTATGAATGATGAATGTATAAATTTATACAAAAAAAATGGACGCTTTTATGCTGAATTTAATGGAAATACTGTTACTAAAAATAGTGACTCAACAATTAATGGGTCTAGTACACCAACTAATGGCAGTTCTAGTGTTCCATCAACAGGTAATAATTCTTCAGCAAATTCGAAGTCAAATGATGCTACTTTAAGTAATATACTTTTAATTGGTGAATATAGTTTGAGTCCAACATTTAATTCTAGTGTTACACATTATAGTGTTACAGTTCCATATAGCGCTACATCATTAGGCACAATTTCTACAGTTCCAAATGATAGAAATGCAAGTGTAGCTATAACTGGTAATTCATCGTTTTCAGTAGGGACTAACAACAGAGTTACTATAAGAGTTACTGCAGAAGATGGAACTACTACAAAAACATATACTATTGATGTTACAAGAAGCAGTGCTTCTTATGGTTCATAGTTTATAGGATTATCTATGAAAAAGAAGTTAATTATTGTATTAACAATGATGTTAACCATTTTTATGGTTAACATCTTTAAATATAATTATAGTAATAAATATAATTATAAATATGATAACATGGTAGATGTAAAAATATTTAATACTGATTATTTTAATTTTGAAAAAAATGTTTTATATAATCAGACAATATTTTCAAAATATGATTATTTGAATAATATAAGTATATATATAGATCCTATAAATAACTTATATGATAATAAAGATTACATATCTGTTTATTTAAAAATGACTTTAAAAGATGAAAATAAAAAAATAATAGAACAATATAAATTAGAAAAAGTTTTTTTAGAAAATGGTGGAATAATTGATTTTAAATTTAAACCAATAAAAAATTCTAAGAATAAAAAATATTATTTAGAAATTGAATCTTTTGATTCGATAAAAAATGAAAATATAAATTTTTTAAAACTTAATACAGACAATAAGAATTATAATTTAATGCAAGACGAGAATGATAATAATTATACATTGTATTATACTACACAGTATAAAAGTAAAAAGAGTTATGTAATATTTATTGTTATGTCAATTAGTTGTTTAGTAATTTTTTTAATTTTATTAATAATTCTTTTAAAGAATAGTAATATGAAAATAGAGAATAAATATGCTATTATAGCAATAATCATTGGACTGATGTTAATCATTTTTATACCATCATATGCTGGAAATGATGAAACATCCCATTTTGTTAGAGCTTATGAAATATCTAAAGGATATTTAGTAACTAGAAATATTGATGATTGGCCAAAAGCAGAAGTTCCAAGTAAAGTTTTTAATAGATTTTATAAATATATAGATATTTCTGAAGCAATAAATACTAAAGAAAATAAAATTGAATTATATAATATGGAATATAGTTCGGTTTATTCGATTTTTGCATATATACCTCAAATTTTTGCAATAATATTATGTAATTTATTTATTAATAATATTTTTTGGTGGCCATATATTATACGAATATTCCAATTATTATTTTGTGTATATTTGATATATATAGCTATAAAAATTATTCCTTATGGAAAAGAAAAAATATTTGTTATAGGATTAATACCTACTGTGTTAAGACAAATAAGTTTGATATCAGCAGATGCAATCATGATAAGTACTGCAATACTTTATATTAGTTATTTATTATATGTAAATAACAAGGATAAGATAAGAAAAATAGATTTTATATTTTTATTATTATTAGCTATTTTCTTGTCATTATCTAAATTAGTTTATATTCCACTAATTTTAATATCATTTGTACTGATAAAAAACAAGAAAATAAAAACTAAGAAGATGTTTAGTATTATTTTAATAATATCTTTACTTGTAACAATTTTATGGAACTATTTTGCAATGCATAATTTAACATCTGGCCAAGGTGTAAATGTTAATTATTATTTAAAATATTATTTAAGAAATCCATTTGACTTTATTTTTATAAATATAAATACATTATTTACACTAGGATATAAATACATTATAGAGTTATTCAGTGGTCTTAATATGCCATATAAACTTTCTAATGAAAATTTAAATTTTATAGTATTCATAGCATTATATTTAATTGTTTCTTTAAAGAGTTATAATCCATTTAATAAAAAAGAAAAAATATTTATAATATCAATAATTATACTTGTAATTTTATTAATAAACTCATCATTACTTGTAACTTGTACCCCAATATATACTAGTTACATAATTGGTATTCAAGGACGATATTTCACTCCCTTATTGTTACCAATAAGTTTATTATTTGGAAGTAAAAAGAATAAAAAGAATAGTAATAATAGTATTTATGAATTAATTATACTTGTAACATATTATATTTATATTAATTCTATAATATTTAGTTTTTCATGATTTGCACATTTTTAAATTTTATGGTAATATATCTTTTTGAAAAAAGGAGGGGAATGTATGAAACAAGTTGTTTGTCTAATAGGAAGACCTAATGTAGGAAAAAGTACTATATTTAATAGGCTTATAAAAGAAGATAGGGCTATTATTATGGATCAACCCGGTATTACTAGAGATAGAATCTATGGTAATGCTTCATATAATGATAAAAATTTTTTGCTAATTGATACTGGTGGTATAGATTTAGGAAATGATGATTTTAATAAAGATATTATTTTACAAGCTACTATTGCAATAGATGAAGCAGATGTAATAGTTTTTGTAGTAGATGGAAAAGAAGATATAACTGCTAATGATCATAAAATTAAAGATATGCTAATGAAAAGTAATAAAAAAGTAATAGTGGCTGTTAATAAAATAGATAACGAAAAAAGAAAAGATGCTGTTTATAGTTTTTATGAGTTAGGATTTGAAAATGTTTTACCAATAAGTGCATCCCATAATTTAGGATTTAACGAATTGCTTACAGAAATAACTAAAGATTTTAAAGATAATGAAGAAAATCTTGATGATTCGATTAAATTTTCAATAATAGGAAGACCTAATGTAGGAAAGAGTAGTTTAATAAATGCACTTTTAAATGAGGAAAGATCTATTGTTTCTAATGTTGCAGGTACAACTAGAGATGCAATAGATACAAAATTTAAATATAATGGCGAATATTATACTGTCATTGATACGGCTGGTATGAGAAAAAAAGGTAAAATCTATGAAAATGTAGAAAAATATAGTTTAATTAGAAGTTTAAAAGCAATTGATAGATCTGATGTTTGTGTTGTTGTTATAGATGCAAATGAAGGTATAATAGAGCATGATAAACATATTATTTCATATGCCATTGAGGCTGGAAAAGGATTAGTTGTTTGTGTTAATAAATGGGATACGGTAGAAGATCCAAATACTGCTATAAAAAAATGGAAAGAATTAATTAAATATGAATTGCAATTTGTTCCATATGCTAAAGTAGTATTTTTATCCGCAAAAACACGAAAAAGAGTTCATACATTAATGCCAGAAGTAATAGCGGCTTATGAAAATAATCATAAAGAAATTAAGACATCACTACTCAATAACGTTATTATAGATGCAGTATCATTACATGAACCACCATCATATAAGGGTAGAAGATTAAAAATATATTTTGTATCACAAACTGATAATTGTCCTCCTAAATTTACATTTAATGTTAATAGCAAGGGACTTATTCATTTTAGTTATGAAAGATATTTGGAAAATAAAATTAGAGAAAATTTTGATCTAACTGGTACTCCAATAATACTAAAATTCAAAAATAAAGGTGAAGAGGAATAGCCTTTATTTTTTTGTGGCCTTTACAAAAAAACACATACACTTTATAATAGAAAAAGAGAAAAGATTGATGGTGGTAAAATGAAAAAGAAGAATGTAGTAATAATAGGAGCAGGGCCAGCTGGTCTTTCTACAGCGTATAAATTATTAAAAACAAGTGATAAATATGATGTAACAATAATAGAAAGTGAAAATATAGTTGGGGGTATATCAAAAACAATAGAATTTGATAAATATAAAATAGATACGGGAATACATAGATTTTTCACTAAAAATGATGAAGTTAATAATTTGTGGAGTGAAGTATTAAAAACTCAATCTAAACCAGCATATGATGATAATATTTTAAATAGAAATAAAAAGTATGATGAAAAAGGTATAGATCCAGAAAAAGAAGATAAATGCTGGTTAATTAAAGATAGATATACAAGAATATATTATGGTAAGAAATTCTATGATTATCCAGTTAAACTAAATATGAAAACAATATCTAATATGGGTTTTATAACTTTTATTAAGGCAGGATTTAGTTATTTAAAAGCAGTAATATTTAAAAAGAAAGAAACTAGTTTAGAAAATTTTTATATTAATCGTTTTGGAAAAGTACTTTATAGTATGTTTTTTGAAAGTTATACTGAAAAAGTATGGGGAATACACCCAAGTAATATATCAGCTGATTGGGGTAAACAGAGAGTTAAAGGATTATCAATAATTAAAATATTAAAAGAATGTTTTAAAAAAGTATTTCATATAAAAAATAATTCAAATACTGAAACATCTTTAATAGATAGTTTTATTTATCCAAAACTTGGCTCTGGCCAAATATATGAAGAGATGGCTAATGAAATAATTAAAATGGGTGGTAACATTATATATGAGGCAAAAGTACAGGAAATTAACGTGGATAAAAAAGGAAGTATTAATAAAATTGTATATATAAAAAATAATAAAAAAGAAAATATAAAATGTGATATTTGTGTCTCATCTATGCCGATTAAAAATTTATTTGAATCATTAAAAAATATTAATATACCTAAAAAAATATATAATAGCGCTACTAAATTACCATATCGTGAATTTATGTCTGTTGGTTTAGTAGTTGATAGATTTAATATGAAAAATGATTCTAATATAAAAACAATTAATAATATAATTCCAGATTCATGGATATACATGCAAGAACCAGATGTAAAAATGGGAAGAATTCAAGTATTTAATAATTGGTCTCCATACATGTTTAAAACAAAAGAAGAAATAAATGACAAAGTAATGTTTTCTTTAGAATATTTTTGCAGTGAAAATGATAAATATTGGAATATGTCAGATGATAAATTTATAGATTTTGCTATAAGTGAAGCTGAAAAATTAAATATAATAAATAAAGAAAATGTATTAAATAAAGTAAGAATAAAAATCAATAAAGCTTACCCAGCTTATTTTGGAACATATAAAGATATAGACAAGATAAAAGATTTTATAAATAATAAAATTAATAATCTATATTGTATAGGAAGAAATGGACAACATAGATATAATAATATGGATCACTCTATTTTAACTGGAATTAGAGCTAGTGAAGCTATTTTAGGATTAGTAGAAAAAGAAGATGTTTGGAATGTTAACGTGGAGCAAGAATATCATGAAGAAAAAAAGAATTAAAAAGTATATTAGAGTAGTATTTTATACATTAGTAATAACTGCTTTAGTATCAAGTCTTACATATGTTGCATTAAACCATGAGTTTTGGAGAGATGAATCACAAGCATGGATGATAGCCAAAGATTTAAGTTTTGTTGATATTATTGGCCAAATGAAAAGTGAAGGACATGTTTTCATTTGGCACTTTATTTTAAAAATATCTTATCTCTGTGGTCTTAAATATGAATATTTATCATTTGTTAGTATTATTATAATGGCAATAAGCGCAATGATAATCTTAAAAAAAGCTCCATTTAATTTAGTATTTAAATTAATTATAATATTCTCAATGCCTTTTTTATACGATTATTCAATAATGGCAAGGCCATACTGTTTAATTGCTCTTGGAACAGTATTAGTTGGAACAAATTATAAAAGTCGACATAAGAAACCAATTAGATATTTATTATCAATATTAGTCCTTTTATCTACACATGTTGTGATGTTTACAACTGTTGGAGTTCTACTATCAATGTTTTATTTGGAAGAAATATTTATAGTGAAAAATAAAACTAAGAAAAGAATAATATTTATTATAGTAAGTATAATAACATTATTAGGAATAATAGCTTTATATTGTGTTCCAATTCTTTTAGGATTAAATAATATGTCGCTTGTAAAAGAATATTCTGGGTATAGTGACTTTTTCTTAATAACTAGAGGTTTAGTTGATACAATATTTTTTGAAATTCCAGAAAAATCCAAATTATTATTATGCTATATAATGTTTATAGATTTTATAATATTTTTATTATATCTTTTATTTAGAAATTACAAATGTTTATTAATATTATTAATTTCATTAACTTATCAATCTTTAATATACCATTATATATACTGTTTAATATTATCTAGGGTAGAAGTTGTAATATTTTTAATATTATTAGTTTTATATATATTAAAAAGTGAAAAAACAGATAATAAATTTTATATTAAAATAGATAATATTGTTATTTTTTTAATAGGCTTATTATTAGTTACTAATACCTTGTCTAATTATCCAAAAATTTTTGATGATATTGAGTATGAAATCTCTGCTGGTAAGCAAACTGCTGATTTTATAAAAAGAAGAGTAGAAGATAATAGTATATTTATAGTAGATGATCCAATAGTGGCTACTACAGCAATGGGATACTTAGAAGATTATAATTATTTATATTACTCAATAGATAGAAAAAAGTATTTTACTTTTGAAGTATGGGATCATTCATTTAAATTTCATGATAAAGATGAAATTATAAAGGTAGTAAATGATAATTTTAATAAAAATCAAAATTTATATTTGTTATTTAGTTGTTATGAATGTAATTACGAAGATATGGTAAAAGAAAGATATTTAAATTATGAGTATGAAAGTCAAAAATATTTATCAGAATACTTTATAATGTATAAAATTAATAAAAAAATATTTGAATAATAATTATTAACATAAAATAGTTATTTGTCATATATTAAAGTATGGAGGATTATATATGGCATTTAATGATGAGTTTTTTAGTAAAGTTGAAAAAAAGACTAATGTGAGTAAAGATACTATTATATCTCTAGCACAAAAATTACAAAATGGAAATATGAAAGATGAAAATACTATTAGAGAGGTTATACAAAGTTTGAGTGAAATGACTGGTAAAAAAGTTTCGAAAGAAAAAGAAGATAAAATAATTAATGCAATAGTTAAAGATAAAGTTCCTAAAAACGTTGATAAAATGTTTTAAAAAAATAGCATTGTTTGATGCTATTTTTATATTTCCCTCATTATTTCTGAATCTTTATACGGATTCTTTTTATCTATTTTATCGACAAATAATATTCCATTTAGGTGATCAATTTCATGCTGAAAGCAAATTGCTAACTCTTCTCGAACTCTTAATGTAAATGGTTTACCATTTTCATCGTATGCATCAATTGTAATCCTTGCGTGTCTTGGAACAATTCCTTCTACTTCTCGATTAACTGATAAACATCCTTCACCTTCACCAACATATACAAGTTCTTCACTCATGCTTTTAATAGTTGGGTTAATAATTACATAATTTTCAAATTTACCATCATCAACTTCATCAACTACTACGAATATTCTTTCAAGAACACCTATTTGAACATATGAAAGTCCCATACCAGCACGTAAATCATATTTTTCACGTTCCTCATCTATTTGACTCATTTTCAAATATAAAAGCATATCTTTTATATCTTTTTTTTGTCTTTCGTTAAGTGGAAATGTTACGTCACTACTTACTTTATGTAGTATTTTATCTTTTTCATCTAATATATTAATATCTGGTAATTTCATTACGTCAACCTCCAAATCGCAATTATTGTAACATAAAACTATTCTTTTTACAAATAGATTTTTGTTTGATATAATTTAAAATGTAGAGGAAGTGAAATAAATGATTTTAGGAAGTCATGTATCATTTGGAAGTAAACAAATATTAGAAAGCACAAAAGAAGCAATTAGTTATGGGGCAAATACCTTTATGTTTTATACTGGAGCACCTCAAAATACTGTTAGAAAAAATATTAATGTCGAATATTTAGAAGAAGCTAAAAAATTAATGGAAGAAAATAACATTGATATAAATAATGTAGTATGTCATGCTCCATATATAGTAAATCTTGCAAACAATAAAGATCCTGAAAAGTGGCAATTTAGTATTAATTTTATTAAACAAGAATTAAAAAGATGTGATGAATTAAATGTTAAGTATATGGTTTTGCATCCAGGTAGTGCAGTAGGTATGACACATGAAGAAGGAATAAAAAATATAATAGATGGTTTAAATATTATTTTAAAAGATGATTCAAAATGTATGATTCTTTTAGAGACTATGGCTGGTAAAGGCAATGAATGTGGCGTTGACATTAACGAAATAAAAAGAATGGTTGATGGCATAGACAACAAAGATAGAATAGGTGTGTGTTTAGATACGTGTCATTTAAATGATTCAGGAGTAGATATGAATAATTTTGATGATTATTTAAAAGAATTTGATAAAAATATTGGAATAAAAAAAATAAAATGTGTTCATATAAACGATAGTAAAAATCCAATTTCATCACATAAAGATAGACATGAAAATATAGGAATAGGAACTATTGGATTTGATACATTATTAAGAATAATAAATAATGAAAAATTAAAAGATGTTCCAAAAATACTTGAAACACCATATATCGGAGAATATGATGAAGATAAAAATAGAATATATCCACCATATAAATTTGAAATAGAAATGATAAAAAATGGAAAGTTTAATGAGAATTTACTTGAAGATATAAGAACTTATTATAAATAGTTCTTATATTTTTTATAGTATTCATTAAATAAATTATTAATTTTAACAAAGTTTTCTTCACTAAACTTTGTTTTATATTGTTCCAAATTAATGTTTCCTTTATTATTTAATATAGTTTTATAATTGTTTTTAATGTAAGAATAAACAAATTCCAATTCATCTTTATTTAAATAAATATTATTTTTTATAGCAAAGTTATTTATATCATACAAAGATAATTTATTTATATAACTTTCTATTATATTATTAAACATAAAAATCACCTGGTATATTATATGTAATTGTAAAATGTCTATGTATGATTTTATCAATTTATTAAATAATAAATAATGGTGATATATATGAAAAAAATCATATTATTATTAATGATGATTTTTGTACTGATAACTGTAAGAGTATTTAATATATCCGTTAAAGCACATGATTATTATAAAAAAATACTTGATAATAAAACTGATATAGAAGTATTAGGCCTATCTGCGCCAAGAGGAAGAATACTTGATAAAAACGGTAATGTTTTAGTGGATAATATTGGTATAAACACTATTGTATATAATAAAAATAAATTAACTAAAAAAGAGGAAATAGAACTTGCATATATTTTAGCTGATAATCTATCAAAAATAAAAGAGGGAAATGATTTTGAATTAAAAAAATTTTATTTAGCAAAAAATGATGATGGTAATAATCTTATAAGAAAAAGAGAATATGAATTATATAATGAAAGAAAACTTACAAATAGTGAATTAAATAAAATGAAATATGAAAGAGTAAGTGATAAAGAGTTAAAAAAATTTTCTATAAGAGATAAAAGAGCTGCTAAAATATATTATCTAATGAACAAAGGTTATTCTTATGATAAAAAAATAATATTAAAAAATGTTAGCGATGAAGAATTTGCTAAAGTAATTGAAATGAATTTAAAAGGAATAACTGGAGAGTTATCTTGGATAAGAAAATATAATTATAAAGATACTTTAAAAGATATTTTTGGCAATATAGGTAGTATTTCATTAGAAAACAAAGAACATTATAATAATGGTAATTATAAACTTACTGACACAGTAGGAATATCTGCTTTAGAATATCAATATGATAAATATTTACAAGGAAAAAAAGCTGTTTATAAATTAAATGGTAATGGTAAACTTTCGAAAATTAAAGAATCTAAAAGAGGAAATGATATATATTTGTCTATTGATATTAATATGGAAAATGGTATAAATGAAATAATAAAGAAGCAAATAATAAATGGAAAGAAAATGGCTAATACAAAATATTACAACGGCAGTTATGTATTAGTACTTGACAGTAAAACAGGAAAAATAGTTGCCATGTCTGGTGAAAGATTACTTGATAATAGTTTAGATAACTTTATAGATAGTTCATTTAATATATTTAACTCATCATTCACTCCTGGCAGTGTAGTAAAAGGTGCATCAATGACTGTAGGCTATCAAAATAACTTGATTGATATTGGAAAAAATATAAAAGATTCTTGTGTTAAATTATATTTAAATCCAGAAAAATGTTCTTATAAAAGTTTAGGATATATAGATGATATAACAGCACTAAAAACAAGTTCTAATTATTATCAATTTTTACTTGCTATAAAATCCACTGGAAATAGTTATAAATATAATATGAAATTAGATGTATCACCAGATAATTTTAATTTATATAGAAATACTTTTAAAGAATATGGACTTGGTAATATAACAGGTATAGATTTGCCAAATGAGCCAACTGGACTAAAAGGGAAAAAAATAGCTGGAGATTTACTGCTTAATTTATCAATAGGACAGTATGACACTTATACAATATTAGAACTTGCACAATACATGAATACTATTGCAAATAATGGTGAAAGATATAAATTAAATTTAGTAGATCATATAGAAGATGAAAATCATAATATAGTATATAAATATGAAAAAGAAATATTAAATAAAATAAATTTAGATGAATATTATTACGGAAGAATTAAAGAAGGATTTAGACAAGTATTATTTTTGGGAACAGGATATGGTTATACTAATACGAAATATAATCCAGCCGGTAAAACAGGAACTAGTGAATCATTTTTAGATATAGATAATGATGGAGTAAATGACGTTAAGACAATAACGTCCACTTATGCAATGTTTGCACCATATGATAATCCAAAATACACTATAGTGGTTGTCTCTCCTAATATTGGGTATTATAAGGATAATACAGGGTATATGGCATATATAAATAGATTTATAAGTGATGAAATTACTACACTTATATTTGATAAATACTAAATAATAATAAAAAATGCTAAAAAAGTGCATATTTTGTTTGAAAAATGGTTAAATGTTTGGTAAAATACATATGTGTTAAAAAAGGAGGCAGAAAAACTATGGCAAAAAATGAAAATAGACCATTCTTTGGATTAAAATGCTCTGAGTGTGGAAAAATCACAAGAAGACCTGTAGAAAAAAATAAAAAAAATACACCAGATAAAATGGAAATGAGAAAGTATTGCCCTAAATGTAGAAAGACTACAGTTATGACTGAAACAAAGCTTGGAAAATAATAAAGAAATGATGTGAGTTTATGAATATTAATATAAATGAAATTAAAAATGGTATGACTATTATAATTGATGGTAAATTATGCTTGATTGAAGAATTTCAACATGTAAAACCTGGTAAAGGGTCAGCATTCATGAAAATGAAACTTAGAAACTTAAGAACAGGTGCTTTAGTTGAAGATACATATAATACAAATATTAAAATCGAAAGAGCTAGAGTAGATAGACTTCCAATGCAATATCTATATGTTGATGGTGATAATTATGTATTTATGAACACTGAAACATATGATCAAATGGAATTACCTTCAGAAAAATTAACTGAACAAATTAAATTTTTAAAAGAAGGAATGGAAGTAACTATTATAGTATATGAAGGTGAAATTCTAGGAATAGATTTACCAGAAAAAGTTGAATATGAAGTTGTAGAAACTACTGAAGCAGTAAAAGGAAATACTACAAATAATGCAATGAAAGATGCTACTATTGAAACTGGATATGTTGTAAAAGTTCCATTATTTATTGCACAAGGAGAAAAAATTATAATTTCTACTAAAGACGGAAAATATGCTTCAAGAGCTTAAGGCTCTTTTTTTTGTTGGAAATAATTTGACATAAATTAAAATTTATTTATTGATAGAGATACTATAAATATGTTAAAATACATATAAGAATAGGAAGTGTATTTGAATGGAACTAGAAAAATTTAAAAAAAAGAAAAATACACCAAGTATAAAATTAATGGTAATATCTTTTTCAGCTATAGTAGTATTTATTTTTTTATTTTTAGTTTACAAGTCACATGCATTTTATAAAGTGTCAGAGTCACATGACATAATAAAAGCAAAAGTAGGAAACTTTGTATATAATATAAACTATGATTTAGATGGAGGATCACTTCCAGAAGGAGTAAGCAATCCAACTAGTTATTCAAGTGTAGGAGAAACAACTATAGCTAACCCGGTTAAAGAAGGATATACATTTAAAGGATGGGAAGGTTTTAGTAGAAATTTATTTAATCCAGAAAATGCAGAAGAGGGATTTATAGATGATGTAACAGGCAATATTTTAAATCATGAAAATAATATATCAGCTAACAGTGGTTTTATAGAAATTAAATCTAGTACACCATATACAATTCAGCCAAGATTGTCTTCTGGAAACTGGGGAGCATTTTATGATACAAATAAAACGTTTGTAAGTGGTTTTACATATTATGGAAGTCAAACTATAGTTTCACCAGCTAATGCTAAATATATAAGATTTACTATAAGTTATTCTAATAGTAATCCAGATTGGAGTACAACAACTCAATTAGAAGAAGGAGATACTGCTACAGAATGGGAACCACATCTAAAGAAAGACTTAACAATACCTAAATTTACAAGAGGAAATATAAGTTTAAAAGCAATATGGGAACCAAATACATATACAGTAACATTTGATGCGAATGGTGGAAGTGTATCTACTGCAAGTAAAGAAGTAGTTTATGGCCAGGCTTATGATAATTTACCAACACCAACAAGAGAAGGATATACATTTAAAGGATGGCATGGTAAGAATATGTTCAATGAAGAAGATGTAGTGCAAGATGCATATATTCAGATTGAGGATGGAATGCCAATTCATTGGGATGATGGTGTTAACAAATGGAATTATAGTAATTATATATTAGTTGAAGCAAATAAAACTTACACTTTTAATCCAAATAGTTCTGCAGGGAATCAGTATACATCTCATTCAATTTATGATGTAAACAAAAACTTCATTAAAGGATTTAATACTGGTCTACAAACTATGGTAATGCCATCAAATGCAAAATATATTAGAGTTTCTTATAGAAGAAGTAATTCATCTAATGTCCAACTAGAAGAAGGTGATACTGCAACAGCATATGAACCTTATTATATAACTTCTACAACTGAGGTAGTTCAAGCAAATGACCATACATTAAAAGCAATATGGAAACAAAATTGATGAATAGTTATAAGTACTAGAAAACTCTAGTACTTTTTGATATAATAATATCTAGTGAGGATTGATATTATGGACTTTTTAGAAAAATATGGAATAAACATTAAAAATAAAGAATTACTTTTAGAAGCTTTAACTCATAGTAGTTATTCTAATGAACATGATTGTAATAATTATGAAAGATTAGAGTTTTTAGGAGATGCTATACTTGAGGCTATTACTAGTGAGTATTTTTATTTAAATACCACTGAAAAAGAAGGAGCAATGTCTAAGATACGTGCATCATATGTATGTGAAAATGCTCTTGCTTATTACTCAAAACAAATAGGTATAGATAAACATATAAGAGTTGGTAATGGTCAATTAAGTAATATTAATGATACAATTATTGCTGATTGCTTCGAAAGTGTTTTAGCAGTAATATTTTTAGAATGTGGTTTTGATGTTGCTAAAAAATATATTTATGAAACAGTTATTCCATCAATTGAAGATAAGAAAGATTTCTTAGATGATTATAAATCTAAACTACAAGAAATGGTTCAAACTGATAAAAAGTCCTTAGAATATGAAGTTATATCTGAATCAGGTCCTGCTCATGATAAAACTTTTGAAGTGGTTGTAAAAATAGATGATATAGTATATGGTAAAGGAATTGGTAAGTCTAAAAAAGATGCAGAACAAAAAGCAGCTTTAGATGCTATGAATAAATGTGCAAAGTAAGGGTGTTAAATTATGTATTTAAAAAGTATTAGAGCATATGGTTTTAAATCATTTGCAGATAAAATAAATATAGAACTTAATGATAATATTACGTGCGTTGTAGGCCCAAATGGTAGTGGTAAAAGTAATATTGTTGATGCAGTTAAATGGGTTTTAGGAGAGCAATCGGTAAAAACACTACGTGGTAATGGCTCAATGAGTGATGTAATATTTACAGGATCTAAAACACGTAAAGAATTAAATAGGGCATCAGTTGCTCTAGTTTTTGATAATACAGATCATTATTTAAAAACTGACTTTGAAGAAGTAGAAGTAAAAAGAGTAGTATACCAATCTGGTGAAAATGAATATTTTATTAATAATGCTAAAGTAAGACTAAAAGATATAACTGATTTGTTTTTAGATACTGGTATTGGGAATGAATCATTAAACATTATTAGTCAAAGAAAAATAGAAGAAATAGTTGATAGTAAGCCACAAGATAGACGTACTATATTTGAAAGTGCAGCTAAAGTATTAAAGTATAAAAAACGAAAAGAAGAGTCACTAAGAAAATTAGATAAAACAAATGATAATTTAGATAAATTAAAATTAGTAATAGATGAACTTGAAACATCTGTTGAACCTTTAAGAGAACAAAGCGAAAAAGCTAAAAAATATAATGAATTTAAAAGTGAACTTGAAAATATAGAAATATCATTAGTAGCTCATGATATAACTGAAATAAATGATGAGTACACTAAAACAAAAGAACAAATAAAAAAACTTGAAGATGAATCTGTTGAAATAACGAATGAAAATCGTGAAGATTTAGCCAATATAGAATTAAAAAAATTAGAAATAATTAAGTTAGAAGAACAAATAAATATTAAAAATAAAGAATTATTAGATTTAACAGAAAGTTTATCTAATTTACAAAGCGAAAAACAAATAACACTGGAAAGACAAAAATTTGATATATCTTCAGATGATATAAAAAATAATCTAATAATACTTAAAGAAGAAGAACTATCACTTCAAAAAAGTATAGATATACTTACTAAAGAAATGGATAGTTTAGATGAAAAAATAAAAAAACAAATTAATGATTTAAGTAATTTAGAAGAAGATGAAACATTAAAAAAAGTTAAAAGAAATAATTTATCATCTAAATTAAATGATATGATTGCTACAAACTTTAGTAATAAATCTAAAAAAGAAGTACTTGAAAAGATGATAGAAAATGATTCGAAATTACCATCATCTATAAGGAATATTCTATCAAATCCTAGACTTAAAGGTATACATAATACAATATATAAATTAATAGATTCATCAGATAAATATTTAGAAGCAATAGATATATCACTTGGCGCATCAGGCAATTTTTTAGTAGTTGATGATGAGAAATGTGCTAAGAAAGCTATTGAATATTTGAAAGAAAATAAACTTGGTAGAGCAACGTTTTTTCCACTTAATATAATAAAAGAAAAAAATATTGACTATGAAACAAGAACTAAAATAAATAATATTGATGGTTATATTGGAACAATGGATGAACTTGTAAAATATGATTCAATGTATTCAAATATAATTAAGAATCAACTTGGAAATATAATATGTGTAGATAATTTGGATATAGCAAATGATATAGGCAAAAAAATAAATTATAAATATCGTATAGTTACTTTAGATGGGGATATTATTCATTCAGGTGGTTCTTTAACAGGAGGATCTAAAAAATCAACTAACAATATATTAAAAGATAAAGAAGAACTATCTATTTTGATAAAGAGTATATCTACTACTGAAGAAAAAATAAAAGATTCACAAGAAAAATTAAAAGAATTAGATAAAGAACTTAATAATTTGAAAATAAGTGAAGAACAAATAAATAGAGAAATTATAAATCTAAAAGAGTCATATGATGTAAAAAGTAAAAAAATGATGGAACTAAAAAATAGTTTAAGATTAAAAAAAGAAGAGATAGAAGGCAATAAAGATTTAAGCGATAATAAGATTGATGACAAGTTAAATATAATCTTAGAAAATGTTAGCAAGTTATCTAGTAAAAAAGATATTGTAGTTCTTGAAATAAATGATTTTAAATCTAAAAAGCAAGAATTAAATGAAGAGGTAGAACTTTTAGATAATAATTATAAAAAAGTTGCCACAAGTTATAATAAGTTACAATCTGAAATAAAAGAAAAAGAAATATTAATAGGTAAATATGAAATAAAATTGGATAATTTGCTTTTAAATTTAACTGAAAATTATAATATTTCATATGAAAAAGCTAAAAATGATTATCCATTAGAAATTGAAGAATATATAGCACGTGATAAAGTTAATTATTTAAAAAGAGAAATAATTAAGTTAGGAAACGTTAATTTAGGATCTATTGAAGAATTCGAAAGAGTAAATACAAGATATGAATTTTTAAAGTCTCAAAAAGAAGACTTAGAAAAAGCCAGTGAAAATTTACTTGAAGTAATAAGTGAAATGGATGAAATAATGATTGAAAGATTTGAGACTACTTTTGAAAAAGTAGCCGAAAAATTCAGTAATGTATTTAAAACTATGTTTAAGGGTGGAGAAGGAAAACTTGTATTAACAGAACCTGATGATATTTTAAATTCAGGTGTTGATATAGTAGCTGTTCCACCAGGAAAAAAACTTAAGTCTAATTCATTTTTGTCAGGTGGAGAAAAAACATTAACAGCAATTGCATTATTGTTTGCAATATTAAATGTTAATCCAGTACCATTTTGTATATTAGATGAAGTAGAAGCCGCCCTTGATGAAGCTAATGTTGATTTGTTTGGAAAATACTTAAAAGAAAGAGAGAATAAAAGTCAATTTATACTTATAACGCATAAAAAGAAAACTATGGAATATGCGGATACTTTATATGGTATTACAATGCAAGAATCTGGGGTAAGTAAAATTGTCAGTGTTAAATTAGAAGGATAGTGGAGTATCTAAAACGCAAAAACTAAAAGAAGAAATGTAAAGTAAAAACATTTCTTCTTTTCATGTTGAATAAAAGTAACAATTAATGTATAATTATTACAATAGGTGATGGATATGAAATTTGATAGAATAGTAAAAAAACAAACTAAAACACTTACTTTAGTAGTAGTAATATTACTTGTATTATCATTAGGAATATCATATGCGTTTTATATGAAAACATCATCTAATAAAACAGATCAAGTAGTAACATCAGGGACACTAGAAATAAATTATGGAAGTACTAATGGTTATATAAGTAATAATTCATATCCAGATATATTACCAATGTCAGATAGTGAAGGACTTTTGCAAACAGGATACACATTTACAGTTAAAAACAATGGTAATTTACCAGTAGCTTACCAAGTATATTTATATGTAAATGAAGCAGGATATAATCAGGATTCCCCAGAAGGAACACTACTTACAGATTTATCTAAATTAAAATATAATTTAACAACCAATAGTGCTCAAAATACATCATCATATAGAATAACAGATTTAGCAAGTAAAGAAGAAAGTGGAATAACAAAATATAAATTAAAAGAAGAACAAGTAATAAACTCAAATCAAACAAATACACATGTATTAAGATTATGGTTAGGAGAAGATATAGATTCATCACTAGTTGGAAAATACATATATTTAAAAATAGAAGTACAAAGTTATGTAAATGGTCAACAACAAGAATTAGCTGGAGATTATCATGAAAGCATATTAAATGGAGCAGATCCAGTACTTACAAGTGAATTAGTACCAGTAACAATAGAAAATGATGGAACAGTAAAAAAAGCAGATTTAGATACAAATTGGTATAGTTATGAAAATAAAGAGTGGGCAAATGCAGTAATACTTGCATCAGGAAATGAAGATAATTATAAACCAGGAGATACAATAGAAGAAAATAAAATAGAATCATACTTTGTATGGATACCAAAATATAGTTATAAACTATTCCATACAAACCAAGATAGTACAAGAGTAAGTGGCCAACCATCAACACTTGGAAGTGACGCAAAAGAAATAGAAATAAGATTTGGACTTACAAATACAACAGATAGTGATACAGAATGTACAACCCCAATGACAAGTGGACAAAGTGGAAATTGCGTAGACGGAAAATATATGACACATCCAGCATTTATAAGCATGAACACAAATGGATTATGGGTAGCAAAATTTGAAACAACAGGTTCGACTTCTGCTTTAACAGTTAAACCAAGCCAAACATCACTAAGAATTCTTAATGTAAAAACAATGTTTGAAAGTTCTTATAACTATAAAAGAGATAATAATTCCCACATGATGAAAAATACAGAATGGGGAGCAGTTTCTTACCTTTATCACTCTCAGTACGGAAGATGTACAAACGGAACTTGTGAAGATATAAGAATAAATAATAATTCAAGTTATTTAACAGGATATGTAGCAGTAGATGGAACAGACCAAAGCACATATCCAGGAACATATGGGACAGACTCATCTAAGACATTAGCCTATAATACAACAACTGGTGTTAAAGCAACAACAACTGGTAATATAACAGGTGTATATGATATGAGTGGTGGGGCTTATGAATATATGGCATCATATAGAGATACAACACTAGGATCAAGCGAATTTGATGCAAGTACAATTACAAATTACGATTCAAAATATTTTGATGTATATGGAGCAACATCAAATAATTATGATTATACTTATCGAATTTTAGGAGATGCAACCGGAGAAATGGGACCGTTTTATGATTATGCTGATGGAGATAGTAAAGTAAGACATCATAACAATTGGTATGCTGACAGTTCTAGCTTCGTGTACTCTGGTAGTCCTTGGTTCTTTCGGGGCGGCCATTTAGGCGACGGTGTCCTTGCAGGTCCTTTCGGCTTCAACAACTACACGGGTGGAGCGTATAGCACGCTCGGTTTTAGATTAGTCCTAGCACCTAGTAATTAATAAAAAAAATATTTGTCAGATAAATTGACAAATATTTTTTATTTAATGCGTTAGGATATCCTCTAATAAGAGTGAATTAGAAACTAAATGTAATGTAGGTAAATTGTTAATTGAAGCCAAAGGTGGAGAAAAACGTGCTAAGTTAGGAATAATAATAGCTAAAGAAGATAATAAATATATAATGAAGTATTGTAGTTATAAAAGAGAATATTTAATAAAAAGGCTTTTTTAAAGCCTTAATTAAATTCTGAATATATTTTCTTTAAATAATTATGTTCTGTAACAACAACTTTACCTTCATCAGCTTTTTTTAGCTCTTCATCAGTTATTAAAAAATATTTATGTAGTAAATAGTCTTGTCCAGATTCAGATACTGGGTCATCCCATGTAACATCTAAGTGTAACCATTTATCGTTTAGATAAACCGCATTCCAAATATGACCAGTTAAATTGTCATTATCAGGAGTAGTTGCTATTTTAAAATTTTTATATCCCAGTTTATTTAAAAATATTGCCATAGTATCAGTATATCCATTACATGTTGCATACCCTTCAAATAATGGTCCAATTGCTTTATAAGAATTATAAACACTTCCTTTTCCATCATTTCTTTCGATATCATATTTAGAATTATTAATTAAATAATCATGTATAGTTTTTATTTTTTCATAATCATCCATTTCATTAGTAATAACATTTTTTATAATTTCATCTATTTTATCATTAATTTTTTTAATTTCATTTTCAGTATATAAATAAGATATATCCAAACTTATTTCACCTGAATCATTTATAGTAGTTTTAACATTTGAAAAACTATTAAAAGGACTTACAAAATTATTAATATGTGTCAATGTTTCTTGATCTTTAGTTAGTTTTGTAACATCATCTACACATTTAACGTATTCTTTTGGACAATAAAAAGTAAATTTTTTATATCCACTGTCAATAGCAGTATAAATTATGTTTTTTAAATCTTGAATACTTAATGGTTTGAAATCATTAGTAGTTTGTACATACATAAAAGATTCATTTAATGCATATATATTCTTATTTGGAACAACAACTTTAGGCTCTGATTCTAATAATGACGATAAATAATCACTTATTCGATTTATATTTATTATAATACTTAAAATTATTAATGAGCAAATTAATGCTGTAAAAATAGTTGATTTATTATTCATATCTTATTCACCTAATATAATTTTAGCATTAAAAAAAGAAGTATTCAATTATTACTTCATATTTTTAACTTTTTCATTTAATCTAGATTTTTGTCTAGCAGCAGTATTTTTCTTGATTAAACCTTTACTTACAGCTTTGTCAATATTTCTTTGAGTATCTTTTAATAAAGCCATAGCAGTTTCTTTATCATTAGCACTTATTGCTTTATCAGTATTTTTAATATTATTTTTTACTGTTGCTTTAAGTGGATGATTATTTTTAGTTTTCTTTGAAATAACCTTTATTGCTTTTTTAGAAGCTTTGATATTTGCCATTAAAGTTCTCCCTCCTTAAATACAATACTGATTTTACCAAAAAAAATGGATATTTGCAATATTTTAATGAAAAATATTTAATTCGACAATTTTTTTGAAATTTTTTTGATAATCTATTTATGGTGATATTATGAAAAAAATTATTAAATTTATATTTTTAGCAGTTTTGATTGGCTTAATTATATCGTGTTATTATTATCAAAAAATAGAAAGTGAATTTGCTGTAAAGGTTATATCTATATTTCAAACTGGTGTATATTCTAGTTATGAAGAAGCATCTAATTTTAGTAATTCTAAAAATAAAATATTTTATGATGGAAACCTTTATCATGTGTATGATTCAGTTGTGGCTTCAAATGATGCAAAAGAAAAAATGATAAAATATTATAAAAATAACAATATTGAGTATTTTGTAAAAGAAAAATATGTGTCATTGAATTTGTATGATGATATTTTAAAATATTCAAAACTAATAGAATTATCAGATAACAAGTCTATTGAACTTATAAATAAAGTTATGTTAGAAAAATATGGAGATGATATTATATGAGCTATTTAATTAAAGACTTGCCGGATTCGGAAAAACCAAGGGAAAAATTCAAAAAGTATGGTAGTGATTATTTAACAGATGAAGAGTTAATTGCTATTATACTTAGATGTGGAACTAAAAATATGTCTGTGAAAGATTTGGCTATTAAAATAAAAAAAGAATATCCAAATTTAAATGATTTAACTCTTTCTAAATTGGAAAATATAGTTGGAATGGGAGAAGTAAAGGCAATAACTTTACTTAGTGCTATTGAATTAGGTAAAAGATGTTTAAATGATGAAAATAATATAAGTATAAAATTTAATAAAGCAGAAAATATTTTTCTATATTTTAAAAATAAGATAGGACACTTATCACAAGAAAATCTTATTGCAGTTTTTTTAAATAATAAAATAAAAATGATAAGCTATAAAACAATATTTATAGGAACGGTTAATATGAGTATTACTCATCCAAGAGAGATATTTAAAGAGGCTATTAATAATAGAGCGGTTTATATAATACTTATTCATAATCATCCAAGTGGTGATGTTACACCAAGTAAAGCTGATATAAATTTTACAAATCAAGTATTATATACAGGTAATATTATAGGTATACCACTTTTAGACCATTTAATAATAGGTAAAAGTAAGTACTATAGTTTTTACGATAATGGAGATTTAAATGAAAAATATATTGAAAAATAGTTTAATAGTAATTCTTTTTATATTATTCATTTTATTTAAAGATAGTATATATGAATTATATGATAATAAAGAGTATAATTTTAATTATTTAAAAGAAAATGAATTGCTATATTATAAAAATGAATATCAGAAAATATCTGAAATAAAGAAAGATAATAAATATATTTTTTCTAAAATAATATTTAGAGATATATATGATTTTTATAATAAAATGATTATTTCTAAAGGAAAAAATTATAATATAAAAAAAGGAGATTTAGTAGTATCAGAATCATCTTTAGTGGGTATAGTTGAAAGTGTTTCAAAAAAGAGTAGTTCAGTAATTCTTTTATATAATCCTGATTTGAAATTATCAGTAAAAATAAATGATACATATGGAATATTAGAAAGTAAGAATAATAAACTATATGTAAAAAATATTATTAGTGAATCTAATATACAAAAAGGAGATATAGTGTATACATCAGGGCTTACAGATAAGATGGAAAATATTCCAATTGGAAAGGTAATAAATGTAGAGGAAACAAATGAAAAGATAGAAAAAATAGTTGAAGTAGAAGGATTAACCAATTTGAAAGAGTTAAAATATATAATGGTAATACATGAAGTTGGTGATAATGAATGATGTTATTTGTTCTAGATATATTAGTTTATAATTTAACATATTATTCTAGTTATTTAATGCTTTTAAATTTAAACAAAAAAGAAAACTATATTAAATTATTATTGATAGCAATATTATTGGATTATTTTATTCTTAAAACATATTATAAAATAATTTTAATTATTTTATTATTAATTATCTTAAATAAATATGTATTAAAATATAAAAAAGAAAATATAGTTAATTATTTATCTATAAATATATTGAATTATAATCTATTTATAATATTAAGTAATATCATTAATTATAATACTTCATTTATATATATATCTAAAATAATAGTAGACAATTTTTTAATGTATATAATATGTTCTTTTGTTTATTATATTAAATTCATAAACAAAGATTAAAATCATAAAATTTAGTGGTGATAAAAATGTCTAACGAAGAAATAATTAATAGTTTAAGAAAAAATAAGAAATCTACTAATAATTATAGAAGTAATTATATTTCCAATTTATTTACAAGAACTCTAATTGCAATAATAATTGTATTAGTTAGTGCTATCTATATAAATGAAAATCCAAGTAATATAAAAAAATATAAAGAAAAAATATTTGAAAGTACTATTTCATTTGCTAAGATATCAAATATGTACAATAAGACGTTTGGTAAAGTAATACCTTTTGAAATTGATAAAGGAACTACTAAAATGGTATTTAATGATAAGATAGATTATAACAATATTGAAAAGTTTAATAATGGTTTTAAATTGGATTTAAATAGTAATATTGTTATGTCTTTATATGACGGAATAGTAGTGTTTATTGGTGAAAAAGAAGGATATGGAAATACAATAATAGTGCAGGGAAGTGATGGAGTAGATATATGGTACGGAAATGTTTCGAATACATCTGTTACTTTATATGATTATATAAATAAAAATGATATGATTGGTGAGGCATTAGATAATAAGCTTTATTTAGTTTTTAATAAAGAAAATGAATATTTAGGTTATGAAGAGTATTTTAAATAAGCTAAAAATAAATTTTTTAACATATTATTTTTTTATTTTATGTTTTATGTGTGGATATATAAAAAATGTACTTATTATATTTATGATAATAGTTATACATGAATTTGGACATGTTATTACAATTATACTTTTAAAATATGATATTGAAAGTATAAATATATATCCTTTTGGAGGAATAACAAAGATAAATAAGCCAATTAATTCTAAAATAATACATGATATATTAATTGCTGTTAGCGGAGTTTTATTTCAATACATTATTGTAAATATTATTTGCATTTTTAATATCTTTGAATATCAAACTGTTTATATAATTAAATCATATAATATTATTTTAATAGTATTTAATTTATTTCCAATAGTACCACTAGATGGCTCTAAATTATTTGAATCCATTTTGAATATGTTTTTTTCTTATAAAAAGAGCTTTCATATAACATTTATAATATCAGTTTTAAGCATTATATTATTTATTAATTATAATATGATTAATTCACTTAATAATTACTTAATTATAGCTTTACTAATATTTTATACATATAGGTATTATATAGATTTTAAATATATATTTAATAAATTTTTATTGGAAAGAGTATTGTATAAATTTAGTTATAAAAAAATAAAAAATAACACTAAGAATATTGATGATTTACGTAGAGAATATAAACATTATTTTAAAGGAAAAAATAAATATGTAAGTGAAGAAGAAAAGATTAAAGATAAATTTGGCAAAATCGTTTGACAAAATCTTATATTTTTGGTATTATCTTTAATGTTTAGAAGGGCTTTTCTTCTAACCGCACTTAAAAGGTTTTAAAAACTAATTAATTTAGTACCTTTTTGAGGCGTGTCTTAAAATTTATAAAGGAGGTATAAGAATGAAAGCTATATTTGTAACTGGTGGAAAACAATATTATGTTACTGAAGGAGATACAGTTTACGTTGAAAAATTAGACGTTGAAGCTGGAAGCGAAGTAACATTTGATGATGTTTTAATGGTTGATGATAAAGTTGGTAATCCAACTGTTAAAGGAGCTAAAGTAGTAGCTACAGTTGAAAAACATGGTAAACAAAAGAAAGTTATTGTTTTCAAATATAAACCTAAAAAGAAATATCGTTTAAAACAAGGACACAGACAACCTTATACAAAACTTACTATTAAGAAAATTGAAGTTAAATAATTATGATTAATGTAGTAAGAAAGAAAAATATCATTGAAATTACAGGGCATGCTAATTTTGATGATTATGGTAAAGATATTGTTTGTGCAAGTGTATCATCTATTGTTATTACAACAGTAAATGGTATATTAGAATTAAACAGAGATTCTTTAAAATATGAAGAAAAAAAAGATAAACTTATAATAGAAGTTTTAAAAGAGGATAAAGTTATTAATGTACTTATTAATAACATGATGAATTTACTTTATGAATTGAGTGAAAATTATCCTAAAAATATTAAGGTAAGAGAGGATGAATAATATGAAGAATATGTTACTTAACATCCAATTATTTGCCCATGTTAAAGCTCAAGGTTCAACAAAGAATGGTAGAGATTCAGCTGGTCGTAGATTAGGAGCAAAAGCTGCTGATGGACAAACTGTAACAGCTGGTTCAATTATTTACCGTCAAAGAGGAACAAAGATTTATCCTGGTACAAATGTTGGAATGGGAAAAGATCATACATTATTTGCCAAAATCGAAGGAGTAGTTAAATTCGAAAGATTAGGCAGAGATAAGAAGAAAGTTAGCGTTTACGAAGTTAAGTAGTAAATGCTTTTTTAATTTGACTAAAAATACATGATGATGTATAATAACACACAAATTAAGGGGGAATTATGTATGCTAGCAAAGGAAAAAAAACAAATTGAGAGTTATTTAAAAAGAGTTAATAGAGAAGATTTAATATGTAATCGTTTATTTGAGAGAGATTATGATGAAGTAATAAAAATATTAGAAATGGATGAGTGGAAGAATCCAAAATTTAAAAAATTATTAACATCTAATATTTGGAGAGGAAATTATATAGATATTAACGATATATTAAAATTGAATTATTGGAATGATAAAAAGTTTGAATGCTTACTAACACCTAGTATATGGTCTAGTAATTGTGAAAATGTGAAAAAAATATTACAGCTAAAAGAATGGAATCAAAAAGAATTTGAAGAGTTATTAACTCCAACAATATGGTTAAAAG
The DNA here is from genome assembly GCA_015059485.1 of Bacillota bacterium. GTDB lineage: Bacteria > Bacillota_I > Bacilli_A > RF39 > UBA660 > RUG14121. The sequence continues at coordinate 33,159 of SVAH01000009.1, forward strand.
ATTATAAAGAAGTAAAACAAATATTAAGGATAAAAAAATATGGTGATAAAAAGTTTCAAAAAATAATTACAGCTAATGTTTGGAGTAGTAATTATAAAAAAATTATTCAAATCTTACAAATGACAGAATGGAACGATGAAAGATTTGAAAAGCTATTGACTCCTACAATATGGAAAAGTGATTATGAAGAAATAAGAAGTATTTTAAATATGAAAGAGTGGAATGATCCAAAATATAAAAATTTACTTAGTCCAGTTATATGGGGAACTAGTTATGAAAATATAAAGAAAGTATTACAAATGAATGAATGGCATATTGAAGAGTTTAAGTGCCTTTTAACACCAGCAATTTGGAATTCTAGTTATGAAGAAATAACTGAAATACTAAAGATGCATGAATGGCATGATGAAAGATTTCAAAAGCTATTAACTCCAACTATTTGGAATAGTAATAGAAAAAACATAAGAAAAATATTAAGTTTAAAAGAATGGGATGATAAAAAATTCGAAAAAATTTTGTCTCCTAATATATGGATTAATAATTATGAAAATATAGAGAAAATATTAAAGATGGAAGAATGGAACGATGATAAATTTCAAGGACTATTAACTCCAACTATTTGGCATAGTAATTACGAAGAAGTAAAAAATAAATTAGAAATGGAAATATGGAGTGATGATAAATATAAACATTTATTAACTGCAACAATTTTTTCAATAAAAAGAGAACAAATACTTAAAAATATAGAAATATTATCAAACTATGGCTTAGAAGAATATGTAAGTCAAAGTTCCTTAAGAGTAAAAAGTAACACTTTAGAAGTATTAATAGAGTATTTGAGTGAAAATAATATTTCTTTAGTGGTTAATAATAGATTGAATCCAATATTATGTTGTTGTTCAAATAAAAGATTAAAAGAAACTTATCATATAAATATTCAAGAAATTTTAGAAAGTAGAGAACAAAATGATAGACTATCAAGACATATATAATAAGTTTGAAAATAATGTATTAAAAAGAATAGATGTTGAAAATGTAAAGAAAATATTAATGTTCTTATCTGAAAATGGCGTAAATTGCATAGAAGATATTGTAAATAATTATATTGATATATTAATAATTGATTATGAAAATTTTATAAATAAATATAATGAGTTAGATATTAAATATAATAATAAATTAAATAATATGATAAACGAAAATATGGAAATATTAGAACTATTTTTATAATTGAATAAACTAAATACCTATGTTAATATATATAACGGAGGGTTAAATATATGATAAATGAAGCAAAATTAAAAAATACTTATGATGTTTCTTTAATACAAGCAAAAAATGGTATTAAATTAAGATTTAAAGTTTATTTAAAACAAGATATAACAGAATATGATGATTTATTAAAGTATTTATGGAAAGACTTAGAAGCTTTAGAATCTTTTGAAGATTTAGGGAAAATAATTAAAATTATAAGAGAAAATTTAAAATATTATGATGAATCTTTTTTAGAAGTAGAAATTACTGGGTTAAATATTAGAAAATATGTTGAATATATAGATAAAGAATTATATGTATTAGAATATTTTAAAAAGACTGAAGATGAAATAGATGAATGTTATATTTACGACATTTTAAATAGAAATAATGATAATATTAGACCACAAGGTTTTGATGAAGAATTAATTAGTTTAAAAAATGTTGGTATAGAATCAGAAGAAAAAGAAATGAAATTAGAAAGAGTAATATAAAAAAAGAAGTTTCAATTTTGAAACTTCTTTTAAAATTTTCTATATAAACCAATAGCTATACCAAGTATTGTAACGTTTGGAAAAATAAATGGTTCCATATTATCGTTTTCAGGTTGTAATCTAATATGATCTTTTTCTTTATAAAAAGTTTTAAGTGTTACTTCATTTTCTTCAGTCATCGCAGCTACTATTTGACCATTACGTGCAACGTTTTGTTTTTGAATAATAACTATATCCCCGTCAAGTATACCAGCATTTATCATACTTTCACCACTAACTTTTAATGTAAATATAGTTTCTTTAGCAGGAATTAAATTAGCTGGTAGTGAAATATATTCACCAGGATTTTCAATGGCTTCAATTGGATTACCAGCAGTTATTTTACCAAGTAGAGGTACTTTAATTACTTCTTCATCTTTTTCTAAATATTCATTATCTACTAAAAGTTCAATAGTTCTAAATTTATTATTTTCATTTTTTAAATATCCAGCTTTTTCAAGATTTTTAATATGTGCATGAGCAGTTGCTGGGCTAGAAAGACCAACACCTTTACATATTTCACGAATAGCTGGAGGATAACCATGAGTTGCCATGTATTTTTTTACAAATACCAAGACATCTTCTTGTCTTTTTGTTAGTTCTTGCATTAATTAACCACCTTTCATTTACATATTAACATCAAAAATGTAAAATGTCAAACATTTGTTCAAATTTTATATTGACACGAACAATTGTATTTGATAAACTGATATCAGAAAGAGGTGGTAATAATGCAAAAAGCAGTAAAAAAATATGGAGTAGTAGTTTTACTATATTTAGTAGTAATAAGTGGAGTTTTACTTCTAAGTAGTAGACTTCGTTATTTAAATAATAAACAGAGTGTGATGAACTCGGCCACAATTAATTCTAGATAAATAATGAAGTCACATAATATGTGATTTTTTTATGCCTAAAATACGAAAAATAACTTGTAAAAATGAATATAATTTGTTAAAATACTAGTGGCTTATTGAAAAGCAAATAGACATGTTTTATGGAGATTATTACTCGAGTGCCGAAGAGGTGAGTATTAATTGTTGATATAAGACAGATGTTAGAACGAAGGAGGGATTTTTGATGGCCGTAGTTTCTATGAGTTATTTATTAGAAGCTGGAGTTCATTTTGGACATCAAACAAAAAGATGGAATCCAAAAATGAAAGAGTATATTTTTACAGCAAGAGATGATATTCATATTATTAATCTTGATAAAACTGTAGAAAAAATTGAAGAAGCTTATAAAGCAATTAAAGAAATAGCTGATAATGGAGGTACTTTCTTATTTGTAGGTACTAAAAAACAAGCTAGCGAAGCTGCTTTAGAAGAAGCAACACGTAGTAATTCTTATTATGTTACTGAAAGATGGTTAGGTGGAACATTAACTAACTTTAGAACAATAAGAAGTAGAGTTAAAAGATTAGAAGAAATCGAAAAAATGGAATCAGATGGTACATTTGATTTATTACCAAAAAAAGAAGTAATTGGACTTAAGAAAGAATACGAAAAACTTAATAAAGTTTTATGTGGAATCAGAGAAATGCATAGACCACCACATGCTTTAATAATCGTTGACCCTAAAAAAGAATTCAATGCAATTAGAGAAGCACGTAGATTAGGTATTCCAGTATTCGGAATTGTTGATACAAACTGTAATCCAGATGACGTTGATTATGTTATTCCTGCAAATGATGATGCAGTTAGATCTGTTAAAGTTGTTCTTGGAGTATTAAACAACGCTATTTGTGAAGCTCGTGGTTTAGAATTAGTAGACTATGTTACTGAAGATGATAAAAAAGCAAAAAAAGAAACTAAAACTGAAGTAAAAGAAGAAAAAACTGAAAAAGTTGAAAAGAAAGAAGAAGTAAAGGAAGTTAAAGAAGATAAAAAAGCTGAAGCTAAAGAAGAAAAAGAAGATTTATCTAAAAAGACTTTAACTGAATTAAAAGCAATGGCTAAAGAAGCTGGTGTTAAAGGATACTCTTCAATGAAAAAAGATGAATTAGTTTCTGCTTTAAATAAATAATAGAAAGAGGGATAATATGGAAGTTACTGCAAGTATGGTAAAAGAATTACGCGAAACAACTGGTGCAGGAATGATGGATTGTAAAAAAGCATTAGCTGAATGCGATGGATCTATGGAAGCTGCTATCGATTGGTTACGTGAAAAAGGAATTGCAAAATCTGCAAAAAAAGAATCAAGAATTGCTGCTGAAGGATTAGCAAATATTTTCGTTGATGGGAATAAAGCTATTATTTTAGAAGTAAATTCTGAAACTGATTTCGTTTCTAAAAATGATGAATTTAAAGAAATGATTGAAAATATTGGTAAGACTTTACTTGCTTCAAATGCCAAAACTTTAGAAGAAGCAATGGAAGTGAAATTTGAAGATGGAACTATTAATGATTTAATAGTTGCTAAAACTGCTAAAATTGGAGAAAAACTATCTCTAAGAAGATTTGAAGTTTTAGAAAAAAATGATGATGAAGTATTTGGATCATACTTACATATGGGTGGAAAAATAGCTGCATTATCTCTTATTAAAGGAGCAAGCGAAGAAGTTGCTAAAGATGTAGCAATGCAATCAGCTGCTATGAAAGCTTTATACTTAGATATTGATTCAGTTCCTGCTGAAGAAGTTGAAAAAGAAAGAAAAGTATTAAAAGAACAAGCTATGGAAGAAGGAAAACCTGCTGATATAGCCGAAAAAATGGTTGAAGGAAGATTAAATAAATTCTTTAAAGAAATTTGTTTAGTTGAACAATCATTCATTAAAGATGGAGATGTAAGTGTTAAAACTTATGTTAAAAATAATGGAGGAGAAATCTTAAACTGTGTTCGTTATGAAGTTGGTGAAGGTATGGAAAAAAGAAATGATAACTTTGCTGAAGAAGTAATGAATCAAGTAAAAGGTGAATAATTCATAAATGTAAACTTGACATTTTTATGTCAAGTTTATTTATTTGTTTATACGTATTAAGTGGTTGTAGTGAATCAATATTTGTAGATATTGAAGGTAATTTCTTTAGATTAGATGAAAATCAAAAAGCTATAGAATTATAATGTGAATACTTATCATTTGATAAGTATTTTTTAATGCTTAATTTGTCGAGATATGTTATAATATTTTTACAAGGATGTGAAGATGTGAAAAAGAGAACAATTATAGATATAATAATTATGATTTTACTTTTAGTACTTTTAATATTCTTAGGAACTAGAGATTATGATAAAAATAATGAAGGTAAAGATAGCAAGAGATTTGATAAAGATTACAGTATGGTATCATCAGATAATGTATTTAAATATGTGGCTGAAGAAGAAGTGCTTGATATTTTAAATAAAGGTAATGGAATAATATTTATGGGATTTAAAGAAAGCCAGTGGAGTAATTATTATGCTAAATTACTAAATGAAGCTGCATTAAGTACAAATATTAGTGAAATATACTATTATGATTTTTTGATGGATCGTGAGAAAAAATCTATAATTTATAATAAAATTGTTGATATGTTAAAAAATTATTTGACAAAAGATGATATGGGAGTAGTGAATGTTAAAAGCCCTTGTTTAATTATTATGAAAGATGGAAATGTAATAAGCTTTGATGATGAAACTTCAATAACTAAAGCAAGCGTTACTCCACAAGATTATTGGACACCAGATAAAATGACTGAAAAGAAACAATTATTTGAAAATATGTTTATTTCATATCAAGGAGGTCAAAATGGAGGAGAAGAATAAAGCAATATTTGGTTGTATAGTATTTCTTATATTAATACTTACAATTGGTATTGGGGGGTATTATTATACTTTTAAGAGTGATAAACATAAGACTAGTGATGAACATGAGATGGAAGTAATATCAGAAAATAAAAAAAATCAAGATAAAGATTTTGTGTATTTTGATAATGAGAGAGTAATATCTAAAACTTTAGGTATAACTTATAAAGATGCAGTAATAAATTTAAACAATACACAAGCAGAGGCAATTACTAATGAAATAAAAGAAGAAAATGGTAAATTATATAATGATGTGAAAAAAATTAGTGAAACAGAGAACGATACTGGAAATGAAATCTTATATAATACTGATGATATTTATAGTGCAACTATTAGAGAATATCAATATTATAACTATGAGAATTATATGTCTTTAGTAATTAGTGATTCAATGTATGATTGCTTTAATGGAATATATGATTATACAAATGTTAAATCATATATGTTTGATACTAAAAATAATGAAAGAGTATCAAATGTAGATATATTAAATAAAAAAGATAAAACTTTAACAGAGGTAAAAGAAAAAATAAGAAAAAAATTAGAAAAAGATAAAATAAATGATGAAAATATAATGGTTGATGAAACAATAGATAATTTAAATAATGCAGATTCATATGGCTTATATATTGATGATGATGGTAATTTATTTATAAAATATGTTGTTAAATCAGATAATTTAAATTATAATGATAGTATATTGATTGATTAGAAAAGAGGAATTAATATGGATATTGAAATTAAAATGGATAAAGCAATTGAAGCTATGGAAAATAAATTTTTAAATATTAGAGCAGGACGTGCTAATCCAGCGATGTTAAATGGTATTAGTGCTGAATATTATGGAACATTAACTCCGATTCAAAGTCTTGCAAATATTACTGTTCCTGAGGCTAGACAATTAATGGTAAAACCATTTGATAAAGGTGCACTTAAAGATATTGAAAGAGCTATTAATGAAGCTAATTTAGGAATTACTCCAATTAATAATGGCGAAGTAATAATACTAACTATTCCAGAACTTACAGAAGATAGAAGAAAAGAATATGTTAAAATGGCTAAAGAAATAGCTGAAGAAGCTAAGATTGCACTTAGAAATATTAGACAAGATGCAAATAATACAATTAAAGCAGAAGAACATACAGAAGATGAAGAAAAGATGCTTTTGGAAGATGTTCAAGAAACTATTGTTAAATATAATAAAATAGTAGATGAAAAATTAAAAGAAAAAGAAGCTGAACTAATGAGTGTTTAGTTCTTTTTTATTTAAAAAAAATCTGATATAATTTATTATGAAAGAAGGAAATAATATGAAAAGAATACTTACAGGAATACAGCCAAGTGGTTCTATAACATTAGGAAATTATATAGGTGCTATAAAACAGATGGTTAACATGCAAAATGATTATGAAACTTATATTTTTATTGCAGATATGCATGCTATAACAGTACCACAAGATCCGAAAGAATTGCCAAATAATATAAAAAATTTACTTGCTATATATTTAGCAAGTGGAATAGATTATAAGAAGAATACTATATTTTTACAATCTGATAATATATATCATGCAAATATTTCATGGATGTTAGAATGTTTAACTCCATATGGTGAATTATCTAGAATGACTCAATTTAAAGATAAAAGTAAAAAAAATGCTAATTTTTCAGCAGGACTTTTAACATATCCAATTTTAATGGCATCAGATATATTAATATATGATGTTGATTATGTCCCAACAGGTCAAGATCAAAAGCAACATGTTGAATTAACACGTGATATAGCTATAAGAATTAATAAAAAATATAATGAAGATGTTTTTAAAGTGCCTGAACCTCTGATTACAAAAGGTGGAGCTAAAATAATGGATCTTCAAGATCCAACTAAAAAGATGAGTAAGTCTAGTGAAAATCAAAAAGGAGTAATTTATTTGCTTGATACTGAAGATACTATTAGAAAAAAAATAGGTTCTGCAGTTACTGATTCTGTTGGAAAAGTTAAATATGATATAGAAAACCAACCTGGTATTTCTAATTTAATTACAATATATTCAGTATTAACAAATAAAAGTATTGAAGAGGTAGAAAAGGAATTTGAAAATAGTAACTATGGAATATTTAAAAAAAGCGTTGCTGATGTAGTAGTGGAAGAACTTTCAAAAATTCAAGAAAAATATAATGAACTTGTAAATAGTAATAAATTAGAAGAAATATTAAAAAATGGAAAAGAAAAAACTACAGAAATTGCTAAAAATAAATATGAAAAATTAAAAAGTATAATTGGACTTCATATATAATAATGGAGAAATGAAAACGATGGAAGATAAATATTTAGTTTTAGTAAATAGTAGTAATACATTAAAAGATGAATCTGTATATGAAAAAGTAGATTGTAATTCTCCATATGCAGATAATAGAAAACTTGAAAAAGAAACATTTGAAGCATTTTTAAAATTAAAAGAATTCATTAAAGAAAAAGGTTATACTATCGAGGTAGAAAGTGGATATAGAAGTAGCGAGTATCAACAAAAAGTATGGGATGAATGCGTTAAGAAAAAAGGACTTGAATATACTAAAAAATATGTCGCTGCACCAGGATATTCTGAGCATCAAACAGGTTTAGCTGTAGATTTTGTACTTTATGAAAATGAAAAATATTTTGAAGAACATAAAATGAAAGGACATCCAGTACTTAAGTTAGTTGCGGATAATGCTTATAAATATGGCTTTATAATTAGATATCCAGAAGGTAAAGAAAGTATTACTGGATACAGTTATGAACCATGGCATCTAAGATATATTAAAAATGTAGATATAGCAAAATATATAAAAGATAATAATATTTGCTTAGAAGAATATTTAAATTAACTTTACATAAATTTGTCGTTTAAATGCATTTTTTAGTGCATTTTTTCATTGATGTGATAAAATTATATTAAGATAGGATGTGAAGATAAAATGAAAGATGTAACACTATTACAAACTAGTGGTGTTGATGTAGCAAAAGCTTTAGAATTATTAGGAGATATGGAAACATATGATGCTACACTAGAAGATTTTTTAGGAGGAATTTACGGCAAGCTTGCTGATTTACAAAGCTATAAAGAAGTAGGAGATATGGCTAACTATGCTGTATTTGCACATTCAATTAAAAGTGATGCAAGATATTTAGGATTTACAAGACTTGCAGAAATAGCTTATCAGCATGAAATGGAAGGAAAAGCTAACAATGTATTTTTTGTAACAAATAATTATGATGAGTTAGTAAAAGAAACTAATAGAATTATTAATGTAGTAAAACAATATTTAGGTAAAAGTACTGCAAACGATGTAGTAGTTGAAAGACCTAAAATTGTTAAAGATAAGAAAATTTTAGTAGTAGATGATTCTAATCTAATTAGAAACTTTATTGAAAAAATATTTGCTGATAGTTATGAAGTTGTAATGGCACCAGATGGACAAGTTGCACTTAATATAATAAATGGTGGTAGTGATGATATAGTTGCAATGCTTTTAGATCTTAATATGCCAAATGTAAATGGATTTGAAGTGTTAGATTATTTTAAAACACATAATTTATTTAAAAAAGTACCTGTTTCTATAATAAGCGGTGCAGAAGAAAAAGAAACTATAGATAGAGCATTTACTTATGATATTGTTGATTTACTTTCTAAACCATTTAATGAAAGAGATATTAAAGCAGTAATTGATAAAACAATAAACTATAAAAATATGTAATTATTTTTATAGTTTTTTAATTGAAATTTTTCTACTTAATGAGTATAATTAATTATAAGGAGATGTATATATGGAGTTATGGGTAATATGGCTAGTGATAATTATAGCGCTTGTATTTTTAGAAGCAATAACTGTTGGGTTAGTTTCAATATGGTTTATCGCTAGTGCTGTTGTAGCATTAATATTGTCATTTTTCACTTCAAATTTTTATATCCAATTTGCAGTATTTGCAATATTAGGAATAATATTATTAATTACAACAAGACCAATACTTACTAAAATAATGATTCCTAAAAAAACTAAAACTAATTTAGACAGAGTAATTGGCATGACTGGAATTGTTACTGAAGAAATAAGTAAAAATAATATTGGTGAAGTAAAAGTTGATGGTAAAAGATGGAGCGCTAAAGCAAATGAAAAAATAAATGTTGGAGAAGCCGTTAATATTAGAAGCATTGATGGCGTAAAATTAATTGTAGAGAAAGAGGGAATTTAAATATGGAATTTTTATTAGCAATTTTGGTACTTATAGGTATACTTGTAATACCTAATATAGTAGTAGTACCACAAGCAAAAAGTTATGTTATTGAAAGATTAGGGTCATACCTAACATCATGGAAAAATGGATTACATGTAAAAATACCATTTATTGATCGTATTAGCAATAAAGTATCATTAAAAGAAATAGTTAAAGATTTTGCACCACAACCAGTTATTACAAAGGATAATGTTACAATGCAAATTGATACAGTAGTATATTTTCAAATTACTGATCCAAGACTTTATACTTATGGAGTAGAAAGTCCAATTAGCGCTATTGAAAATTTAACAGCTACAACTCTAAGAAATATCATTGGAGAATTAGAACTAGATCAAACTCTAACATCAAGAGATATTATTAACTCAAAAATGAGAGCAATACTAGATGAAGCTACAGATCCTTGGGGAATTAAAGTTAACCGTGTAGAAGTTAAAAATATTATTCCTCCTAGAGATATTCAAGAAGCAATGGAAAAACAAATGCGTGCTGAACGTGAAAGAAGAGAAAAAATTCTTCAAGCTGAAGGTGAAAAGAAATCAAGTATTTTAATTGCAGAAGGTGAAAAAGAAAGTGCAATCCTTAGAGCAGAGGCTCAAAAAGAATCACAAATTAAAATTGCTGAAGGTGAAGCAGAAGCACTTCTTAAATTAAAGACTGCTGAGGCAGATGGTATTAAATTATTGAAAGATGCACAAGCAGATAGTTCAGTACTTGCTATTAAAAGCTTTGAGGCTTTACAAAATATGGCAAATGGCCAAGCAACTAAGATAATTGTCCCAACTGATTTACAAGGCATTGCATCTTTAGGCGTTACACTATCAGAAATAGCAAAAAGTGACAAAAATAATAAGAAATAGGCTTAAGCCTATTTTTCTTTTTGTCGGTAATAATAAAAATAATATAAGAATGAAAAGCATGCCATTATGAATATTTCTTCTTGTGTAGGCTATTTTTAACATATTAAACTTTTGACGTTTAATTTACATCATGACTTTTTACACTCTTGTAAAAGAATTGTAAAAATGATAATATAAGGATACATAGGAGGTTTGACTAATGGAAATAGAAAAATACCTTAAATACGAAATAGATCGAATAAGTAAAAAATTACCGTATAATGATATGATTACTTTTTGTGAAAAAATAATAGATGAAAAAGATGTAGGAATGGATAAATATTCTAAAGAATTATTAGCATTAGAATTAGAAAAACAAATTATCATGTGCGTGGAAACCAATTTGTCACAAAAAGATAAAATATCATTTTTTGATAAACTTCAATTAGAAGAACCCTTATTTATTGAAAACAAACACTATTTAAAAAAATATATAAGATTATTTTTAAAAAAAAGAAATGATAAAAACGAAAACGTTGACTTGTCTAAGATTGAAGAGTTTTATAATGATGAATTGTTAAAACGTTCTAATAAATTTACAAATAAAATGATAACACTTCCAGGAGGAACAAAGATTAGCGGAAAAGAAATGATAGATGCTCTTGTTAAAACAATGAATACTCCAATAATGGCAAAAAGTCATACAGTTAAAATTACAAATAAAAGAGCACCTCTAGCGTTAAGATTAAATATGTTAATCGGAGTACTTGCAGGAGAAATAGCACTATCGTTTACAATTGTTGGACTTAATAGAGGTGATGTTATGGCTAAACAAGTAGTAGAGACAGAAATAGATAAACAAACGGATGCAGTGGAATATGAAACAGATGGTATTATAACACAAACAAAAGAAACACCATACAAAACTACGCTTGTACCTCACGAATATATAAATGAACTTGGAAAACAAGTTAGTGAAAATAATATATATCATGAAAATATTATTTCATCTAATGATATTTATGGAGATATTGAAAAGACATTTAATATATATGGGATTATTCCAAGTATAGATGATTTTAAGTATACAAGTTATATAAATGAAGCAGGCGACACAATTTTTATTGGTAAAAACGGAAAAGAAATAAAAAGTAATATTGATACTATTAAATTATTTTTAGAAAATATTTATAGTGAAAATAGAGTTGATTTAGAGGGATTTGAAGGGTATGATATTCATTCTGTTAAAGAATCTGATGAATTATTAAAAACAAAACAGTCTTTCTTATATTATTTATGTAAAAAAGAAGGCATAGAGTTTAATTACGCAATGGCTATTTGGGATAGAGAAAGTGGAGGTAATTTCAATTTAAATGGTACTTCAAATGAAACTGAAGACTATGGAGAAATGCAGATTACTAAAGCTAATCATTCTAATATTGAGTCTATATTTGGATTTACAACTGAAGATTTAAAAAATAATTGGATGAAAAATATGATAGCGGCAGTATTTATGATAAAAGAATTACAAATAAAAAATGGCAATGAACCTGGTAAAATATTTGGCGAATATAATGGAGGACCCTACTGGCAAGAAATAAATGATTCTAGAAATTATTCTAAAGAAACATTAAAATTGTTATGGGGAAAATACAATTTAAGCGATGAAGAATTATTTAATAATAGGGAGGTTTCAAATGGACAAAATTTACGCAGTTAATGACATATTGTTAGTTGATGATAAAGAATATTGTATTATAAAAAAACATAATGAATATTATGTAATAGTTTCATTAAATAAACCACTTGATATAATGGTTGGAAAGTTTAAAAATGACGAATTTATTAATGAAAATGATTTAGAACTTATAAAAAAGATTTTATGTAGTAAATAGTACTTGCATTTTATAAAAAAAGTAGTATAGTATTAATGCATTGAAAATGAAAGGAAAAAATATGAAAATAAATGATAACTATGATTTATCTAGTTTAATGGTTAACTATAGTGCTGCTTTAAAAATTTTGAAAACTGAACTTGAAATATTAAGTGATGAATTTGAATATAGTCATAAATATAATCCGGTTGAACATATTAAATGTAGAATTAAATCGTATGAAAGTATAATGGATAAATTAGAAAAAAAAGGATTAGATAAAACTATCGATAATATTATTGAATATGTAAATGATGTTGTAGGTGTTAGAGTAGTATGTTCATTTTTGCCGGATGTATATGAAATAGTAAATATTATACAAAAATCAAAAAATATTAAAGTATTATATGAAAAAGATTATATTAAAGATCCTAAAGATAGTGGATATTCTTCATATCATTTGATAGTTAGTGTACCAGTAAATCTTTCAATAGGAACTATATATGTAAAAGCAGAAATACAAATTAGAACTGTTGCAATGGATTTCTGGGCAAGTTTAGATCATAAAATATCATATAAATTTCCAGAACCAAATGCTCTTCCAGTTGAAGTTATAGAAGAGTTAAAAAATAGTTCAGATGTTATTAAACAATTAGATAAAAAGATGGCTCATTTAGTTGGGATTGTTAATGATTTAGATATTGACAAAGACTAATATGAGTTTTTTTATTATAATATTGACGAACATTTGTATTTTTAGTATAGTGTATATAGTAATTAGAAATAAGGAATGGTTTTATGGATAGAATAATAATGCATATAGATGTAAATAATGCTTTTTTATCTTGGAGTGCGGTTTATTACCTTTTAAAAGGCAGTAAAATAGATATTAGAAATACATATGCTGTAATAGGTGGTGATGAGACTAAAAGAACTGGAATAGTTTTAGCAAAGTCAAATCCAGCTAAGAAATGCGGCGTAGTGACAGGAGAAACATTGTATTCTGCAAGAAAAAAGTGCAAAGGTTTAAAAAACTATCCAATGAATTATAATTTTTATAAAAAGATGTCTAACGCTTTTTTTAATATTATAAAAAAATATACCCCAGATATAGAGATAGCATCTATTGATGAATGTTATATTGATTATACTAAAGTAAAAGGCATGTATGGAGTTCCTTTAGAATTTGCTAAAAAACTACAAAAAGAAATAAATGATAAATTAAAATTTACAATAAATATTGGTATTGCTAATAACAAATTATGTGCCAAAATGGCTAGTGATTTTGAGAAACCTAATAAAATACATACACTATATAAAAACGAGATTAAAGAAAAAATGTGGCCACTTGATGTTTCAGAATTATTTACTGTTGGTAAGAAAAGCTCGGAAAAATTAAAGCTTTTAAATATAAATACTATAAAAGACTTAGCACTTGCAGATCCTATGAGACTATATCCATTTTTTAAAAATCAAACAACTTATTATATAAATATAGCAAATGGTATAGATAATAGTGAAGTTATAACTGAATATAGAGAATACAAAGGAATAAGTAATGAAATAACTTTGCCTTATGATATTGATAATTATAATGAACTTGAAAAATATGTGCTACTATTGAGTGAAAAAGTTTCACTTAGGTTAAGAAAACAAAATAAATATACCCAAACTATTGCTATTATTTTAAAAAACAATTTTTTTAAAAGAAGAACACATCAAAGAAAAATTAAGAATGCTACCGATTCAACTGATGAAATATACAAAATATCCATGGAAATATTAAAAGAAATGTGGAATGATGAAAGCATAAGATTAATCGGAATAAGACTTGATGATTTAACAGAAGAAAAGATTACTCAAATATCACTTTTTAAAAATATTGAAAACACAGACAAATTGGATAAAACATTAGATAACTTAAAAAACAAATATGGAAGTAACATAATAAGTAAAGCAACAAATGTATATGATAAAAAAATGTAAAAAAATGTAAATATATAAAAATTGTTTGTTATGCATGTTGCAAAAGAAATGTTAATCTGTTATAATTTTTTCAGGATAGAGAGTTGATAAGTATGAAAAAAATTATAAGTGTTAACAGTCCAACGGGAACAAATGAGTATGAACTAGTAAGCGCATTTGATTCATATATTGTTTTAGATTCTGCTAAGAAAGACGCTAACGGCTTTACTATTGTTTATGTTTCAAAAGATGAAAATGGAACATTACTATATGTCGAAGGTGAAGAGTGGGATTTAGCTAAAAAGAATTTAATTGCGGCTGTTAAAAATGATGGAGTAACATGGAAAGAAGTAAATGATTCTTATGAAGCAGGAGAAATGATTGGACATCAAATATCATTAAAAGATGATAATTTACAAGCTTTGAAAGATAACTATGTTGTAGTTCCTGATTACGATGTAGAAAATTTAGATGATGAAGAAAATAATATAGAAGAACAAGCACAAAGTGAGTTAGACATTCCTGTTATAAATGGTGTAACACCAGTTGAAGAAGAAAATAATGTAGAGAATCAAGTTCAAAATGAATTAGATGCTCCTGTTGCAAATGAGAGTGATACAGTTGAAGAAATAAAAGAAGAAACTCCTGTAAATAATTTGGAAAATTCTATTGCAAATGTTGATATGACTAGTCCAATTGATATTATTTCTCAAGAAGATGCAAATCAAACTGAAATAAGTCAAGAAGAAATTCCATCAATTGAACCAGTTGCGATTGAAAATGGTCCAGAAGATACAATAACTGATGGAATTCCAGATGCACAAGAACAAGTAGCAATTTCAGAGCGTCCTATTATTCAAGAAACTCCAATTCAAGAGAATATACCTCAAGAAATTCCAGAACAAAATCTTCAAGGTGAAGGACAACCAATACAAATGGAACCTGAAGTAGAAGTACAAGCTGCTGTACCAGGTGAAATACCGGTTGAAACTGAACAAGTATCTCAAATTGTACCTGAGCAGCAAGTAATGCCAGAACAAAATATTATGCCAGAGGTACCAGTTCAAGATGCTATATCAACTGAAATGCCAATTGAGCCTGAACAACAAGTGATGACAGAACAAACTGTTACGCCAGAAGTACCAGTTCAAAATATAGTTTCAGCCGAAGCAAATAGTATCGATCAATTGATAAATTTAAATAATAATATATATGCAATGGTAAGTGAAATTAAAAATAATTTAGGCGTATCAAGTGCAGTTTCAGATGCACAAGTACAAGCGCAACAAATTATTGCTAATGCACAAGCACAAGCACAACAGATTATAGCGGATGCTACTAAAAAATCGACTGAAATTATTGAAACTGCAAATGCAAAATTGGAAGTAGCTAATAAAGCTTTTGAAAACTCTCAGACTTTAATGCAACAAGCACCACAGACTGTGCCAGTAGCGCCTGTTGCACCAGCAACGATAGGAGTACAGCCAACAATACAAGAAAATGGCCCTGCAAGAACTTTACAAGCATAGGAATATAACCTATGCTTTTTTTATATAATTTAATATGGAACAATTTTTAAAATATTTTTATAGTATTTATGTAGAGCACGTTTTTAAAACTCAGGAAAATTACTACTTTTATTATAATGAGTGTTTATACCAAATTATAGAAAGCAATCGTACGAAAGATGAATTATATGATATAAATGAAATAATATCTATTTTGAAAAAAGATGATTATCCAATAAGTGAATTCGTATTTAATAATTTTAATGAAATAATTAGTAATTACGATGATAAGAACTATATTTTACTTAAAATAAATTGCAATTTATCAAATGATGTTGATTTAATTGCTATAATTAATTTACAGGCTAGAATTTCTATAAATAATAAATATAATAAATTATATAGGAATAATTGGGGAAATCTTTGGGAAAAGAAAATAGACTATTTTGAGTATCAAATAAAAGAACTTGGGCATAATAAGCCGATTATTCTTAATAGTTTTAGTTATTTTGTTGGAATGGCTGAAAATGCTATTAGTTTAGTTAATTATGCATCTATAAAATCCCATTTAAATAGTTCTTTAGTAATTTCTCATAAAAGAATCAATTATCCTAATATGGAGTTAGATTATTATAATCCATTAAACTTAATTATAGATTTAAATGTTAGAGATATTTCAGGTTATTTAAAAAGTATGTTTTTTTATAGTGATAGAAAAACAGTGTTAGATAGATTAAATATGTATTTAAAGAGTACAAGAATAACAGAATATGAGGCTAATATGTTATTTGGTAGACTTTTATATCCATCATATTATTTTGATATATATGAAAGTGTTATAGAAGATAAAAAAGATGAAGAAGAACTTCTTATGATAATTAATAAAGTAAATGAATATGAGTTATTTTTAAAAGATGTATTTGTTATATTAAGCAAATACTATAATATAGAAAGAGTAGAGTGGATAATAAATAAAAAAGAGTTATAATTCAACGTTTATAACTCCCTCTATTTCAGGTATTTCGCTTTTAAGCATTTCCTCAATGCCTTCCTTTATAGTGTAATCTTGATAATTGCAATGTGCACATGCCCCAGTTAGTTTAACATACACGAACTTATCTTCATATTTTATGAATTCAATATCTCCACCCTCCATTTGAAGATAAGGTCTTAAATTATTTAATAATTCTTCAATTTTCTTATTTATTTCTTCCATTTGTAAATCACCAACTCAATTGTATCATAATTTGAAAAAATATGATATACTAAAAAAAGAGGTGGATAGTAGTGAATATATTAGAAATAGGAAACATAGTAAAAGCAGAAGTCACTGGGGTAGAAAATTATGGTATATTCGTTAAAGTAAATGATGAATACAATGGTTTAATTCATATTTCAGAAATATCTGAAGGCTTTGTAAAAAATGTTGAAGATTTTGCAAAAATAGGTGATGAAATATATTGTAAGATTTTAGATATTGATAACGAAGAACATAATATGAAATTAACGATTAAAAATCTTAATTATAAGAATAATAAGAAAAAATTTAATGAAACAATAAGAGGTTTTTCTGTATTAAAGGATAATCTTGATGATTGGATAGAAGAAAAGAAAAAAGAAATAGAAAAAAATCAACAAAACTAATTGTTGATTTTTTAAATACTTAAGATGGTGCCCAAGGCCGGACTTGAACCGGCACGGGCTTTAACACCCGCAGGATTTTAAGTCCTGTGCGTCTACCTATTCCGCCACTTGGGCGGGCACTGTCTTAAGTTCATAAGACTATTTAATTATAAATCATAGAAAGAAAATAATCAAGTATTTTTTTAAAAAAAATAGATATTTTTATATATTACTTTTAAAAAGAACAGTATAACCATTCTTTAAATGTTTTTTTTACTTTTTTTATTGACATATTATTTTTAATTATGTTATAATCAATTTGTCGTTAAGAAACGAATACGGAGGAATACCCAAGTCCGGTTGAAGGGACTGGTCTTGAAAACCAGGAGGTCGCGTGAGCGGCGCAGGGGTTCGAATCCCTTTTCCTCCGCCATTAAATTTATTTGTTATCGCGGGATGGAGCAGTCTGGTAGCTCGCCGGGCTCATAACCCGGAGGTCGTTGGTTCAAATCCTTCTCCCGCAACCAAAGTGGTCCGTTAGTCTAGAGGCCTATGACGTCTGCCTGTCACGCAGAAGATCACGGGTTCGAATCCCGTACGGACCGCCATTATTTTTTGGCTCCATAGCTCAGTCGGTAGAGCAGAGGACTGAAAATCCTTGTGTCACTGGTTCAATTCCCGTTGGAGCCACCATTTAGTTTGCAAAAGTCTTTAAAATAGACTTTTTTTCTTTTTTTAAATCTCTTCTTGTGATATTATGTTAATAGGAGGGTATGAAATGAATTTTGACATCGAAAGATTAAATTATAGAAAGAAACAATTAAATGAAAAACCATTAGAACTAAAAACAACATATTATGATTATCCAGAGAATGATGGTGAAAAATTAATAGATAAAAATGGAAATAGAATTGGTACAAAAGGGGATATGTATACAAAAATAATGCTTAATGATATATTACAGCGTGGTTGTTTAGATAATAATCCTAGACCGCATTATGAAGATGGAGAACCAGCACATACGTTAAGTTTAAACCATGGACAAACAACTTCAAAAGTATTTACGTATGATATTTCAAAAAATGAAAGTCCATTTATTACATTAAGGCCAATAGCTATTAAGTCCGCTATTGGAGAACTTTTGTGGATATATCAAGATGCTTCAAATAATTTAGATAAATTAGCTGAGTATGGAGTAACTTGGTGGGATGAATGGGATATTGGTAATAGAACTATTGGATCTGTTTATGGTGAGACGGTAAGAAGATATGATTTAGTAAAAAAATTGCTTTCAGAATTAAAAAAGAATCCAGATGGAAGGCGTCATATAATGTGTTTATGGCAAGAAACAGAGTTTAAAGAATCTCATGGATTAAAGCCTTGTGCTTATTTAACTACATTTAATATTAGACATGATTGGGATGATAAGGATTATCTTGATATGTCCCTAAAACAAAGATCTAGTGATTTTTGTACAGCTGGTTGTATTAATCAAATACAATATCTTGTATTGCAATGTATGATAGCAAGAGACTTAGGAATAGAAGTTGGCCAATTTACTTGGCAATATGATAATATTCAAATATATGATAGACATATAGATGGTGCAATAGAACTATTGAATAGGACACCGATTAACTGTGATCCAAAAATTTATATAAATGAATCTAAAAAAGACTTTTATGATATTAGACAAGAAGATATCACTCTTGAAGGAGTACCTAGAAAATTAATTAAAGAAAAAAATCCTCAAATTAAATTTCCGATAGGTATATGATAATTATAAAGAAGGTATAAAATGGAAAATACAATAGATAGAATTATAACAAAAGAAGAATTACAAAGGCTATCTTTATATCTAGAATATGTAAAAAGAAATGATGTAGAATTTTTTAATAAACTTATCAAAATTCAAAATATAAATTTTAATGAGTTAAAATACAGTGAAGATATGGTTAGCCCAATATTTATGAAAGAAGCACTTATTTATAATATATATAACTGTATTATGAGATTAGTTCATAAATTAAATGAAAAAAATATATATTTTGTTCAAAATTTTCAAAATCAAGAAGAAGAGAGTGCTAATTATTATTTATCTATTTTTGATAATGATAAAAGTGAAAAAATGTTACTTGAGTTAATTGTACCTGCTAATTTGGAAAATAATCCTTTATCAGTATTTTTATATGATAATCCTAGCAATGTGAATCTTATAGACAATTTTTTAAAATTTTACAATATTAATTCTACTGATTTAAAACCAGATGAAGAAGAACAAATGGTATTATCAAGAAGATATCCAAAAGAAAACCCACTAGTAGTTATTAAGAAAATATGATATTATATTTTTGATGTGAAAGGAAAAAGAAGTATGGATTATAGTGAACTTAAAATTCCAAAACATTTAGCAATTATAGTAGATGGTAATGGAAGATGGGCAAAAGAAAGAGGACTTTCAAGATTGAAAGGACATGACGCAGGATTTGATAATTTAAAAAAAATTGGAGAATATGCGTTAAAAAGAGGCGTAGAAGTATTAAGCTTATATGTTTTTTCTACTGAAAATTTTAAAAGAGAAGAGAAAGAAGTTTCACATTTAATGGATTTATTTTTATTAATGTTTAAAAAAGATAAAAATTATTTTATGAGAAATAATATTAAAGTACTATTCTCAGGTAGAAATGAACCTCTTCCTAAAAATGTTATAAAAGCTCGTGATGAACTTGTGGAACTAACCAAAAATAATACAGGTGGAATAATTAACTTTTGCATGAATTATGGTGGTAGGGCAGAAATAATTGATGCAGTAAAAAAAATAAATGCTGATAATATCGATATTAATAATTTGGATGAAAAAACTTTTTCTAAATATTTATATAATGATTTACCAGACGTTGATTTAATGATAAGAACAAGTGGGGAGTTAAGATTAAGTAATTTCTTATTATGGCAAAATTCTTATGCAGAATTTTACTTTCCAGAAGTTAAATTTCCAGACTTTTCTGAAAAAGATTTTGATGAGGCTATACTTGTTTATAATAAAAGAGATAGAAGATTTGGTGGTCATAGTAAAAAATAAATATGAGTTAAATGCTCATATTTATTTTTGTAAATTATTAAGTACTTTAGAAATATCACTTGTTTTAATATTGTTTACTGTATACCAATTATTTTTAACCATTTCATTGTAAGTTCTTTCTTGATGATTCATAGTTTCGTCTAATCCGTTTTTTAATAATTCTTTAATATCTTTATTAGAACTTTCTAAAGTACCATGTACGTAAACTTCAACAGTACTTTTTAATACTAGTAAATAATTACTCATTAATAGTTGATCATTCATTTGATTTGTCCTCCAAACATTTAATTAGTTTTTCATACATAGTAGTATGTTTTTTTAATTCTTTTTCAATAAAAGATATTAAAGATTCATCTGTTAGCATATTCTTAGTTTCATTACAAATATCAATTATATTTTGTTCATGCCCTATAGCATCTTCTACATATAATAATTCTTTTTGCGTCATTATAGACCTCCTTTATTACTATTATGGATAAAAGTTTAAATTATATAACAAAAAAACTTAATAAGTATTAGTTTAAGTGGTATAATAATTTATAGAAAGAAGTAGAGAGTGGTATTGTGGCAAAAAGAGTAGTAAATAAAAAAAATAAAAAGAAAAAAAGTAATAATTATTACATTCCAGTGGTGGTATTTATAGTGGGATCATTATTATTTTTATTACTTTCAAATCCTGATTTTAGATTCGTAGAAGGAAAAAGTAATTCTAATTCGAAAAAAGATATACCAATAGAAAGTATTATCGAATTTGAAAATGAAGAAAATACTTTAATAAAGAAAAATCAATTTAATGATATAGGATACTATCTGTATAAAAAAGGCGACAATTACATAAGTTATTTTGTAAAAGATAATAAGCGTACTGATATTAATTCGCTGATCAAAAAAGATAAAATAGAAGATTTTAATAATAAACTTATTGAATTATTAGAAAAAAAATATCCTAAGTTTATAGTTGATGCCATAAATGAAGAAAGTACTAAAAATTATGAAGTGAATGATAATGAAATGATTATTTATTATTCAGATGTTAAAGTAGATTTAGAAGATAAAAATTTGTCATTAAAAGTCAATTATAATGAAATAAATGATTATCTAAATATTATTATTAAATTAGATAGTGAATATGAAAATGAAGATGGCTTTAAATATGATCCTAATAAGAAAACGGTCGCATTTTCATATGATGATGGTCCAAATGGTGAAACAACTTTAAATTTAGTGAATATTCTTAATGAAAATAAAGCACATGCTACATTTTTTATGGTAGGAAATCGTATGGACTATTATGCTACTACTGTAACTGCAGTTCATAATAGTGGTAATGAAATAGGATCACATACATACAGTCATTATAATATGGCAACTACTAAGCCTGAAAAAATGATTCAAAAAGAAGAACTTACGACTCAAATATATGGGAATCTAACAGGTGATACTTTAAATTTATTAAGACCACCATACGGTTCTATAAATGCAAGAGCAAAGGAAACTTTTGATAAAGTTTATGTTGATTGGAGCCTTGATACAGAAGATTGGAAATATAGGGACAAAGAACATGTAAAAAACGCTATATTGGATAATATCCAAGACGGTGATATTGTGTTGATGCATGATTTATACGAAACATCAGTTGAAGCAACAAAAGAAGTTTTACCAATTTTATATGCCAGAGGATATCAAGTTGTTAGTGTATCAGAACTTGCAGCATTAAAAGGTGTGACACTTGAAAATGGTAATTTATATAGAAGGATAACATCAGAGTAGTTCTACATCTATTCCGTTATTATCAATGATTTCATCTACAAGATATATAAATGAACCAAGAAGAATTAAAAGCGCAGCTACTAAGTTAGCTTCATCAATTAATATCTCTTTATTAAAAGGGGTATTTTTTTCATTATTAACTTTTTTAATTCGTCCAAATGCAAAGTAACTATAAATTATAAATAGAACAATAAAAATACCAATATTAATAGATTTGTATTTACTTTTTGAATTAGTATTTCCGCTAATTATATAATCTTTTTCATAATTATTAGATAAAAGTGCAAATATGATTATAAAAAAATTAATTATCCATATATAATCTTCAATTTGTATTTTTCTTAATAATTCTTTTTTATTCATACTATTAAAGTTTATTATTTAAAACTAAAAAAAGACTCATTATTTTTGAGTCTTCTTCAATAGAAATTTAGGTTTAATGTATTAACACCCCAGAAAATACATTATATAGTAAAACAAATTTACCCCCTTTCAATTAGGGTATATTGTATATCAATTCTAAAAAAATGTCAAGTAACATGTATAAATGATGTAAAATTTCAAGAAATAAAAAAAACACATTAAGATGTGTTATTTTAAAAATTGGTGACCAGTACGGGATTCGAACCCGTGAATGCCGCCGTGAAAGGGCGGTGTGTTAAGCCGCTTCACCAACTGGCCAAAAAATGGTGGGCCTGGGGGGACTTGAACCTCCGACCTCACGCTTATCAGGCGTGCGCTCTAACCAGCTGAGCTACAAGCCCATTTCTTGAAACCTATTTAATTTTAACCTATTTTGTAGAATTTTGCAATACTTTTTTTTAAATTCCATAAATAAAATGGTGTCCCCTCAGGGATTCGAACCCTGGACCCACTGATTAAGAGTCAGTTGCTCTACCAACTGAGCTAAGGAGACAAATCAGTAGTACTACTTGATTATACCATAAAATTTATTAATAGCAATATATTTTTTTAGATTTTTTACTTATTTTTTACAACTCTAAGTTTAGGATATTTTTTTTCAATTATTTCATCAGGATATTTTTTATCTATAATTTTTAATATTGTATTATTTGATTTAATATTATTTTGTCTATTCGAATATTCATATACTGCAATCCCAGATATAAGGACATCTAAAATAATTAATATTCCTGTTATCAAAGTTATAGTATATGGAATTTTATTTATTATTTTTTTGATTGGTGGATAACATAGTTTAATCCATATTAATGAAACAATTCCCCAACAAAAACAATAAGGTAAATATATACGACCGTTTAAATTATAGTTAAAAGAAGAATAATTCCAAGTAGATGTATGTAAAACGTATTCCTGAAATACACTTAATAAATATTCATAAGCGCTTCCTAAAACAGTTCCTAATATAAATATAATGAAAAAATTTTTACTTTTTATTTTTTTGAACACAAAGGTAATAAGCATAGTTCCAAGACCATAAATAGGCTTAAAAGGTCCATATAAAAGACCTTGTTTATTAATCCAAACTCCGTTTTTTATAAAATAGTATAAAACTTCAATAGCATAACCTAACAACCCACCAATAATAAATAACCAAATTATATCGGTAATTAACTCTTTTCTTTTACTCATTTAAATTCACCATATCAAAATTATATCAAGTATGTTAAAATAAATAAAGAGGGAGATGAGTATCTATGAAAAATAAATATCAAAGAATGTCAAGAGAAGAAAAAAAAGCTTTAATTGCAGAATATAAACAAACAGAAAAAGGTAAATTTTTATTAGAAAAATTAAGAAATGTATTAATAAGCGGAATATTATTATTTGCAAGTTCAATATATTTAATTGTTACAGCAGATAAGGTATGGGGATATGTTGGAGCTGGCGGACTTATGATAATTGCTTGTATATTTACATTTGCAAGTATTAGACTTAGAATTAAAAATTTAAATTTATTTGCAGTTAGAGGAAAAAAATAGCATAAAAAAAGTTCTAATTTATTAGAACTTTCAGACTGTTGACAAATATAGATATTATATTTGTATGACAGTCTTTTTTATTATATAAAACCAAAATAAAAGAA
>SVAH01000032.1 GCA_015059485.1 Bacillota bacterium
CAATTTTTATATAATTCAATTATTGTTTATGATTTTGGGCATTGAAATTACAGCAAAACAATAAAAGAAGATCTAAATCTTAAACTTTAGATCTTCTTTTACTTACATTGTTTATTTTTATTCTATTAACTTCTATAACCTTAACATACATATTATGTAAACAGTTTTCAATAATCTGTAGTAAATTAAAAACATTAGAATCATTTCCTTACACTTGTGATTCTATAAATTATATAAAAATTCTTTTAACATTTACGACTTAAAATTTCATCAACTACATCATATAAATAATCTAAAGCATCATATAGTTGTGACATTCCATACTTTAAATTTTTATAATCTATCATTTTTGCTTCTTTATTAGGGAAAAACTTCTTGTTATTTTTATCATATGAATATCTCCATACTTCAGCTTTGCAATCCACTTTTTTATTGGTTGTTGCCTTCGTTAATTCTAGCAAAAAATTACTCACATTTGCTTTTATTTTCTCGTCAAATTTTTTATTTAAAGTAGATTCTATTTCTGTATAACAGTTTTTCCATAAATCATCTAATGAATGTCCTCCCTTTAGTTTTTTACTGTTACCATATACTCTAAAATATATAGACTTTAAACTTATTTCTATTGAATGTCTGTATAAAAACATTATTGGATAAATATATTGTTCTAAAACACAATTTTCCCGTTTTTCTAATACAATACCCACTAAGTCATCTGCCGCCATTTTATAACCGTTTTTAATACTCTCTAACTTAGTTATGCTATCTTCCCAACCAAAATATGCTCTTTCAAGCCTATCGTCTCCTTCAACAAATAATTTATTATTAAATTCCATAATATCACCTTATTTATTTATACTCTTTTATTCTTCTACAAATCCTACCTTTTTAAATTTTTAGTGACCAAATAGAATTGCCCACTTATGATATTTATAATTTCATTTGCTATGTGCTAAATTATTATTATCTTTTAGGTGCTCTGTATCCAGCTTTCTTAGCTTCTTCTATAGTGTTAAACCATTTTTCTGCTATAGTTCTATCATAATAAGTACTACCTGGAACATGGTATATTTTTTCTCCTGTATTTTTATTAATATTTCCTTTTATTTTACCTTTATGATCATTTTGTGTTTTTATTTGTTTTTCTTTCTTAGCTTCTTGTGAATTATCTTTGTTATTTTCATCAACTTTACTACTAACTTTTCTATTAATAGGTGTTTTATTCACTGGCTCCACATATACATAATTATAACTATTAAGTTGTAACCTCAAAGTTAGAACAAATAAAGCTCCATAAATTATAGTTCCTATTGAATATATAATAATTGCATCCTTTTTATCTTTGAGTATTTTACTACCTGTTAAAGTTGCTATAAGTAATGCAGAAAAAAATATTATAAACAGTATATAAAATATAATCACTAATTCCATAGCTATCCCCCTATTTCTATGTAAATTATAACATAACTAAGGGGAATTTTGGTACTTATAAATCCTTTAAAAATTCTTCATGCTCTGCTGCTGTAATAGAAGTTACATCTTCTTTATCTTCTGGAATAGGGTAATTTTTATTTAAAACTATATTAAAGAGCAATTCACTCCAGTCCTCTTTCCAGTTCTCATAGTATTTAAATTTACCACTAATACTTAACATATAAAACGCAAAGAAGTCTTTATTTAACTTCATGTTCTTTTGCAAATTCCTTTAACTTTACATCTCCATTTAGTTCTATGTATTCTTTCTTTGTATTTTCCCAATCAAGGCTCCTTATTTTAGCCATATCTACATTGTCACCACCTCTACTTTTCTATAAATAAAAAAGAGCCTATATATTAAGCTCTTTTAATAACTTATTTCTTTATCCTCAAATATATCCAGTAGTTTATCCTTCTTATATCTTCAAGTAAATCTTTATCTGTTGGATCTAATATTAATCTAATCTCAATAGGATCATCTTCTTTTAAATAATATATTCCATCATATGTACTAGGGTTTATTCCTTTATTGAAATAATTTATATTTATGTACCATCCAAAGGTTCTTTTAAATTTATATGATTTAGCCATTCTAGTCCTACTGGTGGATTTTTCTTTCTTATAATCTCATTTATACTTTCTGGCATATCTAATTGTTTTAATAATATCCACTCTGGAGAATTAAGTAAACTTGAAGGATATTTTAAAAATAGTTTTTTGCAATTTTCTACTGCTCTTCTCATACATGAATATAAAGCCACTTATGAATTTTTATCCTTCTGGAATCCTATAAAATTGCCATACATATCTGTATAGTATACCAATGGATATGGTAAGTTTTCTTTTAGTATCATTTATATCACCCAATAAGGTCATCTATATAAATTATTTAATTCCTTTTAATATTTTCATGTTCTGCTATAATTCTTGGTATATATATACAATAATGCTCTACTAAGTGCCCAATATTCTATTCATAATATGTTTTATTTAACTCATTGTTTATGTAATTCATATCATTTTCTGATAATATATCCTTAAAATAATTATTTAATATTATTTCTTGCAACCTATTTAACCATTGAAAAATTTTTTCTAATATATCTAAAAAATGATATATTAAACGTTCTAATTCAATATTCTCTTTACTATTTGCAACACCGTTAATATTGATTTCTATAATACTTTTTTAAAAATTGCACATTTTAAAATATAATTTATCTAATTCTCTATAATGATCATATAGTTTAATAAGCATAATTTTATTACTATGCAAATTATATTTTAATTTCTTTATAGATTTTTCAAAATTATTATACTTTGTTTGAAATTCATTATTATCAATTTCAATATATTTATTTAAACTTTCATCTAAATTAATACAACTTTGATTATATTTTTCTAATAAAAAACTATTTAAATATGAATAATTGATCTTATTTTCTCCTACAAGAAGTAAATGCTGTTGAGCAATTTCAATCTGTAAATTAATTTCAATTTTTTTAGTTTCAAAGTCATTACTTTCCTTTTGAATTCTTCTTGTTTCATTAGTGCTTATCACTAAAGCAATTAAAGTAGTTATTCCTCCTATAGCTGAACCTACGAATGGTATGAGTAAATTTATTTTCCCAATATAGTCAAATCCACTTAAATACCATATCCATAATCCAACAATGGTAACCAATACAAAAATTATACATACTATATGACGTATTTTTAATCTATGATCTTTATTCATTTAATTTAACTCCTTTCAAAGTAAATTATTCTACATTTTATGGGTGGTTCCTTTATTTTATAACAATTATCTCTGCCTTATAGCTCCTCTATGCCTTTTATAGCTATCATGCTTCATGTTTCATTACATCAAAAGGAAAGGTGCTCTCTCCCTCTCCTGGATTTCTTCGTATTCTGTTTCCTATTTAATTATTTATGTATATCTGGTTGCTGTTCTTTTATTATCTTTTCTATCTTCACACCTCTCACCTTCCTCCAATAGAAAAAGACACCTACTTTTATTTAAGTAAGTATCTATAAATGATACTATAGAAATGTAAGAAAATGATCATTTAAGAATGTACTAATTAGGTCTATGTATAGTATAATTAC
>SVAH01000033.1 GCA_015059485.1 Bacillota bacterium
TATTTATTAATAAGATTATCTAACTTCATACTTACATGCATAACTTCATCATAAGTTTTTCTATAGTCATCTTTCACTAACCTGTTCAATTCTTTTCTTAACTTTTCTATTTCTTGTAATATTTTTTTATTATATTTATTTTTTTTATCATTATACATTCTTTCATCTGCTATTTTAAATGCATTTTTTAAACCTTTTTTAATACAAATAACTGAACTACCTATACTTATA
Source organism: Bacillota bacterium (assembly GCA_015059485.1). Lineage (GTDB taxonomy): Bacteria > Bacillota_I > Bacilli_A > RF39 > UBA660 > RUG14121. Next base: position 232 of record SVAH01000033.1, read on the forward strand.
TTTATGTTTTTATTCTTAAGTTGGTACTTTATATCAAATATAAGCTTATTTACCATATTATCATTTTTGGTAGTTAATATCATAAATTCATCTCCGCCATACCTTATTCCTAAATCATTTTTACTAAGATTTAATTTTATTATACTAGATACATCCTTTATACATTTATCTCCTTTTAAATGTCCCTCAAAGTCATTTATATATTTTAAATTGTCTATATCGATGACAATTATCCCACTATAATCCTTAGTTTTAAATAATTTTATTTTCCCCTCAATAAAATCTTCCCAAAAGTTTCTATTATATAAACCAGTTAAACTGTCTATATAAGCTTTTTTTAATATTTCTGTATTAGATTTATTAGATTCTATTTCAATAAAATATATTGGACTTCCTTTAAATACATTTTTATCTATATTTATAAAATAATTATCAACATTTATTCTATCCAATGTATTTTCTTTAATATGTTTATCAATTTTTAAATCATTAATTAATGTCTTTGATACTTTTTTTATACCTTCACTTGAATAGATAATGTTTAGCATATCATCTAATACTAAAAAAAATTTACTATTACCAAAAGTCCCCATATAAATACACCCCATTTTATACGATTTATTATTTATATATTGAATTATACTATACTTTCATCTTGACGACTATAGTCTGTAGACTATAAAAGATATCCCCTTGAAAATAAAATCTAAGGGGTGGTATAAAAATGGATTTATCTGAAGCTTTAGCTATTGTACTAAAAAAAAATAGAATTAATTATGGTCTTTCACAAGAAGAACTAGCTTATAAATGCAATTTAGATAGAACATACATAAGTTTGTTAGAAAGAGGAAAAAGAAACCCTACTATAAATGTTATTTTTTCTATTAGTAAAAACTTAGAACTAGAAGCCAGTGAATTTATAAAACAAGTGGAATATTTAATAAAAAAATAAATTTTAAAAAACGCATTGAATATTAATTTTGTTCAATGCGTTTTTTATTCAATCATTATTTTTTTAATTAAAAGTTATATTAATTATCTTTGAATAATTTTTTAAATTTATTAAAAAACATATATATAAATTCTTTGTCTTCATCTGAGGCATTTTCAATAATATTAACTATCTCTTCATTAGTGTATTTTATAATTTCATTATTTTTGCTATAATTTTTACCTGTAATTAACCAATCTATTGATACATTAAAAGCTTTTGATATCTCAAGTAAAGTTGCTGCTGAAGGGCTTACTTCATCGTTTTCGAGTTTACCTATACTACTTCTTGCTACATTAATCAAATCAGCAAAATCCTTTTGAGTTAATTTATTCTTTTTTCTAATATATAAAATTCTTTCGCCTAAAGAATGCATAAAAACTCCCCTTCTTTCTAAAATTTTAGATTTAACTCTTGATAATTCTATTATTTTAGAATATACTTATAATATAAATACTTTATAAAATCTATTAATAATAATCTTACTCAATTGTTTTAAAACATAATTAGTCGATTTTATTTTAGCACATTTAAGTAAAACTTTGAATAGGGAGATGATGATATGGCTAGGTCTATTAAATTTTTAGATGAACATGGAGTGGTGTGTTATGGCAAATAATATATTAAAAGCTAAAGTAAGCATAGAAGGCTCACGTCCAATTTTGTGGAACAGTTTTAATTTAGAGCTTTTAGATGTAAAAGTTAAAAAAAACGGAGTAAAAGGCAACAATCCAGAAGAGTGGAAGAAAACTGTACTAATAACAGAAAATAGACAATTGTATCTAAAACCTGAAAGTATTTTTAGTTGCCTTCGGGAGGGTGGAAAATATACAAAGAACGGTAGAACTACCATGCAAGCAATAGTAACAGCTACTTTGCAGGTACTAGACAGTATAGTTTTAGTAAATAAATTTTTACCAGGTGAAGAATTTCTAACCAAAAATCAAAATGAAGATATTTATTTAGATATTAGAAGTGTTAAAAATCCAAATACACGTGGAAGAAATATACGATATAGAATAGCTGCTAAATCTGGATGGAAGGCAAATTTTACCATAATGTGGGATTGCACGTTATTAAGCGAAGAATTAATGGAGGCCATAGCTACAGATGCTGGAAACCTCTGTGGAATCGGAGATGGTAGAAACATCGGTATGGGTAGATTTACTGTAAAAGAATTTAAAATTATAGGAGAAGATAACAATGCCTAAAAATCGACAGCCTAATTATATTTGGCAAAAAACTAGAAAAAAAGTTTGGCAAAGAGACAATGGAAAATGTGTACACTGTAATAAGCATGTAAGTTTAAAAGAATGTCATATAGATCATATTATTAGCGGCAAAAAAGGACGAAATAGTCTAGATAACCTAAGAACCCTTTGTCCCAAATGCCATATTTTAAGAAGAGACTTTCGACATAGAGGCATGACTGCAAAAGCACTTAAAAATGGATTAATTCCACCAAATTGGCGTGAGCTGACTTGGTAGGTTAATTATATTTATATATATACAACGCGGCGAGGACGGAGCTGAGCATGGTCGCGGCCTGATTAGGTAAGTTACGGCAATTGGCTTGGCAGAGCAAGGCAAGGTTTTTTATTTTAACATTAAACAAAGGAGCTTGATGAATATGTTAAATAAAACTGATAAGAATACTATAAAAATAATTAATGCTTTTAAAACAGTTATAAATAAGCAAAAAGTTGCAGATAGACTAGCTACAGAAACTGTAAAAAAAGGCCTACGAGAAAAGAATCCAGTTTTTGTGAAATTTTATGGAAAAAATGAGCCAGAATTTGTTACTATAACTTGTATTAGTTTTGGATTAATGCAATTAATTCATGAAGATTTTTACATTATAAAGGAAGTATTGGGCTATGATTACGTAATAAATGTGTTAAATAAATCTAGTAGATTTTTAAAAATAATAAAATAGTACAGTATGCAATATTTAGGGAGAATTTATATAGTAGCTTTTATTTAAATTGTATTACTGTGTATAATTAAAAATAGCTTCTACATAGTTATAA
>SVAH01000010.1 GCA_015059485.1 Bacillota bacterium
TAAGTCTATCTCGTAACTTAATTATAATACAATTTTATAAAAAAGAAAAGACTGTTTTTATTTGTCAACAGTCTGAAGATAAGATTATTCTTATCTTTTATTTAATTATGACATTGTAGTTTCTTCTAAAAATATTTCATACTCTAATTCTTGTTTTCTATTATCCAGTTTATTATTTTTTTCTTTTATGATTTTCAATAAAGTATTTAGACTTATATTCATTTGTTTTAAATATATTTCTAATTTTATTAAATCAGTCGGTGATAAATATTTAATATTTATTTCTCCACTTATTATTTTTTTATATATTTCTTCCACTCATACCACCTATTTCAATTTTTGACTTCATTTCTTTATAACTTTCTATTTTTTTATCATAGTCTTTAATTAGAGTCATATTTTTATTTGCTTTTGACATTTCATTTTCTAATTCAATAGATAATTTTCTTATTTCTTCAACCAATTTTAATAAATAATCAGTAAGCATTTCTTTAACATCTTGATCAATAGCTGCAGCTACTACTATGTATTTATATAGTCTTTCATTTAAAGTTTTTTCGCCCAAAACATATTTTTGCATATATTTTTTCTTATCATTTTTAAAAGATTCTTTTAAAGCCATACTCCTTTTTTCAAATGGAAGCTTTAGTGCTCTTTTTGCAATACTTACACACTCTAATTCTTCTTTATCTTCACTATATACATATTTAGAAAGATAACGAGATACTTTACGAGGACTATAATTTCCATTTATATCAAATCCTCTTAAAGAATAACTAGTTGTAGTAATTACATTTAAACCATCTTTTCTAAAATAATTTTCATCATATTCTAGTTTTGTTACTACGTGTATTCCATTTTGATCAAAACCATTAGAATCTATACCTTCAGGACTAATCTTATTTTCAGTTTTAACCCTTGTACCATCTTTTTGTAACTCATAATAGTATCCATCTCGATTAAAATAGTTTTTATCATATTTTTTATCAGTTTTAACATATGTACCATCAGGCATTAATTCATAATAATATCCATCTACATCAAATTGTTTTATATCATATGGTGTATTTTCTCCATTTAGATTTAAAACAAATATTCCGTCAATATTAAACCCTCTTGAATCTACATATGAATCATAAACTGGTAAATTATCAGCAAATACACCATAATATAATCCATCATATGAAAAATTTCTTGAATCAAGTTTACCTGATGCTTTTTCATCTCTAGTACCATCTTTCAATAATTGATGATACATATGATCTCGATCAAATCCATGCTTATCAGTTTTACCAATTATCTTACCGTTTTCATCATGATAATTTCCGTCAATATCAAATGTACATATTAAATCTTCTTCTATAAAATTTCCATTTTTATAATCATAATAATCTTTTTGGGTATATCCATATATATCTCTCTTATATTTATTACAATCTTCATATCCATAAACATGTGTCTTTACATATTCAAGATTTGTATATGTACAATAATCTCCATCAATATCAAAATTATGTGGATCTACTTTACTAATTGCTTTGTAAGTTCCATCTGGTTGTAACTCACAATAATCTCCGTCAATATCAAACCCATATGGATTATATTTACTATTAGTGACAATCAATTCTCCATCAATCATCTCACAATAAAATCCTTTGCAGTTAAATCCATGTTCATTAATTAAACTAGGTGGATCTGTTTTTTTTCTTTTTTTAGAAATAACTCTTGAACTTCCATTACTATATGTTATTCTTTGTACATCATAGTACACACCATCAGCATCAAAATAATTTTTATCATATGGTGAAGGATTTTTATATACATATTCATTAGTTGCTTTATTCATATAAACATCATAATGTGTACCAGAAAGATCAAATCCTCTTGCATCAACTTTTTTTTGAGTTTTAACTCTAACATATTTGCCATCTTCTTTTTGAACTCTTTTACAATAATAACCATCTATTGTCAAGAATCTTTCATTATAAGGTCTTAATATAGTTTTTCCATCAGGTAACTTATGTTCAAACATACCATCTCTATTAAAACCATGTTCATCTTTTCTTGAATTAGTTTCTTTATAAAAACCAGCCTGATTAAAACCATATTTATCATATTTTGAATTTTTTCCATTTACTTGGCAAATGCCAAGCTCATCAAAACCATAAGGATCTCTTCTTAGCTTAGATGCTATTTCATTTCTAGTACCATCTTCTAATAATTCATGGTAATACCCATTCTTATCAAAACCATATTTTGAAATCTTTGTTTTTGGTTCAACTCTAACAAAATTTCCATTTATATATTCATAACAATAGCCTTCTTTATCAAAAGCCATATATACTATTTTTCTTTTATCTATTTCTGCACCAATCGTATATTTAACAATAAGCCCTAGGTAATTCGCACCTATATTATTTATTAATCTATCAGTCTTCTTTCTAGTTCCATCTGGTTGTAATTCATAGTAATAGCCATCCAAATCATAATAATTATCATCATATTTTCTATCAGTTTTTATTCTAGTTCCATCTGGTTGCAATTCGTAATAATTACTATTAACATCTAAATATCTTTCATTATATTTTAAATTAGATTTTACACGACTTTTCTTTTCATCTAAAATGTAATAATAACCATCTTGATCAAAGTAATTTATATCATATGGTAATTCAGTAAAGAATTTTGAATATGCGTTAAAACGACTTCCAGTAGTAGTATAAGATACATTTTCAAAAACTCTTGTTACACCATCTACATATTCAATTATTTTAGTTCTATTTCCTATAGTATCTCCAGCACTACAATATATTCCTCTTCTATCAAAGAATCTATCATCATAAATATTTTTAGTTTTAACATATTCTTTTGTTATATTATTATATTTATAAAAAAATCCATCTATGTCAAATCCATGAGTATCAATTTTTCCAAGGTTTTTATATGTTCCATCTTTTTGTAATTCGTAATAATTTCCTTTAATATCAAACCCATATGGATTATAAATACTATCTGTTTTAACATGCTCTCCATCTTCAGTTACTTCATAATAATAACCATCTCTACCAAAATTATACTTATTAAAGAATCCATCTTCACTAGTGAAATTTTGTTCATCTAATCCATTAATATCTAAACCTTTTGGATCAAAATATGTACATGTATATATATTTAAATTTATAAATTTACTTGGTCCATGTATTATGAATCCATTCTTATCAAGTATATCTATATTTTTAAAGCCTTCATAAATATTACATGGTTCAAATATTCCCATTTTTCTTAATGTTTTTATATCATAGTCTAAAAATACTGAATTTTTCTTATAAAATTGTTTTTTCACTTCATTGTATTCTTTACCTATTTCATATCCTATATCTACAGTTATTTCTTCCTTTATCATTTTAAGAATATCTTCAGGTATCTTAGAATAAATATTTTGTAAAATATAGCCAATTGGAATTGTTTTATTGTTAATATCAATATCATATTCAGCAAGTATATCTAATACATTTAATGTATCAATTAATCTTAATTGTCCACTCTTCTTAGATGTAGCAGTTGTAATTTTTGATGCATTTCTAAATAAATCAACAAATATTTTTTGTTCACCTTTTAATTTAAATGTTGAAAATTGCTCTATATCATGTTCTTTTGGATCAATAGTTCTTTGTGGTATTTCTACATTCCATAAATCAATACTCAAACCAACTTTAACTATTTCTTCTATTTCATATATTTCTGTATCAGTTAAATTAGAACTATAAACCGGATTATCTAAATATTTAAAATATTTCTTTTGAATTCTTTTTAAAGTTATAGCTTTTCTAGCTTCTTCTATTGACTGACTATTAATATCTGGATATCTAAAATGTTTTCTAATCCACTCTTTTATAATATATAATTTTTGTAAATCTGATGTAGCTGTATGTCTATTTACTTGCCTATCCATATTTTGTTCTAAATAATTATTATAAACATCAAATATTATAGGGAAATCTGATGGTTCTAGTTCATAATTTGGATCAAGTGAATAAATACATCTACCTATTTGTTGATAATATAATATTTTATTACCTGCACTTAAAGGCCTTAACATTATAACACCATCAATACCATCTACATGAACTCCTTCATTTAACATATTAATAGCAAATATTAATTTTAGATGTTCGCTATCATTTTCAAATCTACTAATGGCAGTTGCATTTTCAGATTTCAATTTTCTATTACTTAATAGATACTCTATTTCAGGATTAGAATCAATCTCTTTAAAATACTCTTTGACTTTTTCTATTTCTTGTAACATATATTCTTCAGTTGAAATTTTACTATTATAATTTGTTGGTAAGAACACTATATATCTTCCATTTAAAGGCTTATGATTTTTTTCAAATCCTTCTTTTATAATATTAGCCATTCCTTTTTTTTGTGAAACTTCTATAATTTTTCTCATTTCATCATATATTTTTTTTAGTTCTTCTTTTTTATATTGATTTGTTTCACTTTCATACATTCTTTTTACTTCTTTATATTGTTCACTATTTTCTAATGAATAATCAAAAGTTACAATATTAGGAGTTACAACAATACTTTCTTGCATTGCATCGACTAAATACATTTCAGCAGCCATATACTTTTTACGTTTTATTTCATCTTCAGTATATTCACCACTAAATTCAGCTAACTTTTCAACCATATTTTGATTATCTACATCACGTATTGGAGTAGCAGTTATTCCTAAAATTTTAGCATTAGGATTATTATTTATTAAAACTTTTAATTTTTCATTCCATTCTTTAGCACCTGTTCTATGAACTTCATCTAATACTATTAGACCTGCATTTTTTGTTTCAAAAAATTCTTCATCTTTTGTTATTAATCCTTGATAACAATACATATTTAACTGTGGAAAAGCAACTTTGATCATTTCTCCCATATTTTTTTGAAAAATATAATTTTCTGGTATTTTATCAAGATGTCCAAGATAATATACCTCATGTGCTTCAGGTATTATATTAATATTTAAGACATGCTTTAAAATATGTTTTTGTAATTGTCTTAGTATTTCTTTATTTGGTGCATAATATATTATATTTTGATCTCTATACTTTAGCATTTCAGTAATTGCAACAAATGATTTACCTGCACCAGTTGGTAATACAACACCAGCAAATTTTTTAGTTTCAAATATTTCATCAACTCTATCAACAGCTAATTTTTGATAATCTCTTAAATTGATATTTGAAGTTGGTACATAATTATTATTATCTTTTATACCTAATAAATAATCTAAACGAAGTGCAGAAACTTTTGAATTAACATTTTCTAAATTATCAGAAATTATTTGTTTAAAGTTTTCACTATTTGATAAATCAATAAAATTTATTCCTTGATAACCATTATTTAATAATAAATTAAAAATAATATTAGAAATATTTGAAGACTCTATTCCTAATTCACTTAAAGAATCAAACATATTTATACAATTTGCTTTTTCTAAATATGATAATATTCTATTTTTTTCAGCATCACTTAATGTTTTTTGTAAATAACTTGCATTATATATATCATCTAAATTTAAATAATCTAATATTGTTTCAGCATAATATTTATTTAAGCTTTTTTCTTGATATGAAGATTTTAATAAATCACATAATAGTTTTTCATTATCATAACCATTTTTTTGAATAAAACTTATTTTTTCTTCTTCATTTAATGAATTAATATAATTCATTAGTTTTTCTTGTTCTTTAAACGAAAAAACTTGTTTTCTATCTTCATTAACACTTAAACAAACAGAATCACTCAATGTAAGACCAAGTTGAAAGTTTCTAGATATAAATGAGGGATTAATAACATAGCACTTTTCTCTTATTTCTTCGATAATATTATTTAACTCTTGGTCATTTGCAATTTCTTTTAATAAGTTACATAAATCACTAGTAATTAATTTTGAATTAGCAATATCTTTGCTAAACATTAATGCTCTTAATGCTTTTATATATGGAATTTTTCCTTTAGTTAGCCCATGTATGTCAGATATTTTAATATCATTATCTGAAGTGATATAATTTCTAATATTTGTATCATAATTTCCATATTTTCCGTTTTCTAATTGTAAATTATCTTTTGCGCATTCAATTACTTTTAATTCTAATTTTTTTATTTTATTCTTATCTAATCCCATGCTTAATCCTTGTTGTAATAAAGAAAACAAATCAATTGTTAGTGGAGATACTACACTAAAATTTTCTGTTATATTTTTATAATGAAGTACTTCTGATGATGTAAAAGAAAATTTAAGTGACTCTAATAATAATCTATTACTACATCTAGAAACTAATCTTCTATCAACTATATCTAATATAGCAATTATCTTATTTTTTTCTAAGTTCTGAATTCTATTTAAAGTATAAATATCATAAAATTTATTTTGATTAAATTTATAATTATTTGATGATATATTTGAATATTGCTCAAGAATACTAAATAACTCTTCATTTGTAGTGGCATTATTCACTAAATCTATATATTTAACTTTTTCTTCATTTAAATATTGTCCATCAATTAATTTTTGAATTCTCTTCTTAATCTCTTCAATTAAGAATTTACCTGCTATATAAAATTGACTTTCATTTAATTTATTTTTTGGAATAGTTACCATTGCATATTGATTATGATAATCAGCTCTACCATATGTTAAAACAACATTTGCATTAGTTGATAGTGAAATACAATTTGTATCTTTTCTATGTCTCCATTTAACATGATCATGAACTTCTTCTAATGATATTTCATCATCTTTACCATATAATGGTATTTCTTGAAATCTTTCTAAATCAGTTCTAATAACTTTTAATATTCCATCTTCAAACGTAATACCACTTATAATATCATTATAATCTCCATTATTTAAAGCTCTAAAAAAATAATAATTATTATCATCTTCTATAATATTAAAATTTTCAATATCAAATACTTCATCTACCATCTTATATCACTCCATATGTTCACATTATATCATTATTTTTAATGTATTTAAACTAATATTCTTCATAAATAAAAAAGCATTTACTACTTAACTTCGTAAACGCTAACTTTCTTCTTATCTCTGCCTAATCTTTCGAATTTAACTACTCCTTCGATTTTGGCAAATAATGTATGATCTTTTCCCATTCCAACATTTGTACCAGGATAAATCTTTGTTCCTCTTTGACGGTAAATAATTGAACCAGCTGTTACAGTTTGTCCATCAGCAGCTTTTGCTCCTAATCTACGACCAGCTGAATCTCTTCCGTTCTTAGTAGAACCTTGAGCTTTAACATGGGCAAATAATTGGATGTTAAGTAACATATTCTTCATATTATTATTCATCCTCTCTTATTTTTATATTTTTAGGATAATTTTCACTTAATTCATAAAGTAAATTCATCATATTATTAATAAGTATATTAATAATTTTATCCTCTTTTAAAACTTCTATTGTAAGTTTATCTTTTTTTGTTCATATTTTAAAGAATCTCTATTTATTTCTAGTATACCATTAACAGTTGTAATAACTATTGATGATACACTTGCACAAACTATATCCTTACCATAATCATCGAAATTAGCATGTCCTGTAATTTCAATTATATTTTTATTCTTTACTACATTTATCATAGTTATTTAACTTCAATTTTCTTAATAGTAAGTTTTGTGTAAGGTTGTCTGTGACCTTGTTTTAAACGATATTTCTTTTTAGGTTTATATTTGAAAACAATAACTTTCTTTTGTTTACCATGTTTTTCAACTGTAGCTACTACTTTAGCTCCTTTAACAGTTGGATTACCAACTTTATCATCAACCATTAAAACATCATCAAATGTTACTTTGCTTCCAGCTTCAACGTCTAATTTTTCAACAAATAAACCTTATTGAGAATAAAAACTTTCAATTAAGATTTTACAATTTAATCATATAATACTTTTATTTTTGGTTTTGGGGTGTTTTGCAGTTTTTTACTATGTCCTCTATTTCAAACTTTTGTGAAAAACTTTTTTTATTTTTTCACTAAAAAAAAATGAACTATCGATTTTCACGCTTTATTATTGGTTGATTTTGTTATTAGTTTATATTAAAATATTAACCACAAAAAAGGAGTCTTAGATATGGAAAATAGAGAGCTTATTATTAGAAATATTACAACTTATGAAAATGAATTAAAAGATTATATAAGAGAGATAATAAAAAAAGAAGTTGAATTAAATAATTTAACTATTAAAACAAAAAAAATTAACAAATTAGTTGATAGAATTAATATTGGTCTTTTAGTTGTTGAACTACTTTTACCTGGTAAAAGCTTATCTATTATATTGTATTTTATTGCTATCATCATAATTAATAGATTACTTAATAATGCTCGTGTTAACAGAAATAATTATATATGTAATATCTTAAAAATTGAAAAAAATGATGCAAGTAATAAAATTGATTCTATTGAATTATTAAAAAGTTATTTAAGAAATAAAGAAATAACTATTGAAGAAAAGTTAAGTATCATCGAAAATCTTTACTTAACTTATCCTGAATATATAGATCCTATGATTAAAGAAATTGAAAGTAATAATATAAGATTAAATCTTATTCATTCAAACCAAATGTAAAAAAAGACCAAATGGTCTATTTTTTATTTTTTTTACTTACATCTTTATTAATAAAACATTTCATAAAAACTGAAGGATGTATTAAAAAGTCTAAGCTATCTGTTTTATCTACAAAAACTATTAACCAACCTATTTTATATTTAGGCGGTATTTTATTTAGAGGAAACATGTGCCTTTCAATACTATTTTCTATAACATCATTTAAATGATTATTAAAAAACTTTCTAGAATTTAATAATGCTTCGTGTGCATGTACAAAACCATGTTTTTGTAAAAGTGGTCCTTTTTTTATATTATCTTGCCAAGGTTTATAATAAAAATCATGTAAAATACCTGCTATTGCAGCTGATTGATAATCCCAATTATGTTTTTTTGCAATACAAAATGCATCGAAACTAACTCTATAACAATGTTCATAAACTGATTCATTATAGTGATGAGCATATGTTTTTCTTTTTTGAAATTCTTCATGTTCTACTATATCTTTTACTATGTTATAATGTTCTTCTTTTAATTGCTCAATAGGTGTCTTTTTTTTTTGACCAAATTCATCTAATAAATTTTGAAAATATAATACTGATGTTATAATTTGAAAAAATAAAGTTATGTATATAGATATTTTTGTTAATGTATTAATTTTTGGATAAAATAAACTAATAACGCCCATTATTACAGTAATATATAATAACCAGGTTTTAAATTTACCAATCAATATTGATTTAGTAACTCTACTTTTTGCAAATACTATTAAATTTATAATTGAAATTATTCCTTCTAAAATAAGCAAATATATAAATAATTTATTTTTAAATATCAATACAATTAATAATGACATAGCTAGTAATTTATCACTACCTGCATCTAATCTTGCACCAAATTCACTACATACATTCCATTTTCTTGCTAGTTTGCCATCAAAATAATCTGTTAAAGCCACTATTATTCCAACTATTGCTAAGAATTTATATTTATCATAAATTCCAAGTAAAATAATAAATGGGATAACTACTAATCTCATCGAGGTTAATATATTTGGAATTATTCTTTTAAACTTATCCATTATAATCTCTCCTGGTTATATTATAGCATGAAAAAAACATTAAATAAATAATGTTTTTATAAGTATATTTTTAACTCTTCAATATTATGCTCTTCAGTTGCAAGTAGTTTCTTTGCTAGTTTAATTATTTTAGGATTTACATTAGTATAACTATTTATCTTTTCAGTTATTTGAATAACACCTTTGTTACTTCCTTCAATCATTAATTTAGCTATATTTGATTCTGAATCATCTTTTAGCATTTTCATATTTACCATCATATAACTCATTGCTTTAGATAACGCACTAATATCATCTTCATGTGCTCCTGATTTATTAAGTAATAATATTGCATCGTTAGCTATGCTCTCATATTCGCTTTTTTGTCTTGCTATTAATTCTTTAAGTTCATCGGTTTCTATATGCTTCTTTATATCATCAATACCTTCAATTCCCATTTTTGCATTTTGATATATATATTTTAAAAATTCAACCTCTTTATCCATAAAAAATCACCCATTATTATTATGGATGATTTTTTTTATATTATACTTCTTGAACTACAGCTATAATCATTGGCTTACAACCGGTTTCATCGAATAAATATTTTGATAATTCAAATCTAATTTCAGTTTTAATCTTATTATAGTCTACATAATTAGATGTTATATTTCTTTCAATGATTCCTTCAGAAATCTTTTTAATTTCTACTATCATTTCTTTAGAATCTTTAACATAAATAAAACCACGTGTTGTTACCTCAGGTCCAACAAGTAACTTTTTGTTTTCTTTTGATAATGTAGCACTAATTAATACTATACCATTTTCAGATAACATTTCACGATCTTTGATAACTAATTCTCCAACATCATCACTACTCTTACCATCAATTAATACATCATTAACTTTTATAGTTTCTATTTTGTCTATTAAATTACCATCTTCTATATTAACAACATCACCATTTTGTTTAAGTAGAATATTTGCTGGATCCATTCCAAGTTCTGATGCTAAGTTAGCATTACCTACCATATATCTATATTCACCTTTAACTGGCATATAATATTTTGGATTAATAAGTTTAATCATTAGCATCAAATCTTCACTTGATGCATGAAGTAATATATTTTTATCTTTAGGAAGTGATACTATTTTACATCCAGCCATTGCCAAATCATTTTCAATTTTAACAAGTACTTTTTCTGTACTGTCATATCTAGGTTCTGCAAATACAACTGTATCATTATTACGTAATTTAATAAATTTATCATATCCACTCATTATTTTGTTAATTGATGCGTATGGATTTTCACGATCATCACATATAAGTAATATTGAATTATTATCTTCAACGTTAGACAAATCTCCTAAAATATTATCTTCAATTTCAAGATATCCTTCTTTTCTACAAAAATTAATAACACTTTGCATTTTTTTACCCATAATAACTACTTTTCTATGCATATTTTTAGCGCCAGTAAATATATCTTGTAATGTATAAATATGAGTTGGAAGTGCTAAAAACATTATTCTTCCTTCTGCTTTATTAATTGCATCTTTAAAATAACTTGATAATTTATGTGATGGTGAAGTGTGGCCTATATTTTCTGAAAAAGATGATTCAGATAAAAGTGCAAGAACGCCTTTTTTTCCAACATAAGCTATTTTTCCTAAATCCATATCAAAGGCGTTTTTCATACTAGGATCTATTATAAAGTCTCCAGTATAACATATTGCACCATCTTTAGTATTCATTACATACATAACAGAATCTGGACAAGAATGAGATACAGATATTGGAAAAATTGATACTTCTTTAAAGTTTATTTTCTTATGAGCTGTTATTTCAATAATATTTTTTTCAGGTACTCCATCTTCAATCAACATATATTTAGTAAATTTAGTTGCAAATATTTTTAAATTTTTAATTGAAGATACAAGATCATATACCGCACCCATATTTTCATAATGACCATGAGTTAAAAATAAACCTCTAATCCTTTTTTGATTTTTTACCAAATAATCAAAATCTGGGATAATGTAATCTATTCCTAACATATTACCTGTTGCGTATTTAAGTCCACAATCAAATATATAAATATCATTATTAACTTCTACTACATAAGTATTTTTTCCGTTTTCATTTAGTCCACCCAAACTAAAAATCTTAATTTTTGCCATAAAAATCCTTCTTTCTAAAACTTAAAATATAATATAACAAGTTAAATGACTAGAAGAATTATAACAAATAATAATATTTTTTTCAACACTTTATACTTTTTCTAGTAAAATGATTTACAGATTGTAATTTATATTAATTAAAATGTGTTATTATCATGTTTTAATATATTAAATTTAATAAGTTAATATTATTTTCTTATACTATTATTTTCTTTTTCAACCTCTTTTTTTAATTGCTCTATATATGCTTTTTTTTCTTCTTCTGTCATGTTTTGCATTTTTTCTAGCAATTCAATATCCTTTTTAGCTATTTCATATAAATCATTTATTACATCAGACGTTTTTGTTGTTACATCTACCATAGTTTTATTTTTCCTTTCTTTATATTACCTAGACAAAAATGAATTTAATACTTCTGGATTGTGTCTTATAAATCTCATTAATTCTTTATTATTCTTTATTGTATATGGCACAGGTTTTCCTAATACAACTCCTGGATCTTGCATTATTTTTATAATTAATTCATCATCTATTTTTCCTTCTACTTTCATTTTTTCTAAATCTTTTGTTGCATAATACTCTGCTTGTGCATATGAATAATCTACAAATTTCTTTGCTTCTTCACTTAAATATTCTTGTTTCAAACTTGCACCTTTACCATCTACAAATCTTGTTCTATCTAAAGCATCTGCATCTCTTACTAAATTCACAACTTGATTTACATCTTCAAAGATATTTGAAGTATTCATATCTCCAATAAATTTTTTATTACAAATAGCCTCAATTAATTCTCCTCTTGTATATGTAATATTTGAATTAGGAGTTCCTGTTTTTATTATACTCATAAATGTATCTTTTAATAATCGATTTGAAGAATCTTTTAATTTTTCTTTTAATTCTTCAACACTTACATTCTTAATGTTAAATTCATGATTATATATAGCTATGTATATTATTGCTAATTCAAGTGCATTATACTTTCCTTGTTTAGATAGAATTTCATACGCTTTTAAAGCTCCAGGTTCTGCATGTCTCGATTCGTTATCACTAACTCTTCCACAATCATGATATTTACTTGCTTCCATTGATAATTCTAATAATTTAGTTCGATTATTACCTTTTAAGCTTTCTTGACCAACTAAAGCTGTAAATAATATTACATCTTCTATATGTCTTGTGCCATGTATTTTACTATAATTATATGAAGCCTTACATATTTTATCGTTTATAGATAAATCTACTAGCTCAGATACTATACCATACTTTTCTTTTATTTCATTTAATGAATATTGTTTAACTTGTGCTCTA
This sequence comes from Bacillota bacterium, assembly GCA_015059485.1. Taxonomy (GTDB): domain Bacteria; phylum Bacillota_I; class Bacilli_A; order RF39; family UBA660; genus RUG14121. The sequence continues at coordinate 13,177 of SVAH01000010.1, forward strand.
CTTTGTTTTAAATAATCATTATTACCTAGTTCTTCAATTATCGCACTGTAATGACAATTATACTCATTATTTTTGACATCATTTCTTTTAATGCTACTGTATAATTTCATTTTTTGCTCAAAATCGTATATATCGAACCCAAGACTTTTATCTACATTTGTTACATTAGCACCAGCATTATTTTTAGTCTTTTGTTCTTCAATTTTAAACCAATCTTTTAAACTGTAAATACACACTTGTGCTTTATCATATTCGTCACTATATAGCATACTCTCTATTTCAACATATATTTGATTTATTAATTCCTGTGCAGACTCTTTATCAAATCCATCTTCTACATAATATTCTCTACAACCCGCTCTGTTATTAGCAAATCTTACAAGCATATTTACTAATATTTCTGAATCATGTGTATTTTTAAACTCTTCTAACATTTCATTTATTACTTGTACTTCATGTTCTCTTATCTTTTTTCTTTCTATTACTACAATTGGAATTTCAAAATCATTTGCTGCTTGTACTGTATTTACCCAATATTGGCATTCCTGTGCTTTTACTTCTATCTCTTCATCACTATTTAAATTTGTTATTCCAACTTTTTCTAAAGTACTTTTTACTTCGTTAAAATAATTTGAATTTCCTTTTAAATATTCTTCTAATATTTTTAAATTTTCTTTTGAAATTTTTTCATATTTTTTTAATTCTTCTGTATTACATTCTTCTGTCATAAAAATTGTATAGTCTGGAAGTAACTTTCCTTCAGCAGTTAATCTTTCTATTACAAGTTCATTATGCGTATGTCTTGTATTATCTGTCATTGATTTTGAAGATAAATAAATTGATTTTTTATATGCCACACTATCAGTTACGTCAAATTGTTGATTTGCTCCACTAGAAACTAAATCATATGGCCCTTGAAGTAATAATGAGCCATCTGGTATTTTACTAAAACCTAAACATGCATATTTTATTCTTGCTGTTCCCATCATTTCATTACTAATTAAACTTGCACAAAATCCATGTGATCCGAGTTTTGGCCTTAACCAGTCATCTTTATAATTAGATGGTTTTTCAAAGCCGCTATAAGCTCCAAGTGAAGTTAAAAGAATATTAAACTCATTCATCTTATCATAATCAAATACCATATATATATCTTGTGTTGATGCACTTGATTGATTATCCATTTTTTTCATGTCTTCAATTGAAATTAGTTCATTAGATATCTGATTCCCATACATTTTCCTACATGTTGCTTCTATTCCAGCAGTAAATTTATGTTCTTCTTTTACTGTTTGATTAAATAATGCTTCCAATTTATCTTTGTCATTTGTATTAAAAACTTCTCTTATACCATATAAAATTACTTTTAATTGATAATATTCTATATTACCATAAGTATTTAATGTTTCTAAGTTTTTACCAAATCTATTTATTAATTCTTCGGCTGTAATCAAATCTATTCCATACTGCTTTAGTAATACAGCTTCCTTTTTTTCTGCAATATTATTAGATTTTATTTTATCATTTGTAGTTTCAATTATTATTTTTTGAACATTTAAAATGTTATCACTATCTAATGGCATAATTAGTTGAAACTTAGATAAGTTAGATGATATAAATATAAAATTATTTACAATTTGATTTAATTCATCTTCAGAATATTTAACTACTGGTATAGGAGGTACTAATTTTAATGCATTACTAAGTATTTTTGTATAATCAAAGTCAAAATTAATTATAGTTTTAATTAGTTTTGTACAAATATCATAATTATTATTAGCCAATCTTATTATCATTTCTTGTATTTCCGGATAACGCCCAATTACTCTTAATGAAGAATATTGTCCATTTTTATCTTTAAATATATTTAAATATTTTTCTTCAAATAGTGTAAAATTTAAAGTTGTAAATATCTCATCATTTGTTTCACATAAATATTTTGCTATATTTAAATATTTTTCATTTTTACTTTTATCATATCTTTTTACTTTTGTCTCTATTTCTTTTAAATATACTTTTTTAAAAAATTCACTTTGAATAATATTTTTATCTAAAAACAAATATTTTAATGATAATTTTCTTATATTTAATGTTTCTAATTTTAAGCTATATTCTTTTATATCATTTACTATATTCATAAAGCATTTTTCATTTAGTTGCTCATAGTATCTTTCTAACATTTCTAATTTTATTTTATCATTAGAGCAACTTTGAATAATATTATAAATAGAAACACTTGATAATACTGTATTATATTCTTCGAGCATTTTTATTTTTAACTCTTCATTAGAAGTTTTTGTAATTAAAAAACCAATTGCACCATAATTTTTTTTTTCAAAATATTTCTTTACAATGTCCAAAGTTATTTCCTCATTTGGTATTTTTTTTAATTCTTCAATATCTTTTTTTATTTGATTAAATCTTTCTATTCCATCATTTTCAGTTAATGTTACGTTATTGATTGATAAATTCACCCCAATTTTATTAAAAAATTCTATTCGTAAATCTTTATCAACGTTGTTAAGTATTTCTAAAATATCACCAGTCGCCAAATCAAAAAAATATTGGTCACAAATACGTAATCTCAAACTTTCATCTGATATACTTTTTATTATATCTGCTAAATAATAATATTTTAAATTATTATTACTCAAATATTCTATTTTATCCCTATCTGATAAATAATGAATAATTCGCCATATATCTTTAGATGATAAAGAATCTTTATAATAATCAAAAATTTGCTTTTTTACATTATAGTTTTCTATTTTTTGAAAATAATTAACTATAAATACTTTCGAAACATTAAGACTTATTATTTTTCTAGCACTTATATCATTTATATGTTTTTTAAAAAACTTTAAAGCATCTTTCTGTTTAACAGGCATCATTTCATATATTATATTAGTCATATCAAATCACCTCTATTATAAACAGCATTATAATAAATTATGGTTATATTTTCTATATATCACACAAAAAATGTACAGTCATTTTACATTTTCAATTTTTTCAAAAATTGAGAATTGTATAAATATTCATAGAAATCTCATCTTTAATAGTTTTTACTTTTTTCAATCTTAATTATAAAAGTCAAAAACATTAATGTATAATATACATTATTTTACAGATTGTAATTTATATTAAACTATGTTATTATTTATTTAAGTGAGAAGCAGATATCCTTAGGGCTAGATGCTTACCACGTTGTGGATAGCATCTTTATTCACTTTGAATAAGATGCTTTTTATTTTACATTAAATATAGCAAGTAGCCAATAATAAGCAGTAAAATAAAAATTATTATATTTTGCAAAAATAATCTTGTATCCTCGTTCATTTATAACTACCTCCTTATGATTATTAACCAAAACCCACCTGAATAATTCGCACAGATAGTTGGAGGTAAACATCAGAAACTCTGACCATCAAGGACTCTATTATAGAGATTCTTTTTTTATTTTCAATGCTTTCGACAAATATAGCCAAAACTAGAACTTTTATGACATAAAAAAAGGCTTAAATAAGCCTATTTTGTCTTTGGTTTCATAATAAGTACTGAAATATTATCTAAAGAAATATTTGAAAGTAATTCTTTTGCTTCCTCATATTCTAAATTGTCATATATATCTTTTATATCACTAATAATTTTATGATCTTTACTATATATAATGTCATCTTGTATATTCATATTAACTTCTTCTGCATCGTCATATAGAAATACTAAACTTGCAATAGATGCTCTTTTTTTTCTTTCAAAGTCTTCCTTTGTTATTTCTAAATTATTGAGTTTTTCTCTTATTAATTTAACAACTTCTTCAGGATATTTAGTACTTGCATCTATATTGATTATTAAATTATCAGTTACTATATTTCTTGAAAAACTAAGATTTGTTACCAATTTCTTTTCAATTAAATCATTTTTAAATTCAGATGATGCTCCAAAATTAGATTTTAATATTGTTGAAAGTAAAATATTGTTTTTAGTCTTTTCTGGTATTTTTTTCTTTGGTATTTTTATACATACAGATACTAAAGGTATTTCTACATTTCCCTCTATTTCTTCAAATTCTTTTACAACTTTATTTGGTTCTTTAATTTTCATTACTTCTGGATGTTTATATTTTTTAAATTCTTTAGAATTCATTTGTTCTTTTATATATAGCAAAGATTTATATGCATCTATATTACCTGTTACTACCATAAACATATTTTCTGGATGATAAAAGTTTTCATATACTAGTTTTATATCATCAATAGCTATATTTTTTATATCATCTAAAGAACCTATTATTCTATTATTTCTTTTATCTTTAAATAAAGTATTTTCATATTTTTTATAAAAGAATACATTGCCTGGATTATCAAGCCCCATTTTTGCTTCTTCTAAAATAATACCTCTTTCATTATTAACTAATTTTTTAGTAAAGTATGGAGTATATACATAATCTAATAAATATTTTATATTTTCTTCTAAATTATTTGTACCTGTTAAATGATATGATGTATATTCAAAAGTTGTAAATGCATTTATATCAGTACCTAGTTTATCAAATAAATCATAGGCAGAACCACCACCTTTTAAATTAAAATTTAAATGTTCTAAAAAATGTGCTATACCATTTGGAACACTATATTTCTTTTTATTACCTTCGAGTTTAAAATCAGTATGTATAGAACCATATTTAACATTTAATGATACAAAGAAACTACTTGATTTTTCATTTTCCCATAAATATACATCTAATCCGGATGGTAATTTTTCATAATATACTTTTTCTTTAAGACCTTTAATTTCTATAGTTTCCATTATTTTTCCTCCTTACCTAATAAATATACAAAGTTTGGAGTAATCTTACTTGCAATTTTTATAACATCTTCTAATTTTACATCTAATATTTCTTTTTCTAAATCTTCTAAAAGTGATACTTCTCCTAAATTATGAAAAATATAATTATCAAGAATACTGTTTATACTATCTTTTGCAACTTTAGCTGAAAATTGTAAAGATTTTTTTGCTCTATCAAATTCTTCTTCTGTTATTTTTCCACTTATTACTTCTTTTATTGTCATATTTATTAATTTAACTACTTTATCATAATTAGACTCATCAAATGATACATGGAAAAATAGTAATTTATCATACTTAAAATAAACTGGTGCTAAAGAATAACAAAGTGAATTTTCAACTCTTAATTTTTGATATAATTTCGAATTCATTCCACCAGATAATATTTCAAGGAAAATTTTAAAGACAGTTTTTTCATAATTTGTTAATGTATCTACATTAAATCCATAAACTAAGTTAGCCTGTACAAAATGATCTTGTTCTTTAAATTCTCTTATTTTCTTATATTTTTTGTTTTCAATAAATAAATCAAGTTCATGATTTTTAATCATTTTTAAATTGAATCTATTTTTTATTTTTGATACAACTTGATCCATGTCCATATCTCCAATAACATATATATCGCAAACGGATTTATTAATAATATTTTTATATGTTTTATATAAAGATGTTGGTGTTACTTTTTCAATATCTTCTTTTTCAAAATAATAAGAAGATATTGATTCATTATCCATATTCTGTAATGCTCTCTTTATAGAATATTTTGGCCCACTTTCATGTAATCTTTCACGAGAAATTATTAATTTTTCTTTTACTACATTAAATGTTTTTAAATCAAATTCATCATTTTCTACATTTGGATTTAATATCATATCAAAATTAAAATTAATTATATCATCTAAATATTCTTTTTCTTTAACATAACAAGGATTAATAAACTCTGTTCCTAATTCTAATTCATATGTATTTCCAACTCTATGATTAGATGTATAAAATGATGCATTATATAGTTCTTCAGTTTTTATAACTAAATCTCTATGTTTTTTATAATTTTTATTATTTTGACATAAGATATTTGTTAACATTGATAAGTCCACTAGTACATTTCTATCTTTTAAATTGTCTCTAAATATAGTACTTATAATGCAGCTTTTAAATCTATTAGTTTTTATAGTGTATATGTTATATGTATCACATTCATATTTTTTATATTGCATAGATAGATCACTCTTCCTGTTTTTATTATATACTATTTCTTTACTTTTATAAAGAAAAGTATTACTAAAATTGATAAATTTATCCTACTATGATATATTATTAACGGTGATTTTAATGGAAGTAATTGGAATTATTTGTGAATATAATCCTTTTCATAATGGGCATTTATATCATATTAATAAGATTAAAGAAATGTATGAAAACTCTTTAATAGTTTTAATTATAAGTGGTTATTTTACTCAAAGAGGTAATATAAGTATTCTTTCAAAAGAAGATAAAACTAAAATTTCTCTTTTAAATAATGTTGATATTGTATTAGAACTTCCATTTATTTATTCTACGCAAAGTGCTGATGTTTTTGCTGAAAGTTCCATAAAAATATTAAATGAATTAAAAATTACAAAGTTAGTATTTGGTAGTGAATGTGATAATATTAATACTTTAAAAAATATTGTTAATATTCAATTAAATAATGATACTTATGATAATAAGGTAAAAGAATATTTAGATAAAGGTGAAAACTATCCTACTGCTATGGCTAAAGCACTAAATATTAATAAAGATATTTTTTTTCCAAATAATTTACTTGGAATATCGTATATTAAAGCTATTATAAAAAATAATTATAATATTGAACCTATAGTTATAAAAAGAACCAATGATTTTCATGATTTATCATCTAATGACAATATAATAAGTGCTAGTAATATAAGAAATAAGATTAATAATGGTATACCTATAGAAAACTATGTTCCAAATAATGTTACTAAGTTTATTAAAAATGTTAATTATGATAAATTGTTTGAATTATTAAAATCTAAAATTATAACAGAAGATAATTTATCAAAATTTTTGACAGTTGATGAGGGTATTGATAATAAATTAAAAAAAGTAATTAATAATTGTAATTCTGTAGAAGAATTAATTCAAGAAATAAAGACTAAAAGATATACTTATAATAAACTAAACAGAATGTTTATTCATATACTAATTGGCGTTTTAAAAGAAGATAATAAAATTCCAATTGATTATATTAAAGTTTTAGGATTTAATAGTACTGGTAAAAAATATTTAAATAAAATAAAAAAAGAAATGAATATTTCACTTCTTTTAAATCATAAATCTAAATTATATAACTATGAACTTAGAGCTTCACTTATATATGATATGTTAACTAACTCAAATAGTTATAAGTTTGAATTAGAAAATAAGCCTATCATAATATGATTAAAGCTCTTTTTTTATTTTTAAGTCATTCGACAAAACATGGCAAAACTATAATTTTTTTAACAAAAAAATAACACTAACGTGTTAATTTTCTCCAATGTCTTCAATAGATTCTAAACTTGCTTCTATTTCTTGACGAAGTCTTCTTTTTAATATAATTGTTTTTCTTCTTAGTTCTTCTGAGTCACGTTCAATTTTTTCTGCCCTAAGCAATGCATCATTTACTATTCTAGAAGCATTCTTTTTAGCATCTTCTACAATTGTTTTATATTCATCTTTAGCCATTTTTTTAATTTGAGTTGATGCATCTTGTGCAACTAATATTGCTTTATTAAATGAGCCTTGCATGTCTTTATAGTGTTCTATTTCATTAATTAATTTTTTATTTTCTTCATTTGCAGATTTTAAATTATTTAACATAGATTCATATTCTTTTATTACTTCTGCTACAAAATTATTTACATCTTCTTTATTATATCCATAAAGACTTGTACCAAACTTTTTCATGACTCACCACCTACATTATATATTTATTTAACCAAACTACCAATCTATATTATCACTTTTACTTGATTTTCCTTTTTCACTATCATCAGTAATTTTACCTTGAATATTAACATTCTTTGGTGTACATAAATAAATACCAACACCTATTTTTTGCATTTTACCACCAATTGAATAAATACATCCGCTTAAAAAATCAATAATTCTTTTAGCTTGATCTGAAGTTACTCTTTTAAGATTTACAACAACACTATTTCTATTTTTTAAATGATCAGCAATTTGTTGTGCTTCAGAATAAGCACGTGGTTCTAATAAAATCATTTTATTTCCAGTCTTATCTGCTTCTTTTAAAGCTTCAGATTCACTTATATCATAAAATTCATCTTCTGTACCAATTAAATTTTCTTCTTCTGATTCATCTTTAAAGATATTTTTTAACTTTTCAAATGCCATAATATCCCTCCAAATTATTTCCTATTCTTAACTAATTTTATCAAAAACTTTAATACTTTTCAACATCAAAAAGAAAAACAATACTGCACTTTACACAGTATTGTAAACTTTATTATTTTGCTTCTTCTTGAGCTCTTGTTTCACGAGTTACAGTGATTTTAATTGTACCAGGATATTGCATATCATGTTCAATTTTTTCTTTAATTTGACGAGCTAATTTAAAACTTTCTTCATCTGTTACTTCGTTTGGTTTAACAATAACTCTTAACTCTCTACCTGCTTGTAATGCATATGCTTTATCTACTCCATCATATTCATTACCGATAGATTCAAGTTGTTCTAATCTCTTAATATAGTTTTCAAATGAATCATTTCTTGCACCAGGTCTTGCAGCTGATAACGTATCTGCTACCTCAACTAAAACTGATATTACTGATTCTTGTGGATGATCTCCATGATGTGATGCAATGGCATTACAAACAATTTCATCTTCTCCATATTTCTTTGCTAAATCAAGACCTAATTCAACATGTGATCCTTCAATTTCAAAATCTATAGCTTTTCCAATATCATGTAATAATCCTGCACGTTTTGCAAGAGCAACATTTTCCCCAAGTTCTTGTGCCATTAAACCACAAAGATTTGCAACTTCAATGGAATGTTTCAAACAATTTTGTCCATAACTAGTTCTAAAGTTTAACTTACCAATTATTGTAACTAATTCTGGATCCATTCTTGATAACCCTAATGAAACTATTGCATTATTACCCATTTCAGTAATCTTAGTATTCATATCTTTACATACCTTATCATATACTTCTTCAATACGAGTTGGATGTATTCTTCCATCTTTAATAAGTGTTTCAATAGTAATCTTAGCAATTTCTCTTCTAAGTGGATCAAATGATGAAATTACTATTGCTTCTGGCGTATCATCAATAATTAAGTCAACACCGGTTACAGCTTCAATAGTTCTTATGTTTCTTCCTTCTCTACCAATTAATCTACCTTTCATTTCATCACTTGGTAAACTAATAGTGGATACAGTTTGATCTGTTGCAACATCCTCTGAATAACGAGCCATTGATTCAACTATTAAATTTTTAGCTTTATCATGTGCTATTAATTTAGCTTCTGATTCTTTTTCTTTAATATACTCATTAATTTCAACAGTCATTTCTTCTTCTACACGTTTCATAATTTGTTCACGTGCTTTTTCTTTAGAAAATTTAGCAATTTTTTCTAAGATAGTTATTTCTTCTTTAATTAATTCTTCCATCTTAGCATCTTTTTCTTGTAATTCTTTTTGTTTATTTAATAAATTATTATCTCTTTCATCAAGATTAGCTTCTCTTTTTTGTAACATTTCATCTCTTTTATCTAAAGAACTTTCTCTTTGTAATAATCTTGACTCTGCATCTTTTGCTTCTTCTTTTTTAGCTTTTATTTCTTTATCTAATTCTTGCTTTAATCTATATGATTCTTCTTTTATTTCAGCAAGAGAATCTCTTTTATGTTTATCTGCTTCTTTTTTTGCATCTTCTAATAATTTATTAGCTTTAGAACTAGTGTTTTTATTTTTTATAAAAACTACTGCTACACTAGAACCTATTCCTCCAAAAATTCCAATAAAAAGGGCTAAAATGGTACTTGCATTAAATACCATATTTGTTCCTCCAATTAATATAGATTTATTAATCTATATATCCATTATAAATTGATTTTTATTTTTTATCAAGTTTAAATATTTTATGATATAATTATGAAAATAAGGAGTGATGTTTTAAATGGCTAAAAAGAAAAAAATGAAACTTAAAAAAAGTGTTATTTATACTTTTCTAATTATTGTTGTTATTGGGGTTATTGGTACAATATATGGTAAACAGAAATATGATGAATATAAGTATAAAAAGACTATTGAATATAAACTTATAGAAAAAGGTTGGACTAAAGAGCAAGCATTAGAACTTCAAAAGTTATATAAAGATCATATTAATGATATTTTAAAAAGAAGAACTAATGAAAATTTAATTAAAATTGCTAAAGAAAAATATTTTTTATATAAAAATTTAGATGATTATTTAGAATATATAAAAGAAAATGATGATAAATCTTTGACTGATGTTGTTGCTATTATTAATACACATGCTAATAATGACTGGTATAGTTTAGATTATGATACAGATACTTCATTAAATGAAAGGTTAATTGTTAATAAGTTTTATCATCTAAATGAAGACTATGCTCCTGATGATATTGTTAATATTTCCAATAAATATGCTTATGATAATAATAAAATGAGACAAATTGCATATGATGCATTTAAAGATTTATGGGATAATGCTTATAGTGATGGTATAAAGCTTATTATTAATTCTTCTTATCGTGATTATGATAAACAATTAAAAATTTATGAAGATTATAAAAATTGGTATGGTCAAATAAAAGCTGATCAACAAGCAGCAAGACCTGGATATTCGGAACACCAAACAGGACTTGCTATAGATGTATTTTCTACTGATAATCAATTAACTGGTTCTTTTCAAGAATCTGAAGGATATAAATGGTTAAAAGATAATGCATATAAATATGGTTTTATTGAACGATATCCTGAAGGAAAACAATATATTACTGGATATGAATTTGAATCATGGCATTGGAGATATGTCGGTATTGAAGCTGCTAGTGTTATTCATAATGAAAATATAACATACGATGAATATTATGCATATTACATAGAAAAATAATTTTCTATGTTTTTTTATGAAAAAAAATAGATTACTTTTTATTAGTAATCTATTTTAATTCACCGTATAAGTAATCTAGTGCTTGTTTAACATTTGATGCACCTGCTGTTGCATTTGAATAAGTTACATCAGATGCTTGATAATATAATTTAGAAATTGTTGCATTTGCTGTCGTTGAATTACCAAGTGAGTCACTACATGTTACTGTATACGTATCATTTTCAGTTTGACCGCTTAATGTTGCAGTTGATGCAAGAGTGCTACTAGATCCTGCTCTCTTCCATGAATATGTTACTCCACCTACATTTCCATCTGTTGCTGATGCAGTTAATGAAACACTATTGGCATAAGTTGTTCCAGAAGGAGTATATGCAATAGTAGGTATTGTACATGATGGTGGTGTATTATCAAGATACATATTGGCTGATGTTATAGTTCCTGCTGCTAAACTGTTATTTGCTATGTCAGTTATAGCTGATGCATTACAAATATATAGTTTTCCAGCTCCAGTACCACTATTTATGGTAATATTTGCTTCTCCATAGCCTCCACCACCTGGAGTTACTGTTGTTGTATTTGGCATTGATGTTGAATTACATGTTGTAACATTACTTGTACTCCATACATATCTAATTGTATATGATGATTCTGAATAGCCAGTAGATCCTAAGTTTTCATATAAAGTTACTTTTCCTGTATGACTTTTTCTGTATGTAGTTCCAGCATAAGTATCTGTTGAACCATCTGGTACAGTTAATGTCATTGTTGGTTTTGTATTATCTAAATAAGCAGTTGTACTAGCTGATGAATTAGCTGCTAGTGAATTTCCTGATCTATCAGATATTGCAACTTTTGTACAAATATACAAGCTACCTGCTCCAGTTTGAGAACTAATTGTTACATTTTGAGCAGTTCCTGATGATGCTCCAGCATTTACTGGTACAGTTACTTTTGAAGTCATTCCACTACATGCTTGAGTACTTGTACCCCATGCATAATAGATATCATAGCTTCCAGCTACTAATCCAGAACCACCACTATCATTTACATTGATAGAAGCTGTTTTAGATTGAGTATATGTTGTACCATTATTTGCTGGTATTGAAACACTTATTGTTGGCGCATTTCCATCTACTACTAATGTTCCACTTGTTTTACTTGTCATTGCATTACCTGCTGAATCAGTTAATGCCGATGCTGTTAAAGTTCCTGATGTATTACTTGCTGGTGCCGTTACAGTATATGTAAATACTCTTGATGCAGAAGTTCCAGAAGCTGTTGGTGTTCCTACTGTTGCAGTAAAGTTTGTTGATTTTGTAATAGTTGGGGCTGTTGTTGGAACTCCAGAATGTGAATCAGTACATGTCAATGTTATTGTTGATGTATTAGATGTTCCAGATTTTATAAATGCTGGTGTAAAGCTACCCCATGTACATACAGGTGCTGTATTATCAAGTTTAAATACATTTGAATGAGTATTTGTTACATTTCCAAGTGCATCTGTTGCATATATATGTAAGTAGTAATCTCCTGTTGGTGTTGTTCCACTCTTACTTGGAGTACTTATTGTTGCTCCACTTGTAAATGCTGTTCCTGATGTTGCTATATTACTTGGTGTTGTAGCACTTGTTGACCACATATATTTTAATGTACTTACTGTTGAACATCCTACATCTGCTACAGTTACTGTTGTTGATCTTGATGTTGCATATGTACTATTTCCATTTGTTCCAAATGTTACATTTGGACCAGATCTATCAATATTTGTTACACTTGCACTACAACTTGTACTATTTTCAAGTCCATCTTTTACATATAGAGTATATGTCCCATTTTCTGTTATATCAGATACTGTTGGTTTTGTTGTTGCATAAGAACCTGATCCCCATTTATAGTATACTGTTCCATTATGTTCATCTGTTGCTGTTCCTATTGTTATTGATTTTGATGTTGAACATGTTGATGGCGATGCTGATACAGAACAATTTATTGGTGCCTTATTATCAAATTTATATGTTCCAGTTGATACAACATTTGTTGTTTGACTATTTTGTAGTGTATCTTTTAATGTTACTGGATGTATCCATAAGTAATAACTTCCTGTTAATTCACTTCCTGATACTGTTACCTTTGCAGTTGATGCTCCAGCACTATAACTACTTACTGTTCCAGCTGTCCAACTTGTTGGTGTATGAGCAGTATCATTGTATTGACTCCATGCATATTGGACTGATGCTCCTGTTGCTAAGCCTGATTGTGTATCTCCTATTGTTACTTCTACTGATTTAGTTTTTGCATACGTACTATCTCCTGCTGGCGCTGTTATATATGGTGCTGTTCTATCTATTTTTGATATTGTTGCATTTGCTGTTGTTGAATTACCAAGTGAATCACTACATGTTACTGTATATGTATTATTTGCTGTAACACTTATTGAGGCTGTTGTTTCTGTTGTATTCCATAAGTAAGTTACTCCTCCAGCACCCCAACTATCATCTGATCCACTAGCTGTTAGTGTTGCACTTGTTACCCATGAACTTGGTGCTCCACTTATACTACAACTTGGCGCTGTATTATCAAATTTGTATACACCACTTACTACATTTGTTGTTTGACTATTTTGTAATGTATCTTTTAATGTTACTGGATGTATCCATAAATACCAAGAACCATTTTTTCCACTTCCTGATGGTACACTCATTGTTGCAGTAGCGGCTCCAGCATTATAACTACTTATTGTTCCATCTGTCCAACTTGTTGGTGTATGAGCAGTATCATTGTATTGACTCCATGCATATTGAACTGATGCTCCTGTTGCTAATCCTGATTGTGTATCTCCTATTGTTACACTTACAGTTCTATCTTTCTTAGGAGTATTATCTCCTGCTGGTTGAGTTATATATGGTTTTGTTGTATCTATTTTTGATACTGTTACAGATGATGATGTTTGTGAGTTTCCAACTGCATCACTACATGTTACTGTATATGATGTATTTGATGCACTTATTGATGCTGTTGTTGCTCCTGTACTCCATAAGTATGTTATTCCTTTTGAATGATCATCTGATGCACTTGCTGTTAATGTTGCACTTGTTACCCATGATGATGGGTTTCCTGTTATGCTACAACTTGGCGCTGTATTATCAAATTTATATGTTCCAGTTGATACAACATTTGCTGTTTGACTATTTTGTAATGTATCTTTCAATGTTACTGGATGTATCCATAAGTAATAACTTCCTGTTAAATCACTTCCTGATACTGTTACCTTTGCAGTTGAAGCTCCAGCACTATAACTACTTATTGTTCCAGCTGTCCAACTTGTTGGTGTATGAGCAGTATCATTGTATTGACTCCATGCATATTGGACTGATGCTCCTGTTGCTAAGCCTGATTGTGTATCTCCTATTGTTACTTCTACTGATTTAGTTTTTGAATAAGTACTATCTCCTGCTGGTGCTGTTATATATGGTTTTGTTGTATCTATCTTTGATACTGTTACAGATGATGATGTTTGTGAGTTTCCAGCTGCATCACTACATGTTACTGTATATGATGTATTTGATGCACTTATTGATGCTGTTGTTGCTCCTGTACTCCATAAGTATGTTATTCCATTAGCTCCACCAGTATCTGTTGATGATGCTGTTAGTGTTGCACTTGTTACCCATGATGATGGGTTTCCTGTTATGCTACAACTTGGTGGTGTATTATCTATTACAAATGCTCCAGATGTAAATACATCACTATTTCCTACATTATCCTCTGCATATACCCATAAATAACGTGTTCCAGTTACTCCTGATGGTGTAGATACCGATGCTCCATTTGATGATAGAGAGTTATTTATTGTTGGCTGAGTTGTTGAACTATCACTCCATGCATATTTTATACTTGATGCTTTTATTCCTGATCCTGTATCACCAAGTGTTACTGTTGTTGAGTGAGACTGTTTTGCTGTACTATTACCATTAGTTCCAAATGAAATTGTTGGTTTACTAGAATCTACATAACTTACTGTTGCTGATGCTTTATTTGCATTTCCAACTGCATCTTTATACCAAGCATAGTATGTACCATTTGCAGATACTTCACTTACTTTTGATGCATAGTCTACTCCAGTAAATGTTGTATATGTTGGAGCAGTTGTAGAACTTTGATTTAATCCATATCCAGCTACTCCTGATTGACTATCAGATGCTGCTGAAATTACATAATTCTTTTTATCCCATTTAGTAGTATCAAATACAGTTGCATAAGCTAAATCCCATTCAACTGATGTTGTAGAATATCCTGATAATGCAGTTAAATTAAAGAAGTTTGTTGATGAGAATGTTCCACTACTTCCGCATTTTGCTTCAAGTAAATATTCTTTCCATTGACCAGTTCCTAAGTTTGATGTAATCCAATTAGCTGAAGCTCCATTTCCAAACGCATTTGATTGGAAATCTATTTTATATCCAACTGGAATTTTTGCAACTATTCTCGTAACAAATACTTTACTTGCTGCTGATGGTGTTCCAAAATAGAATCCTCCAAGTCCTGGTGATGCAGAACCAGCAGTTTTTATATGAATATAATTTGAACCTTCTGGAGTTGTACCACTTAATCTTTGATGTGTTACTACTCCGTTTCCATTATTATTATAAACTGCTACACTATTGCTTCCACTTGCAAATGTTGGATCTTTATATAACATTGCTCCAGCATATGTAGAAACTGTTGGATTTGTTCTATCTATTTTTGATACTGTTACACTACAACTTGTTTCATTTTCTAGTCCATCTTTTAAATATAATGTATAAGTTCCATTTTCAGTTATTGTTTGATCTGCTGGTTTTGTTGATGAATAGTTTGACATTACTGTTGTAGTTCCACTAATAGTTTTTGTTAATTTATAATTAACACCATTAGTATCTGTTGCTGCTGTTACACTCAATGTTTTTGATGTTGTCCAACTATTATTACCAGCTGTTATTGTACATGGACTTGGTGCTGTATTATCAAATTTATATGTTCCACTTGATTTATAAATTGATGATGTTGTTGTAGCGGTTCCTAATGTATCTTTAAATGACGTATCTGTTTTTGGTGTTATCCATAAGTAATAACTTCCTGTTAAACCACTTCCAGATGCTGTAAATGTTGCTGTTTTTGATCCTGCCGTTGTACTTACTGTTGCTTCTGTCCAACTTGTTGGGGCTGTTGTAGTACTTGTTGACCAACCATATTTTAATATATTTCCATTTGCTAATCCAGCATGATCATCTTTTATTGTTACTGTTATGCTCTTAGTTTTTTGATATGTACTATCTCCTGTTAAAGCACTTGTATCTACATATGGTCCAGTATTATCTATATAGAATGCATTTGATCTTGATGATGTACTATTTCCTAGTGCATCCTTTCTATATACCCATAAGTAATATGTTCCTGTTTCTGTTGCTTTTGTTATTGTTCCTCCACTTGTGAATGTTGTTCCTGATGTTGCTATATTACTTGGTTCTGATGTACTTGTTGACCACATATATCTATTTTCACTTACTGATGAACATCCATATCCTGAATCTGTTGTTGTTGCTGTTGTTGATACACTCTTTGCATATGCACTATTTCCATTTGTTCCGAATGTTACTCCTGGGGCTGTTTTATCTAGTGCAAATCCATTTGATTTTGTTGTTGTTGGATTTCCTAAACTATCTTCTGCATATATCCATAAGTAATATGTTCCTGTTACGTTTGATGGTGTTGATATTGTATCTCCACTTGCAAATGTTGTACTAAATGTTGGTGTTGTTGTATTTGATGTTGACCATGCATATTTTAAATTCTTAACTGGTGAACATCCATCTGTTACTGTTACTGTTGTTGATTTTGATGTTGCACATGTTGCTCCATTTGTTCCAAATGTTACACTTGGTCCTGTCTTATCTATTGTAAATCCGTTTGTATGAGAGTTTGTTACATTTCCTAAACCATCTGTTGTATATATATGTAAGTAATATGTTCCTGATGTTGAATCTGATGGTGTACTTATTGTACTTCCACTTGTGAAGTTTGTTCCTGATGTTGCTATATTACTTGGTGTTGAGGTACTTGTTGACCACATATATTTTCTTACACTTACTGTTGCATTATGTGAATCTGCTACGGTTACTGTTGTTGATTTGCTTGCTCCACATGATGTACTTCCATTTGTTCCATATGTTACACTTGGACCTGTTTTATCAAGTTTAAATACGTTTGTATGAGAATTTGTTACATTTCCTAGTCCATCTGTTGCATATACATGTAAGTAATAATTTCCTGTTGTTGAATCTGATGGTGTACTTATTGTACTTCCACTTGTAAATGCTGTTCCTGATGTTGCTATATTACTTGGTGTTGAATCGCTTGTTGACCACATATATTTTAATGTACTTACTGTTGAACATCCTACATCTGCTACAGTTACTGTTGTTGAGTGAGATGTTGCATATGTACTATTTCCATTTGTTCCATATGTTACGCCTGGTCCTGTTTTATCAATTGTTGTAACACTTGTACTGCAACTTGTATTATTTCCAAGACCATCTTTTACATATAATGTATATGTTCCATTTTCTGTTACAGATTTATCAGATTTCGTTGCTGACCAGCTTGAATTATTCCATGAATAATTTACTGTTCCATTATGTGAATCTGTTGCTGTTCCCATCGTCAATGTTTTTGATGTTGAACATGTACTTGTATTTCCACCTATTGAACATCCTTCTGGTGCTGTATTATCAAATTTATATGTTCCAGTTGATACAACATTTGTTGTTTGACTATTTTGTAGTGTATCTTTTAATGTTACTGGATGTATCCATAAGTAATAACTTCCTGTTAATTCACTTCCTGATACTGTTACCTTTGCAGTTGATGCTCCAGCACTATAACTACTTACTGTTCCAGCTGTCCAACTTGTTGGGGCTGTTGTATTACTTGTACTCCATGCATATTGTACTGATGATCCTGTTGCTAATCCTGATTGTGTATCTCCTATTGTTACTTCTACTGATTTAGTTTTTGAATAAGTACTATCTCCTGCTGGCGCTGTTATGTATGGTGCTGTTCTATCTATTTTTGATACTGTTACACTACAACTTGTAGAATTTCCTGTTCCAACATTATCTTTTAAGTATAGAGTATATGTTCCATTTTCAGTTATTGTTCTATCTGCTGGTTTTGTTGATGTATAATCTACTACTGTTGTAGTTGTTCCACCAATAGTTTTTGTTATTTTGTAATTTACACCATTAGTGTCTGTTGCAGTGCCAACACTCAATGTTTTTGATGCTGCCCAACTATCATTTCCTGCTGTTATTGAGCAAGGACTTGGTGGTGTATTATCAAAATAATATGGTCCAAATTTTTGAGTTGTTGTTTTGTTTCCAACAGTATCCTTCATCGTATTTGAAGTTTTTTCTGTTACCCATAAGTAATATGTTCCAGTAAGTCCACTTGCACTTGCGTCAAATATTTTTGTGTTTGATGTTGTTCCTGCTGTATAACTTGCTACTGTTGCATTTGTATAACTTGTAGGTTCTGTTGTATTTGATGTTGACCATCCATATTTAGCAGTTATTCCTGATGCTAAACCACTTGCACTATCTTGTAAGCTTACTTCAACTGTTTGTGATTTAACATATGATGATAAGTTAGCAGGTGATGCTGTCATTGTTGGTGCATCTAAATCATATCTAATATTAAATGCATCTGATGATTCTGACTTATTACCAGCTGCATCTACAGCTCTAAAATAATATGTCTGATTTCTATTTCTCAATGTCCATGGTTCTGAACCTGAATATGTATTTCCACTTTTTGATATTCCATTACCCCATAAAGACAAGTCTCCCCAACTATTTTCATCGTTTGGAGTTTGTGTTTGTTGAATTTTTACTACTCCTGATTCTGATTCGTTTACACCACTTGGAACTAAATCTGTAGTTGAAATAATTGTATATACTTGTTTATTTGTATATGTTCCACTTGTATATGCTGTATCATCACTAGCAAATTTTGCAGCATATGTTGGTTTAGCTGGTTTAGTTCTATCTATTCCATTTATATCAAGTGAACTTCCAGTTTTACTATTTACACCATCTGCAGTTTTTGCAACTACTGTTCCATTTGATGTAAATGTTAATGTTGGATTACTTTCTGTACTATACCATGTATTTGCTGTTAATGTTGTTCCTGCAGCTACTGATGTACTACAAGTATATGAAGAAGTAGTATTTTGTGTACAAGATTTTACTGCTACATTCGATGTTGCTGTTCCTGTAACTTTAAATAATTTAGTTCCACCTGCACAAGAATTTGAAGATGCATAGTTTATTGTTGTTGTTTTACTTTGAGCATATCCACTAGCTACACTATAATCTGGTGTACATAGTGTTAAAGGTGATGCTGTTATTACGTCTTCATCAGTATTTTGTGCTCCATTTTTACAAACTAATTTTAAACTATGATTTCCTTCAGTTACTTGTCCAGCAGTATCTGTATAAGTATGAGTTTGTGTTGCTGCTGATGTTGTATATTTTTTATCTAAGTCTCCATCATAGTAGAATTGATATTCTACTACTCCTGATTCTTCATCTGCACAACTACCTTCTACAGTAATTGATTTAGATGTTTTTCCAGTTTCTGTAATTGAAACTTCAGGCTTTGTTGAATCTATTTTTGTAACATTTACAGAACAACTTGCACTATTTTGTAGTGAATCTTTTACTGTTACTGTATATGTTCCATTTGCTGAAATACTTGTTGCAGCTGTTGTTGCTCCAGTATTCCATGAATATGTTACACCATTAGCTCCACCAGTATCAGTTGCACTTGCTGTTAGTGTTGCACTTGTTGTCCATGATGATGGATTACCACTAATAGAACAACTTGGTGGTGTGTTATCTAATTTAAATGCTCCAGATTGTAATGTTTTTGTATTTCCAACATTATCTGCTGCATATATCCATAAATAGAATGTTCCAGTTCCATCTGCTTTTGAGATTGTTGCATGATTATTAGCGTCTAATGTAAATGCTGTTCCACCTGTTGTTGCTAAATTTGATGGTGCTGTTGTATTTGATGTTGACCATGCATATTTTAGTGTTGTTGCATTTAATCTTGAATTTGTATCTGTTACTGTTACTTGTGTACTTTGAGATTTGCTTACTGTTGTATTTGCATTTGGTGAAAATGATATTTCAGGCTCTGTTTTATCTATTTTAATTTCTATAGATTGTTCTTGTGATGGATTTCCTAGTTTATCTTTTGCTCTATATGTTACTGTTTCATCCATACTAGAATCAAATGTTACAACATTTCCTGTGATTTTAGTCCATGTATTTCCATTTTTTACTTCATAATAATCTATACCACTACCAGAACCATCATTTCCAACTAATGTTAATGTTACATCATTTTTTGTCCATGTTCCTGATTGGTATGATGTTGATATTGAAAGTGTTGGATCATCAACATCAATTTTTGTAACATCTGCATAACAACTTGCACTATTATTTAAAGAATCTTTTACTGTTACTGTATATCTTCCATTTGTTGTTATTCCACTTAATGCAGCTGTTGTTGCTCCAGTATTCCATGAATATG
Organism: Bacillota bacterium; assembly: GCA_015059485.1. GTDB lineage: Bacteria > Bacillota_I > Bacilli_A > RF39 > UBA660 > RUG14121. The sequence continues at coordinate 33,810 of SVAH01000010.1, forward strand.
TTACTCCACCAGCATGACCATCAGTAGCACTTGCTGTTAGTGTTGCACTTGATGCCCAATCAGATGGATTACCACTAATAGAACAACTTGGTGCTGTATTATCTAATTTAAATGTTGAACTAGATTTAACAATATCTGTTTTAGAATTTGTTGCAACATCTTTTAATGTTACTGGTTTAACCCATAAGTAATATGATCCTGTATAAGTTGGTCCATATTTAAAGTCACTACCAGATGTTGCTGCATTTGGATAGAATGTTCCATTTACTAAATCATATAATCCAGCTCTTCCAGTTGACTTTTCATAACAAGGTATGAAGTCACGAACTACTACACCATTATCTATTAATCTAAAACTATATAAATCCATTGATGAAATAATTTGAATAGCTTCATTTGTAGCACCACGTGATGTATTATGATTTGCAAAAATAAATATGTTACCTACTGTATTTGCTACATTACTTGTCAAACTTGCATTTTGTTTTGTCATAACTGAACCAGTATATGTTGTACTGAGAGTTTGTACTCCGTCCTTATAGATTTTCAAATTTTTATCTGCTGTCGTTTTTATTTTTAATTGGAAATTTTGCCCTATTGCTGCATTAAATGAACCTTGACTAGTAGTTCCAATATACATGCCATAACTTCCATTTTGTCCATGCATAACACCTGCAAAATATCTATTGCTATCTGAAATATATTCTTCATTTCCGAATAATGATTGCCATGTTGAATTAGTGACTATTTTACCACTAAAGTCTATTTCTATGTTTTCATGTTGCCAATAATATCCAGTATCAATATATTGTGTTCCTGTTGATTCAATATATTCTACTTGTTGGTATTCAGATGGTAATAAATTTGTTTTTGCTTCAAATGTTACTGCATCTGTTGTACCTGCTGTATATGAAGGATTTACTTCTGTCCATAAATTTGGTTCTGTTGATGTTGAAGTACTCCATCCATATTGTAAGTTTGAACCTGTTGCTAGTCCACTATCAAGATCTCTTATTGATACATTTACTGTTTTTTCTTTTTCGTATGTATTATCACCATTTGATCCTAAAGTAATAGCTGGATTAGTCTTATCTATTTTTAATTCAATAGATCTTTCTTCTGATACATTTCCTAATTTATCTTTTGCTCTATATGTTACTGTTTCATCCATGTTAGAATCATATGTTACTGAGCTTCCAGTTACTTTTGTCCATGTATTTCCATTTTTTACTTCATAATAATCTACACCAATTCCTGCATCATTTCCATTTAGTGTTAATGTTACATCATCTTTTGTCCATGTTCCTGATGTATATGATGTTGATATTGAGAAACTTGGTCCTTCTCTATCTATTCCAGATACATTTGCAGTACATCCAACTGTATTTCCAAGTTTATCTTTTACATATGCTCTATATTCACCGTTTGCTTCAACTGTTAATTTATTATTATTTGAATAGTTTGTTCCATCCCATGAATATGTGATGTCTCCAGAATGGCTATCTGTTGATGTAATAGTTAATTCTTTGCTTGTTGCATATCCGCTTGGACTTATTGATATATTACATGTTGGGGCTGTGTTATCAAGTTTAAATGCTCCAGATTGAACTGTTTTATTATTTCCAACGCTATCTTCTGCATATATCCATAAGTAATAATCTCCTGTTAAGTTTGTAGGTGTTTCAATAGTTGCCTCATTTGTAAATGCTGTTCCTCCAGTTGTTGCTAAATTAGCTGGTGCTGTTTCACCATTAGTACTCCATGCATATTTTAATTTATTTGTAGCTACTCCTGATGCTGTATCATTTACTGTTACTTGTGTGCTTTGAGTTTTTGCATATGTTGTATTTGCATTTGGATTAAATGTTATTGTTGGTTTTGCTTTATCTATTTTTAATGCTATAGATCTTTCTTCTGATACATTTCCTAGTTTATCTTTTGCTCTATATGTTACTGTCTCATCTATACTAGAATCATATGTTACTGAGCTTCCAGTTACTTTTGTCCATGTATTTCCATTTTTTACTTCATAGTAATCTACACCAATTCCTGCATCATTACCATTTAGTGTTAATATTACATCATCTTTTGTCCATGTTCCTGATGTATATGATGTTGATATTGAGAAGCTTGGCCCTTCTCTATCTATTTTAGTTATATCTACATAACAACTTGCACTATTATTTAAAGAATCTTTTACTGTTACTGTATATCTTCCATTAGTTGTTATTCCACTTAGTTCAGCTGTTGTTGCTCCAGTATTCCATAAGTAAGTTACTCCACCAACATGATCATCAGTAGCGCTTGCTGTTAATGTTGCACTTGTTGTCCATGATGATGGATTACCACTAATAGTACAACTTGGTGGTGTGTTATCTAATCTAAATGCTCCTGATTTAGTAGTTTTAGAATTTCCAACACTATCTTCTGCATATATCCATAAGTAATATGTTCCTGTTAAATTTGCTGGTGTTTCAATAGTTGCTTCATTTGTAAATGCTGTTCCACCTGTTGTTGCTAAGTTAGATGGTGCTGTTTCACCATTAGTACTCCATGCATATTTTAATTTATTTGAAGCGACTCCTGATGCTATATCTGTTACTGTTACTTGTGTGCTTTGAGTTTTTGCATATGTTGTATTTGCATTTGGATTAAATTCAACAGTTGGTTTTGTTTTATCTATTTTAATTTCTATAGATCTTTCTTCTGATACATTTCCTAGTTTATCTTTTGCTCTATATGTTACTGTTTCATCCATGCTAGAATCATATGTTACTGAACTTCCAGTTACTTTTGTCCATGTATTTCCATTTTTTACTTCATAGTAATCTACACCAATTCCTGCATCATTTCCATTTAGTGTTAATGTTACATCATCTTTTGTCCATGTTCCTGATGTATATGATGTTGATATTGAGAAGCTTGGTCCTTTTCTATCAACTTTTGTTACATCAACACTACATGTTGAACTATTGTTAAGTGAATCTTTTACTGTAACTGTATATGTTCCATTTGATGTTACCTCAATTGATGATGTAGTTTCTGTTGTATTCCATAAGTATGTAATTCCTCCAGCTCCTGCATCTGTTGCTACTGCAGTTAGTGTTTTAGTTAATTCATAACTATTTGAATTAATTGATACATTACATGTTGGGGCTGTATTGTCTAAATTGAAAGCCCCAGATTGAACTGTACTTGAATTTCCTAAACTATCTTCTGCATATATCCATAAGTAGTATGTACCATCTAAATTATTTGGAGTTGTTATTGTAGCCTTTGAATCTGTTAATGTAAATGCAGTACCACCTGTTGTTGCTAAATTAGTTGGTGCTGTTTCACCATTATTACTCCATGCATATTTTAATGTATTTGAAGCAAGTCCAGAATTTGCATCTGTTATAGTTACTTCTGTTGATTGAGTTTTTGCATATGTTGTATTTGTATTTGGTGCAAATGTTACGCTAGGGGAAGTTTTATCTATTTTTAATGCTATAGATCTTTCTTCTGATACATTTCCTAGTTTATCTTTTGCTCTATATGTTACTGTTTCATCTATTGTAGAATTATATGTTACTGAACTTCCTGTTACTCTTGTCCATGTATCATTATTTTTTACTTCATAGTAGTCTACTCCAACACCTGTTCCATCATTTCCATTTAGTGTTAGTGTTACATCATTTTTTGTCCATGTTCCAGCAGTATATGATGTTGTTATTGAGAAGCTTGGTCCTTCTCTATCTATTTTAGTTATATCTACGCTACAACTAGTTGTATTTCCAAGTGCATCTTTAACATATCCTACATAAGTTCCATTTGATGTAATTGATTGTGTGTTATCACTTCCATAGTTTGTTCCATCCCATGAATATGATACTCCTCCAACATGTTCATCTGACGAATTAATAGTTAATACTTTATTCAATGTATATCCATTTGAATCTATTGATATATTACAACTTGGTGGTGTATTATCTAAATAAAATTCTTTTGATGAAAGTATAGCGCTATTTCCAACTGTATCTTCTATATATACCCATAAATACCAGTTATTACCAGAATCATTTGATTTTACAATAGTATCTTCATTTGTGAAACTAGTTGTAAATGTATTTGCAGCTGGGGCTTCTGAACTTTGAGTCCATTGATATTTAAGTTTATCTGAAGCTACCCCTGATGCTAAATCACTTACTGTTACTTTTAATGCTTGACTCTTAGCATATATTTTATTTTCATCTGGTTCGAATACAGCAACTGGGGCTGTTTTATCTATTTTTACTTCAAAGCTTCTTTCTTCTGATATATTTCCTATTCTATCAATCGCTCTAAATGTTAATGTTTCATTCATATTTGAAGTAAAGTTTAGAATATTTTCTGTAGTAGTCCATGTACCATTTTCATTTATTTCGTAATGATCTACACCACTACCAGCTCCATCATCACCAACTAATGTTAATGTTACATTATTTTTTGTCCATGTTCCTGATGTTGCATTTGATGTTATTGAAAGTGTTGGAGCTGTTTTATCTATTTTATTTACTGAAACATCACATGTATTTGTATTTCCAACAGCATCTTTTACATAAGCAGTATATGTTCCATTTGTATCTACTACTAAATCTGCATTAGTTCCATAAGTTGTTCCATCCCATGAATATGGATTATCTGAAAGTCCTGATTCATTATCTGAACCTGTAACTTTTAAAGTTGCTGATGCAGCAAAACTACTTGGATTTCCACTAATAGTACAGCTAGGAGCTGTTTTATCTACATATACATTAACTTCTCCTACGCAAGTTCTTTCATTGCCAACTTTATCTTTTATTACATAACTTAAGTCTGTATTTTTGATTGTTTCATTGTATGTATGCACATTATATGTGATTGTTTCATTAGCAGATGCTGTTTCACATCCACTTTGTGAATCATCACATGTTACTGTAATTGTTCTGTTTTCTTTTGTCCATTCTGTACTTTGTCCACCATAGTTTCCACAAGTTGGGGCTGTTTTATCTATTTTTATTTCAAGAGTTCTTTCTTCTGATATATTTCCAACAGCATCTGTAGTTCTAAATGAAACTGTTTCATTCATATCACTACTAAATGTTACTTCATCTTCTACTTCTTGCCATTCATTGTTTCTATTTATTTCGTATTTTGCTACACCTGAGTCTGCATCTGTTGAATTAATTGAAACTGTAACGTTATCTTTTGTCCAAGAACCAGCAGTGTAATCAGTTGAAATATTAATTGTTGGTGCTGTCCTATCAATTCCTAATATATCTCTTGCTGATGCTGCTTCTTCATTTGTTCCATCGTTAACTTTTGCTATAACTGTTCCATTTGATGTAAATGTTAATGTTATATCATTATTTGTTTTATACCAAGTATTAGCTATAATTTGATTTGCTGCTGTATCTGAGCATGTATAATTTCCATTATTTTCACTACATGGGTATATAGTTGTTTCAGTAGAAACTTCTCCAGTAGTTTTAAATAAGTAATTTCCTTCTCCACTATAATCAATTGTTACATTTTTGCTTTGTGCATAACCGCTTGGAGAACTATATGTTGGTACTACTAAGCTTTCTGTTTCAATTTGTTTTTCATCAGTTCCAGTAAGTCCTGCTTCATTTGTACAAACTAATTTATATGTATGATTACCAGTTGTTAGGCCATTTAATGTATATTCTCTTGTAATATCGCTTGTTTCAATAGTTTCCTTTAATGTGTTATCTAAATATATTTGATATTTAGATATTGGTGATTCTAAATCACTACATCCTAAAGTAAGTGTTGTAGAATTACTTGTTTTTGATTTTAATGTTACTGATGAATTAGGATCAGTAGTATCTACTGTATCAATTGTTATGACATCTAATCTCTTAGTATTAACTCCATCTGTAACTAATGATTCAAGAGTTCCGTTTGTTCTATAACTTAATTTAACTGGTGATGATAATAATTTATAATATGTACCTTCAGTTAAACTTGTTGTTGTTATGCTATCATCGCAATCAAAGCATTCATTTACAAGGGTACATGTTGCTACTTCATTATCTGCATCAGCTACCCCTGATACTCTAAATATGTAATCGCCAGCAGTATTATGACTTAATGTTATTTCTTCTGTTGTATCATAGCTTTCATCAACTTCTATACTATCAATTACTAAAACATTTGGTGAATTTGTATCAGAACTTGACGCTCTATATCCAAACGCATTTGAACAAGACATTGTAAACTGATGGTTTCCTTCAGTTACATGTTCATAAGTATATTCAATTTCATTTTCTGATGAATTTCTACTAGCAATTAAAGTTCCATCTTTATAGAAATAGTATTGACTAATTCCTGAATCTGTATCACTACATCTAACTTTATATGTTAAAGAATTAGTTGTTTTAGACATAAATTCTATACTATTTTGAGGAGCTGTTGCATCTACATCTAGACTATCCCATCCAGCTATTGCACTAAAATTATGACTTCCATCTGCTGTAACTTCTAGTATATATTTGTCAACTTTCCCTATGCCTATTGATTGATTTGTTAAAAGATATAGTAAATCTCCACCACTTGGAATTGTTCCGCTTTGAACTACAACCCCATTCTTTTTAAGAGTATAGTTCAATCCTTCATATTCATTAACAACATTTTGTAGTTTAACATTATATCTTGAATTTGTTGTTGAAGAAATATTTTTCACTTCAAATTTTAATCTTTTATTTGTATTAGATACTATTGCATAATCTTCATAAGTATATACTAACGCATCTACATTATTCACTAGATCAATATTAACTGTTCCAGCAAATTCATTAGAACTATTAAAAGTTTGCTTTTCATCTGTCGTTACATATTCAAGTTTTAAAGTATAGTTTTTTGTTTCTCCAGGATTAATTGTTAAATTTGTAAAAATATATGCATCATCACTTGTTTTAGGTAATCTTGCTTGATCTGTAAGTTTTTGACCATCACAATATAAAGTATATAAAACATCATCAGAAAAAGTATTAGTTATATCACTAATTCTAATATTATAAGTTAATACATCATCTGAATCACTTTTTACAGAGAAAGTTTTTTCAACTGATGTTCCAGGTAAAAAATTTGATACATTAACTTCTTTTGTATCTTCAAATATTAAAGCTAATTTCTTAGTTTTTAAATCTGTCTCTGTTTCATTAATTTTTTCTACATTTCCTTTATAATAAGCAAATGATAAGCTAAAAGCAATTATTACTACAATTAAAAGACAACCTAAAGCTGCCAATTTTCTTATTTTTTTCATCGCAACACCTCAAACAATAACTCTTACTCTACATACATACATTTTACTACAAATGCAATTTTTATACAACAATAATCACACTAAAATTAATAAAAAAATAGGTCAATTTATAACCTATCTTTATTCATCATCTTTATTTTCTAATTTAACTAATACTTCTCTTGGTTTAGAACCATTTTGAGGTCCAATAATTCCTCTATCTTCAAGCAAATCCACTATTCTTGCAGCTCTATTATAACCAAGCCTAAATCTTCTTTGCAATAGTGATGCACTTACCTTTCCAGTTTCAATTGCAAACTGTACTATTTCATTGTATAAAGGATCATCATATTCATCTGAGCCAGAACCTCCGCCAGCAGAACCACTTGATGCGACAGGAGTATCCAAATTCATTGATTCATCGTATGAAGCTACTTGTTCTTTACATACATATTCAATCACTTTTCTTATTTCATCATCTGATATGAAACATCCTTGAATACGAACTGGAACATTTTCACCCATTGGTAAATATAACATATCACCTTTACCAAGTAATTTTTCTGCTCCTCCCATATCAAGTATTGTTCTTGAATCAATTTGAGATGCAACAGCAAATGCTATACGAGATGGTATATTTGCTTTAACAACACCAGTGATAACATCAGTAGATGGTCTTTGAGTAGCTACTATTAAATGAATACCAGCTGCACGTGCCATTTGTGTAATACGCATAATTGAATCTTCAACATCTTTTGCAGCTACTAACATAAGATCTGCAAGTTCGTCTATGATTGTTACTAGATAATGCATTTTCTTTTTAGGATTATCTGGATTTTTTTCATTTTCTTTATCTATCCAATTATTATAACTTTCAATATTTTTAACACCAGTTTCACTAAACAAGTCATATCTTCTTTCCATTTCCACTACTACTTTTTGAAGTGCAAGTGATGCTTTCTTGGCATCAGTAATAACTGGTATAAGTAGATGTGGAACTCCATTATAATTTGATAATTCTACTTTTTTAGGATCGACTAAAACAAGTTTACATTCATCAGGTCTATATTTCATTAATATTGATGCAATAATACTATTAGTACAAACGGATTTACCACTACCTGTAGAACCAGCTATAAGTAAATGTGGCATTCTTGCTAAATCTGCAAGAATTGATGCTCCCATTATATTTTTACCTAAAGCTACATCAATTTTACCAGATGATTTATTGATTAATATTTCTTTAATTTTAACTGGTGATACAGATGCATTTGGTATTTCAATACCAATTGTACTCTTTCCTGGTATTGGTGCTTGAATTCTAACATCTTTGGCAGCAAGTGCAAGTGCTATTTCTTTATTAATTGCAGATATTCTTGATAATTTAGTTCCTGCTGGTACAGTTAATTCATATTGGGTAACTGCTGGTCCAACATGTATTTCTACAACTTTACCTTGAATTTGGAAATCTTTTAAAACTCTTTCAAGTGTATCTTTATTTGCTTTAATAGTTTCTGTAGAATTAACTTTCTTAGGTTTTTCTGGATCATCAAGTAAACTAAGTGGCGGTAATTTATAATTAGAATTAACTGAAGATGCATTATCTGCTGAGATGGAAGCTAAATTTTCAGGCATTTGAGTACTAGTAGATTGATTTTTTAATTCTTCAACACTAGAAATAATGATTTTGTCATCTTTCTTATCATTATTTTGATGAATTTTAACTTCATCTTCCTCCTCATCATCATCTTCGTAATCATCATCTTCGTAATCATCGTCTTCATCATCATCTTCAGACTTATCCCTATTAAATTTAAATATTCCAAATATTTTTTTGAATATATCTACTAATGTTATTTCAAATAACATTATAACACCAAATAGTGATAATACTCCCATCACAATATATGTTCCAACTTCTCCAAAACATGACGCAAAAATAAATGAGAAAAAACCTCCAATTATTCCCCCACCAACAGAAATAGATGTATTACCTGTAGAACCTAAATTTGAAGTAGCTACTATTGTTTCACTTCTTTTCATATAATTATCAACAGTTGTTTTCATTATTTGTGATGGTTTAGGACATTCCTTAATAAATGGAACATGACTCCACACAAGTAACACTATTATTAATATATATACTCCTACTAATCTCGGAGTAAAGAAATTTGGCATTTTTCTTTTAAATAACATATAAGCTCCCAAAAAAAGAACTAACATTAATATTAAAATCCACCAATTTCCAAGTAAAAACATAGCAAATTTTTTTATTAAATTTCCAACTGGACCAAATCCAACCCCAATTATACCAATTAGAATTAATATTAGACCTGTTAATTCAACACTATATGAAAATGATTCTTTTTTTGAACTTTTTGATTTTTTTCTTTTTGCCATAACTAATCACCTTATCATAATTAAATTATATACTATCATAAGTAGTTTTGCAAAAGTATTTATTAAAATAGACATTAATTTTACTTTTTTCTTATCTTTTTTGCTATTAAATTCATATTGTTTAATACTTTTAATATAAATAATTGAAAATTACTTGCACCATTATAATTCTTTTCATAATACATAAAACTATCTTTTGTTATTTTATACTTATTAACATTACTAATATTTTTATTTATACTAACTTCATGATCATGATATATTAAAACATTATTATTTATAATAGTTTTATAACCTTTAACTCTTAATTTTTTAGCAATAATATTTTCTTCATAATAAAGAAAAGTATTTTCATCAAAATAATTTACGTTAATTAAAGCTTGGGAATCTATTATGAAAAAACATCCTTTAACAATATCTACATAACTAACATCACTTTTATAATGTTCTTCTGGATAAGTCATTAATTTTTTTCTATATTTACGATTTATAAGTGGTATATTTAATTTTATATCTTCTTTAACACTTGTTAATTTCCAGCCTTTAACTATTTCTTTTGGTTCTTTAATTGTTGGTGCAACTATAGCTATATCATTTTTAAAACTATCTAATAAATCTTTTAAATCTTTTTCTTTTTTTATTCTAATATCACTATTAGATATAGCTATATATACTTTATCATATTTATCTATTAAATATTTACAACCAATATTTATTGCTTTAGCAAATCCTAAATTCTCATCATTACATATTAGTGTAATATTTTTATTTTTCTTTAATTCTTCTTTGGAATTATCATTAGAATTATTATCTATTACTACTATTTCATCTATTATTTTATAATCCTTAATATTATCAATTAATTTATTAGTTGTTTCGTAATCATTGTAATTTATAATTAAATAACCAAATTTTTTCATATAGTTCTCCTTAAGATAATTCTATAATGAATAACTAATATTTGCAAAGAAAAATAGTCTATATAAGACTATTTTTACATTTTTTTACATATTATTTTTCTGCATTAACTACTCCTGTATTATTCATTGATGTTGCTATTGATAATAAATCATTTCTTGCTAAATTAGCTCCGGTTATATAATAATTGATATTATTACTTGTCCACGAAAGTGAATTAGCTGATAATGCCCCTATTGAATCATTAACTATTTCAGGATCTCCATAAACTGGGATTATTTCAAATTCATCAGATATATTTAATGTTTCTTCTACTAAAACAAAACTATTTTCCCCAGAGAAAGTAAGTATTACTCTTTCTCCATTTTCTGTACTTATTACATCTTTACTTTTAAGAGATGTATTTTCTGGTACATATAATGGATATATAATATCTTGAATAGATGTAGTTGATTTTTCTTCTGTTTTATTTATATCAGTATTTTGACTTTCACTATCTTCAGTTTCCTCTTCTTGATTTTGTTCATTAATTTCTTCATTTTTTTTATTTTCAATGTCATTTTCTACATTATCATTACTATCCTCATTATTCTCTGCAGTATTATTATTTTTTGAATCTTCTTTCTTACTATTTTTCTTGGCATTTTGACATTCCAAATCGCATTCTGGTTCTTTTACTAATTTAGATAATTCAAATTCGTCTTCATCAACTCCTGCTTTTAAATCTATTTTATTAAATTCAACTTTAATTTTAACAACATCTTTATCATTATATACTTCTACTTTTTTAGGTAACATATCTTTATCAAGATAAATTTTTTCATAAACAAGCTCTTCATTATTCGGATATTTAACTTTGTTTTTTATAATATAGTATCCATCTTTTTCTTCATAATTACTTTCACTATCATTTTTTATATCATTTACAATAGATGATAATAAATATGATTGACTACTATTATTTGGCCAATTACTTTGAAATTTAAAGCTTTTATTAAGTGATGGCGTTACTACATAAACTCCCTCTGCATTTTTCAAAATAACTTGTTCATGATTATTAGTTTGATTTTTAAGTACTACTTTATAATAATCATTATCTTTATGAAGATATTTTACATTAACATCATATTTAAATACATCTTCATCATTAATAATATCCATAGTACCAACTATTTCATATGATTTTGATTTATTAACTTTATTCTTAAAATCATTTATTATACTAGATTTACTTTTCTTACCACATCCTGTAATAAGTAAAACTATAACTAAAAATATTCCTATTTTTTTCACTTAATCACATTCCTTTTCTAATTTAAATATATTTTTATTTATTTAAATTATTCATGTATAATTAATTATTTTTTGTACATCATAAAAGTAAAGGAAAGTGATTATATGGAAACTGTTCAAAAGACATGTTTAATTTTTTCTATTATTGGTGCTATTAACTGGGGATTAATCGGATTTTTCGATTTTAACTTAGTCACTGCATTATTTGGTGCAGAAAGCGCAATAGTTAGAATAATTTACAGTTTAGTTGGAATATGTGGACTTGTAAACTTAGGCTTACTATTCAATCATTTTACAACTGATCCTGTAGATCATAAATAAAACTTCCAAAATATGGAAGTTTTATTTTTATATTAAGGTGCTAGTACTAATCTGAAACCGAAGGAGCTAACCGCTCCACCCGTGTTGTTGTTGAAGTTGAAAGGTCCTGCAAGGACAACGTTGTTGTAATTGCCGCCTCTACCCGCCCAAGGGTTACCGGAGTTCACGAAGTTAGAATTGTCAACATAAAGAGTAACAAGAGTAACTTTTTATAACAACTTGTAGCCTACATTTATATTAATTAATAAATGCCATATTTTATTTTGTACCATTACCACTCAGTCGTGGTAATGGTACTTTTTCTTTATCCCCACTTCCCGCCGAAAAAAGAGTGCGGGAAGTGATATTTAAGTTCTTTTTTCTATCTATTTTTTATCTGAATTTCATATGTTCTTTTTCTATCCTTTTGCCCGAAAGCAAAAGAGCTAGACTATATGCTAAACGCATATAGTCCTATGGGGCAACCACGAGGCGGAAACCGAGGATGCCATACGCTCCACCCGTGACGTCGCCGAAGCTGAAAGGTCCTGCAAGGACACCGTAGCTGTAATCGCCGCCTCGAATGAACCAAGGGTAACCTGAGACCACGAAGTCAGAATAGTCAGCATACCAATTATTATGATGTCTTACGCTACTATCTCCATCAGCATAATCATAAAACGGTCCCATTTCTCCAGTTGCATCTCCAAGTATTCTTTTACTATAATCATAATTATTTGCTGATGCACCATATACATCAAAGTATTTTGCATCATAATTTGCAATTGTACTTGCATCAAATCCACTTGAACCTAGCGTTGTATCTCTATATGATGCCATATATTCATGGGCACCACCACTCATGTCATATATACCTGTTATGTTTCCTGTTGTACTAGCTTTAACACCAGTTGTTGTATTATAGCTTAAAGTTTTACTTGAGTCTGTCCCATATGTTCCTGGATACGTACTTTGATCTGTTCCATCCACTGCTGCATATCCAGTTAAATAACTTGAATTATTATTTATTCTTATATCTTCACAAGTTCCATTTGTACATCTCCCATATGCTGAGTGATAAAGGTAAGAAACTGCTCCCCATTCAGTATTCTTCATCATATGGGAATTGTTATCTCTTTTATAGTTATATCCTAATTCAAAGAATGTTTTTACTGTTTGATTTCTAAGTGATGTTTGACTTGGTTTAACTGTTAAAGCAGAAGTTGATCCTGTTGTTTCAAATTTTGCTACCCATAATCCATTTGTATTCATACTTATGAATGCTGGATGTGTCATATATTTGTTATCTGCAC